>NZ_JAMYPX010000001.1:82500-662587 GCF_040320585.1 Mesorhizobium sp. M0663
TAGCCATGAGCAGGTTGAAGGTAAGGTAACACTTACTGGAGGACCGAACCCATAACTGTTGCAATAGTTCGGGATGACTTGTGGCTAGGGGTGAAAGGCCAATCAAACTCGGAAATAGCTGGTTCTCCGCGAAATCTATTTAGGTAGAGCGTCGACCGAATACCCCAGGGGGTAGAGCACTGGATGGGCTAGGGGTCCTCACCGGATTACCAAACCTAACCAAACTCCGAATACCTGGGAGTAATAGTCGGCAGACACACGGCGGGTGCTAACGTCCGTCGTGAAAAGGGAAACAACCCTGACCTACAGCTAAGGTCCCCAAGTTATGGCTAAGTGGGAAAGGATGTGAGGATCCCAAAACAACCAGGATGTTGGCTTAGAAGCAGCCATCATTTAAAGAAAGCGTAACAGCTCACTGGTCTAAATAAGGGTCTTTGCGCCGAAAATGTAACGGGGCTAAAGCCATACACCGAAGCTTAGGGTTTGCAGCAATGCAAGCGGTAGCGGAGCGTTCTGTAAGCTGATGAAGCCATACCCGTGAGGGGTGGTGGAGGTATCAGAAGTGCGAATGCTGACATGAGTAACGTAAGGGGAGTGAGAGACTCCCCCGCCGAAAGTCCAAGGGTTCCTGCTTAAAGCTAATCTGAGCAGGGTTAGCCGGCCCCTAAGTCGAGGCAGAAATGCGTAGACGATGGGAACCACGTTAATATTCGTGGGCCTGGAGGAAGTGACGGATCATTGAGGTAGTCCAATCTTATCGGATTGAAAGGGCTGCTGCGTGGTTCCAGGAAATAGCTCCTCCTTATAGACCGTACCCGAAACCGACACTGGTGGACTGGTAGAGTATACCAAGGCGCTTGAGAGAACTATGCTGAAGGAACTCGGCAAATTGCACGCGTAACTTCGGAAGAAGCGTGACCCTTTCATGCGCAAGCATGGGAGGGTGGCACAGACCAGGGGGTAGCGACTGTTTATCAAAAACACAGGGCTCTGCGAAGTCGCAAGACGACGTATAGGGTCTGACGCCTGCCCGGTGCTGGAAGGTTAAGAGGAGGGGTGCAAGCTCTGAATCGAAGCCCCAGTAAACGGCGGCCGTAACTATAACGGTCCTAAGGTAGCGAAATTCCTTGTCGGGTAAGTTCCGACCTGCACGAATGGCGTAACGACTTCCCCGCTGTCTCCAGCATAGACTCAGTGAAATTGAATTCCCCGTGAAGATGCGGGGTTCCTGCGGTTAGACGGAAAGACCCCGTGCACCTTTACTATAGCTTTACATTGGCATTCGTAGTGGCATGTGTAGGATAGGTGGTAGGCTTTGAAACCTGGGCGCCAGCTCAGGTGGAGCCACCCTTGAAATACCACCCTTATCACTATGGATGTCTAACCGCGGCCCGTTATCCGGGTCCGGGACAATGTATGGTGGGTAGTTTGACTGGGGCGGTCGCCTCCTAAAGAGTAACGGAGGCGCGCGATGGTGGGCTCAGAACGGTCGGAAATCGTTCGCTGAGTGCAATGGCATAAGCCTGCCTGACTGCGAGACTGACAAGTCGAGCAGAGACGAAAGTCGGTCATAGTGATCCGGTGGTCCCGCGTGGAAGGGCCATCGCTCAACGGATAAAAGGTACGCCGGGGATAACAGGCTGATGACCCCCAAGAGTCCATATCGACGGGGTTGTTTGGCACCTCGATGTCGACTCATCGCATCCTGGGGCTGGAGCAGGTCCCAAGGGTATGGCTGTTCGCCATTTAAAGCGGTACGTGAGTTGGGTTCAGAACGTCGTGAGACAGTTCGGTCCCTATCTGCCGTGGGTGTAGGAATATTGAAAGGATCTGTCCCTAGTACGAGAGGACCGGGATGGACGGATCTCTGGTGGACCTGTTGTGGCGCCAGCCGCATAGCAGGGTAGCTATATCCGGACGGGATAACCGCTGAAGGCATCTAAGCGGGAAACCCACCTTAAAACGAGTATTCCCTGAGAACCGTGGAAGACGACCACGTTGATAGGCCGGGTGTGGAAGAGCGGCAACGCTTGAAGCTTACCGGTACTAATAGTTCGATCGGCTTGATCGTTCTCATTCCTAATGCCCATTTCTGGTGACAATCCTTGGATTGCGCCGAGATGGATGGCACAGAAAACAGCTTCTCGAGCAACGTGCGTTTTGCCGACCTGGTGGTTATGGCGGAGCGGCTGCACCCGATCCCATTCCGAACTCGGCCGTGAAACGCTCCAGCGCTGATGGTACTTCGTCTCAAGACGCGGGAGAGTAGGTCGCTGCCAGGTCTGCCAAGCGCACGTTGTTTAATCTTCTCCTTACGAACAGGCCCGCCAACGGGACTCCGGGCCGCGAAAGCGGCCCTTTCATTTGGCGGAAGCTTGAATCCGGTGAGCCAAGGCTTACCTTTAGGGTTGACGCGGGGTGGAGCAGCCCGGTAGCTCGTCAGGCTCATAACCTGAAGGTCACAGGTTCAAATCCTGTCCCCGCAACCAAATTCGAAAACGGCCCGCCTTGTGCGGGCCGTTTTCGTTTTGCTGGCCGATTGGTTCGATCCCCGTCAGGCCTCGCACGAAGCAGGCACAGCGAGACACCAAGGAAGGTCCCGCCCCCGCAACCAAATTCCTTGCATGCGAGCATCAAAAACCCCGGTAGCCTTACGGCGCCGGGTTTCTTTGTTTTGGGGCGTGCTGCCAAACACCGAAGCTCGCGCGCCGCGACGGAGTTCCACGTCCTGCCGGCACCTAACTGTGCTGCATGGATGCAGCTCTAACCGGCATCCCGGTTGGTCAAGGCGATGTGGCAGCAGCCGGAACCGTGACCCGGCGTCCAGGTGACGTTGTCGAAGCGCACTCCGGTGGCCTCGAACAGGCCGCGGTCGAAGGCGCCGGCGATGCGGCAGAGCGTGGCGAGCTTCTCGTCGCCGACGCCGGCTTCGACCCAGGCGTCCTTCAGCGGACAGCGCTTGACCTTGAAGGCGATGCGGCCTTGGCTGCGTTCGACGTCGGTCGGATACATGCGGCCGCCATCCGGGCTGACGGCGAGGAACGCCTCGCCGATCGCCGGTGCATCGTTCGGGCCGAAATCGGCGAAGGCCGCCGCCGCAACCTCCTTGCCGCGTTGTTCGATGATACGGATCATGATCGCCTCGGCTTTTTCCGCGCCCAACTCCGCGGTTAGCTCGTCGAGGAATAGACGATAGAGATCGGCGCGGTTGCGGAAGGCGGAATCGAGTTCGCGCGACAGTGTTTCGGCTCGGGCTTCGGCGTCGGTCATGATACGTCCCGTTCGATCCTTGACAGTCTTGGCGCTGCCGCCACCAGCGCCTTGCCGATCGCGGATTGCGGCGCGTCGATTACGCTGCGCGCATCGCCGCTCTCGGCAATGCGCCCGGCTTCCAGAATAGTGACCCGGTGAGCGATGGCACGGACGACACCGAGATCGTGCGAAATGAACAGATAGGCGATGCGTTCCTCGCGTTGAAGGTCAAGCAGCAGCTGCAGGATCTGCGCGCGCACCGAAACATCGAGCGCCGACACGGCCTCGTCGAGCACGACCAGCGACGGTTTCGTGGCGATGGCGCGGGCGATTGCAACGCGCTGGCGTTGGCCGCCGGAAATTTCGTGAATGGCGCGGCCGGCGAGACCGGGGCTGAGGCCGACGCGTTCCAGCAGAGCTGCAATATGGCGCGGGCGCTCGGGGCCAGAGGCAATGTGATGGATGCGCAAGGGGTCGTCGAGCACACGGGCGACTGTGGCGCGTGGGTTCAAGGCGGCGAGCGGATCCTGAAACACCATCTGAAGACGGGCGCGCCGGCCGCGCAAGGCAGCGCCGTTCAGCGATAGGAAATCGCTGCCTTCAAATTCAATACGGCCGGTATCGACTTCGATGAGCCGGAGCACTAGACGAGCTATCGTCGACTTGCCGCTGCCGGAAGGTCCGGCCAGCGCCAGCGTCTCGCCGGGGTCGATGTGGAAGGAAACGTCGTCGACCGCGGCGATGATCTTGCCGCTGCGACTGTATCGTTTGGTCAGGCCGGAAACGGCGAGCAGCGGGTCGGTCATGTTCGCAACAGCGGCTCGGCGTCGAGGCCGAGATGAGCGTCAAGCAGCACACGAGTGTATGCGTGACGCGGCGCATTGACGATTTGGGCTGTCGAACCGAGCTCGAGCAGCTCGCCATGCCGGAACACCGCGATGCGCTCTGCAAGCTCAGCGGCCAGCGCAATGTCGTGGCTGATGAACAGCAGCGTCATACCGTCCTCGGCCACCAGTCGCCGGATCAGCCCGACGATCTCGGCCTGCACGATCGTATCCAGCGCGCTGGTCGCCTCGTCGGCGATCAGCAATCTCGGACCGGCCGCGATCGCCGCGGCGATGGCGACACGCTGCTTCTGGCCGCCCGAGAGCTGGTGTGGAAAGGCGCAGAGGGCAGCGTCCGGATCGGGCAGGCGGACGCGCTCGAGCAGGGTTTTTGCCTTGGCATAGGCGTCTCGCCAACTGAGGCCGAGATGAGTGCACGCGACTTCCGCGATCTGCTTGCCGATTGGCATCACCGGGTCGAGACTGGCGGATGGGTCCTGGAAAACGAAGCCGATATCGCGGCCGCCGATGGGGGTGTGGCTTGTCGCAATGACGAATGGTCGGCGCTCTGTCGCGCCCCCCTCTGTCCTGCCGGACATCTCCCCCTCAAGGGGGGAGATTGCGCTTTCATCTCTGCCTTCGCCAATCACCGAAGCTGGCGGAAAGGAACCGGCTGCGAAACTACCGATCTCCCCCCTTGAGGGGGAGATGTCCGGCAGGACAGAGTGGGGTGCCTTGGCACCAAACATTGGCGGCGGACGCAAGAGCCAATCGATGCGGCCTTCGATCCTGGCGGTGGCCGGCAGCAGGCCGGCAATGGCCAGCGCCAGCGTGCTCTTGCCCGAACCGCTTTCACCGATGATGGCAAAGCGCTCGCCGGCGGTGATGTCGAAGCCGACATTCTTCAGCGCCGCTACCTCGGCGCCGTCGCGGCGATAGGTCACCGTCAGATTGCGGATCGAAGCAAGCGCCGTCACGACAGGCTCCTCCTCATCGCCGTGGTCTCGACGACGCCTTCGCCGGCGAGATAGACGCCGAGCACGGTGAGCACGAGCGCTACGCCCGGAATGATCGACAGGAAGGGCGCGGTGCGCAGCACGGCGCGGCCTTCGGCGATCATGCCGCCCCAGGTAACCCGGTTGGGATCGCCGAGGCCGAGAAAGGACAATGCCGCTTCGGTGAGAATCGCCGCGGCGACGATCACCGACGACAAAGCCATTACCGGCGGCAGCGCATTGGGGAGCACCTCGCGAAAGGCGATCTCCAGCGGATGCATGCCGATGACGCGGGCGCCGGCAACAAAATCGCGCTCGCGGATCGACAGCACTTCGGCCCGCGCCACGCGTGCCGGTCCGATCCAGGCGCCCAGCGCGATCGCAGCGACGACGACGCCGAGCGACGGCCCGACGATGCTGACGAAAGCCAAAGCCAGCAGAAAGGCTGGGACGGTCTGGAACGCGTCGGTGATGCGCATCAGCATCTCGTCGACAAGGCCGCCAGCAAAGCCGGCCACGGTGCCGATCACGGCGCCGATGGCAAGGGCGGCGGCTGCTGCTGCCAGCCCGACCGCCAGCGAGGTACGGGCGCCATGGAAGAGCTCGGCTAGCACGTCGCGGCCGAGCCGGTCGGTGCCGAGCGGCAGCGACCAATCCTGGAAGAGCGGCAGCAATGCCGGTCCGGCAATCGCCTGCGGATCGCCGGGAAAGAACAAAGGTGCAGCAAGCGCCATGGCAAACAGCGCCGCCAGGATGACCGCGCCGGCGACAGCCTCCGGCGTGCGCAGGAAGCGGGCAAGTGGACTCATGCGCTGGCCTCACTGGCCCCGACGCGCGGATCGAGGAAGACGTAGGCGATGTCGACGAGAAGGTTGATAATGACGACCAGGACAGCGCTGGTGAGAATAATGCCGAGCAGTAGTGGGGTATCCCGCGCGGCCACCGCTTCCTGCGCCAGCCGGCCGAGGCCGGGCACGGAAAAGACGCTCTCGATCACGACGCTGCCGCCCAGCATCTGCGCGGATTGCAGGCCGAGCATGGTGACCAGCGGCAACAGTGCGTTGCGGGCGACATGGGCGAGCACGATGCGGCGGCGGGAAAGTCCCCTGGCGCGGGCGGCCAGCACAAAGTCCTGTCGCCACACCTCGGCCATGCCGGCGCGCATCATGCGCAGATAGAGCGCGAGATAAATGAAGCCGAGCGCCGAAACCGGCAGGACGAGATGGCGGGCGATATCGGCGGCACGACCGAGGCCGGTCTTGGCCGAGGCGATACTCTCGATGCCGCCGATCGGAAACCAGCGCAGGTCGACGGCGAAGACAATGATCAGCACAAGCCCGAGCCAGAAGCCCGGCACGGCATAGAGCGCCAGCGAACCGATGGAGAGGAAGCGATCGCGGAAGCTGCCGGGACTGGCGCCGGCATAGATGCCGAGCGCCGAGCCGAGGCCGAAGGAGAGCGCGGTGGCGCTGCCCATCAACAGCAGCGTGTTGGGCAGGCGCTCGAGGATGACATCGCGGATCGGCCGCGAAAAGGTGACCGATTGGCCGAGATCGAGATGCAGCAGCGCCCAAAGGTAATTGGCGAGCCGTGTCAGCTCCGACTGGTCGAGCCCCCAGCGGTGACGCAACAGCTCGATCATGCCGACGTCGCCTCCGGTCGAGACGATGTAGGCATCGACCGCGTCGCCGGGAGCGGCTTCGAGCAACAGGAACGTGCCGATGACGACAATCAGCAGCACGAAGATGCTGCCGACGAGACGGCGGCGAAGGAGGATGACGGCGCGGGTCATGGCGCAACGCCGATAGGAGAGCCAAGTCTTCGGTGCCGCCCTCTACGGCGCCCCCCTCTGTCCTGCCGGACATCTCCCCCACAAGGAGGGAGATTGGCAGTTTCGGCGTTGCCGGCCGTCTTGCAACGCTGGAGATTGGCGAAAGCGACAATGACAGCCGATCTTCCCCTTCGTGGGGGAGATGCCAAGTGGTGGCAAAGAGGGCAGGACAGAGGGGGGCGCGAAAAAGCTCTCATCGCTGAAGCTGAGCACCCACACAAACGGCGCGCAAGTCTGGAGAGACTTTCTTACCCCTCCAGCCAAGTGTCCGCCCAGTTCGATACCGCCCAGCGCGGGTTGTTGGCGATGTTGTTGACCGTATCACGGGCGACGCTGATGAAACTCCATTCGGCGACGTTGATCAGCGGCAGGTCGGCGGCAACTTTCCTCTCGAACTCCTTGTAGAGTTCGGTGCGGGCGGCGGTGTCGAGCGTCTCCGATGCCTTGGCGATCAGGGCATCGAGTTCGGCGTTCTTGTAGCCGCCCTGGTTGGAGAAGGGCACGCCGTCGGGAATGCCGCTCTGCACCAGGATGGTGGTCGAGATCGCCGGATCGCCGCGGAACACCGGCGGCCCGACCGCGAGGTCGAAGGCGTGGTCGGTGTAGACCGCCTTGATATGCGCGGCCGAGTCGTTGTTGACCAGCTGGGCGTCGATGCCGATGGCGGCGAGCGCCTGGCGCAGATAGTCGCCGAACTGCTTGGTTTCGTTGAAGTAAGGCGCCGGCAGCAATCTCAGTGAAAAGCGCTTGCCGTCATCGCCCCGGCTGTAGCCGGCCTCGTCAAGCAAGGCGTTGGCCTTGGCGACGTCGAAGGCGTAGGTCGGCACGTCGGCGGTGTAGAATTGCGGGTCGTTTTTCGGCACCGGGCCAGTGGCGGTGGCGGCATAGCCAAGGAATACCGTCTTGACGACGAAATCCTTGTCGATGGCGTGAGCGATCGCCTGGCGTACTTTCAGGTCGGCCAGCTCCTTGCGGCGATGATTGATCTCGACGACGAGCTGGTAGGTCAGCCCTTCATAACCCTTGGTGATCACCTTGAGACCGGGCACTTTGGAGATGCGGTCGAGATCGGCCAGGGGCACGGCGGAGAAGGCGGCGAGCTGGATCTCTTCGGCTTCCAGGGCGCTGGCCGCCGACGTGCGGTCCGGCAGCACCTGATAGATGATCTCGTCGAGATAGGGCTCGTCCTTGCCCCAATAGTCGGTGTTCTTCTCCAGCCGGTAATATTCGCCGGGCTTGTGTTCGGCAAATTTGAACGGTCCGGTGCCGACAGGGGCGTTGTTGGCCGGGTTATCCTCGATCTTTCCGGTCTCGTAGATGTGCTTGGGCACCACGCTGCTCAGCGCCGGCAAGGCGTTGCGGATCAGCTGGAACGGTGTCGGCTTGGCGAATTTGAACACGGCGGTGGTTTCGTCCGGCGTGTCGACCGCCTCCAGATCCTTGAACACGGTGCGGCCGAGATTCTGCAGCGGCTTCCAGACCTGCAGCGCCGAGAAGGCGACATCGGCTGAGGTGAATGGCTTCCCATCATGCCATTTGACGCCCTCGCGCAGTTTGAACGTAACCGACAGGCCGTCGGCGGCACCTTCCCAGCTGAGCGCCAGGCGCGGATCGAGCCCGTCCTTGCCGCCGAAGGAGGCCTCGGCCAAGGTTTCCACGATCTTGCTCGAGATGAAGAAGACGCCGTTCGAGGCGACAATCGCCGGATTGAGATTGCGCGGCTCGGAATCGGCGGCGACAACCAGTCGTCCGCCCTTTCTCGGCGTCTGCGCCGAGCCGATCGTCGGCATGGCGGTGGAGGCCAACAGCAATGCCGAACCGGCCAGCATTGTACGTCTGGAAATGGTGAACTCTGGCATGATCGAACTCCGTCCTCTCCGCGGACCCGGCCGGGTCCGCCGTACCCCTCGGACGCTCGTAAGCATCCTGCAAAGCTGATTATGGGCCTTGTGCGGGGTTTCGCCAAAGACGGAATTGGCGCATCTCTACGTGGCTTTGAAATTTCCGTCCGCTGGACCAGTTGTACAGAAAACGGTTCGACGCGCGGTTCTAGCAGGACCAGACTGGAGTAAAGTGCAGCAGGTGGAGCAGCTTTTGGGGCTGGTTCGCCCGTTCTGGCTGGACCAGATCGGGCAAAATGATGCAGATTTAAGCATAGCCGAGGTTCAGAGCCGGAAAAGCCGGTGCCGGCGAGCGGCCGGCTAAGGGATTTCAGGGAGAGAGACATGAACATTGCCCCGGGCAAGAATGCCGTCGGCAGCGTGCCGTTCGACCAGGCCAGGGTGGACGGGCTGATGGAGGAGGCCGGCATCGACGTGCTGCTCGCCACCTCCAAGCACAACACGCAATATCTGCTTGGCGGCTACAAGTTCATCTTCTTCGCCGCCATGGATGCAATCGGCCACAGCCGTTATCTGCCTGTCGTCGTCTATGAGAAAGGTGGGCCGGAGCATGCCGCCTATATCGGCAACCGCATGGAAGGCGGCGAGCACCAGAATCATCCGTTCTGGACGCCGACACTGCATGCCGCCTGCTGGGGTACGCTCGATGCCGCCAATCTGGCGGTCGAGCATTTGCGAAAGATCGGCAAGGGCAATGCCCGCATCGGCATCGAGCCCGCCTTCCTGCCGTCCGACGCCTATATGCTGATCCGCAACGCGCTGCCGGATGCCAAGCTGATCGATGCGACTGATATGCTGGAGCGCATGCGGGCAATCAAAACCGAGGCGGAGCTGGAAAAGCTGCGCATCGCTTCGGAGCTGATCACCGATTCCATGCTGGCGACCATCGGCTGGGCACGCGAAGGCACGACCAAGAGCGAGATCATCGAACAGCTCAGGCGCGAGGAGACCAATCGCGGCGCGCATTTCGAATATTGCCTGTTGACGCTAGGCTCCAGCCACAACCGCGCCGCCTCGCCGCAGGCGTGGAGGAAGGGCGAGGTGATGTCGATCGATTCCGGCGGCAACTACCACGGCTATATCGGCGATCTTTGCCGCATGGGCGTGCTGGGCGACCCTGACGCCGAACTCGAGGATCTGCTGGCCGAGATCGAGGCAGTGCAGCAGGCGGCCTTCTCCAAGGTCAAGGCGGGCACGCTGGGCGGTGACATGATTTCTCGTGCCGAAGGCGTTCTGAAGAAATCCAAGGTTGCGGCCTATACTGATTTCTTCGCGCATGGCATGGGGCTGATCACGCATGAAGCGCCGTTCCTGATGACCAACCATCCGGTGACCTATGAAGGCACCTATGCCGCAAAGCCGCTGGAGAAGAACATGGTGCTTTCGGTCGAGACGACCATGCTCCACCCGACGCGCGGCTTCATCAAGCTGGAGGACACGGTGGCGGTGACCGATGCCGGTTACGTCATGTTCGGCGATCGGGGCCGGGGCTGGAACAGGGGCGGGGGCGGCTTAGGCGCTGGTTACCTAGCCCGTTCTTGAGATTACCTCGTCCGAGCAAATAATTGGTCACGCCAGCGAGCATTTGCCGATATGGAACGCGAACTGCCCAAGCAGGTCTTTATCGACGGGTGCGAGCAGATCTCCATGGAGTTCGAACCGATTGGGTTCCGCTTTGCGAAAAGCGGTCCTCATGCGAGTCGTCGGGCCGGCGACTGGGTATTCAAAATCTCCTTTCAATCAAACTATCTGAACGTCGGCGGCGAGTACGTCGAACTCGTCGTGCATGCGTCGGTCTACAGCAAGGCAATAAAGGAGTGGGACGAGCGAAGCGCTTGGCCCGCCAGTGCCAGCGATTGGGTCGCCGGTGGACAGCTTGGCAATTTGCGAACCCCGCATCATTGGCGGACATGGAACATCGCAAACCCGCATACCCGCCAGGCTGAAATCGCGAACATCGTTGCCAACATCCAAACGACTGTCCTGCCGCTCTTCGAACGTTTCGACGTTCCGCGCAAACTAGCCGAACAGGTCGCATGTTCTGAAGTTCCGGGCTTCATGTTCCCTGAAAATGCTGTTCGATTTGTACTCTGGCAGCTTGGTCCAGAGGCAGCGGAAAACTGTTTGTCCTATTGGGTGGCGCGCTTACCTTCGCCGGATGCTTTCCGATCAGAGCGCGATGTCCCCACTTTGCCGGATAGGCTCGCTCTGGGGAGCGATACTAACAACCTAGCAAGGGTCGCTCGTGCGATGAAGATTGGCCTCAGCCTCTGACATTATCTGCCCGGCGGGATCAACCTGAAATCCGGCAACTCCCGCAACGCCAGTTCCGGCCCGGTCGGCGAATAGACGACGAAAAGCTGCATCGGCCCGTCGCCGGTATTGAGCGTCGAGTGGAAGCGGCTTTCCGGCACATAGATGGTGCAGCCGGGGCCGACTTTCTCGACGACCGGGTTGCCTTTCTCGTCTTCGACCATCTGCTCGCCATTGCCTGAGATGACAAAGATGATCTCCTCCGCACCCGGATGGTTATGACGCGTATGGCCTTTGCCTGACGGTAGGTCGACGACACCACCGGAAAATCGCTTTGCGCCGTTCACTTCGGGAGCGACCGTCAGCGACAGCCTGCCCCAGTCGAAGCCGAAGGCGCTGACGTCTTTTGGATATACGAATACCTTGCTGTTGTCGGTCATCGTCCCACCCTTCTTTTTGCTGGTCTCTACGCAGCGCCGAACGTAACGGCCTTGAAATCCGCCGTCTGCCTGGCGATCGAGGCTTCCGCCGGCAGCCGCTCCATCGAACTGGCGCCATAGAACCCGTGTAGGCCCTTGCAGCGCTCGAGAATATATCTGGCGTCGTCCGGCATCGAGATCGGCCCGCCATGGCAAAGCAGGATCATATCCTCGCGCACTGAGCGTGCCGCTTTGGCGATGGCGTCGATCTCGCTCACACAGTCGTCCAGCGATTTAGCCGATGTCGCGCCAATCGAGCC
This sequence comes from Mesorhizobium sp. M0663, assembly GCF_040320585.1. NCBI lineage: Bacteria > Pseudomonadati > Pseudomonadota > Alphaproteobacteria > Hyphomicrobiales > Phyllobacteriaceae > Mesorhizobium > Mesorhizobium sp. M0663. Next base: position 94,296 of record NZ_JAMYPX010000001.1, read on the forward strand.
GCCGGTGGTCACCCCCATATGGGCGACGACGATGTCGGCGCCAGCTGTTGTCATGGCGCGCGCCTCGTCTGGGTTGAAGACATAGGGCGTGGTCAACAGGTCGAGTTTGTGAGCCTCGGCGATCATGTCGACCTCGAGCCCGAAGCCCATGCCGGTTTCTTCAAAACTCTGCCGCATCTGGCCGTCGAACAGGCCGATGGTCGGAAAGTTCTGCACACCGGAAAAGCCCATCGTCTTCAACTCGGCCAAAAGCAGCGGCATGATGACGAAGGGATCGGTGCCGTTGACGCCGGCCAGCACCGGCGTCTTCTTCACTACCGGCAGCACTTCGTAGGCCATTTCCTTGACGATCTCGTTGGCGTTGCCATAGGCGAGCAGGCCGGCGGCCGAGCCGCGCCCGGCCATGCGGTAGCGGCCGGAATTGTAGATGATGATCAGGTCGATGCCGCCGGCTTCCTCTGCCTTGGCCGACAGGCCGGTGCCGGCACCGCCGCCGACGATCGGCACGCCGTCCGCGATCATCTTGCGGAATTTCTCCAGGATTTTCTTGCGCGGTATGGCGGCCATGTCTTGGTGTCTCACTGTCTGGCGATGTCGAGGAAGGCCGTTGTGGCAGCCCAGGCGAATTCGGGGTCGTTGATATGAAGCGGCAGGCGCAGCACGCGCCGCGTTTTGGCGGGTTTGATGGTACGCTCGATCGCCTCGAACAAAGCGGCATCGGCTTCAGGGTCGAAGAAGGCGCCGCCTTCAATGTCGAGCGCCGACACGCCTTTCTCCGGAATGAGGAAACGAACCGGACCCTGGCAGAGGCTCAGCCTTGTGCCGATCCATTCGCCGATCGTTCTGCTTTCGTCGGCAGTGGTGCGCATCAGTGTGACGTTTGGATTGTGCTCATAGAACAGCCGGCCGCGATAGCGTTCCGGAATTGTCGGCGGCGCCCAGAAATTGACCATGTCGAGCGCGCCGACCGAGCCGACATAAGGCAGCCCGGTGCGGGCGATGGCGCCAAAGCGATCTTCGGTCGCCGGCAGCACGCCGCCAAGCACCAAGTCGCAGACTTCGGTCGTTGTGATGTCGATGACGCCTGACAACAGGCCGCTGTCGGCCAATTTTTCCATGGTGCGGCCGCCGGTGCCGGTGGCATGAAAGACCATGCAGTCATAAGTCGAACGAAGCTCATCGGCGATCGCGGTCACGCATGGCGTGGTGACGCCGAACATGGTGAGGCCGAGCGACGGTTTGCCCTCGGGCGGCGGCGCCGGCTTTGTCGCCATGCCTGATATCGCCTGGGCGGCATTGTGCAGCACGACACGCGAAAGCCGGTTGAGGCCGGCCATGTCGGTCACCGACGGCATCATGACGATGTCGGAGACGTCGACGTAAGGCGCGGTGTCACCCGAGGCCAACGTCGAAACCATGATCTTGGGCAGACCGAGCGGCAGCGTGCGCATGCCTGCGGTGATGATCGAGGTGCCGCCACCGCCGCCAATGCCGATAATCCCGGCAATATCGCTGCGCGACTGGACAAACCGGGCAAAGGCGGCAGCCATCGCCGCCACCGCGGTGCCGCGATCGTCGACGCCGAGCACGGCATTGCGACCCTCGGAATGGTGGCTGGCGACCTCGTCTGCCGAAACATCGACCGGCACGGTCGCGCCGCGTGTTCCGATGTCGACACGGGCAATCGAAGCGCCGGTAGCCGCGACCGCATCGGCCAGAAATGCGAGTTCCTCGCCCTTGGTGTCGGCGGTGCCCACCACATAGATGCGCTTCATCGCGTTTCCCCGGTCTTGGGCGTGCTCGGCGCTGCCGCCCCTTTTTGCCCGGCCGTTCGACGGCGCGAAGGGCCATTGCAATTTTTTGAGACACGCGTATCGTATTGACATGAATGTCTCACGTCAACAAGCGGCAATGGACGACGATGCCAGCCAAGGGCCGAACCCCCAGGTAGAGCGCGGGGCCCGCGCGCGCACCAGGCGTCTCATGCTGGAGACGGCGACAAAGCTGATGCAGGCGGGCGCCACGCCCTCCGTCAGCGAGGTGGCGGAGGCAGCGGAGGTCTCGCGCGCCACCGCCTATCGGTATTTTCCGAGCCAGGCGGCGTTGGTGCAGGCGGTGGTCGATGAGGGGCTTGGGCCGATCCTTACGTGGAAATCGAGCTCTGCCGATCCCGAGCGCCGGGTCGCCGAGCTGTTCGAGACCGCCATGCCGCGCATCGAGGTCTTCGAAGCGACGTTCAAGGCGGCGCTGAAACTGTCGCTCGACCAGTGGGCGCAGCGACAGGCAGGCACGCTTGACGGCGAACCTGCCTTCACGCGCGGCCATCGCGTCGATCTTTTGAAAGATGCGATCGCGCCACTCAAAGGCCGGTTGCCGCCGCGCGAATTCAAGCGGCTCGCGCAGGCGCTGTCATTGATCTTCGGTGTTGAGGTGCTGATCGTTTTAAAGGATATATGGGGATTGGATAGCCGCAGTACGATGTCGGTTGCGCAATGGGCGGCCGGCGCACTGGTGCGTGCGGCGGTGACGGAATCGATGGCTGAAGGTGACGAGATCGCGCCGACGAGGGCCGTTAGATGAGGCCAATCTGGTTCGACCAGATTTTCAACCTGACCATTTGTGCTACTAGCGATGCAGCGGCCTAAGCAAGGCACTTATGTATCAAGGAGTAGGAAAATTCAGGGAAAACAGACAGATATCGCAGAAACCAACTTGTCTGCGTGTCCGCCACCGTCCAAGAAAGAGCTTGACGTTCGTCTGAAATTGGTAATACCAGATCAGGACAAATAAAGCGGATCAAAGGGTGAAGGCTAAGATCCGTTTCGGTCGAACGAGGAGGCTCAAAAACCGGAACGGTGCCGTCACGGGAGGACTACCAGGGCCGGCCTCGCCGCCGGCTCGCATGACGCGGTAGAATGCGCACAAGGGAGGAAATCATTATGCGCAAGACAATGACCAGCTTGCTTGCTGGTATCGGCCTAGTGCTCACCTGCGGAACGTCCGTCTACGCGCAGGAAAAGGAACTTACAATCTTCTGGGCGGAATGGGATCCGGCCAATTACCTGCAGGAACTCGGCAACGAGTACGAGAAGGAAACCGGCGTCAAGATCACGGTGGAAACCACACCGTGGCCCGACTTCCAGACCAAGGCCTTCACCGAGTTCAACGCCCATGGCGACGCCTACGATATGGTCGTCGGCGACTCGCAATGGCTCGGTGCCGGCTCGACCGGTGGCCACTATGTCGACCTGACCGAGTTCTTCAACAAGCACAAGGTCGGTGAAGTGATGGCACCGGCCACGGTGAAATACTATGCCGAATATCCGGGCGGCAGCAGCAAGTACTGGGCCATTCCGCTCGAAGGCGACGCCGTCGGCTGGTCCTATCGCAAGGACTGGTTCGAAGACCCCAAGGAAAAGGAAGCCTTCAAGGCCAAGTATGGCTACGATCTCGACGTGCCGAAGGATTTCAAGGCGCTACGCGACATCGCCGAATTCTTCTACCGGCCGGACCAGAAAAAATACGGCATCGCCATCTACACCGACAATTCCTATGACGCGATGGCGATGGGCTTCGAAAACGCGCTGTTCTCCTTCGGCGGCGAGCTGGGTGACTATAAGACCTACAAGGTCGATGGCTTCATCAACTCCGACAAGGCGATCGCGGCGCTCGACGCCTACAAGGAACTCTACAAGTTCACGCCTCCGGGCTGGGCCAAGTCGTTCTTCGTCGAGGACAACCAGGCGATCACTGAAAACCTGGCCGCGATGAGCATGAACTACTTCGCGTTCTTCCCCTCGTTGATCAACGAGGCGTCGAACCCGAACGCCAAGAACACCGGCTTCTTCGCCAATCCAGCCGGACCTGGCGGCGACCAGTTCGCCGCACTCGGCGGTCAGGGCATCTCCATCGTTTCCTACTCGCAGAAGCAGGAAGAGGCGACGAAGTTCCTGGAATGGTTCATCAAGGACGAGACCCAGAAGAAATGGGCAGCGCTCGGCGGCTACACCTGCAGTGCCGCCGTGCTCAAGTCGCCCGAATTCCAGAACGCCACGCCCTACAACAAGGCGTTCTACGAGACCATGTTCAAGGTCAAGGACTTCTGGGCGGTTCCGGAATACGCGGAACTGCTGCAGCAGCTTAACCAGCGCATCTATCCTTACATGATCGGCGGCGAAGGCACCGCCAAGGAGACGCTGGACGCACTGGCAGCCGACTGGAACGCGACCTTCAAGAAATACGGCCGCGGCCAATAAGTATGAAGTTTCACGGAGGGGGCGTTCGTGCCTCCTCCGTTTCTTTTTCTGATTTTTGAACCGGGAGCAGAGTCTTGGCGACCACGATGATCACCACGCTGGACAGGTCCTCGCGGGCCGCCGCTCGCGGTCTAAGCGACATTTCGATCCGCAATCTCTTCATCATCCCGACGATCCTGTTTCTGATCGTCTTCAACATCTTCCCGCTGATCTATTCGCTGGGCTATTCGTTCACCGATTTCCGCGCCTCGACCAGCGCGGCGGCGAATTTCGTCGGGCTGCAAAACTATCGCGACCTGCTCAGCGATCCCTATGTCTGGTCCAACTTCGCCATCACCGCAAAATACGTCATCATCTCGGTCGCCGGCCAGCTGCTCGTCGGCTTCGGCGTGGCCATGCTGCTCAATCGCGACATTCCGCTCAAGGGCCTGCTGACGACGCTCCTGTTGTTGCCGATGATGCTGTCGATGGCCGTCGTCGGCCTGTTCTGGAAGCTGCTCTACGATCCGTCCTTCGGCATCATCAATTATGCGCTGGGCCTCGGCACCTTCGAATGGCTGTCGAATCCGAAAATGGCGCTCTATGCGGTCGCGCTGACCGACATCTGGATGTGGTCGCCCTTCGTCATGCTGTTGTCGCTGGCCGGCCTGTCGGCCGTGCCCAAGCATCTCTACGAGGCAGCCGCGATCGACAGGGCCGGGCCGTTCTACACCTTCTTCCGCATAACGCTGCCGCTGGTTGCACCGATCCTGATGATCGCGGTCATCTTCCGCACCATGGAGGCGTTCAAGACCTTCGACCTCGCCTATATCCTGACCAGCCAGCCGACGGCCGAGCTGATCTCGATCCGGCTCTACAAGATGGCGTTCCAGGAATGGCAGACCGGGCGTTCCTGCGCGCTCGCCTACATCGTGCTGATCATGGTCCTGGCGATCACCAACATCTATGTCAAATACCTCAACAAGGTGAAGGAGCGCTGAGATGGCCGCAGTCCGCACTTCTTCCGAAATCACCTTCAACCGGGTCGCCATCGTCGCTGTCCTGCTGGTGACGATCATCTTCCTGGCGCCGATCTACTGGATCGCCTCGACGGCGTTCAAGCCGCGCAACCTCGCCACCACCATTCCGCCGACGGTGGTTTTCCAGCCGGAGATATCGCCCTTCGTCAAGTTGTTCACCAAGCGTTCGCAGCTGCGCAGCCCGCCGTCGCCGGAGGAGTACGCGGCTGCGCCGTGGTGGGAGCGCGTCGTCTTCAATGGGGGTGAAAAGATCGTGCGCGACGGCAAGGGCCAGGTGCAGTGGTCGGGCTATCCGAGCCGTTTCATGAACTCACTGATCGTTGCCATAACCTCGACCGTCCTGGCCGTCGGCATGGGCACCTTCACCGCCTATGGGTTCTCGCGCTTCAAGGTAAAAGGCGAGGCGGACCTACTGTTCTTCATCCTGTCGACACGCATGCTGCCGCCGGTGGTCGTCGCCATTCCGATGTTCCTGATGTACCGGGCGGTCGGCCTCAACGATTCCCATATCGGCCTGATCATCCTTTACACCGCCTTCAACCTGTCCTTCTCGGTGTGGCTGATGAAGGGCTTCATGGACGAGATCCCCAAGGAGTATGAGGAGGCGGCCCTCGTCGACGGCTATACGCGCATGGAGGCCTTCTTCAAGATCGTGCTGCCCGAGGCCGCCACCGGCATCGCCGCCACCGCCGTGTTCTGCTTTATCACGGCGTGGAACGAATATGCCTTCGCACTGATCATGACCAGCCGCCGTGCCCAGACAGCACCGCCCTTCATCCCCAGCCAGATCGGTTCCGGCCTGCCGGACTGGACGGTGATTGCCGCCGGAACCTTCCTGTTCCTGCTGCCGGTCGCGATCTTCACCTTCCTGCTCCGCAACCACCTGTTGCGCGGCATGTCGTTTGGAGCGATCCGCAAATGAGCTTTCGCGACATCAACCAGAAATATCTCGAACCGGGCAGCCAGGTGCTGATGGTGCTCGGTATCATCGCGCTCTGCCAGCCGTGGAACATGCTGCTGCACAGCTATGGCGTGACCATTATCCTGATCGGCCTGATCGGCTTCAACATCACCTCCAAGATCGCGCCGGAGGAGAAGGCCGGCACCGGGCAAGGGGCAAATCCGGGGGCACAGCATTGACCCAGATCGAGCTTCGAGGCGTCCAGAAATATTTCGGCGCCGTCCAGGTCATCAAGGACCTCAACCTGAAGATCAACGACAACGAGTTCATCGTGCTGCTCGGCCAGTCGGGCTGCGGGAAGACGACGACGCTCAGGGCGATTGCCGGGCTGGAGACGATCGACGGCGGCGACATCCTCATCGACGGCAAGCCGGTCCAGCACCTCAAGGCCGCCGATCGCGATATCGCCATGGTCTTCCAGTCGTTCTCGCTCTATCCGCATATGAGCGTCTATGAGAACATCGCCTTTCCGCTCAGGGCGACGCGCAAGAGCAAGGCCGAGATCGACAGCGAGGTGCGCTCGGTCGCCAAGACGCTGCAGATCAGCGATCTCCTCGCCAAGAAACCGTCGGCGCTGTCGGGCGGCGACATGCAGCGCGTGGCGATCGGCCGAGCCTTGGTGCGGCGGCCGAAGGCGATGCTGATGGACGAGCCGATCGGGGCGCTCGATGCCAAGCTGCGCGAGGAGATGCGGGCCGAGATCAAGCGGCTGCACATCAAGCAGGGCTCGACCAGCATCTACGTCACCCACGACCAGATCGAGGCGATGAGCCTCGCCGACCGCATCGTCATCATGCATGAAGGTGTGCTGCAGCAGGTCGGCTCGCCGGACGAGGTCTATTCGCACCCGGCGAATCTTTTCGTCGCGCAATTTGTAGGCAGCCCGGTGATGAACGTCGCCGACACTTCGGTGACCGAGAAAGCCTCATCGGCCTCGGTCACGGTCGGCGATGCGGCCGCCGGTTTCGAATTCCCGCGCGCCTTGCTGTCGAAGCTCAACGGCCATGCCGGCAGCCAACTCGCGCTCGGCATCCGGCCGGAAGGCGTCCTCGTCCGCCGCGAAGCCGCCGAGGGGTTCCTGCCGGTGGAGACGCAGATCGTCGAGCCGCTCGGGTCCTTCGACATCGTCGACCTCAAGGTCGGCTCCAAGATGCTGCGTGCGCGCACCAAGAGCGGCTTCATCGGCGGCCCCGGCGAAAGAGTCTTCGTCAGAATCGATCCCAGCCAGGCGCATTTCTTCGACACGGCGAGCGGCAAATCGCTGGGAGTGAGACTCTGATGGCCCACATCCAGCTCAAGAACATCTCGAAGAAGTTCGGCAACCATACTGCTTTGACAGGGCTCGATCTCGACATCGCCGATGGCGAGTTCTTCGTTCTGCTTGGCGAGACCGGCGCCGGCAAGACGACGACGCTGCGCATGATTGCCGGCCTGGAAAAACCGAGCGAAGGCCAGGTCTTCATCGACGGCGTCGATGTCGCCGACTGGGGCGCGGCCGAGCGTGACGTGGCGCTGGTGCTGCAGCAATATTCGCTGTACCCGCGCTATACGGTGCGCCAGAACCTCGAATTTCCGCTGAAGCCGAAGATCCGCCGGCTGCCCGATGCCGAGATCAAGGATCGTGTCGACCGCGCGGCCAGGACGCTGAGGATCGAGCATCTGCTCGACCGCAAGACCGACAGGCTTTCAGGCGGCGAGATGCAGCGCGTCTCGATCGGTCGCGCCATCGTGCGCAAGCCGCGGGTATTCCTGATGGACGAGCCGTTGTCGGCGCTCGACGCCAAATTGCGCGAGGCGCTGCGCACCGAATTGAAGAACCTGCAGATGCAGCTTGGCGCCACCTTCCTGTTCGTGACGCATGATCAGATCGAGGCGATGTCGATGGGTGACAAGGTCGGCGTGCTCAACCATGGCCGCATCGTCCAGACCGGCACGCCGTACGAGATCTATAACAATCCGCGCGACACCTACGTGGCAAGCTTCGTCGGCTCGCCGCCGATGAATCTCATCGACGGCAAGCTCGTCAACGGACGTGCGGTGATGGCGCCGCTCAATTTCGAATTGCCGTTTGCAGGGGGTGCCAAGACTTCGGGGGGTGCCAAGACTTCGTGGGGGCTAAAGACGGGCGCGGCGACCGACGGTCGCCCGCTCGTCTTCGGTATTCGTCCCGAGGACGTCTATCTCGAGACCGGCGCGCCGGTCGAGGCGCGGGTCCATGACGTCGAGAACCATGGCGTCGAGAAGATCCTGACGCTGCGGGTCGGCGACGCCATGCTGCGCGCCACCGTGCCTGCCAGGACCGACGTCCAGATAGAGCAGCCGGTGCGCTTTGCCTGGAACCCGGACAAGGTGGTGCTGTTCGACAAGGGCAGCGGAATAAGCCTGCGTCACGCCGGCTAAGTACAAGCGTCTTTACTGCGCTAGAGCGGGATGCGTTCAAAGTGAACCGTGCATCCCGCTCTATCCATGTGTTTTAGCCGCATTTGTGCGACGCCACGTGATTCCACTTGGCTGCGAAATGCTCGAGTCTTCCCGTCATCCCCCGTACGGGGGATGCGGATGCTCCGATTTGTCGAATAGGCTGATCCTTTGGTCCCAAACGGGCTTTGCAAGCCCAATTTGGAGGCCCAAAATGGAGGGTTGGCTATGGGAAATCTGTTCCGCAGTTTTGCGACGATCCTGCTCGTCGCCGGTATGGGATTGTCGGCGGCGCATCTGGGCGAGGCGCAGGCAGCCAAGAAAGTTGTCGCCGGCGCGAAGGTCGACGCCAAGAAGATCAAGGACCTCAACGGCACGGTCAATCTGTCCACCAGCGACTGCAAGCTGTTGTTGAGCGGCACCGTCGTGGAAGTCTCGGATGGCAGGTGCGGGGCCTCCGGCAAATATTGCAAGAGCAGCGCCGGCTCGGCCTGCATTACCGAGCAATAAGCCGGCCAACGTTTAGCCGGCCTGGCGGATCTCCGCCTGTTCCTCGGCCCGGAAATGGCTGGGCGGCGATCCGATGACCCGTTTGAAGGCGCGGCTGAAGGAGGCGTCGGATTCGTAGCCGAGACGAGCCGCGACGACGGAAATCTTGAGCCGGTCGCGGACCAGCCATTGCCTCGCCTGGTGCATCCGCACCTGCGTGACGTACTTTGCCGGTGTTTCGCCGACAATGGTTGCGAAGCGCTCGGCGAAACCTGATCGCGAGGCACCCATCATCTTCGCCAGAGCCTCCACCGTCCAGTCGCGGTTCGGTTCCAGATGGATCGCGGCCAGCACCCGGCCGATCTCGCGGTCCCTGACCGCCGCAATCCAACCGGAAGAGTCGCCGCAGCCGCGCTCGACCCATGAGCGGATGACGGTCGCGGCGAGCACATCGGCCAGCCGCGCCAGGATGCCGCCAGAGCCGACGCGCTCCATCGTCACCTCGCGGGCCATCGCTTCCAGCAAATGCGGGATACCTGGCTCATAGGCCTCCAACTCATGTGCGCGCATCACGTCCGGCATCATGCCGAGCAAGGGGTGCAAGCCATCGAGATTGAAATACATGCTGCCGAAAAACAGCAAGGTCCCCGGACGGCAGCCGGGCATGCCGTCATTCGACATGCAATAGACACCCTTGCAGATTTCCTCGACCTCATAGCCGTGGATCGGCGCCGCCTCGATACCCGGCTCGCTCGCCAGCGTGTGGGCTGAGCCGCGCGGCAACAATACCGCGTCGCCCGCCTTGAGCTCGACCCATTCACCGGACGGCTGCAGCAACCAGCAGCCTTTGCGGCCGATGAAATGAAACCGTGCCGCCGCCTGAGCCGGAAAATGGATGCCCCAGGGTTCCTTCATCTCGCAACGGCCGTAATCGACGCCTTCGAGACGCAATCCCCGCAATATGTCTGTCAGCGGATCGCCGGTGATTGGAATTTTGGACGAACGGTCAAACATAATGGTGTTTCTAGCATGGAAACTCCAGCTAGTCACTCCCTATGTTGCTTGCATTGCAGCCAAATGCTGCGCTGCAACAGACCGGAGATCCCTCATGACCGAACCCGCGACAGGCGTCATGGACGCCGTTCTCGACCCATCGGAAACCGGCGAACGATCCGAGCCCGCATGGGGGGCGGTGGTCTCCCTGGCGCTCGGAGTCTTTGGCCTGGTGACCGCGGAATTTCTGCCTGCCAGCCTGCTGACGCCGCTTGCGCAGGATCTCGGCATCACCGAAGGCGCCGCCGGGCAGGCGGTAACGGCCACCGCCGTCATTGGCGCGATTGCGGCGCCGACCATGGCTATTGTCACCAAGCGGCTGGACCGCAGGCTGGTCATGTGGGCACTGACGGTGCTGCTTGTGCTGTCAAATCTGGTGGCCGCGTTTGCGTCCTCGCTTCCCGTTCTTCTGATTGCCCGCATCATGCTCGGGATCAGTCTTGGCGGCTTCTGGTCGATGTCGGCAGCCATGGCGATGCGGCTCGTTCCGATGCGGCTGATGCCGCGCGCCATGTCGATCATTCTCACCGGCGTTTCGGTGGCGACGGTCTGCGCGGCTCCGGTCGGCGCCTATGTCGGCGACATCTGGGGCTGGCGGACGGCGTTCATGATCGCCGCCGTGGTCGGTGCGCTGGCGCTGCTGGTGCAGGTGGCTACCATTCCGAAGCTGCCGCCTGCAGGTACGGCAGGTTTTCGCACGCTGCTGGAGGTGATGAAGCGGCCGATGATCAGGGTGGCACTGCTGGTGGTGCTGCTGGTCGCCTCGGGACATTTTGCCGGCTTCACCTATGTCCGCCCGTTTCTCGAGAAGGTCCCCGCGCTGGACATCGAGACGATCTCGCTTGTGCTGCTCGCCTACGGCATTGGTGGCTTCTTCGGCAATTTTGCCGGCGGCTTCATTGCCGAACGCAGCCTCAAGGCAGCCGTCAGCCTGGCGCCCCTGCTGATCGCGTTTTCGGCGCTCCTGCTGCTGGTGGTCGGAGGTTCACCCGTCGTGGCTGCAATAGCAGTGGCCAGCTGGGGCTTTGCCTTCGGCGCCGTCCCAGTCGGGCTGCAGACCTGGCTGGTGCGGGCCGCCCCCGATCAGGCGGAAAGCGCCGGTGGGCTCATGGTTATGACGTTCCAGGTCGCCATCGCGTTGGGCGCCGTCTTCGGCGGCCTGCTGGTCGACAATACCGGCGTTGCCACCGCCTTCGCCTATTGCGCGGCGGCGACGTTGCTTGCGGCACTGGCGGCGTTCTTCCTTGGCCCCAAGCCGATCGACGACCCCAAGGCCTAAACGGAACGGCCGTCGAAGTCGAAGACCGGCACGGCGGCGACGTCCAACGCCTCGATGCAATTAATATTGATATAGGCACTTCGCCCGCTCCCTTCGCCGACATCCTCGGCGAAGGGGTGAATGCCGCAGCTGCGGCAGAAGCGGTGGGCGATGACATGGTTGCCGAAGCTGTAGCGGCCGAGATCATCGCCCCAGGCAAGCACCCGCATGCTCTCATGCGGAACTGCCCATAGCAGTGCACCCTTGCGCGAGCAGATCGAGCAATTGCACCGAACGGCTCCGGTCAGCTCGCCTTCGACCTCGAACGCGACCTTGCCGCAGTGGCAGCTGCCTTGGTAGAGCATCGGGCCTTCCTCCTTCGGTTCGACAGGTGCAAATCCGACCGTGCCGGGCTATGTCTCCTGCGGCCAGTTTCTGGCTACTACGTTAAGACGTTGCAAGCGCGCGGAGTCCGACACCGAAAAATGCAATCAGCCCGCGATCACCTCGAAGCAATTCTTTCGCCTCTTGCCGCTCGCGTCGACGATGAGAGGGTTTTCGTAAAGCTCTACCCGGAAGCCGCACGGGCGGCGGCGGACGCCACCGATGCGCGGCGAAAAGCCGGCGTCACGCTCGGGCCGCTCGATGGGGCGATCGTCTCGATCAAGGATCTGTTCGATGTCGCCGGCGAGCCGACCACGGCGGGCTCTCTGCTGCTCGCCAACGCAGCGCCGGCGCTGCGGGATGCCATTGTCGTGCAACAGTTGCGCCAGGCCGGTGCAATCATCCTCGGCAAGACCAACATGACCGAGTTCGCCTTTACTGCGATCGGCGTCAATCCACATTATGGCACGCCCGGCAATGCTAGCGATGCCAGCCGTATTCCGGGCGGCTCCTCCTCAGGCGCCGGCGTTTCGGTGGGCGAAGGCACCAGCGAAATCTCCATCGGTTCCGATACCGGTGGTTCGGTGCGCATTCCGGCATCGCTGAATGGCGTCGTCGGTTTCAAGCCGACTGCGCGGCGCGTGCCGCTTGCGGGTGCGTTTCCGCTGTCAGCCACGCTGGACTCGATCGGTCCGCTGGCCCGCACCGTCGCCGAATGTGCGGCGGCCGATGCAGTGATGTCGGGCGAAAACCTGGCGGCACTGTTGCCGCTGCCGCTGGACGGCCTGCGCATCGGTATTGCGCGCGGCGTGCTGTTCGATGATACGCAGGAAGAGGTCGCGACGACGTTCGACCGGTGTCTGCGCAAGATAGAGCTTAGCGGCGCACGGCTTGTGGAGCTGTCGATCGACGACCTGCTTGCCGATCTGCGCGTGGCAACCCAACGCGCGTCGATCGCGGCGATGGAAGGGGCGGAGATCCATGCCGACTGGCTGGCGACGGGAGCGACGAGGCCGGTCGACCCGCGGGTAAGCGGGCCATTGGCGCGCGCCGCCGCCATTCCGGCCACGGTCTATATCAGGGCAATGCGCCGCCGCACGGCGCTGGCCGCCGCGATGGATGACCGGCTGGCGTCGGTCGACGTGCTGGCCCTGCCGACCACACCGGTGACGGCGCCGACGATCGTGTCGATGACCAGCGACGAGGCTCTGTGCAACAGGACGGAAGGCCTTCTGCTGCGCAACACGCAGGTCGCCAACCAGTTCGATCTATCAGCCATCTCGCTTCCGATGCCGGGAATGACGCGTCCGGCCGGCCTGATGCTGGTGGCGCGCAATGGCCATGACCACCACCTGCTGCGCATCGCAGCGGGCGTGGAGGGGCTGCTTGCAAATTGATCGGATAGCGCGTGTCAGCGCGACGAGCAGTGGCCGCGTTCGCTGTCCTTGGCGGCGCGTTCGATGCTGGTGGCGACCAGCCAAGGCAGGGTGTACCGCTTGCCGTTGAAGGTCCGGGTGCGGTTCTCGATCGAGCCGACAACAACGACCTTGCCGGCATAGAGCTTGTCTGAAAGATCGAGCGCCTTGTCTTGCTGCGGCAGGCGATCGATGTCGATTGAAACGCCTTTGATGAGCTTCCCAGCAGCGAGGTCGAGCGCGCTGTTCGATGGACAGGGTGCCGCCACGCAGCGTATGCCGTTGTCGCAGAACACGTAGCTACCCTGTCCGTTGGCGAAGGCTTGCGCCGTCGCCACGCAGAAGCCGGTGGTCAGCAGGAATTTTGTGACGCTTGCCATGCCGGCACCATCGCCGGCGAATTCGGGAAAATTGGGGCGCTTTCAGAAATCGGCAGGGAACCGCCGCCGGTAGTGCTCGACCACTTCGGGGTTGCGCAGATTGACCGGCAATCTGTTGGCCAGCACCAGCAAGGCTTCGCCAGCCGCGCCGACGCCCATGCGCATCATCGACTGCTCGGTAATCCCAGCCATGTGCGGGGTGACGATGACGTTGTCGAAGCCAAAATAAGGATGGTTGGGCGGTAGCGGTTGTGTAGCAAAAACATCGAGCGCAGCGCCGCCGATGCGGCCCTTCTGCAAGGCCTCGATCAGCGCGTCGTCATCGATCACCGGCCCGCGCGAAACATTGATCAGCAGCGCATCCGGCTTCATCCGCTCAATGCGCTCGCGGCTGATCAGCCCCCGTGTTTCGGGCGTCAGCGGGCAGCACAGAACGATGATGTCGCTCTGCTCGATGAGTGCATCGATCGACAGGAAGCCGACCCTGTCCGGCGCCGGCCGCATGCTGCGCGTCGTCGCCACCACATTCAGATCGAACCCATGGGCGGCGATGTGGCCAACCGCCTGACCGATCGCGCCGAGGCCGACAATGCCGATCGTCTTGCCCGCTAGCTCGCTGGCCACCACCGTGTGTTCGCGGCCCGCCAGCCAGCCCTTCGCACGCAAGTCGCGGTCCAACACACGGAAGCGCCTAAGCAGCGCCAGCGCCGCGAACATCACATATTCGGCGACAGATCGCGCGTTCACCCTCGGCACGTTCGCCACCAGCACGCCGGCCGCATTGGCCGCTTCCATCGGTACCATGTCCAGCCCGGCGCCGTGGCGGATCGCGGCCCTGAGCTTCTTCGCGCCTTCGAAAAGCGCCGCAGGCAAGGGAGCGCGAACGATGATGACATCGGCGTTCCTCGCCTCGGCGGCCAGCGTGGCCGCATCGAGGGCGGAAGCAACGACGAGTTCGCCGGCCCCGGTCAGCATGGAAGCGGCACGAGGGTGCAGTCTGTGTGTTGACAGGATCTTGAGCATTTCAGGCCTTTTCGAGCGCAGGGCTTTCCGGTTCCGCCCCACGCCCCTCGATCAGCCCCTTCCAGTAGCTTTCCGCGCCTTGCAGGTGGGCGCTCATCAGCGCCTGGGCGAGATTGCCATCGCGGCGCAGCAGCGCCTCGTAGATCTGGATATGCTCGGCATGGGAGCGCACGCTGCGTTCGGGATCGTTGAAATAGATCGGCAGGCGCAGTTCACCCATCATGTAGTAGACGCTGCAGATATTGTGGAAGACGCTGTTCTTGGTCGCCCGCACGATCTCGAGGTGGAACTCGCGGTCTTCCCGGGCAAGCCCTTCACCGGCGGCGATGCGATCCTCGGAGGCCTTCAGGATCTCGCGCAGCCGCTCGAAATTCTCCTCGGTGGCGCGTGAACAGGCAAGTTCGGCGGCCTTGATCTCGTGGATCTTGCGCAACTCGACCGTCTCGTAGATCTGGACGGGATCGAGCGGCAGGCCGGCGCGGGCGAACAGCGCCATCGCCTCGACGCTCGCCTGCTTCGTATCGATGTAGATGCCGGATTTCGCCCGTCGCTCGACGATGCGCATGGCCTCGAGAATGGCCAGCGCCTCGCGGATCTGGCCGCGGCTGACGCTGAAATGCTCTGCCAGTTCGCGCTCCGACGGCGTGCGGCCCGTCTCCTTGTCCGAATGGGAGAACAGATAGGCGGCGAGTTCCGCGAGAAGGTTCTTTTCTTTCATGTCAGCCGTGTTGCGCGTGCGCCTCCAGGAACCGCTCCGAAATGGTGAATCCCAGCCCGGGTCTATCAGGGATCGCTACCATACCGTCCTTTGCTTCGACAGTCTCTTCGATCAGATCGTGGATCATCGGGTTGGCGCCGAGCGAATATTCGACGGTGAAGCTCGCCGGCGAAGCAGCGCAGACATGCAGCCCGGCAAAGAAGCAGGGCGCGCCGGCCCAAAGATGCGGCGCAAAGCGCAGATTGAAGGCGCTGGCGATGGTGCCGATCTTCATCGCCTCGCTGATGCCACCGCAAAAGGCCGGATCCGGCTGGAAGATATCGGCGGATTTTAGCACGGCGAGGTCGCGGAAGGCATAGCGCGTCGCCTCGCTTTCGCCGGTGGCGATCGGGATCGAACCGCAGGCGCGCACCTCGGCCATGCCGGGCTTGTCGTCGGCGATCACCGGCTCCTCGAACCAGGCGAGATCGAGGTCGCCGGCGAGATGGATAAAGCGCTTGGCTTCGGCCACCGTGTAGGTGCCGTGCGCGTCGACCATCAGGTCGATATCGGGACCGAGCGCCTGTCTGGCGGCACGGACGCGAGCGGCCGAGATATGTGGGGCGCCGTCCATGGCGCCGACGCGCATCTTCAGCGCCTTGAAACCGCCCTTGGCGATGTAGGACTGCAGCTGGTCGCCGATGGCTTCCGCAGTGGCCCAGCCGCCGGAAGCATAGGCCGGCATGCGGTCCAGCTTGCGGCCGCCGAGCAGCCGCCAGACCGGAACGCCGAGCGATTTGCCAAGAATGTCCCACAATGCGATGTCGACGGCGCTGATAGCCGCGATGCTCATGCCGCGTCGCGCCAATTGCGGCATGGCGTGGCCGGCGCGAGCGGCGCTGTCGTGGCGCGTGCCATTATAGAGCATCTCCCAGATGACGCCGATGTCAGCCGGGTCGCGGCCGACCAGCTGCGGGCCGACCTCGTAGTTCAGCAAATGGACAAGGGCGCCGTAACTGCCGGCGCTGCCGGCGGCATTCTTGCCTTCGCCCCAGCCGACCAGCCCGTCGTCGGTTTCGATGCGCAGGATGGCGGCGTCGAACGTCGCCACCTGACCGAAGTCGCTGCGGTGCTGCTTCGCGGCTTCGATCGGTATGCGGACCCACCAGGCTTGGACCGTCTTGATGCGCATGTTCATCCTCGGCCCGGCCGCGGTGAGGCGGAAGGGCTCTTTCCAAACGGCTCGGCTACTTGATCAGCGGCAGCAGCGTTTCCGCGTTGATGCGCATCTGGTCGGTGTAGAATTTCTCCGTGAGCACGCTGGAGCCGTGGTCCTGAATGAATTTCAGCTGCTCCGGCGAGATGTCGACGGGGTTGCGTTCGACCATGTCGGGATAGGGGGCAGCCGGCGTGCGGTCGACGGGGGCGACGAATTCATTGGTCAGCGCGCCGTCATAGCCGATCTCCTTCAGCGTGCCGACGATCTTCGGCCAGTCGATCTGCCCGAGGCCGGCGGCGAAGCGGTTGTTGTCGGCGACATGGAAGTCGTACAGGCGCTTGCCGACCTGCCGGATGGCGTCGTAGACGTTAAATTCTTCCATGTGGATGTGGTAGGCGTCGAGGCAGACGCCGCATTCGGGACTGACCGCATCGGCCAGCGCCAGTGCCTGGGCGCCGCGGTTGAACAGATAGGTCTCGAAGCGGTTGAGCGGCTCGACCGCGATCTTGACGCCGACCTTCTTGGCGTGGGTAAAGCATTCCCGGGTGGCGTCGACCACCCATTTCCACTCCTCTTCCTCGGTGCCGTCCGGCACCACCTTGCCGACGGTGGCCGGAACCAGCGTGATGATCTCGCCATCAAGTTCGCTGACCATGGTCAGCACGTCCTTGACATACTGCACCGAGCGCTCGCGCTGGCCCTGGTCCTTGGCGGCGAGATTGCGCTCGCCCAGCATCAGCGTCACCGCTCCCCAGCAGCGAATGCCGTACTCGTTCAACAGTGCGCGCGTCTCCTTGGGCTTGTACTGTTCGGGTTCGCCGGAGATCTCGATCGACTCGTAGCCGAATTTCTTGATGCGCTTGAGCGTCGTTTCCAGCGGCTCCGCCCGCATCCAATTGTGCGTCGAAAGATGCATGGTCTATCCTTCCCAGAATCGCCTGTACCAGTTCGCCTGCGGCGCACTCTGCCGAAGCGTGCCGCATGATTCCTCCCCAAGGCGTCCCAGCATTTTTTGCAAACTGGTTCGACCAATTGGGCTTGAAGGGAGGTCTACAGTAATTTCATCTGGACGGCAAGAACTGCTGCCATCAAGCGTTGGCTCCTGTCTATGCTATTGATTATACTTAAACATGTGGCTTAACTCGGCATGGTTGCAGGACCGTCGCAGCGCGTCAAATGGCTTGACCAGATTTCGGCATTTGGTAATACCAGAATAGCAGCGCTGAGCGCGCTGTGCAAAGAGACCAAAGACGCTGGCCCTGTTTTCAATCGGCGCTATGCTTGGTCGTGAAACATAGGGAGATGCCGATGCCGACGACGATGAAGGGGCCTGGTCTGTTCCTGGCGCAGTTTGCGGGCGACGCCGCGCCGTTCAATTCGCTGGCCTCGATCACCAAATGGGCGGCTGGTCTGGGCTACAAGGGCGTGCAGATTCCGACATGGGACGCTCGACTGTTCGATCTCGAGAAGGCAGCCTCCTCCAAGGCCTATTGCGACGAGGTGAAGGGCATGTGCGCCGATGCCGGCGTCGAAATCACCGAACTGTCGACGCATCTGCAGGGGCAACTGGTGGCGGTGCATCCCGCCTATGACGCGCAGTTCGACGGCTTTGCGCCGGCTGCGGTGCACAACAATCCAAAAGCCAGGCAGCAATGGGCGGTCGAACAGATGAAGTTCGCCGCCAAGGCGTCGAAGAATCTCGGGCTCAAGGCGTCGGTGTCGTTTTGCGGCGCGTTGGCCTTCCCATACCTCTACCCATGGCCGCAGCGGCCGGCGGGACTGATCGAGGAAGCATTTGCCGAGCTGGGCAAGCGCTGGAAGCCGATCCTCGACGTCTATGACGAGAACGGCGTCGATGTCGGCTACGAAATCCATCCGGGCGAGGACGTGTTCGACGGCGCGACATTCGAGATGTTCCTCGATGCGGTCGGCGGCCATAAGCGCTGCAACATCAACTACGACCCGTCGCACTTCCTGCTGCAGCAGCTCGATTATCTCGAATTCATCGACATCTACCACGAGCGGATCAAGGCGTTCCACGTCAAGGATGCCGAGTTCAATCCGACCGGGCGGCAAGGCGTCTATTCCGGTTACCAGAGCTGGACCAGCCGTGCCGGACGTTTCCGCTCGCTCGGCGACGGGCAGGTGGATTTCGGCGGCATCTTCTCCAAGCTCACCCAATACAATTACGATTCATGGGCGGTGCTGGAATGGGAATGCTGCCTCAAGCACCCGGAGGATGGTGCTGCCGAAGGCGCCCCCTTCATCCAGCACCACATCATCAGGGTGACGGAAAAAGCATTCGACGATTTCGCCGGCGGCACGACCGATAAAAAGGTGCTGCGCGGCATGATGGGGATCTAGCACAGATATCCCTCCCGAGGGGAGGGTGGCCCGGGGGGCCGGGTGGGGTCGGTCCATGCCGAGCTTCATGCCCGGCGACCCCACCCCGCGCTACGCGTCGACCCTCCCCTCAAGGGGGAGGGGTATCTCAGATAACGAGGGAGAAAATCGTGGTTGGCGCATCGAAGACGGAAACGGGAGGCGGTCCGATCCGCTACGGCATGGTTGGCGGCGGACAAGGCGCCTTTATCGGCGCGGTGCACCGCATCGCGGCGCGCATTGATAACGAGTTCGTGCTGGTTGCCGGCGCCTTGTCGTCGAATCCGGAGCGCGCCAAGGCCTCGGCGGCCGAGCTTGGGCTCGATCCGGCACGCAGCTACGGCTCCTATGCCGAGATGGCCAAGGCCGAGGCCAAGCGGCCGGACGGCATCGAGGTGGTGGCCATCGTCACGCCGAACAATGTGCACGTGCCGGCCGCCAAGGCTTTTCTCGAGGCCGGCATCCACGTCATCTGCGACAAGCCGCTGGCGACGACGCTGGCCGAGGCAAAGAGGCTGGCGGCGCTGGTCGAAAAGACCGGCAAGGTGTTTGTGCTGACGCATAACTACACCGCCTATCCGATGGTGCGGCAGGCACGCGAGATGGTGGCCAAAGGACAGCTCGGCGATATCCGCATCGTGCAGTCGGAATATCCGCAGGACTGGCTGACCGAAGATCTGGCCGCCACCGGCCAGAAGCAGGCTGCGTGGCGCTCAGACCCCAAGCAGGCCGGTGCCGGCGGTGCGCTGGGCGACATTGGCACGCACGCCTACAACCTCGCCCGTTTCGTCTCCGGGCTGGAGCTCGATTCGTTGTCGGCCGATCTCGATGCCTTCGTACCGGGGCGGCTGCTCGACGACAACATCAATGTGCTGCTGCGCTTCAAGCCGGTCGGCGGGTCGCACCCCGCCAAGGGCATGATCTGGGCAAGCCAGGTGGCGCCCGGCCACGAGAACGGCCTGAAATTGCGCATCTACGGTTCGAAGGGCGGGCTCGAATGGGTGCAGGCCGATCCGAACTATCTCTGGTACACGCCGTTCGGCCAGCCGAAGCAGTTGATCACCCGAAACGGCTCGGGAGCGTTGCCCGTCGCCGGGCGCGTCAGCCGCGTTCCGCCAGGCCATCCGGAAGGCTATCTCGAAGGTTTCGCCAACATCTACCAGGAAGCCGCGCGGGCCATTCGTGCGGCGCGCCGGAAGGGCGGCAAGCCGGCTAAGGATGTCGTTTTCCCAACTGTGCAAGACGGCGTCGAAGGCATGGCCTTCATCGAGGCCTGCGTGAAATCGGCGAAGAAGAATGGAGCGTGGACGAATCTTTAATCACTGCGTCCGGTTAACGGGAAGTCCCCCTCACCCGGATTGCCAGCCGAATTGCAGGGGCAATTCGGGGCATTCCGATCTCTCCCCCAGGGGAGAGGAGATCGCCTGCGTTGGCGTCTGCATCTTCTCCCCAGCGGGGAGAAGGTGGCCGCGAAGTGGCCGGATGAGGAGGCTTGTGGCGAAGTCGCCGGAGGAGCAAGCCCGGCCGTCAAAGGGGAGGGGCGTCGATGAAAATCGGCATGTGCATGTTGTTGTGGACGACCAGTGTCACGAAAAAACACGAGCCGTTGTTGAGGGATATCAAGGCGACCGGCTTCGACGGCGTCGAGATACCGGTCTTCTCCGGCACGCCGGACGACTACAAGAAGCTCGGTGAGCTGCTCGACCGCATCGGGCTGCAACGTACCGCCGTCTCGGCGATGGGCGATCCGGCGATGAACCTGATCTCGGCCGACGCCTCGACGCGCAAGGCCGGTATCGACTACATGAAATCGGCGATCGACTGCGCTCAGGCGCTTGGCGCGAACACGTTGAGCGGCCCGCTGCATTCCACACTCGGAGCCTTCTCCGGCAGCGGGCCGACGGCGGCCGAGAAAAAACGTTCGATCGCTTCGCAGCGCGCCATCGGTGACCATGCCGGCAACAAGGGTGTCACCATCGGGCTGGAGGCGCTCAACCGCTTCGAATGCTATCTGCTCAACACGATGGACGATTTGTCGGCGCATATCGACGCGATCGACCGGCCGCACATCAAGGCGATGTACGACACGTTCCATGCCAACATCGAAGAGGCCGACCCGATCGGCGCCTATACGCGCAACCGCAAGAACATCGTCCATATCCATATTTCGGAGAACGATCGCGGCGTGCCGGGCCGCGGCCACGTCCCCTGGAAGGAGACTTTCTCCGCCATTCGCAAGAGCGGCTACGACGATTGGCTGACGATCGAGGCGTTCGGGCGTTCGCTGAAGGATTTAGCCGCGGCCACCAAGGTGTGGCGCGACTTTTCCGAAGGCCCGGAAGCCGTCTACCGCGACGGCTACAGGCATATCAGGAATGGATGGAGGAAGGCGCCCTAACCGCACGCCTGCGCAACGCCCCCGTCAGCCCTGGCCGGCCTGGATCCGGTTGTAGTCGTGGATCGTCCTGCTCAAGCGGCGGCGCAGGAAATTGGAAATGTTGTCGAAGATGAAAACGACGAGCAGGACCAAGAGCACCATGTAGAAGACATTGGCCCAGTTGGAATTGGTGCGCATCGCCTCCCAGAGCTTCAGGCCGATGCCACCGGCACCGACGGCGCCGATGATCGTCGCGCCCCTGGTGTTGGATTCCCACTGATAGAGCGTCTGGCTGATGAAGACCGGGATCACTTCCGGCAGCACGCCATAGCGCTGCACCAGCAAGCCGTTGGCGCCGGTCGACTGGATGCCCTCGCGTGGCTTGTCGTCGATGTTCTCGAGCCCTTCCGAATAGACTTTGCCGAGCGTGCCGATCTCGGTGAAGAAAATCGCGGCGCTGCCGGCAAGCGGGCCCGGGCCGAAGGCGCGGGTGAAGAACAGCGCCCAGATCAGCATGTCGACCGAACGCATGAAATCGAAGAACCGCTTTAGCACCTGGCTAAGCAGGCCGCTCGGGGTGATGTTGCGGGCGGCGAAGAAGGCGAGCGGGAAGGCAACGATGCCGCCGAGCAAGGTGCCGAGAAACGCCATGACGATGGTCTGGAACAGCTTCGTCCAGACGTCGCCATGCTGCCATTGGGCGTTGTTCCAGATATTGTCGGCGGCCAGCGCAATGTTTGATGTGCCCGGCTTGAGCTGGGGTCCGGACATCAGCAACGAGACCACCTCGCCGGGTGACTTGCCGAAGAAGGGCGAGCGTGTGTCGAAGACGAAATTCGCCCAGCCGAGGAAGCGCTTGCGGACCTTGACGCGATCGACGGTTATGCGGACCTCGCCGGCAAAGCCCATCCTGGCGATGATTTCGTCGTCATGCGCGGTGATCCAGTCCGGCACCGGGCCGGATACTACCGGCTTGCCGCTGGCCAAGGACACCGGCACCGCCTGGCCATTGGCGACAAGCGTCGCCTCGGTCTTGTCGAAGGTGACCGATTTGGCCCGGCCGTCGATCAGGATGGTGTAGGAGCCGTTGGCGTTTGTGATGACCCAATCGGGATGCGGGTCTTCGCCGAGCGCCGAAAAACGCGGGTATCTGGGTGTGATCTGAGGCTGGTCGAGACGGAATTCCGGCTGCAGATCGTAGCTGATCCATTGCGTCAGGAAGAGCGGCAGGCGCTCCCAGTGCGATTCCCTCAGCACTTGCGGCAGGCTGAAGAACCACAAGGCATAGACGAGGTAGAGCAGGATGCCGGTGAACAGGACCAGCGGGCCGAAGCGTTTGTACAAGGGCCGCCGGAACACTTGGGGAAAGCGCTCCTCGATCGACCGCATCTCATCGGCGGTCATTGCGGCCATGGGCAGTCTTCTTGTTGATTTGCCACGATCTTTTCCAAAAACCGGAATCCACATTTTGGGATCATGGTCAGGCACCCATCATGAATGCCTGCTCGCCGACGAGCTTGCGGCGTAGCCAGGCGGAAAACTGGTCGACGAGGAAGATCGTCGTGAACAGCAGCAGCACCAGTGCCAGCGTCTTGGCGCCGAAGCCGCGCGAGATGGAGAGCTTCAGTTCCTCGCCGATGCCGCCACCGCCGACCGCGCCGATAATGGTCGAGATACGCACATTGATCTCGATCCTGAGCAGCGTGTAGGACATGAAATTGGGCAGCACTTGCGGCAGGCCGGCAAAGCGCACGCGCTCGAACCAGTTGGCGCCGACCGCGCGCAGGCCTTCTTCGGCGCGCATGTCGATGTTTTCGTTGATCTCGTAGAAGAGCTTGCCGAGGGCGCCGATGGAATGCAGGCCGATGGCGATGATGGCTGCGACCGGGCCGGTCGAGAGGATGGCTGCGAACAGGCCGGCAATGACGCTCTCGGGGAAGGCGCGAAGCAGTTCCATGAAGCGCTTGAGGACGAGCCTGAGCACCGGACTGGGCGTCAAGTTGCGCGCGGCGATGAAGGAAAAGGGCACCGCAAAGACAAAGCCGATGAAAGTGGAAACCAGCGCCACGTTAAGCGTGGTGAGCATCAGCTCGAAATATTCGGGTAGATAAAAGCCGCCCCAGAGATAGACGCGGCCAAGCGGGAAGTTGAACTCTTGGCTGCCCTTGTCGTGCGGCGATGCGATGTCGAACAGCGCCCGCCAGACGTCGTTCCAGTCCTTGGGAACAAGCCAACTAAGGAAATCCAGTATGTGCGGCAGCCGATCGAAGAAATGTCCGGCATTGGCCTCGTCGGCAAACCACATGGCTGTGCACATGGCGACAAGCAGTGAGCCGATGCCGAGCGCCGTGTAGAACCGGCGCAAGGACGTCTGGCGTCGCCAGGCGTCTGCTGCCTGCCGGACCGCGTCTGAACGAATTGTAGCGGCGAAGGTCATACGGGGTCGCGAGCGGACACGCAAAAAGGGCGGCGCTGGAGGACGCCGCCCTTTCCGCAATTGTCGTCAGCCGCCGATCGCGGCTTTGCGGGCTTCGACGATGACGCTGTAGAAGTCCGGCTTCACCGGAACATAGCCGGTGAAATCGCCGCCTTCGATGGCCTCGAAGCAAGGCTTGTCCTTGGCCGGCAGGCTGGTGAAGAAGTTGGCGAGCTTGGCGCTCATACCGCCGCCGAGCGCGGTGCGCACGACCAGCGGGCCGTTCGGGATCAAGCCGGAGCGCCAGACTTCGACGAAATCGTTGGGGTCCACGGCGCCCTTGGCGACTTCCTTGTGGAAGGTGCCGGAGGTGTAGCCGTTCTTGAAGTCGCCGATGCCCGAGGAATCGTCAACCGCAACATCGACCTTGCCGTCGCGAACCGCGAGAAGGTTGTTCTCGTGGCCGCCATTGAACTGGGTCGAGGCGAAGAAGGTTTCGTTCGAAGCGCCGGTGTCCTTCGGGATCTGGGTCAGCGGGATCAGGTAGCCGGAGGTCGAATCCGGGTCGGCATAGCCGAGCTTCTTGCTCTTGGCCGACTTGATGTCGGTGATGCCGGACGACTTCAGCGCAAGGCCGATCGAATAATAGCCGGTCGCGCCGTCGGTCTGCTGGGTGGTGAGGATCGGGGTCACGGCGTTCGGATCCTTGAGGTAGACGCTGGCATAGCCCGACGCGCCAAGCTCTGCGAAATCGAGCGTGCCGCCGAGCAGGCCCTGGATAACGCCGTCATAGTCGGCGGCCGGGAACAGCGAGACCTTCTCGAAGCCGAATTCGGACTTCAGGTGATCGGCGAGGCACTGAAAGTTGCGCAGCCGGTCCGCTTCGTTTTCACCGCCAAGGATGCCGATGCGGAATTCCTTGATATCCTGGGCGTGAGCGGCGCTTGCCGCGATGGCGAGCAATGAAACGGCGCCAAAAACCATCTTCCTGAACATTATCTCTCTCCTGTTGGTCCCGGCCTCGCGCCGGTAGCGTTCGAATTTTTTGACAGGTGCCTTTGACGCGGGCGGGCGATCAGGCCGTTCTCAATATCCCGGGAATGCGGGCTCGAGCGGTCCGGCGGATGCAGCGATTTTCTGTTTGATGGCGACACTGGTGGAGGTGATGGCCTCGGAGATTTCGCCGCCATTGCTGTCGGCGCCGTAGACCATGCGCACGGCCTCGCGGTTGAGGGCTTCGGGCGGGCCGTCGAAGACGACCTTGCCGGCGGCCATGCCGATGATGCGGTTGCAGTAGGTGCGGGCCGTATCCAGCGTATGCAGATTTGTGATGACGGTGATGCCCTCGCGCAAATTGATGTCCTGCAGCGAATCCATCACCACCTTGGCGTTGAGCGGATCGAGCGAGGCAATCGGCTCATCCGCCAGCAACACCTTCGGCTGCTGCATCATGGCGCGCGCAATCGCAACGCGCTGCTGCTGGCCGCCGGAAAGGGTGCCGGCCGGCTGCAGGGCGGTGCGGGCGATGTCGAGGCGCTCGAGGGCTGCAACCGCCTCGGCGCATTCACCGCGGGAGAACATGCCAAATAGGTTGGACAGCGTCGAGCGGTGGTTGAGCCGGCCGAGCAGCACATTGGTCAGCACATCGAGGCGCGGCACGAGATTGAACTGCTGGAAGATCATGGCGCAGTCGCGCTGCCATCGCCGGAGCGGCGAGCCGCGCAACCCGGAGACCTCGACGCCGTTGAACAGGATGGATCCCTGGCTGGGATCGATGAGGCGGTTAATCATGCGCAGCAACGTCGATTTGCCGGCGCCGGAGCGGCCAATGATGCCGACCATCTGGCCTTGCGGAATCGCGATGTGAACATTGCTGACGGCGGTGTTCTTGCCGAACCGGCGGGTGACGCCGCGGATTTCGAGCGTAGCTGACATGGTGCAGGCTCCAGTCCAATCGCAATTGAAGGTCTGTTTACCCTGGCTAGCGCAGCCGCATGAACCTGCGGTGTCGGAACGATGTCAGTTTTGTTACTGCCCACAGCCTGGAGCGGGGCGGGATCAACTCGGCGCGAGAAGCTCGAATGGTGAATGGTGATAAGAACGGCTTCCCTGAGCCTCGAAACCTGTCCGCTGCCCCCATTCACATTCACCATTCACCATTTCACGACCCTCAGCCGCCATATTTCTCCAGAAACGCCTCCGCCGACAATTCCCGAAAATCGTCGAGCGCGGCGCGCAGCCTTGCGTGGTCCCAGTCCCACCAGGCGAGCGCCTGGTAGCGCTCCGCGGTGCGGCGGTCGAAGCGTTCGCGGATCGGCTTGGCCGGTACGCCGGCGACGATGGTGTAGGGCGCGACGTCCTTCGACACCACCGCACCGGCACCGACCGCCGCGCCATCGCCGACGGTGACGCCCGGCAGGATGGTCGAGCCGTGGCCGAGCCAGGTGTCGTGGCCGATGGTGACGCGTTTGGCGCGGCGCTTGGCGAAGAATTCGCTCTCGTGCTCGGCGTCGTCCCAATAATCCGAGGCGCGATAGGTGAAATGGTGCAGCGTCGGCCGCCAGGTCGGATGGTTGGTAGCGTTGATGCGCACGCTTGCGGCGATGTTGGCGAATTTGCCGATCGTTGCGCACCAGACGCCGCAGTCCTGCATCATGTAGGAATAGTCGCCGAGCGTGCTTTCGGCAACCCGGCAGCGCTCGGCGATCTCGGTCCAGCGGCCAAGCGTCGAGTTCTCGACTTCCGCCGTCTCGTGGATCAGCGGCGCCTCCGACAGTTTCCTGGTCATGCGGCGATTTTCCCGGCGGCGAAGGCGGTCACGTCGATGACGCGATCGGCGACCGCCTCACGCACGTCGTGATCGTGGAAGATGCCGAGCAAAGCGACCCCCGCTGCCTTCTTGGCGGCGATCAGGGAAATCACCACATCGCGGTTCCTGGCGTCGAGCGAAGCGGTCGGCTCGTCGAGCAGCAGGATCGGGTGCTCGGTGATGAAGCCGCGCGCGATGTTGACGCGCTGCTGTTCACCGCCGGAGAACGTCGCCGGCGGCAGCGCCCAGAGCTTCTCCGGCAGGTTGAGCTGCGCCAGCAAGGCGCGTGCCTTGCCGTGCGCGACCTCGCGCTCCTCGCCGCGCTCGACCAGCGGTTCGGCCACGACATCGAGCGCAGAGACACGCGGCACGGTGCGCAGGAACTGGCTGACATAGCCGATGGTAAGCCGGCGCACGGCAAGCACGGTGCGCGGGCTGGCCGAGGCGAGATCGATGAGCCCGCCCTCGTGCTGGACGATGATCTGGCCTTCATCGGCGGCATAATTTCCGTAGAGCATTTTCAGGATCGAGCTCTTGCCGGCGCCGGACGGGCCGCCGAGCACGGCGCATTCGCCGGCCCTGATCGCGAACGAGACACCGGCGACCACCGGCAGTTTGATGCCGTCGCGCAGATGCATGGTGAAGCTCTTCGCGACATCGGAGACAACGAGCGGGGTTGCCATCAGAGGGTTCTCCAATCGTCATTCGTCTGCGGGCCAACACCCCCCTCTGGCCTGCCCTCTTTGCCAAAACTTGCCATCTCCCCCTCAAGGGGGGAGATTGGCAGTCGCATTCGGTTTCGCCATTCTCCTGTGTCGCAGAACGGGCGGGCCATAAAAGCTGCTGATCTCCCCCCTTGAGGGGGAGATGGCCGGCAGGCCAGAGGGGGGTACGCCGGAGCAATCATCGTCACACCTGCAGAATCGAGGAGACAAGCAACTGGGTATAAGGCGCGCGCGGATCGTCGAGGACGCGGTCGGTGAGGCCGCTTTCGACGACGCGGCCGTCCTTCATCACCATCATGCGCTGCGACAACAGCCGCGCCACGGCGAGATCGTGGGTGACGACGATGGCGGCCAGGCCGAGATCGGTGACCAGGCCGCGCAACAGATCGAGCAGGCGCGCCTGCACCGAGACGTCGAGGCCGCCGGTCGGCTCGTCCATGAACACCAGCCGCGGCCCGGTGACGAGGTTGCGGGCGATCTGCAGGCGCTGGCGCATGCCTCCGGAAAAGGCGCGCGGCTCGTCGTCGATGCGGTCTTCGTCGATCTCGACACGAGACAACCAGTCGAGCGCCGTTGCGCGGATCCTGCCATAGTGACGGTCGCCGACCGCCATCAGCCGCTCGCCGACATTGGCGCCGGCCGACACCGTCATGCGCAACCCGTCGGCCGGGTTCTGATGGACAAAACCCCAATCGGTGCGCATCAGGAAGCGGCGCTCGGCCTCGCTCATGCGGTAGAGTTCGCGAAACTGGCCGTCGCGCATCCGGTAGCTGGCGGTGCCGGAGCTGGGCAGCAGTCGAGTTGACAGGCAGTTGAGCAAAGTCGTCTTGCCGGAACCGGATTCGCCGACCACCGCCAGCACTTCGCCCGGCCACAGGTCAAAAGTGACGTTCTCGCAGCCGACGCGCGAGCCGTAGAATTTGGACAGCGCCGAAACGCGCAGCAGCGGTTCGTCGGTCATTGCTTCTCCTTACCCTCCCCCTCGTGGGGAGGGTCGGCGCGTAGCGCCGGGGTGGGGGGTGAGGCGGTGGCAGTACCCCCACCCGCGCCTTCGGCGCGACCTCCCCACAAGGGGGAGGTAGGGGCGTTGCGCCGCTTCTCGCAATAATCGGTATCGGAGCAGACGAACATGTGGCCGCCATGGTCGTCGAGGATGACCTCGTCGAGATAGACGTTCTCGGCCGCGCACAGCGCGCAGGGCTGGTCGAAGGTCTGCACCTCGAACGGATGGTCCTCGAAATCGAGGCTGACCACATCGGTGAACGGCGGCAGCGCATAGATGCGCTTTTCGCGGCCGGCGCCGAACAATTGCAGAGCCGGCGAACGGTGCATCTTCGGATTGTCGAATTTCGGCGTCGGCGAGGGATCCATCACATAGCGGCCCTCGACCTTGACCGGATAGGCATAGGTGGTGGCGATGCGGCCGTGCCTGGCGATGTCCTCGTAGAGCTTGACATGCATGAGGCCGTATTCCTCCAGCGCATGCATTTTGCGCGTTTCCGTTTCGCGCGGCTCGAGGAAGCGCAGCGGCTCGGGGATCGGCACCTGGTAGACCAGCACCTGGCCAGCACTGAGCGGATATTCAGGTATGCGGTGGCGGGTCTGGATGATGGTCGCCTTGGCCGTCTCGGTGGTGACCGCGACATTGGCCACTTTCTTGAAGAAGGCGCGGATCGAAACCGCATTGGTGGTGTCGTCGGCGCCCTGGTCGATGACCTTCAGCACATCGTCCGGGCCGATGATCGAAGCGGTGACCTGGACGCCGCCGGTGCCCCAACCATAGGGCATCGGCATTTCGCGCGAGGCGAACGGCACCTGATAGCCAGGAATGGCGATGCCCTTGAGGATCGCCCGACGGATCATCCGCTTGGTCTGTTCGTCAAGATAGGCGAAGTTGTAGGTGGCGATGTCGGTCATGGCGATCGCTTCCGCTCTGTGCTACCGAATTGAGTTCCAAGACACGGAAAAGGGGCTGGGCTCCGATGACCCCGACCGGATGGATGCGCCTCGGGATCCTGTTGCTGGTGTTCGTCGGGGTGGTTGCCTTTGTGCTTCGAAGAATGGTTCTTCCTGAGCCGAGGGAAGGCGCGCAAGGCGAGACCATTGGCGGCAGTAGCGGTTACGGCGGATCCGGAGGCCATTCCCCAGACGGGGGAGGTCACGGTGGTGGAGCTAACTGAAGTCATTCCGCTGCCTGCCTCTTCTCTTCGCCCCTGCCGGAATTTTCGCGGGCGTCGTGCTCGGTGCGCATGCGGCGCACGAGGTCGAGCTCGGCCTGGAAGTCGACATAATGCGGCAGCTTCAGATGCTCGACGAAGCCGGTCGCCTGGACATTGTCGGAATGCGAGATGACGAACTCCTCGTCCTGGGCGGCGGCGATGACATCCTCACCCAACTCCGAGGCGCGCAGCGCGCGGTCGCATAGTGCCATGGCCATCGCCTTGCGCTCGCTCTGGCCGAAGACGAGGCCGTAGCCGCGGGTGAATTGCGGCGGCGCCTTGGCCGAGCCCTTGAACTGGTTGACCATCTGGCATTCGGTGACGCGGATGCTGCCGAGCGGCACGGCAAAGGGCAGTTCCGGCACGTCCAGTTCCAGTTCGACCTCGCCGATGCGAACCTCGCCGACGAAGGGATGGTTGCGCGCGTAGCCGCGCTGGGTGGAATAGCCGAGCGCCAGCAGAAACCCCTCGTCGCCGCGCGACAGCGCCTGCAGGCGGATGTCGCGCGCCATCGGGAATTCGAGCGGCTCGCGGGTGATGTCGCCGGGGACATGATCCCCAGGCATGTCGCCGTCGGGCTCGATCAGGCCTTCGCGGGCGAGGATGGCCGAGACGCGCGGCATGGCTTCCGCCTCGCCTGCACGCTGCTCCGGCTCGGCGACATCGCCGCCGGCGGCAAGTTCGGGATCGAGCAGCCGGTGGGTGTAGTCGAAAGTCGGGCCGAGCAACTGGCCGCCGGGCAGGTCCTTGTAGGTCGCCGACACCCGCCGCTCGACCAGCATCGTGCCGGTGTCGATCGCCCTGGTGTAGCCGAAACGCGGCAGCGTGGTGCGATAGGCGCGAACCAGGAAGATCGCCTCGATAATGTCGCCGCGCGCCTGGACGATCGCCAATGCCGCCAGTTCCCTGTCGTAGAGCGAACCTTCGCTCATCACCCGGTCGACGCCGAGCGCCAGCTGCTCGACGATCTGGTCTAGACGAAGTGCCGGCACCGAACGGTCGCCGCGCCGGCGGTCGGCGAGCAATTTGTGAGCATTGCGAATGGCCGTCTCGCCACCCTTTACCGCCACATACATGCTACACCTCCATGATCTTGATGCGCGTCGTGCGCGGCAGGCAGGCAATTGCGTCGAACGTGGCGAGAATGATATCGACGCCACGCGGAAAACGCTGGTTGTTCTGCTTCCATTGCTCGACGAAATGGCGCGGCATTTGCGCCGGCGCGATCGTCGCCGTCTTCTCGATGCCCGGGCCTTCGAGCACCAGCGCAGCGCCGGAGATGAGATCGCCGACCTCGAGGATCAGCGTCGTGGAGCGATCGGGATAATCCTGGGTGCCTTGCGAAAACCCGTCGAGCGCCATCATCTCGGCCGGCGTGGCGATCAGCGCGAAATGCGCGTCGGCCGGGGTGTTGGCCAGCGGCGCGCCGGTATGGAAGCCAAGCCAGGATTTCACCGCCGACACCTGCAAAGCCGGGTCGAGCCAGAGCGGCGTGTCGTTGTCGCACAGCGCCAGCGCAACGGCGCCGGCGGTGGCCGACAGCGGCGCCGGTGGGTGGGCAAGGGCCGGCAAGGGCTGGACGCTGCCCGGCCGCGCCATCGCGTCCATCACGGCACGGAATACGGTCTGGGCATTGAATACCGGATCGGCGAAGCCGCCTTCAATGGATTGAGTGGCGATATCCATCAGTCTTCTCCGCGCACCATGGTGAAGAAATCGACCTTGGTCGCCGCCGTCTCGGCGCGGCGCTGTTCACGCGCCTTGGCCAGTGCCGCCTGCAAGGGCGCAACGATCCTGGTCTCGACCTCGTTGCGGTGGGCAGGATCCTGCCAGAGCGCGTCGGCGATTGCAGCCAGCCTTGCCTTCTGCTTGTCGCGGCCAAGCGCGTAGCAGTGGCCGACATGGCCGGACGCAAGCCGCACCGTGGCACGGGTGACCGTCGCCTCGCCGACATTGAAGGGCGCGCCGCCGCCGCCGATGCGGCCGCGTACCGTAACCAGGCCGGTTTCGGGGCCACGCAGAAGTTCCGCTTCGCAAGGCAGGCCGGCTTCGTCCCAGAGGCGGACGATGTCGTCGCCGGCCGATTGCGCCAGCGTCGCCATCACGGCCTTGCGCTCGGCCTGCTCTCGCGCTTCCCGTCCTCGCATGGCCGGTGCTCCTCGTCTGCGTTCATTTGTCTATTGATATAGACAACTATACAAATTATATCCATTATCTAGCGCGTGTCCATGACGGGCACGTGACACGGGCCAAAAGATCGGCGCGAGGAATTGGGGCGGGAGATGATCGGACAAGCCAACAGCATCGAGCGGCGCAGCGGTGTCGCGCTGTGGCGGCAGATCGCCGATCAGATCCTGCATTCGATTGCCGTCGGCGATTTTCCCGAAAATGCGGCGCTGCCGCCGGAGATCGCGTTGGCCGGACGCTATGGCGTCAACCGCCACACGGTGCGCAGCGCTATCGCAGCGCTGGTGCAGGAGGGCGTGCTCAGGGCGGAGCAAGGGCGCGGCACCTTCGTGCTGTCGCGCAAGCGGCTGTCTTATCCGATCGGCGCCCGCACCCGCTTTTCCGAGGGATTGCAAGGACAGGCGTCCGAGCGGCATATCACCTTGCTCGCGTCATCGATCGAGCCGGCCAACCGTCGTGTCGCAGAGGGCTTAGGCCTTGCGACGGGGGCCGATGTGATACGCCTGGAAACGCGCGGCGAAGCCGATGGAATGCCGGTGTCTCGTGCGGCCGGCTGGTTCGATGCCAGGCGCTTTGCCGGCATCGATGCCGCCATGGCGGAAACCGGTTCGATCACCGCATCGCTGGCACGTTTCGGCATCGACGACTATCTCAGGCAATCGACTGTGCTGTCGGCGCGCCATGCCGATGCCGCCGACCTTGCGGACCTCGAGCTGCAGCCCGGCGCCATCGTGCTGGTGACGGTCGCCGTCAACGTCACGCCCGACGGTCAGCCGATACAGTTTTCGGAGTCGCGCTTCCCGGCCGAGCGGATCGAGCTCAAATTGTCGGCGCTCTGAGATGCGGCAGCCCTGGCATCATCCGACTTGAATGACGGCCTTGATCAGGCCGGACTTCTCATGCGCCCAGCGGGCGAGGTCGTGCGGCGTCTCGCCAAGCGTGGTGCGGTGGGTGACCAGCTTTGTCAGCGGCAGCGCGCCGTTGCGGATCGAGGCGGCGACATGGTCGAAATCGGCACGCAGGGCGTTGCGGCTGCCGATCAGCATCATCTCGCGCTTGTGGAATTCGGGATCGGAAAAGGCGATGTCGTCCTTGACGACGCTAACCAGGACCAGCGCCCCGCCGTGCGCGACATGGGCGAAGGCCGACTGCACCGACCGGGTGTTGCCGGTGGCATCGAAAACCACGTCGAAGCCGTCGCCGCCGGTTGCTTCCCGCACCAGGTCGGCAGCAGCGCCCCGCGAGCCGTCGAGGGTCGCGAAGCCGAGTTCGCTTTCGGCGAAACCCAGCCTCTCCGCACTCATGTCGAGCAGCGTCACGTCGAGCCCGGCGATGCGGGCGAACAGCGCCGTGCCGAGCCCGATCGGGCCGGCACCAATGACCAGTGTGCGCGCACCTGGATCAGCGAGCGAGCGCCGCACGGCATGGGCGCCGATCGCCAGGAATTCGACGGCGGCGGCATCGGCCAGCGACAGGCCGTTTGCCGGATAAAGATTTTGCGCCGGCACCAGGATCTGCTCGCACATGGCGCCGTCGCGGTGGACGCCGAGCACCTCGATCCTGACGCAGCAATTCGGCTTGCCTTGCCGGCAGGCGATGCATTTGCCGCAGGCGAGATAGGGATTGACGATCACCGCTTCGCCGACGGCGAGATCGACGTCCTCACTAACCTCGATCACGGTGCCGGAAACCTCGTGGCCCATGATGCGGGGATAGGCGAGGAACGGGTGCTTGCCTTCGAAGATGTGATAGTCGGTGCCGCAGATGCCGACATGGCTGACGGCGACCAGCGCCCAGCCGGCGGGGGGCGCGCCAGGCGCCGGACGGTCTTCGAGGACAAGTTCGCCGGGCGAGCGGCAGACGACGGCTTTCATGCTTCAATCCAGTCGGTTCATGGCACCGCCGGCCCTGCTGTCGCGAGGCCGGCGGTTATTGGGAGGCAGTCTATTTGCCGCGGCGGCGCAGCCCGTCGAAATAGACGATGACGATGATCAGCACGCCGGTGATGATGCGCTGCCAGAAGGCGTTGACGTTGAGCAGATTGGCGCCGTTGTTGATGGTAGCAAGGATGAAGGCGCCGAGCAGCGGTCCGTGCACGGAGCCGACAGCGCCGAACAGCGAGGTGCCGCCGATCACCGAGGAGGCGATCGCCTGCAATTCCCAGCCCTCGGCCTGCGTCGGATTGCCGATGCCGATGCGCGAGGCAAGCAGCACGCCGACGAAGGCCGCACACAGGCCCGACAGCGTGTAGGCCATGTAGATGGTGCGCTGGACGTTGACGCCTGACAGGCGCGACGCCTCGGCGTTGGAGCCGACCGAGAACAGATAGCGGCCCCAGCGGCTGTGGTGCAGGAAGATGTAGGCTGGGATGCCGACCAGGATCACCATCCAGAACAGATTGGGGACGCCGGCGAAGGAACTGCGCGAGAACGTCTGGAAGGCGTCGTTGTTGATCGAGATCGAGTTGCCATTGGTCATCAACAGACCGATGCCGCGCAGCGAGGTCAGCGTTGCCAGGGTGATGATGAAGGGCGGCAGGCCCATCTTGACGATGCCGAACCCATGGAACATGCCGATGGCGACGCCGACCAGCAAGGTGATCAGGATGGCGAGGAAAACCGGTGTGCCGGCGTTGATCAGCATCGCGACGATGACGGTGGCGAAGCCGACCACGGCGCCGACGGAAAGGTCGATGCCGCCGGTGATGATGACGAAGGTCTGGCCGACCGCCAGGATGGCGATCATCGACCCTTGCCGTAACAGGTTGGAGATGTTGTTGGCGGAGGCGAAGCTCGGCGTCGCCACCGACAGGATGATCCATAAAAGAACCAGCAGCGCCAGCAGTGTCAGCCCGAACAGGGCGTTGTAGTTGCGTTTCGGCCTTTCGGCAGCGATCGCCTCGGTGCTCATATCTTCCCTCCCGGTCTTTCTTGTTTCTCGGCCAGCGCCTGGGTGAGGATCTCCTCGTGATCAGCGGTACGAAACCCATGCGTGGCCACCAGCTTGCCGCGCCGGAACACGTGCAGCGTGTCGGCGAGCTCATAGACCTCGGGCAGGTAGGACGAGATCAGGATGATGCCGGCTCCCTTGGACAACAGCGCGCCGAACAGGCGGTAGATCTCGGCCTTGGTGCCGACATCGACGCCGACAGTCGGCTCATCGAAGATGAATAGCTTGGCGCCGTGGGCGAGCCATTTGCCGATGACGATCTTCTGCTGGTTGCCGCCGGACAGGCTGGAGGCCAGCGCGCCGCGCGTCGGCGTCTTGATGCGCAGGTCGGCGATCTGGCGATCGGCTTGCGCCTTTTCCTGCGCGCGGGAGATCAGCAGATTGCTCGAGATGCGCTTGTAGATCGGCAGATTGAGGTTGAGTCCGACCGGCAGGTTGAGGCAGAGGCCCTGGTCGCGGCGGCTTTCCGGGGCCAGCGCCATGCCGAGCCTGATCGCGTCATGTTCGGAATTGACCTTGACCTCCTTGCCCTCCCACAGGATCTGGCCGGCCGATTTGCGGTGCCGGCCATAGAGCGTGGTGACGAACTCGCTGCGCCCGGCGCCGATCAGGCCATAGAGGCCGACGATCTCGCCGGCACGGACGGACATCGAGACATTTTCGAAACCCTTGCCGGACAGGTTCCTGGTTTCGACGATGGTCGCGCCGGGGGTGAAATGCTCCTTGTGGTAGACCTGCTCGATCGAGCGGTTGATCATCATCTTGACCAGCTCGGCGTCATTGGTCTCGGCAATGTTCCTGGTGCCGACCAGCGTGCCGTCGCGCAGCACCGAGACGCGGTCGGCGAGATCGAACACTTCTTCCATGCGATGGCTGATGTAGATGATGGTGACGCCTTCGCCCTTCAGCCGGCGGATCAGCGTGAACAGCTGGTCGGCCTCCTTGCGGGTAAGATAGGCGGTCGGCTCGTCGAAGATCAGGAATTTGGTGCCGCGCACGGTGGCGCGGGCGGCGGCGATCAACTGCTGCTGGCCGATGGTCAGGTCACCCAGCATGACATGCGCCGGCAGGTCGAAGCCGAGATCGTCGATGATCTTCTGCGCCTGCCTGATCATCGCCCGCTGCTGCAGGATGCCGAAGCGGGAATCCTCTTCGCCGAGGAACATGTTGGCGGCGACGGTGAGATGGCGGCACAGGACGACTTCCTGATGCACGGCATTGATGCCGAGCGCCATCGCCTCATGCGGCGTTGCCAATGCGGCAGGCTTGCCCTCCCAGATGACGTCGCCGGAGGTGCGCGGCATGACGCCGGTAAGAAGCTTGATCAGGGTGGATTTGCCGGCGCCGTTCTCGCCAACGATGGCGTGGATCTCGCCGGCCTTGAAGGCGAGATCGACCGGCTTCAGCGCATGGGTGCCGGGATAGCGCTTTTCCAGCCCGCGGAGTTCGAGGATGGTCCTGCCCGGTTCCAGCGTTGGGGCCGGATGGAGTTCCTGCGCCGTCGACATCATGACAATCCTCCCAGATTGGCCCCCAAAGATTGGCCTCGCGATTGGCACGAGTGGGATGTTTCCGGGGCGAAAGGCCCCGGAAACAGTTCACTTGCGGCTATGCTCAGTCGAGCTTCGGGTTGAGCAGCGCGTCGATCTTCGGATCCTTCATGTTGGCCTTGGTAACCAAATTGGCGCCGGTATCGACATTGGCCTCGACCTTCTCGCCCTTCGAGGCGGCGAGCGCCGTCTTGATGCCGTCATAGCCCATCCGGTACGGATCCTGAACGACGAGAGCCGAAATGACGCCGTCATTGAGGAACTTGATCAGCTTCTCGTCGCTGTCGAAACCGACCAGCCCGACCTTGCCGGCAAGACTGTTCTCGGCGATCGCCTGACCGACGCCCTGCGCCATGATCAGGTTGGAGGCGAAGATGCCCTTGAGGTTGGGGTTGGCGGTGATCAGGTCGGTGGCGATGTTGAGGCCGGTGGTGGCCTGGCCGTCGGCGTATTTGTCGGCGACCAGCTTGAGGCCCGGATATTTGGCAGCGAGCTGTTCCTTAAAACCCTGGGCGCGCTGTTCGAGCGAGCCGGCGCCCGGAAGAGCGGTGATCAGGGCGACGTCGCCCTCGACCTTGCCGCCATTGGCTTCGCCGATGGCTGCGGCAAGGCCGTCAGCGGCAACGCGGCCGCCCTGGATGTTGTCGGTGGTCAGGAACGAGGTGAAGGCCTTGGAGTCGGCGCCGGAGTCGATACCGATGATCTTGACCTTGGTGGCGGCCTCGTCGATCGGCTTGCCGAGCGCCTTGGCTTCGGTCGGCGCAATGACGACGGCCGCCGGGTTGCCGGCGACGGCATTTTCAAGGATCGAAATCTGGCCGTTGACGTCGGTCTCGGCCTGGGCGCCGAGCTCCGGCACGTTGACGCCGAGATCCTTGCCGGCCTTGCGGGCGCCGGCCAGAACGATCTGCCAGTAGAAGGACGTGGTGTCCTTGACGATGATCGGAATGGTCGCGTCGGCCGCGGATGCCGGGGCCGAGTGCATCACGCCGGCAAGCATCGAGGCGGCTGCGAGTGCCACGAAGGCGCGGCGATTGAGAATGCTGGTCACGAATTTCATTAGGAGTCCTCCCTAAGTCGCCCGGTGAATGTTACGGAAGCTCCATTCGGATGGCGCGGCCCAAACGGAACTTTATCAATAAAAAACATTTACCGCATTTTGATAGTGCATCACCTCGGTCGGCGCAAGCGATGTTTGATGGCCGCTCGAATGGCTGGGCGGGAAAGCTTGCTCCCTCGGAACTCCGCTGCCAATCTCCTCCAATATGTCGCATGGAATATTAATTCCATCATCCAGTCAATATGGAATGTTCATTCTTTTTCGGGAGCGTTGGAACTGTGACGCCTGGCGATCACGTCCGGTGTTCGCGACTATTGCGCATGTCCGGCTTAGAGCGTCGCTCCGAGATGCCAAGGCACGAACTCGTTGTCGCCGTAGCCGAACTCTTCGCTCTTGGTCTTGCGGCCCGAAGCCGTCTCCACGATCAGTTCGAAGATCTCGCGGCCCATGCCGGCGATGGTCTTTTCGCCCGAGGCGATGACGCCGCAATTCACGTCCATGTCCTCTTCCATCGTGTGATACATGGTCGAGTTGCTGGCGACCTTAATCGACGGCGTCGGCCGGCAGCCGAAGCAGGAGCCGCGGCCTGTGGTGAAGACGATGACGTTGGCGCCGCCCGCCACCTGGCCGGTGGCCGAGACCGGGTCGTAGCCGGGCGTGTCCATGAACACCAGCCCGTGCCCGGTGACTTTTTCGGCATAGCCGAAGACGCCGTTGAGCGGCGTCTGGCCGCCCTTGGCGACCGCGCCGAGCGACTTTTCCAGGATGGTGGTCAGGCCGCCGCGCTTGTTGCCCGGCGAGGGGTTGTTGTCGATGGAAGCGCCATGTTTGGCGACATGGTCTTCCCACCATTTCACGTAACCGTCGAGCTTGGCGGCGATCTCGGGGGTGGCGGCGCGATAGGCGAGCAGGTGCTCGGCGCCGTAGATCTCCGTTGTCTCGGAGAGGATGCCGACACCGCCGACGCCGGCCAAAATGTCGACCGCGGCACCCAGCGCCGGATTGGCGGTAATGCCGGACATACCGTCGGAGCCGCCGCATTGCAGGCCGACGACGATCTCGCTGACCGGGATCGGCTCACGCTGAAGCTTGCCGACCTCCTCGGCGATCTCGGCCAGCACGACCAACGCCTTCTCGACCGATTTGCGCGAGCCGCCGGCTTCCTGGATGTTGAAATGACGTTTTCCCGCGGCAACGCCCTTCTGGCCGTAGAGGGTGAGCTGGTTGACCTCGCAGCCGAGCCCGACCATCAGCACACCACCAAAATTCGGATGACGGGCGTAGCCGGCCAGCGTGCGATGCAGCACCATCATGCCGTCGCCGGTGGCGCTCATGCCGCAGCCCTGGCCGTGGACGATCGGGACGAAGCCGTCGATGCCGGGATATTGCGGCAGAAGCGTGCGGTTCGCCGCGTCAGCGATGGCGTGGCAGACGGTGGCCGAGCAATTGACGCTGGCGAGAATGCCGATGAAGTTGCGCGTGCCGGCGCGGCCGTCGGCGCGGCGGTAGCCCATGAAGGTGCGGGCGCGGTCGGCCTCAGTCGCATGCACTGCCTCGCTCGGCGGCACCACCGGCAAACGCCCGCTTTCGAAGACCAGATTGTGCGAATGGACATGCTCGCCGGGCGCGATGTCTTGCGTGGCGCGGCCGATCGCCTGGGCGTATTTGACCACGGCCTCGCCGGCCGCAATCGGCTTGATCGCCACTTTGTGGCCCGGCTCGATCACTGCGGCGGCGACGGCGCCGCCCGGCAGCACGGTGCCGATCTCGATGCGGCCATTGGCGACCGCGACATTGTCGGCGGGAGACAGAAGAATGCTGTTTGCGGCGTTCACGGGAGCTTCCTGGGTGTGTTCCTGGGTGCGCGAGCGGATTGACACGCGGCTCTTAACATATAATGTCTTTTATCGTGAAAAAACATTTTTGCGTCAATTGTTTTTTCGCCAGAGCGCGACGCGTCTTTTGGATGCGAGAAGTAGGCTCTACAACCAAAACTAGCGTTGCGCATGATGTTTTCCGAAAAGGTACCGGTTTCATGCGCGAGAAACGCTTCACACTGGCCGCAAACGCAGATGCGCCACGGGGCAGGGGATGTCGAAGAGCAACAACGTTTACAAGGACGCCTATAATCGCGGTCTGAGGCTGCTCGACGAAACCAGGAGCCTGCCTTCGGAGCCGGAGCTGGGTACGCTGCTCGGCGTCAGCCGCACGACGGTCCGCACTATCCTTGCGCGCATGGAAGAAACCGGGCTGATCGACTGGAACAAGCGCAGCAAGACGGTCCTGCGCGAACCGCGACCGGACGATTTCTTCCCCGAGGAAGAAACCGACACGCTGGCCGAGATCATCGAGCGCTCCTTCATGCGGCGGCTGCTTGCCAGCGGTGCCGAAGCCGGCATGCAGATCAACGAGCTCGAACTGGCGCGCGAAATCGGCGTCGGCACCACCAGCGTGCGCGAATTCCTGATCCGCTTCTCGCGCTTTGGGCTGATCGAGAAGCGCCGCAACAGCCACTGGGTGCTGAAAGGCTTTACCCGCGCCTTCGCGCTGGAGCTGACCGAAATCCGCGAGATGTTCGAACTGCGCTCGGCCGCAGCCTTTGCCGCTCTGCCCGAGGACAGCCCGGT
The DNA here is from genome assembly GCF_040320585.1 of Mesorhizobium sp. M0663. NCBI lineage: Bacteria > Pseudomonadati > Pseudomonadota > Alphaproteobacteria > Hyphomicrobiales > Phyllobacteriaceae > Mesorhizobium > Mesorhizobium sp. M0663. The sequence goes on from NZ_JAMYPX010000001.1 coordinate 134,169, forward strand.
GTGGGCCGACCTCGACCGCCTGGAAGACGAGCATCACCGGCTGGAGCGCGAGATCGCCGTGCGCTTCAACGAATTCTCCGAGCTTGACGAGCGCTTTCACCGGCTGATCCATCGGGCGTCGCACAACCGCTTCATCGTCGATTTCTACGACGTCATCGCCATGATCTTCCACTACCACTACCAGTGGAACAAGGCGCAGGAGCGCGAGCGCAACGAAGTCGCGGTCCAGGAGCATCTCGCCTATATCGCCGCGCTCAAATCGCGCGATCTCGCCAAGGTCGACGCCGCCTGCCGCAAGCACCTGAAATCGGCCCGCCACACGCTGCTGACGTCCATTCCCGAGGGCAGGCAGCCGCAACGCGCGTGATTGTGTTGCGTTGCCGCAGCAACGTTTTGGCGATTTTCCGGCCGCCGGCTCCGTGCTAGAGAGCTGACGTTGCTGCGTGAAGAGGCTGGTTCTTGACCATACGCCGGAGACGATGGAGCATGCCGGTCGCGTTCGCCGCGGCGTGGCTTTTCGTGCTCCAGTCGATGTTCGGCGCGTTTGCTTCCGGCGGCGAGCCGAACGCCTCGCAATTCGATGCTTTCGGCAACACGATCTGCACCCATGACGGTGCGGCGCAACTCCCCGCCGGCGATCCGCATCAGCAGCACATGCCGGCTTGCTGCATGCTTGGCTGCAATCTCGTTTCGGCGGTCTATGCGCCGCTGGATGCAGCCGGGAGCCTGGCTCGCAGCCTTTCCGTCGAAACCATCGCCTTTATCCTGCCGGCCTTCCGGCATCGCGATTTCGCCCGCGCCCGCACTCCGTCCAATCCGCGCGCACCACCGGCGACGGCCTGATCCGTTCTGGTTCGCGCCGCGCAACGCTTTGCCGGCGCGTTTATCGACATCATTCGCGACCGGCCATCGGCGCGATCCCCTAAAGCCCACGGAGCAATCATGTCTCACTCTTTTCGCGCTGCCGCATCCAGCCGCAGGCGCTTCTCACTGGGTAGTTTCGAGCAGCGTCTCGGCGTCGCCCTCTGCGTTCTTGCCCTCCTGTTCGCCAGCGCCCAGACGGTGTTGGCGCACGAGTTCAAGCTTGGCGATCTCGAGATCGGGCACCCCTGGTCGCGGGCCACGCCAGCCGGCGCCAAGGTGGCCGGCGGCTACTTCACCATCACCAACACAGGCAGTGCGGCGGATCGCCTGCTGTCGATCACCTCCGACATTTCGGCCAAGGCCGAACTGCACGAGATGGGCGTCAGCAATGGCGTGATGACGATGCGGCCGGTCACCGGCGGCCTCGAAATCCCGGCTGGCGGCAAGGTCGCATTGGCGCCCAACGGTTATCATTTGATGTTCATGGATTTGAAGCGGCAGCCCAAGGAGGGCGAAACGTTCTCCGCCACGCTGACTTTCGAAAAAGCCGGGCCCGTGCAGATTGAATTCGCCGTGCAAGGCATCGGCAGCCCGGCGCCCCAGGACGACGACTGACTTGGCCGCTTCGAGAGGTACCATCATGAAGAAATCTCTTTTGCCCGGCTGCGTGCTTCTTGTCCTCGGGACCAGCGCGGCCTTTGCCCACATCACGCTCGAAACGCCGGAGGCGGCGGTGGGCTCGACCTACAAGGCGGTTCTTCGGGTGCCGCATGGCTGCGAGGGCAAGGCGACGACCGCGCTGCGCGTGCAGATCCCGGAAGGGGTGCTTTCGGTCAAACCGATGCCGAAGCCGGGTTGGACACTGCAGGTCAAGAACGGCAAATACGAAAAGTCCTACCAGCTCTACGGCCAGGCAGTGACCAGCGGCGTCAAGGAGATCGACTGGAGCGCCGGCAGCCTGCCGGACGAGTTCTACGACGAATTCGTCTTTCGCGCGACGCTGGCGTCCGACCTGCCGGCAGGCCAGACGCTGCATTTCCCGGTGGTGCAGGAATGTGACGGGGTTGCCGATCGCTGGATCGAAATTCCGGCGGCCGGGCAGGCTGAGGACGCGCTGGAATTTCCGGCGCCCGGCCTCAAGCTGCTGCCGAAGAAGTGATCCTTACGCGGCGCGCTCTATCCGAAAAAGCGCGCCGCTGTCTTTGTGGCGGTGACATGAGCGCGGCATCCATCCTGCGAACGGCCTGCACAACCGGCCGGCTTGCCATCGGCCTGCTGGCTGCGATTGTGCTGCTTGCCACCATTGTCGCGCCAAACGCAGCCTTCGCCCATGCGGCGCTGATCAAGGCCGAGCCGGCTGACGGTGCGGTGCTGGCGCAGAGCCCGTCGCAGATGTCGCTGACCTTCAGCGAGCCGGTTTCGCCGCTGGTGCTGACGCTGGTGCGGCCCGACGGCACGTCGATCCCGCTGACCTCCTTCCGGCTCAGCGGCCAGACCGTCGAGATCGACAATCCGCAGGCGCTGACGTCGGGCACGCATGTGCTGAGCTGGCGGGTAATCTCCGCCGACGGGCATCCGGTCGGCGGCTCGGTGCTGTTCTCGGTCGGTGCGCCGAGTGCTGCGCCGGCCGCCTCCGAAGCTGTCGACCGGGAGCTTCGAACGGCGATCTGGATCGGCAAGGTTTTTCTATACATCGGCCTGTTTTTCGGCGTCGGCGGTGCCTTTGCGCAGGCCTGGCTGGCGCAAGGCGGTCGATCCGGCCAGAACATGATCGTCGCTGCGATCCTGTGCGGGCTGGCCGCCGCACTCTTGTCGCTCGGCTTCCAGGGGCTGGATGCACTCGGCGCGCCGCTTACCCGGCTGGCGCAACCGGTCATCTGGCAGACCGGGCTTGGCACCAGCTTCGGCTGGACGGTGCTGATCGGGCTGATGGCGCTCGGCCTTGGCCTGTTATCGCTGGTCGTGCCGCCCGCCGACGCAAAGCCGCTGGCCTTGGCCGGACTGGTTGGCGTTGGCGCAGCACTTGCCGCCAGCGGGCATGCCAGTGCCGCCGAGCCGCAATGGCTGACCCGGCCGATGGTGTTTCTGCACGCCACTGGTATCGCGATTTGGTCCGGAGCGCTGACGCCGCTCGGTCTAGCCTTGAAACGGCAGCCGGCCGAAGCCGGGCCGTTGCTGCGCCGGTTTTCGCAAGCGATCCTGCCCGTCGTGGTCGGGCTTGCGGCAGCCGGCATCGTGCTCGCCGTCATCCAGGTGAAAACGCCGTCGGCGCTGGTCCATACCGCTTATGGCCGGCTGCTGCTGCTCAAGCTGGTGCTGCTCGTCTTTCTGTTCACGCTCGCCGCCGTCAACCGCTTCAAGCTTACGGTCCCCGCCGAGGCGGGAAAGACGGTAGTCCAGAGGCGACTGGCCCGCTCGATCGGCATCGAGGTGCTGATCGTGGTCGCGATCTTCGGCATCGCCGCCGGTTGGCGCTTCACGCCGCCACCGCGCGCGCTGGCGATCGCCGCCGCACAGCCGGCATCGGTGCATATCCACACGCTGCAAGCGATGGCCGATCTCAGCATTGTGCCCGGCCATACCGGGCCTGTTGCCGCTTCGATCTTCATCATGACCGGCGATTTCGGCCCGCTCGACGCCAAGCAGGTGACGCTGGTCCTGTCAAAGCCCGATTCCGGTGTCGAGCCGATAAAACGCCCGGCGACGAAGCTTGGCGACGGCACCTGGCGCGTCGACGATCTCGTCATTCCAGTCGCCGGCCGGTGGACGGCGCGGCTCGATATCCTGGTCTCGGATTTCGAGATGGTGAAGATAGAGGCGCCGATCGACATCAGGCCCTGAGGACAAGCTGGCGGTCTGCAACACAATTCGGCGAGGCGGTTGACGCGGCCTTGAAGGCCCGTCAATCATCGTCATCAAGAATGGGCGTCCAACCCAATCGCGGGCTCAAACCAACAAGATCCGAAAGCAGGGAAGAAACGATGGAAAAAGCCGAAATAGGCCTGATCGGCCTTGGCACGATGGGCTCCAACCTGGCGCTCAATATCGCCGAGAAGGGGCACCGCATCGCAGTCTTCAACCGCACCGCGGCGCGCACCGATGCCTTTGTCGAAAATGCCGGCGCGCTTCGGGATAGGGTGGTGCCCTGCTACAGCCTCGAAGAACTGGCCGCCGCGATCCGGCCGCCGCGGCCGATCATCATCATGGTGCTGGCCGGCAAGCCGGTCGACGAGCAGATCGCGGCATTGCGCGGCGTGCTGTCGGCCAACGACATCGTCATCGACGCCGGCAATGCCAATTTCCGCGATACGATGCGGCGCTTCTCCGAGCTTACCGATTCGGGCCTGACCTTCATCGGCATGGGCGTGTCCGGCGGCGAGGAGGGCGCACGCCACGGTCCCTCTATCATGGTCGGCGGCACCGAAGAGTCCTGGAAGCGCGTCGAAAAGGTGCTGACCGCGATCTCGGCCAAGTTCAAGGGCGAGCCTTGCGCGGCGTGGCTTGGCACCGACGGCGCCGGCCATTTCGTCAAGACCATCCACAACGGCATCGAATATGCCGACATGCAGATGATCGCCGAGATCTACGGCATCTTGCGCGACGGGCTCGGCATGGGGCCGAAAGAGATCGCTGAGGTGTTTTCCCAGTGGAACACGGGCAGGCTCAATTCGTACCTGATCGAGATCACCGCCAAGGTGCTGGCCGCCGACGATCCCAAGACCGGCAAACCGGTGGTCGACATCATCCTCGACCGCGCCGGCCAGAAAGGCACCGGCAAATGGTCGGTGATCGAGGCGCAGCAGCTAGGCATCCCGGCCACCGCGATCGAGGCGGCTGTGGCGGCACGCGTACTGTCGTCGATCAAGGACGAGCGGCTTGCCGCCGAAAAGGTCTATGCCGGCGGCGTGAGCAAGATTTCCGGAGACAGGGACGCCCTGCTCGCCGATCTCGAGCTGGCTCTGTTTGCTGGCAAGATCGCCGCCTACGCGCAAGGATTCGCGGTGATGAGCGGCGCGTCGAAGGAATTCAACTGGAACCTGCCGATGCCGGTCATCGCCAAGATATGGCGGGCCGGCTGCATTATCCGCTCGCAATTGCTGGATACGATGGCGGAGGCCTTCGGCGGCGGCGGTGCAGCCACCAACCTGTTGATGGCGCCGGCTTTCGTCTCATTGATGCAGGAGGCACATCCGTCGCTTCGCCGTGTCGTCGCAAGGGCGGCCGAAGCCGGCTCGCCGGTGCCGGCCCTGTCATCTGCACTTGCCTATTTCGACAGTTACCGGCAGGGCCGGGGCACCTCGAACCTGATCCAGGCGCAGCGCGATTTCTTCGGCGCGCACGGCTTCGAGCGCATCGATGGGCAGGGCGCTTTCCATGGGCCCTGGGGGAGCGGAGCGGGCGGCTAGCGCCGCGACTTGGACCTAGAGTCCAATTTTGCGGTTGTCAGAAGGCAGATATCTCCAGCCACCAACTGGGTGTCGGTTCGCGCCAGGAACCTGCTATGCCGGTAGAGACGATTGACGGCCTCATCGGTATCGGCGGAGCCGCGAATCTGTGGTAAGCCGCCGCTCAACCAACCAAAGGACGACACCTGTGAGCGAACCGACCGTGGCCCAGGCGACCGAAAGTATCTATGCATCGCTCCGGGCGGACAATGCCGACATCGACGCACATATCGCGACCCTTAAAGCGGCGCTGACACGAGAAGGGATAAAACAGGCGGTGTTCGATCCGACCAAGTTGGCGCAGAACAACCGCTCGGGGCGCAAGTTGATGCAGGCCTATTTTCGGCAGCGCGGCGTGAGCGTGAGGTTTTCGGACTAGTAGAGCCGCGCGCGGGTGATCTCAAGCGTGCCGTTTCTCGGGCCGGTCCGGCGGTTCGCCATCTGGACGTCGGGACTGCGCCTCATGGCGGCCGTTAAGTATGTCCCTATAGCCTCCCCATAAGCGGACATCCAAACGCACCGCTGAAGCGGCATCTAGGAGCCAAAGGCATGGAGTTGCCAGCTCGTCGCCACATTGGCTGCTGCTCAAAACTTCGAGAATGCTCGGTATTTCTTACCACGTGGAGAAACGAGAGGCGACTAGCCAATTGTTATCGGATCCGAGGATCGGGCCTGCACTCCCTTGAATGCCTCGGTTTGTTCAAGTCCAGCGCTTCTCCGATCGCCAAGGTCGATCAACGCGTCGAGAATCCGCAGCAGCCCCTGAGCCTGATCGGGCCGCAGTGGGAAATTGGCGTCGGCGAGCCGTTGCACCGCCGCTGCCGTTCGCGCCGGAAGGCTGGTCCCCACCCAGTTCCCCTTTGCGTTGTCCAATTTTGCGAGTGCCGCGCTGACCTGTTCGATGAAATGGTCGAGCGGGTACGCGGTCCCGGCGCGCTGACATAGTAGCAGAAACTTCGACATGACGAAGGTTGACCATCCCGTGGCCATCACCAAGCTAGTGACCGTCGGCATGAGCAGACCGATCTCGGACCAATCGCCATTTACGAAGCGGGCGGCTCCGGTAGCCCGTTCGACATTGACCATTAGGAGGGCCTCGATGAGCTTCTGCATATCGTGACCGGAGACTTCTCCTGCACGGTATCCGCCCGGCCGAAACGTGCTGTCGGCGATTACGTGATCGACGCAGAGCCGCAGCAACTCAAAAGTACCGGCGGGTATCGTTGCAGCGTCCAGAACGTGGCGCGTGACCAACCTGTCAGTGAATGCGGCGATAACATCAAGTTCGTCGTCATCGTGGTTCTGCAAGAAGGGCGCAAGAAGCTCCTTCACGAGGGCAAGATCGAAGAATGGTGCTGCACGCACCAATACATCGCCCAGCGCATCGTTCCAGCCAAGCAGATCGGTGGTACGGTCGCGCCGCCTTCCCGTGCTTCCCGGCGGGTTCATGCGCAGCACCGTCCAGTTGACGAGGCTTCGAATCAACGCAAGCACGAGCGGCTTTATCTCATCTGAAGCACACCACTTCTCGATCGGAAAATTCTCGAGGTGTTTCTTGGCCCGTTGCGGATCAAACAGCGGATCAGGTTCGGTCCATCTGCCGTCATTGTCAGCATCATCGTCGTCGTCCGAAGCTGACGCCAACTTTACCCAAGCGGGCGGCAACGGAGCAAAAGGTTCAAACTTCTTTGACTTGAGTCCCCTGAGGGCTCGATCAATCACCGTTTTCACTGCCTTTTTTGCCGCACGGCTGTCCCGCTCGCCGTCCTGACTTATCGCCGGTCGGTAGAAGCGCGCCCTTTCCAGCGCAAGTTGAGCCGCGACCCACGACACATGGGCATCGGGGTCGGCAAGTAGCGCTGTCAAGGTGAAGTCTGCAGCCTCCTCGTGCGGGTGAGCCACCATCCAGACCAATCGTCGCGCAGGCTCGAGATCAGACGGATTGGTGCGCCGCAGGTGAAGCAATGCGAAGATCAATTGCAGCACAGGATGCCAAGCGATTTTCGAGCCGTAGAAAAATCCCGCAGGCTCCTTCATCCCCTCGATCCGCGCCAGTACATTCATCGCCCATTTGTAGTCGTCGGACGCGGCGTCGCCGAAACAGATGACACATGCAGCGACGGCCGCGACCACGCTTTGGGCCGTATGGGCTTCGACATCCAAGCGCTCCGCAAAGAGCGTCGGGTGGTCCAGCGGGCGAGCAAGCGCGACCGCATCGGCCAACGTCTTGTCGGGAGCGAGCGCGAAAGCGCGCAATGATTTCATCGCCCACGCCAGGATGCTATTTTGCTGCAAATACACGCCCGCTGCCTCGCCGCGCTGAATAGTCTCGGGGGAAAGCGGGGCATGATAGGCAACTATGATCTGTTCATCGGGCGTGCGATATCCTTGATAATTTTCGACGATGGCAAGCTCCGCATATTCTTCCGCCTGCTTGGTGAGAGCCGCCTTCGCTGCCGGATTTGAGCGCTGCTCCTCCAGCTCGTAGGGGAGATCAGTCAAAAAATCGGCCAATGCCTGCCTAAACCGTTCGGTGAGCGCATCGTCGCCATTCACCGCGAACTGCATGGCGAGCTGCTTCACGTCGCGGAACCGGCTCAGCCGCTTATCCAGGTAGTCCTGGGCGACCTTCTTGTCGCCGGTTAGCTGATTAATCAGTCCCAGTCCAAACAGGTCGATGTTTCGCGTCGGTTCTTGGCGCACACGCGCAGTATCGAAAGGCCAAAGACGTTGGCATGCCACTAGAGCAAGAGTGACTTCGGATATATGAAGCGTCTCCAACGCCAAGCGAAGCGCTAGGCCCAGGGCGGCGATCGCCTCGTTGCCCTGCACGATTAGCTGGATCATCTCGTCAACGGGTCGGCCGCTTTCGATTTGATGGAAGGCCCAATAGCTCATGGCCAGAAAGGCGCATTCAAGCGGCTGCGCACCGAGCTGGCCAAGCTGCCAATTATAAGCGGTCCAATCGCCCCAAAACTGCTGCTCGCCCCATGGAAAGACAATTGTCACCGGAATCGGGGTGACCATGTTGATGACGGGTGATGTTTGCGATCTGTCGCCAGCCGGTCGTTGCGTGGTTGGAGAGATCCCGAACCAGTTCGAGTGCAACTTCCGGCTTCTTGGCGAAGAGGCTGGCGAAGGGCTCATGCGCCGCTGAGACCGGATAGTAGAAGTTGTGATGTCGGTCGATCCCGATTTCCTCACGACCATAGCCATCATAGCTGTGCGGGATATGGAAGTACGGATGTTCTAACGCCTGCCTTTCATTGTCAGTGCGCTCGCTTTCCGGCTTGTTCCGGATTCGTTTTATCCGCTCGACCCTTTCCCGCTGTTCGCGCTTCTCGCGGTCAATGTGATCCTGCGGCAGCTCCTGCTGCAGCTCTGCCTTGGTGACGGCCGCCAATCGTTCGGGCGACACCTCCGCCATCATCCAGGCAAGCGCCATAAAATCCGAATACTCCTCGCCGCGCATTCGCTCGTTGGTCAACGCCCGGTCGAAAAGCGCTTTGGCGTATTCAGGAAACGCGCGCGCGGCCCGAAGGACGACGATCCGCAGCGCCGTGGCAAACTGCTTTTGCGCGTCGCGGCCAAGCTCGTCCCACGGGCCGCGCTCGAATACCAGTCTGTCCGAATAAGCAGCTTTCTCAAATTCGATCAGCCAGTCGGCGCAGGTGGCGACGATCGCTTTCGACCGCGCCGTACGGAAATCCGAAAGGGCGTTCTGCCAAACGGAGAATACTTCGACAACCCTGGGGAGGAGCCTGACGGGTAGTTTAGCTGCGAGCGGCAGGAGCCAGTCAAGAAAACGCCCCCAGCTTGTGAAGTCAGAGGGCCAACTCAGGAGCTCGGCAAGACCCACCTGATCGAGCCCTGATTGACCCGGCGAGGCTTGGGCAAGGACAATCGGGCTCGGAATTGTGTGTTGGGCTTGGAACCAGACCAAGAGCTTTTCGAGCAACGCATAGTCGTTGGCCGTCACAAGTTCAGCGAATTCCTTCTGTCTATTGACGAATGCGCTTGTAAACGGTGGTGCGGTTAGCCATTCCCGACGCCATTGGGGCCGAAGCGTCGATCCATCGAGGGCGGCGTAGCTGGCCGACCACTTGCCCGGCTCGGCGATAGAATGCTGGGCCAAAAGGCCGACAACGCGGCCGAGTAGCGGGGGCTCGCCAGCCTTCGCCAGCCCTTCGATCCACGTGTCGCCAAGGTCGATGAGAAGGCGGAAGAACGTCCACTCAAAGAATATGTCGTGCGTAAACGAATATGAGGCGTCGCCATTGTTTCCACGCACAAGCAGGTCGCTCTTCATCGCCGCGATGTGCTCGAACGTGGGTGGTGCCAGCGAGCGGGCCGCGACGTTCTTCCCAAGGTTGGCGACTCCTTTTTCCGCGATATCGAGCAGCGCGCGTTGCCGCTGCGGCACGACCTCCACCGGGGCATCGTGTCCTGCTCGGGCCCACCAAGCGTTGATGAGATCGACCTCTGTCTGGGGTTCGGTCGTCCCATCGCTAAAGTTGCGGGCAAGCACCGCAGCGAAGAACGGACGCCGCGCAATCGCCTTCACTGACGGCGTGCCCATCAAAAGGTGACGAAGACCAGGTTTTTCCTTCGCCAGGGCCTCAGCTTCGTCGTCGTTGAACGGCTCGACCTGAAAGTCACCAATCTGAGTGCCGCTATAGAAGCTTGCTGGAAACCAAGCGCGATATGTTTCAAGACCTTGGTCGCGTGATGTGGCCAGAACCCGCCAGTTGCTGAGGCCAGGGTTAGATTCGATCACATTAAGTATGTCGAGAATGATCCGCTTTTGGTCGGGGTTGATGCGATCAATTCCATCAATGTAGAGCGTAGCCGTGCCGGTTGCGCTGATCTCTGCGAGGAGGTCATCAAGCTTTCGATGTCTGAGGCCCAGCGCTGCCGCAAACTCCACCCAGCTCTTCCCGGTCAGCCGGTCCGACTTCAGGAATAGGATCGGCCCGCGCTGCCCGGCCTCTGTGGCTACCCGTTTGAGCATGACAGATTTGCCGCACCCCGGGAGGCCGCTGATGTTCACGACACGGCTGACGCCAAGGCGCTCACATACGTCTTGTTGAAGAGCAGCCCGGTCAACCTCGAATCCGTCGATGGTCTCGGCAATTTCGTTGAGACCATCAGTGGAGAACTGAACAAGGGTGTCGATGTCGTCGCGGAAGCTCGGCGAAACCTTGAGCCGGACGACCCCGCGAAGTTGCGCGAGCAGGGTAGCGCGGGTCCATTTACGGGCTGTGCCGGCGCCATCGCGAACAATGCGGCAGAGGCGATCAAAAAGCAGAACCTCCTGCCCATCCTCGTTGCTCGCAACAAGCTCTTGAAGACGGTTTGTGATCTCCGCCCAAACGATGCCGGTCTCGTCGAGGCCGTTAAGTCGAGCGGCAACAAACTGTCGGTAGAAATTCCATTCGTCCTCGGCGCTGCTCGCCCTGACTAGCGGGGCCAGTTCGTCCCGAAGAGCACGTTCGGCGGCTGCGGCTGCGCCATCTTCCGCAAAGCGCCGATCAAAATCCGCAGGGGTGGGGCTACTTACGGCCCAACGGATGAGGCGGTTGAGCGACCGATGTCCTGCCTCAGCTACATTCTCAACGACGTAACCGCAAACGTCGCGATCGGCGTGAAAATTTGGAGTCTGCCGGGTCTCTCGCGCCCGGTTGAGGACGTCGCGGAAATCCTTGTTGGTAGCGGCCCCGCTCACCGTGATCGTTGACTTCACTTGAAGACCCAGGCTTCTTGGGCCGTCAGTATCTCGAAACTCGACAATAAGGTCATCCATCGGCTGGCCGTGGCCCGCCTGCTGGACTGCAACGCTGCTTACACTGCCGTGCTGAAGCATCGCCTTCTCACCGCGGAGAAGAGCCGCCAAATAATAGGCGACCACCTTGTCTTCGTAGGTGAAGCCAGCGCCACCGGTCAGTTCGGTGGATGTTGCCTGCTTTTTCTCCAGCGCTCCCTGCTGAGGAGCCTGTTTGTTCTTTGCCGATTTAGTCAAATCTGCCTCTAATCAAATCGTCAGCACTCGTCCGAGCCTGAAATGCGAGGGCCACACCCAACGAGCGCAATCCAAATTGGAGTAGAGTCTAGCCTGGCGCGAACAATGAAGGAACGGGTCTCGTGCTAGTGGTGCTTCTGCGACGCATAAAAAAGCTGGCTGAATGTCGCCGACTCCGGCCTCAGGCCCAACAACGGGGTCCGTTTGAGGCCAACCCTGGACACTGCCTCATGGGTTCGGTGTTCGCTTTTTCATGCCGCGAATACTAACAGCGGGCAGTCCGCTAATGGAAAGTCGCCGCCCCTGAGCGGTCCTTCCGCTACCGGCCCCAAGGCTGCCAGTCAGCAGCGCGCATTTTGCATTCAAGTGGAATCACTTGGCGCCGCAGAAATGCGGCTAAGACAAATAGATGGAGCCCAGTTCAATCTGAACATATCCCGCTCACGCCGGGCGGCGATAGGCCTGCACTTCGCCCGGCTCGCTCAGGCTCTGCAGGGTGCCGGGGGCGGCGCCGCCGATCCAGCCCAGCACCGAGCGGGCGAGTTCGGCGCCGGCCAGTCGGAAGTTCTCGTTGACGACCAGCAATTCGCTGCGAAACAGGTGCAGAAGCTCCGACGATTGTTTGGACACCACATCGACATCGCGGCCAAGCTTGAGGCCGGCGTCTTCGATGCCGGCGACGATGGCGAGCGTCGCGGCGGCGGCGCTGCTGATGAAACCGTCCGGGCGGCTTTCGCGGCGCATCAGCTGCGCGGTCCGCATTCTGATCTGCTCGATCGAATGATCGATCGAAACGGTGTTGAACGGAATCTCGCTGGCGCCGACCTCGCTCAGCGCATCGGCAAAGCCTGCGAGCGTGTGGCCGTGATAGGTCAGTTCGACCGGCGGCGCCAACAGAGCCAGGCGGCGGCGGCCGAGGCCGGCCAGATGGCGCACTGCCTCGGCTGCGAAAGCATAATTGTCGAAATCATGGTAGGGATGGATCAGCCCCATATCGGTGCGGCCATGCGTGGCAAAGGGGATGCCGCGCTCCAGCATATAGCGGGCCCTCGGATCGTTCGGCTGCGTGCGCGAAATGATGACGCCGTCGGCTGAGCCGGTTTCCACGAGGTAGCGGATCGGGTCGAGCGGATCCTGCGAGCGCGAGTAGGGTGTCACGATCAAGTGATAGGGCGTATCGGCAATGACTTCGGAAACGCCGTAGATGATATCCGAGACAAAGCTCATGATCTCGTGCTCGGTGTTGAGCACCAGGCTGATGACATTGGTCTTGCCGGTGCGCAGGCGGACGCCGGCACGGTTGGGCCGATAACCGATCTGCTTGGCGACAAGCTGGACGCGCCGCCTGGTCTCGGCGCCGATCTCGGGCGCGTCCTTCAGCGCGCGCGACACGGTGGTGACGCCCAGCCCGGTCATGAAGGCAAGCGTCTTCAGTGTCGGCCGGCCCCGGCCCGACGCTTCGTCGGCCTTCTCTTTTTGATGCCTGTTCATTCATCCCGCCCCGTCAGGCGCATAGCAGTTGCCGGGCAGGCCGGCAATCGGCGGGCCGCGGGTACGCCGCGGGCCTTCACCGAATGAGACCGCTATATACTGAAACGTTACAGATTGTCACTGCCGTGGCGATATCACTGGTGACAGGCGCAAAACGAGCGGCACTCCGGTCGGCGCAAAAAACAGCGACAGAAGGGCCTTTTCCGGTTTTCTGGCGTCGCAGCATCAACTTTTTGCAGTGCAACCTCTCCTGTTGCGGTGCGGTAGGTCGGCGGGCCAGGCGATTTTATTCGCGCTTCGAAAAAATTTGATGCCGGATTTGCCTGAGGGGTTGCGCGTCCGAAGCAATTGCCGTATCGAAAATCTGTAACGTTTCAGATTCTGGGAGGAACGAAATGCGATACCAACTCATGACTGCTGCGCTGGCTGCGACGGTCGCGCTGCAATTTGCCGGCCCGGCGGCCGCGACGGATCTGGAAGTCACCCATTGGTGGACCTCCGGCGGCGAGGCGGCAGCGGTCGCCGAACTCGCCAAGGCTTTCGACGCAACCGGCAATCACTGGGTTGACGGCGCCATCGCCGGCTCCGGCGGCACGGCGCGGCCGATCATGATCAGCCGCATCACCGGCGGCGACCCGATGGGCGCGACCCAGTTCAATCACGGCCGGCAGGCGGAAGAATTGGTGCAGGCCGGGCTGATGCGCGACCTCACCGATCTCGCCACCAAGGAAAAGTGGACGGAAATCGTGCAGCCGAAGAGCCTGCTCGACGGCTGTACCCTCGACGGCAAGATCTATTGCGTGCCCGTCAATATCCACTCCTGGCAGTGGCTGTGGCTGTCGAATGCGGCCTTCGAAAAAGCCGGCGTGCCGGTGCCGAAGAACTGGAATGAATATGTCGCTGCGGCGCCCGCGCTTGAAAAGGCAGGCATCCAGCCGCTCGCGGTCGGCGGCCAGCCCTGGCAGGCCTCCGGCGCTTTCGACGTGCTGCTTGCGGCGGTCGGCGGCACCGACGCCTTCCTCAAGGTCTACAAGGACAAGGACGCGGAATTCGCCGCCGGGCCCGAGGTCGCCAAGGTCTTCAAGGCCGCGGACGACGCCCGCAAGATGGCCAAGAACACCAATGTGCAGGACTGGAACCAGGCCACCAATCTGGTCATCACCGGCAAGGCAGGCGGCCAGATCATGGGTGACTGGGCGCAGGGCGAGTTCCAGGTTGCCGGCCAGACCGCCGGCAAGGACTATACTTGCCTTCCGGGCCTCGGTCTCAACGAGGTCATCGCCACCGGCGGCGACGCTTTCTACTTCCCGCTGCTGAAGGACCCCGAAAAATCGAAGGCGCAAGAAGTGCTGGCCCACACGCTGCTCGATCCCAAGACGCAGGTCGCCTTCAATCTCAAGAAAGGTTCGCTGCCGGTGCGCGGCGACGTCGACCTCAAGGCGGCGAACGACTGCATGAAGAAGGGGCTCGAAATTCTCGCCAAGGGCAATGTCATGCCCTGGACCGACCAGCTGCTTTCGCAGGATACGCAGAAGCAGAAGGAGGACCTTTTCTCCGAGTTCTTCGCCAAGCAGGACATGACCGTGGAAGATGCGCAGAAGCGCTTCGCCGCCATTGTCGGTTCGGCCGATTGAGCGATCGACCGACCGCCTCACTCCCGCCCCTGCAAACGCAGGGTCGGGAGCTCGGGTCAAGGCCTCTTGACCCTCCGGCCCTTACCCGATCCAGCGCGGCTGTGCAGATGAGCAAGAGCGAACGCCCTAGCCAACTCTTTCGCAACCTCAATGCGAAGATCGCCTCGATCCCAATGATCCTCACCGCGCTGGTGATCTTTGTCGGCGGCAGCGCGTGGACGGTGCTTTATTCCTTCACCAGTTCGAAGCTCCTGCCACGGCTGAATTTCGTCGGGCTCGACCAGTACTACCGGCTGTGGTCGGTGCCGCGCTGGCTGGTCTCGATCGAGAACCTGCTGATCTACGGCGTGCTGTCGCTGCTGTTCTCGCTGGTCATCGGCTTCCTGCTTGCCGCCCTGCTCGACCAGAAGATCCGGTTCGAAGACACGTTCCGGACCATTTTCCTCTATCCCTTCGCCCTCTCCTTCATCGTCACCGGTCTCGTCTGGCAGTGGTTGCTCAACCCCGAGTTCGGGATCCAGGGAGTGGTGCGCAGCCTCGGCTGGGAGAGCTTCAGCTTCAATCCGCTCTATGATTCCAGCATCGTCATCTACGGCATATTGATCGCCGCTCTCTGGCAGGGCACCGGGCTCATCATGTGCCTGATGCTGGCCGGCCTGCGCGGGATCGACGAGGATATCTGGAAGGCAGCGCGGGTCGACGGGATACCGACCTGGAAGACCTATCTGTTCATCATCATACCGATGATGCGGCCGGTCTTCATCACCACGCTCGTCATCATCGCTGCCGGTATAGTCAAGATCTATGACCTGGTTGTCGCCCAGACCAGCGGCGGGCCCGGCATCGCCTCCGAAGTCCCGGCCAAATATGTCTATGACTACATGTTCTTCGCCCAGAACCTCGGTCAGGGGTTCGCCGCCTCGACCATGATGCTGCTGTCGGTGATCATCGTCATCGTGCCGTGGGCCTATCTTGAGTTTGGAGGCAAGAAGCGTGTCTGACCAAGCCGTTCCATTGCCCGCCATTGCCGGCGCCGGCGGGCTCGAAGCCTACGGGCCGAGCGGGCCGAAGCCGCGGCATATGTTCTCGCGCCGCAACATCTTCCTCTACGGCACGCTCATCGTGGTGGCGCTCTACTATCTTTTGCCGCTCTATGTGATGGTGGTGACGTCGCTCAAAGGCATGCCCGAGATACGCCTCGGCAACATCTTCTCGCCGCCGATGGAGATCACCTTCGAGCCATGGGTCAAGGCCTGGTCGAGCGCCTGCACCGGGCTCAACTGCGACGGGCTGTCGCGTGGCTTCTGGAATTCGGTGCGCATCACCATCCCGTCGGTGATCCTGTCGATCGCGCTCGCCTCGGTGAACGGCTATGCGCTTGCCAACTGGCGCTTCAAAGGTGCCGACACCTTCTTCATCATTCTGATCGTCGGCGCCTTCATCCCCTATCAGGTGATGATCTATCCGATCGTCATCATCCTGCGCGAAGTCGGCCTTTACGGCAGCCTCAGCGGCCTGGTGATCGTCCATTCCATCTTCGGCATGCCGATCCTCACACTGTTGTTCCGCAACTACTTTACCTCCATGCCGGAGGAGCTGTTCCGGGCAGCGCGTGTCGACGGCGCCGGCTTCTGGGGCATTTATTTCCGCATCATGCTGCCGATGTCGCTGCCGATCTTCGTCGTCGCCATCATCCTGCAGGTGACCGGCATCTGGAACGACTTCCTGTTCGGCGTCGTCTACACCCGCCCCGACACCTATCCGATGACGGTGCAGCTCAACAACATCGTCAACTCGGTGCAAGGCGTGAAGGAATACAACGTCAACATGGCAGCCACCATCCTGACCGGCCTGGTGCCGCTGATCGTCTATTTCCTGTCCGGAAAATTGTTTGTGCGCGGCATCGCCGCCGGCGCGGTGAAAGGATGATGGCGATGAACGCAAACGGCAGCATTGCGGCAAACGGCACCAGCGTCTCGATCCAGAACCTGTCGCTGAATTTCGGTGCGGTATCGGTGCTGCAGACGCTCAACCTCGATGTTGCCGAAGGCGAATTCATCGTGCTGCTCGGCCCGTCCGGCTGCGGCAAGTCGACCTTGCTCAACTGCATTGCCGGGCTGCTCGACGTTTCCGAAGGCCGCATCTTCATCAAGGGCAAGAACGTCACCTGGGAAGAGCCCAAGGATCGCGGCATCGGCATGGTGTTCCAGTCCTACGCGCTCTATCCGCAGATGACGGTGGAGAAGAACCTGTCGTTCGGGCTGCGCGTTGCCGGCCTCGCCAAGGACGAGATCGCCAAGCGCATCGCCCGGGCCGCCGAGATCCTGCAGATCGAACCCCTTTTGCATCGCAAGCCGGCGGCGCTGTCCGGCGGCCAGCGCCAGCGCGTGGCGATCGGGCGCGCACTTGTGCGTGACGTCGATGTCTTTCTGTTCGACGAACCGCTCTCCAACCTCGACGCCAAGCTGCGCGCGGAATTGCGCGTCGAAATCAAGCTGCTGCATCGCAAGCTCGAGAACACCATGATCTACGTCACCCACGACCAGATCGAGGCGATGACGCTGGCCGACCGTATCGCCGTGATGAAGGGCGGCGTCATCCAGCAGCTCGATGCGCCGCAGACCATCTATAACCGGCCGGTCAACCGGTTTGTCGCCGGCTTCCTCGGCTCGCCGGCAATGAACTTCCTCGACGGCAGACTGGAGCAAGCGGCAGGCGACTGGCACTTCGTCGCCGAGGATGTGCGGATACCGCTTGCCACCTATGCTTTCGAGAAGGACCCGGTGCCAGGGCCGGCCGTGTTCGGCATCCGCCCCGAGCACGTGGCGTTCAACAGCGGCACGGGATGGCCGTTCGCAGCCACGGCAAATGTCGAGGTCGTCGAGCCCATGGGTTCCGACACGCTGGTCTGGCTGAAGCTCGCCGGCCAGAATTTCACGGTGCGGGTGACAGCCGAGCGCACGCCAAACAACGCCGAGGCGGTCGGCATCGGTTTTGACCCGATGCGCGCCTCGCTTTTCGACGCCGCCACAGGTAACCGCCTCTAGAGCATGATTTAGCCTCCCAAGACTCTTCCACTCCCCAAGACTCATCCCCCCAAAACTAACCATCCACAAGAAAACGGACAGAGACGATGAACTGGTCATTCCAACTTTACAGCGCCCGCAATTTCCAGCCCTGGGAGGGCGTGCTCAAGATGCTGGGGGAGCTTGGTTACAGCCAAGTCGAAGGGTTCGGCGGCGTCTATGACGATCCCAAGGCGTTCCGTGCCGAGCTCGACAAGAACGGGCTCGCCATGCCGACCGGGCATTTCTCGATCGACGCGCTCGAGAAGGATTTCGACGGCGTGCGCAGGACGGCCGACGCGCTCGGCATCACGCTGCTCATCTGCCCGTTCCTGAACGCCGAGTTCAGGCCGGCCGACACAGCCGGCTGGCGCGGCTTCGGCGAACGCCTGGCCAAGGTCGGCGAGACGGCCAGGAAAGCCGGCTATGGCTTTGCCTGGCACAACCATGATTTCGAGTTCAAGGCGCTTGCCGACGGCTCGGTGCCGCAGGACCATATCCTGTCCTCCGCGCCCGACATCGGCTGGGAGATGGACGTCGCCTGGGTGGTGCGCGGCGGCGTCGATCCGCTGCCCTGGATCGAGAAGCACGGCAAGCGCATCGTCGCCGTCCATGTCAAGGACTTGGCCAAGCCGGGCGAGGGCCTCGACGAGGACGGCTGGTCGGATGTCGGCCACGGCACCATCGACTGGCCCGGCCTGATCAAGGCGCTGCGCGCCAAAAGCGCCGCAAAATACTACGTCATGGAACAGGACAATCCCAACGATATCGAGCGCTTCGCCCGCCGCTCGATCGCAGCCGCCAAGACCTATTAGGAGCACACCAGCATGGCAACAAAACTTGGCATCGGCGTCATCGGCTGCGGCAACATCTCGAAGGCGTATTTCTCGCTGGCGCCGCTGTTTCGCGGCATCGAGATGCGCGCCTGCGCCGACATCAACATGGAAGCGGCGAAAGCGCGGGCAAAAGAGTTCAAGCTGCGCGCCGAGACCGTCGAGGGGCTGCTCAAGGCCGACGATATCGACATCATCGTCAACCTGACCATTCCGGCGGTGCATTACGAGGTGTCGAAGCAGATCCTCGATGCCGGCAAGCACGTTTATTCGGAGAAGCCCTTCGTGCTGTCGGTCAAGGAAGGGCTCGACCTGAAGAAACGGGCGGAAAACAAGGGGCTGCGCATCGGCTCGGCCCCCGACACCTTCCTCGGCGGCGCGCACCAGCTTGTCCGCGACCTGATCGACACCGGCAGGCTCGGCAGGATCACCAGCGGCACCTGTCATGTGATGAGCCATGGTATGGAGCACTGGCACCCCAATCCGGACTTCTTCTTCCAGCCGGGCGCCGGGCCGGTGCTCGACATCGGACCCTATTACATTACCAACCTGATCCAGCTGATCGGGCCGGTGAAGCGGGTCGCCGCCTTCGCTTCGATCCCGATGACGGAACGCATCATCAGCTCGAAGCCGCGCGCCGGCGAAAAGATCCCGGTCTCCACGCCGACGACGATCCACGGCGTGCTGGAATTCGAGAACGGCGCCATGGTGACGCTCAACACCAGCTGGGATGTCTGGAGCCATGGCCACGCGCCGATGGAACTCTATGGCGAGGCGGGCACGGTGTTCGTGCCGGATCCGAACTTCTTCGGCGGCGAAGTGCGCTACACCGAAGCCGCCAAACCGGTGAAGAAGCTGCCGAAATGGCCGCATCCGTTCGGCGTGCCCAACGAGATGCATTCGCAAGGCATGATGGCCAACTACCGCACCGCCGGTTTGGCCGACATGGCGATCGCGATCAGGGAAGGCCGGCCGCACCGCTGCTCGATGGACCTGGCGCTGCATGCCGTCGACGTCATGACCGGCCTGTTGCGTTCGGGCGAGACCGGAAAGTTCGTCGCCATGCAGACCAGCTGCGAGCGGCCCGCGGCACTCGGCGTCAAGGCGGCGAAGGAGCTGCTGGCGAAGAAGAAAACCAAGTAGGCGGCGCACCTCCCAAGCACCGCAAAAAGCCTCTCCCCGTTTGCGCGGGGAGAGGCTAAGGGTGGCAAGCTCGACTGCCCCACTGTCGCGGCGGCAGCCGTCGGGCTCGTTTCGATTTGAGGATTTCCCATGCCGTATGTCCCCGCCGAAAACCGCTACGACAGGATGGTCTACAATCGCTGCGGGCGGTCCGGCCTGAAGCTGCCGGCGATCTCGCTTGGGCTGTGGCACAATTTCGGCGACGACACGCCGCATAGAACCAAGCAGGCGATCGCGCGCAAGGCGTTCGATCTCGGCATCACGCATTTCGACCTCGCCAACAATTACGGCCCGCCGCCCGGCTCGGCGGAGCAGGCGTTCGGTGAGATCCTGCGGACGGACTTTACCGGTTATCGCGACGAGCTGATCATCTCGACCAAGGCCGGCTACGAAATGTGGGCAGGACCTTATGGCGAATGGGGCAGCCGCAAATATGTCCTGGCCAGCCTCGACCAGAGCCTGAAGCGGATGGGGCTCGACTATGTCGACATCTTCTATTCCCACCGCTTCGACCCCGACACCCCGCTGGAAGAGACGATGGGCGCGCTCGATCACGCGGTGCGCTCGGGCAAGGCGCTCTATGCCGGCATTTCCTCCTATAATTCCCAGCGCACCCGCGAGGCCGCCGACATATTGAAGCAGCTCGGCACGCCTTGTGTGATCCATCAGCCGAGCTATTCGATGCTCAACCGCTGGGTCGAGGATGATGGCCTGCTCGATACGCTGGAGGGGCTTGGTGTCGGCTCGATCGTGTTCTCGCCGCTGGCGCAAGGCATGCTGACCGACAAATATCTCGGCGGCATCCCCGATGGCAGCCGCGCCAGCCAGGGCAAGTCGCTGCGCCCGGCATTCATCAACGACAAGTCGATCGCCAATATCGAGGCGCTGAACGTCATCGCCCGTCGCCGCGGCCAGACGCTGGCGCAGATGGCGCTGGCCTGGGTGCTGCGCAGGGGCAGGGTGACGTCGGCGCTGATCGGCGCCAGCCGGCCGGAACAGGTCGAGGATTGCGTCGGCGCGCTTGAGGCGCTCGACTTCAGCGATGCAGAGCTCGCCGAGATCGACAGCTTTGCCCGCGAGTCGGACATCAATCTCTGGGCGGCATCGGCCGAGCGCAAGGGTCCGCCAAGGAAGTAGGCGACTTCGGCATCTGGTCGCCGAATGAAGGCTTAGATACGCATTCCAAGGAAGGTCGTTACGATCGATTCGGGGTTAGGCCATGAATCAGGAAATCCGGCTTTTTGGCGCCATTGCGGTCCGCCCCGCCGTCGTTGCGCTCATACCTCGGTTCGAAGCGGCCACGGGATTCACAGTTGCGGTCAAGTGGGAGCTCAATCCGACCGTAAAGAAGCAGATTGAGGCTGGGGAAGCTTTTGACCTCGTCATCACCAATCCGAACCTGGTTCAGGATCTGGCTGCCTTGGGAAAGGTCAAGGCGGGGAGCCAGGTAGCGTTCGGCCGGATAGCAATGGGGGTGGCGGCCAAGGCTGGCAGTCGACCGCTCGACATCGGGTCCGTGGAAGCATTCGAACAGGCGTTGAAGAGCGCCAGATCGATCGCCTACGCCAGTGAAGGAACCAGCGGTGGCTACTTCTCCGGTTTGCTGGAACGTTTGGGGATAGCGGATGAGGTGAAGCCCAAGCTGGTGGCCATACCAGGAGGGCAGACAGCGCCGGCCGTGGGACGTGGGGAAGCCGAGTTGGGGGTCGTTCCCGTGACTTCGATTCTCGCGGCCGCTCCCGAGGTCATGCTTGTCGGTCGGTTTCCGGAAGAACTCCAGAGTTACGTTGACTTCGCCATTGGCATCAGCGCCGATTCAACGGACGCAGAAGCTGCCAAGCAGCTGTCGGAATTTCTGATGTCGGCAGCCGTTGATGACATCCTGGCGGCAAAGGGTGTCGAGCGCCGCTAAAAGCGTGCTTGATAAGCAGCGCTGGGAATCCCCTTCTCAAACACGCTCTAACCTTCGGCTGCCTTGAGGTTCCGCGCGGCTTCCTCGAGCGTCGCTCTGTCGTTGCCAAGCCTGTCGATCAGCTCTTGCGCCTGATCACCGGTTATCCCGGTGCGCATCGCCAGTGCCTCGACCGTCAGAACGTCGGAACTGGCGATCGTTCCAGTGGGACCGTGCTCGGCCGCGCCATCATCTGCGGGCACCGTTGTCGCGTCGTCGAGGTCAAGCTCATGTTTCGCCTGCTGCCAATGACGCTCATGTGCGCCGTGCGGGCGGCCCTCGCGCACCCAGATTTCATAGGCTCGCTGCCGAATTTTTTCATGCCGATCGTCGTCCATGGCGGTTCCTCCCTTGTGGCGTTTTCACCAACGCGGGGAGCGCCGGAACGATCCGATGTTGATGCCGAATTCGCAGACATGCCGGACAAAAGCCGGTTTCTCACCGAACAAACACCGGACATACGCGTTTTGCGGAGGAACCTGCACAGTGGGCCGGCCGTTGAGCCGAGCCTGAGCAAAGGAGATTACAATGGCCGACGAACCGAACGAATCCGCAGCACCGAAGATGACTCAACGTGAAGCTCAGGAAGCCCTGGAGAAGCAGGTCGCGCAGCTGAGGCGCGAGATCAACAAGATCAACCGAACCTTGGCCGAACGCGCGGAAGAGGCGATTGAGGACGCCGGCGATTGGTATGGCAACGCTGCTGAGCGCGCCTCGCGGACGGCACAAGCCCTGCGCAACAGGGCGCAGACAGTGTCCGGGGTTGTCCAGGAGAATCCCGGCACAATATCGTCCGCCTTCATACTCGGAGCGGCCGTAGGGGCGCTACTGGGCCTCGCCTTGGCCGCCACAGACCAGCGCCGCGATCGCTGGTTCTAGTCCCAACCTAAGGTTGCGGGCCGAAACGGCGGGATTGCTCCCGCCGTCATTCAGCAAATGACACCGGTCAGGGCGTGGCGGGCTTCTGCGCCGTGCCGAGGGCTTTGGGCGCTGCCGGCGCTGCCGTCTTCATCTTCTCTTCGATCCAGCCGGTGTAATTGGCCAGCCGCGTGTAGATGCCGTAGGCGTTCTTGTGGCCGCAGGCGGTGCTGCCGTCGGCCGGACCTTCGCCCCAGCTGACGACGCCGACCTGCACCGGGCCATCGGCGCCGGTCATGAATAGCGGTCCGCCGCTGTCGCCGTTGCAGGCGTCGTGCTCGCCGCTTGCGGTGCCGGCGCAGATCATGTTGCCGGTCAGCGGATCGGCCATGTCAGCTGCAATCGCGTTGGCGGCCGCCTCGATGCCCCTTTCCGAGTAACGCATGCGGCGGGCGAGCTCGCCGAGCGCTGCCTTCAAATCATGCGCATAAATCGCCTTGATGCCGCTGTTGCAGGTTGCGTTCGGCTGGAGGTCCAGGTCGGCGACCATCAGCGCGGTGGGAAACGCTCCGTCCTGCATCTTGCCCCAACCGGTGACCGTCGTCTTACCGGTGTCCGGTGTCGGCTCACGGGCAATTTTGATGGTCGGAGCATCGGCCGGCTCGGCCAGCCGGATCAAGCCGAGATCGTTGTCCAGCGTCTGCTCGCTATAGCCCTCGTTGACGATGATCTCCGCCGCCTTGTAGCGCTTGCCCTCGCTGAGATCGGTGGCGCCGGTGAGCACGGTGACCATATCAGGCGAAATCGGCTCGCCGTCGTCATTGAGGCAGTGCGCCGCCGTCAGCACCCATTGCGGCGCGATCAGGCTGCCGCCGCAGAACTGCGCATTCGCCTGCGAGGCCGGGCTTTTGTCCAGTCTGTTGGTGGTCAACAATGCCACCTGGAACGGGTAAGCGCCCTTCTCGGCCTCTTTGCCGCCGTAGACGCGATCGGCGCCGTCGGGGTTCTCCGCCTTGGCCTTGGCCCTGGCCTCGGCCACGCGTTTCATCGGCGAGATCGCCGCCTCCGGCCGCGCGGCCGCGTCCGTGGCATGAACGGAATTGACGGCCGGCAAGGCCGCCGCGATGCCGAGCAGTGCGGCGGCGGCAATCGGTCTGAACCTATGGATGATCTTCACCTCGAACCCCCTGAGACGATGTTCCCGACAGGTCAGTCGCCGACGCATGATCCACTGAAATGGAACCGGCCGGTGAGATCATGCTCCACGGCGAAGCATGATCCGTCACAAAGCCGAGCACCATTTCTGCTAGTCGTGCTGTCGAGCCAAACCCGCCCAAAATCCTATAGCCCCCCACGGGCTATGTGGAAGCAATTTGTCGTTGCCAATGTTGGATTATTTTAGGCAGTATACCGTTGCAGGCATTTTTGGCGGGGACCTAAACTGGCTGCACTGAATAATGGCCCGGTAAAGGCACCGGTAACCAATTTCATTTTTCTGCGCCACCACGATCTCGACAATATTTCTGTATCTTGATCCAGTCCTTGCTGACTTTTGGGAGAGTCTCACCATGACAAAACTGACACAGTGCATTATTGCGTCCGCGTTGCTTTCCACCGCAATGTGGGCGGTTCCTGCCTTGGCAGCCGATCCAGGTTCCGCCAATGCCGGCAACGGCGAAAGCATGCGGGATGTGACATCGGGCGATTACAAGCCTGGCCGGGCGAAACCGATCGCCCCGCCGAAACTGACCGAGGACGAGGCCAACCGCGCCGCGCCGCTCACCGACGAAGCAACGGCCGTCAAATCCTATGGCATCGTCGGCCGCTCCGCCGATGGCAAGGACATCAAGATCGATCCGAACGAGACGCTGAAGGACCTTGTCATCAAGGAAATGAACGCGCCCGCCGAGGGACAGAAGTCCGAGAATTCCGGGCTGAGCGGAGGCGAAGAGGCCGGCCGCCAGGTGTTCGGGACGGACGACCGGGAGCAGATCAAGAATACCAAAACCTACCCGTTCACCGCGATCGGCTACCTCGAAGGCAAATCGAAGAGCGGCAGCTATGGCAGCTGCTCGGCGACGCTGATCGGCCCGCGCACGGTGCTCACCGCGGCGCACTGCCTCTACAGCCACGAAGACAAGGCCTGGCTGGACGATATCCTGTTCGTGCCGGCTCTCAACGGCAAGACTGCCGACGACGCACCGTTCGGCGCCTTCACCTATGAAAGCGCCTATATCGTCCAGGGCTTCATCGACAATTACCAGGGCTTTTACGGCTCGGTCGTGCCATGGGATCTCGGCATCGTCACCTTGAAGCAGGATGTCGGCACCAACCTCGGCTGGCTGGGCTATGCCAATTATGTGGATCTCGGCGATTTCACCGCCAACATCGTCGGCTATCCCGGCGACAAGCCGATGGGCACGATGTGGAAGGCGACCTGCGAAGTGCTCGCCGAACACATCGCCACCGAGTATTTCCAGTACGACTGCGACACGTATCCAGGATCGAGCGGCAGCTCGGTCTATGCCTACGACAATGGCTCCAAGCAGCGCGTCATCACCGGCGTGAACGTGGCCGAGAGCCCGGATGCCAATACCGCCGTGCGCCTGAACGCCATCAACGTCCAGTGGATCAACAGCCTGTACAAATAGGCTTGCAGAATTTCGGCCGCGATCGTCGCGGAAAACCTGCCGGCGGCGGAGCATTTCCGTCGCCGGCTTCGCATTTTTCGGGGATTATCTGGACTGGGCCGAGGGTGGCGCCTGGCGGACATAGTTCTCGATCGGCTGGGCGAAAGTCGGTGAACCGGCCTTGCGCTCCTTGTCGATATAGCCGGCAAAATAGCTCCAGAAGGAAGCGGCATAGTCGCGGAAATAGGAGTCGGCGACCTCACGCGAGCACAGCCTGCCTTCGACGCAGAAGGAAAGGCGGTTGAGGAAATAGACGATGCGGTCGAAATTGTCGCTGAACTCGGCAAGCGGCATGTCGCCGCCGGTTGCGCTCATCGCTTCGATGCCGATGCGCTGTCTGAACACCTGTTCCTCGGTCGGCGTCGGATTGGCACTGAGCAGATTGCCGTATTTGGCGTTGAGCGCCGCCAGGCGTTGCTTGAGGGCCCGTTGCGCCTGCTGGTAATCCTTGCTTTCCCAGAGCTCGACCAGCGACATCGTTTGCTCGACGCGCTTCTGCTCCTGGTTCGCCAGGAACTGGTAGACCGAAAAGATCAAGGTGAAGATGATCGCCAGGCGCACCAGCAATCCGGACCAGGCATAGACGAGCATGCGCCAGTCGCGATCGGTGAACGGGTTCGCCTCCTTCTTGACCTCGTGATTGCTCACCCACGGCAGGCCTTCGACGGTTTCCGGCAGCGACACCGGCTTCTTTTGCGGTACCGGCGCCGTCACTGCCTGCTGCGTTGCGTTGCCCCCCGCTTTCGTCATCCGCAGCTGTCCAGTTCTATGGTGGCGGACGGGTCGAGCACGATGCCCGGCGCCTCCAGCTTCTTCTTCAGGCAATCCAGCTGCGTGCGCGAAACGATGAACTGCACGTCAGGCGCCACCTGCGCCTTGCTCGGCGACGGCAATGGTTCGACCACGCCGCGCGAGGCGCAGCTGCTGAGATCGACGACAACGGCGGTGTTGCCGGTTTTGGCGATCCGGTCGTACTGGTCGAGAAAGCAGCTCGCCAGTTCGGAGTTGATGACGACCTCCTTGGCGCAGAGGCCGCAAGCCTCGTCCGCCGAAGCATTGGCGGCCAGCAACAGCCCGGCGACAAGGCCGGCGGTTGTTGCGCGCCACGAAAATACGATCCTGTTCACGAACGCCCTCATCCGTTCCGTTCGGCCGCCGGCAGCGGCGGTCGAAGAATGTTCATTATCAGCCGATTAGGCAAGAGGCCCGGCCGGGCACCTGACCCCGCCTCAGGCGCGCGGCACCGTCTCCATCGGGAAGATCATCACGGCGCCCTTCGATCCCTTGTCGTCGGTGAGCCGCATGGCCGAACGCGTCGCCGGCGCCATGCTGATATCGGCCAGCATGTCGGCGAAGCTTGGCTGTCCCAGTCCGCGCGTTACCGAGACAACCCCCTCTTGCGCCAGGAAGCTCAGATCCTGCTTCTCGCTCTGCGGCGGCGCCTCGGTCAAGACGGCGATCATCCGCTCCATGCCGAAGCTGGTGTCGGTGAATTTGAACAGGCCTTCCTCGAGCACGGCGCCTTCGGTCAGGCGCTCGGCAAGAAAATGCTGGATGGAATAGTCGGAGCCGACGTAGAGCACGTTGATGTCGACCAGGTTGGTCGAACCGTTCCTGGCCAGTACGTGGACCTGATCGTCGGGCGAAACACGCGGCACCGTCGACGGTTCGATCGGCTGCAGCGTGTCGCTGTCAAAACGCTTGATCCGGAACTCGACGCTGACCTCTTCCGGCCGATAATCGGAAGCGGCGGCCAGCCTCGACAGGCCGATGGCGCGGAAGATTTTCGTCAGATTCCCTGCGGCGGCCTCGATCAACTTTTCGCGGCCGTCCGGATGAATGACGATCAACGGCGGCTTGTTGCCGTCCTTGAGCGTCATGTCGCCCGAAGCCGGCAGGAACCACAGCGCCGGCGCGTCGGTGGCATCTTCTGCGGCGCCGGCAATGGCGTTCTCGCGCAGCACTGCGAGACGCAGATCTGCGCTCCTGCCCGGCTCGACCAGCGCGATGTGGAACCCTGAGCTCTCCCTGGCCGCCAGTTCGTCGAGAACCGAGTTCGCCAGCGCGGCCTCTTTCTCGAGGCCTTTGGCCGCTGCCGGCCGCGCGACCACGAGCTTGTAGTCGACGGCGAGCTCGGCCAGCCGCGCATAGGCATTGGCGGGGATGTCGGCCAGCTTGAGCGCCGGCTTGCCGCCGAACTCGACCGGCTTGACCCGGCTTTCCAGGTTTTTCGCCGACTGCACCTGGAGATAGCCAAGCGCCTCGGACAGCGGCGACAGCGCCGACGGCAATATTGCGAGCCTGCTGCCCGGGGTGAGGCGATGCAGCAGTCCGGCGCCGATCGTGGCTTTGTCGTTCTCGATGACGATCGGCCATTGCATGACCGCGTCGGTCTTGTCGGTGCCGAAGACGCGGGCGTCGAGTTCCCCTTCGAACAGCGGCGTCGGCCGGGTGCGGCCGTCCGCCGAATATTGCTGCAGCACGGCCTGGCCGAGCTGGCGGTAGGTGATGTTGGGGTTCTCGGCCAGTTTCGACAGGATGGTGAAGGTGAACAGCCCGAAACGCGGTGCATCGGCCGTGCCCTTGGGCAGCGGCATCTCGGGCGTCGTCTCCACCGTCTGCGCCGCGTAGAAGGCGACCAATTTGCCCTTGGTGGTCGGCTCGGCGCCGGTCGGCGTCAGCTTGAAGGCCGGCTTGCGCTGCCCGTCCTCGTCAAAGCCGCGCGGCGCGGCCGACGCAATCTCGTCATAGGCTTTCACCGCAGCCGCCCTGGCAGCGTCGTCGCCGCCGACCAGATCGGCGAACTCGACCTTGCGTTCCAACTCGTCGTCGACCTCGGCGGCGCGCGTCGCAGTGCCGGAATGGCAGCAGTCGAACACGGCCCAGATAAAGGCGCCCTTGTCGCGAATAGCGTCGAGCGCGGTGCCGATCTCGTTGTCGACCAGCGCATTGGGCACGCCCTTTTCGCGGTTCACCCATTTGTCGATGTCGGACGGCAAGAAAATCTCGTCGAGGCCGTCCGTCTCGTCGCCCTTGTTCGCTGCCGGCTGCTGCGCGCCGTGACCGGACAAATGCAGGTAGACGAAATCGTCGCGCTGGACCTTGGCGGCAAGATCGGCCAACGCCGCCTTGATCGCCGCATGTGTCGGCGGTCCGTTGGCGCCTTCGACATCCTTGGCGAGCAGCGTGACGTTTTCGGCCAGGAATTTTACCGGCGCGGGCGTGTTCCCCAGGAGGTAATCGCGCACCAAGCCGGCATCGTTTTTCGGTCCGATCAGCCAGTTTTTCTTCGGCAGGTTCGGGTAATCGGTGCAGGCAACAAGCAGCGCATGGTAGGTGCGCGCCGCTGCGAATGCCCGAAACGGCACCAGGCCGGCAGCGGCCAGCGCGGACGTGCCGGCAAGCAGCGTCCGCCGCGTCACTTTGATCATGATTGCTTCCCCAAGCCCGATCGAATTTCCAAGCACGGCCAGCCTGGCCGAGGATTTTGTCAGTATTTTGAATATGGCGCCGCCGGCCAGCCGACCACCGGCTGCGAATAGAAACAGTAGCAAAAATGGCAGTTCGTCGCTATCTCAGTGGAAGAGGTCCGACTGCTTGCGAAATGGCAGCGATCGGCACGGAGCGGCTTGGAACAGGATCATGGCGGCAAGGGATGTACTGACGAAGAACCAGCTTTGCGTTCTCGAGAAGCTCGAGGCCGCCAGCGGCCCGCTCAGCGCCTATACGTTGCTCGACCAACTGCGCGAGCGCGGTTTTCGCGCGCCGCTGCAGGTCTACCGGGCGCTCGACACGCTGGTGAAATCCGGCTTCGTGCACAGGCTCGAAAGCCTCAATTCCTTCGTCGCCTGTGCCGAGCCGCACGACCACAGCCATTCGATGACGGCGTTTGCCATCTGCGACACCTGCGGCCAGGTGACTGAGTTCTCCGACCACGATGTCGGACACCGGCTCGACGAATGGGTACGCTCGACCGGCTTCGCCGCCAAGAAGGCGGTGATCGAATTCCGCGGGACTTGTGCGAAGTGTTTGGCCGAGGCGGCTTGAAGCCCTGTTAGGCCGCGACATAGCGGTGGCGACCCTTTTGATGTCGGCGGGACAGCGCCCCCCTCTGTCCTGCCGGACATCTCCCCCACACGGGGGGAGATCGGCCATTATCCCCGTTTTCGCCGATCTCCAACGGTGCAAGATGGTATGCAGCGCCGAAGCTGCCAATCTCCCCCCTCGTGGGGGAGATGTCCGGCAGGACAGAGGGGGGCGCGAAAGATCGCTACAGATCGCAATTGGTCGGCCGCGGACGTCCGCACGCTAATGCGCCTCTTCCCAGTTGTTGGCGGCGCGGGCGTCGACGTGCAGCGGCACCGACATCGACACCGCCGGCATGGCGGCGTTCTCCATGACGTGGCACACGACCGGGATCGTCGCCTCGACCTCGGCTTCGACGGTCTCGAAAACCAGCTCGTCATGCACCTGCAGCAGCATGCGGGCAGAAAGCCTGGCTTTTTCCAGCGCCTCGTCCATACGGATCATGGCGCGGCGGATGATGTCGGCGGCGGTGCCCTGCAGGCGTGCGTTGATCGAGGCGCGCTCGTTGAACGCCCGGACCGAAGGATTTGACGATCTGATTTCCGGATAGTGGATGCGGCGGCCGAAAATGGTCTCGACGAAGCCGTGCTCGCGGGCATAGGCCTTGGTCGCATCGATATAGTCGCGGATGCCGGGGAAGCGCTCGAAATATTTCTTGATGTAGTCGCCGGCTTCCTCGCGCGCGATCGACAGCTGGTTGGCGAGGCCAAAGGCCGAAATGCCGTAGATGATGCCGAAATTGATCGCCTTGGCACGGCGGCGCACTTCCGAAGGCATGCCCTCGACCGGCACGTTGAACATTTCAGACGCGGTGATGGCGTGGATGTCGGCGCCATCGGCGAAGGCCTGCTTGAGCTGCGGGATTTCGGCGACGTGGGCCAGCACGCGCAATTCGATCTGGCTGTAGTCGGCGGAAACCAGCTTGTTGCCCTTGTCGGCGATGAAGGCCGTCCTGATCTTTCGCCCCTCCACGGTGCGTACCGGAATGTTCTGCAGATTGGGATCCGAGGACGACAGCCGTCCGGTCGTCGTCGCGGCAAGCGCGTAGGAGGTGTGGACGCGCTTGGTGTCGGGATGGATGAAGCCGGGCAGCGCATCGGTATAGGTCGATTTCAGCTTGGTCAGCTGGCGCCAGTCGACGATCTTACGCGGCAATTCGTGGCCTTCGGCGGCGAGGTCTTCGAGAAGCTGCGCCGAGGTCGACCACTGGCCGGTCTTGGTTTTAGAACCGCCGGGCAGACCCATCCTGCCGAACAGGATGTCGCCGAGCTGTTTTGGCGAGCCGATGTTGATGCGTTCGCCGACCAGCTGGTAGATCTCGTCCTCGAGCCGTGCGGCACCCTGTGCCAGTTCTCCGGAGAGCCGCGACAGGATCTGCCGGTCGACGGAGATGCCGCGCTGCTCCATCCGTGCCAGGACCGGCACCAACGGCCGTTCAAGCCGTTCATAGACCGAGACCAGGCCCTTGGCGGCAAGCCGTGGCTTCAGCACCTGCCAGAGCCTGAGCGCGACGTCGGCGTGCTCGGCCCCGTAAGCCGTCGCCTTGCCGAGGTCGGCCTGATCGAGGCCGACGAAGCTTCTTCCCGAACCGGCCAGTTCCTTCAGCGGAATGGTCGCGTGGCCGAGCCATTTATCGGCCAGCGCCTCCAGGCCATGGCCACCATGAGTGCCGGCCTCAAGCACGTAGGAGATCAGCATGGTGTCGTCATAGGGGCCGATCTCGATGTCGTGACGGCTCATGACGACAAGGCGGTATTTCATGTCGTGCACGATCTTGAGGACGGATTTGTCCTCGAGCAGCGGCTTGAGCAACGCCAGCGCGTCGCGGACCGGGATCTGGTTTTCGACCGCGCCGCCGCCGAGCAGGTCGCCATTGCCGTTTTTATGGGCGAGCGGCACATAGGCGGCATGGCCGGGCGCGACGGCCATGGCAAGGCCGATCAGTTCGGCCCGCATCGGATCGGGCGAGGAGGCTTTAACGTCGAAGGCGACGATGCCTCTCTCCATCGCCTCGGCGATCCAGACCTTCAGCGTCGCGGCGTCGCGGATGCAGGCGTAGGCGCTGGTGTCGATCTTGCGGGCGGTGGCAGCCTCCAGGCGAAGCGCCGAAAGCAGGGATGGGGTGTCGCCTTGCTTGGCTGCTGCCGGGGCTTCGAGTGCCGCTTCGTCCGACGGCGGTGCGCTCTCGGCGGCCGCGGGCAGGCCAAAACCCATATCCGGGCCATGCGCGGTATCGGCACGCTCTATGGTGACGGGGGTGGCTGGAACGTCGCCCGCGTCGGTTCCCGTCGCTTCGGCCACGCGGCGGGTCAGCGTCGAGAATTCCATGGTCTTGAGAAAGCCGATCAGCCTTGGGCCGTCCGGCGCGTGCAACACGAACTCGTCGAGCCCCCCGGTCAGCGGCACGTCGTTCTTCAGCGTCACCAGGTCACGCGAGATGCGCGCCTTGTCGGCATTGGCGATGATCGATTCGCGCCGCTTGTCCTGCTTGATCTCGCCGGCGCGGGCGAGCAGCGTGTCGAGGTCGCCGAACTGTTCGAGCAATTGCGCTGCCGTCTTCGGCCCGATGCCGGGCACGCCCGGCACATTGTCGACCGAATCGCCGGTCAGCGCCTGCAGGTCGATCATTTTTTGTGGCGGCACACCCCATTTCTCGATCACCTCGGGAACGCCGATCTGGCGGTCCTTCATCGGGTCGTACATGGCAACCGTTGGGCCGACCAGTTGCATCAGATCCTTGTCGGAAGAGATGATGGTGGTGTCGGCGCCGGCTTCGCAGGCAAGCCGGCAATAGGTGGCGATCAAATCGTCGGCCTCGTAGCCTTCCGTCTCAAGGCATGGCAGGTTGAAGGCCCTGGTCGCCTGGCGGATCAGGCCGAATTGCGGGATCAAATCTTCCGGCGGCGCCGAGCGGTTGGCCTTGTATTCGGGGTAGAGGTCGTTGCGGAAGGTCTTCGACGAATAGTCGAAAATCACGGCGAAATGCGTCGGCACGATGCCGACATCGGTGTTGCGGGCGTCCTGCGTCAGCTTCCAGACCATGTTGCAGAAGCCGAGCACGGCACTGGTCGGCAGCCCGTCGGACTTGCGGGACAGCGGCGGGAGCGCGTGATAGGCACGGAAGATGTAACCGGAGCCGTCGACAAGGAAGAGATGATCGCCTTTTTTCATGGCACGAGGGATAGCGCGGCGCAGCGCCGCGGTCCATGCCAAAGGCGGCTTCCGCCAAGGGTTCCGGCAACACCCTGACAAATGGCGTGCGAGCTTGGCCTGCCATGGCGGCCTGGCCGGAGCTTTGTTCGCTCACGCCTATGTTACAAAAGTGTAATTTTTGTGCCCTTGAATCGCCACGTTCGCAGACACAGATAAACGCCATCGGCAGTTTTCGCCGAAGTCCGGAGCAAGGCCCGTCCCCCGCCTATCCCGGACACTTGCGGCAGCCTATCCCCCCTCTCCGGGCTGCCGCATCGTTTCGAGTAAGGCCGCCGTGGTTCCCCCTCCACCACGGCGGCATTTTTTTGCCTTTCGACAAGATCCTGCCTTGTGGCCTAACGGTCGCGGGCTTTCCGTTTCGCCGTATGGGCTCTAGATTCGCCGCCAGAATCGAAAGGCCCCGCCAGATGTCAGCAGTTTCCCCCGTCCTCGACCGCCTCGACAAGAACTTCGACCAGAGCCTCGAACGTCTGTTCGGCCTGCTCGGCATCAAGTCGATCTCCACCGATCCGGACTACGCCGCCGACTGCCGCAAGGCAGCCGAATGGCTGGTCGCCGAGCTCAAGCTGATCGGCTTCGACGCCAGCGTGCGCGACACGCCGGGGCATCCGATGGTGGTCGCGCATCACGATGGGCCGGCGGGCGCGCCGCATCTGCTGTTTTACGGCCATTACGACGTCCAGCCGGTCGATCCGATCGAGCTGTGGGAAAGCGACCCGTTCGCGCCGGCGGTCAAGGAGATCGAGCCCGGCCACAAGGTGATCACCGGCCGCGGCGCGGCCGACGACAAGGGCCAGCTGATGACCTTCGTCGAGGCCTGCCGCGCGTGGAAGCAGGTGCATGGCGGATTGCCGTGCCGAATCACAATCCTGTTCGAGGGCGAGGAGGAGTCCGGATCGCCGTCGCTGAAACCGTTTCTCGAGGCGAACGCGGATGAGCTCAGGGCCGATTTCGCGCTGGTCTGCGACACCGGCATGTGGGACCGCGATACGCCGTCGATCTGCGTCTCGCTGCGCGGACTGGTCGGCGAGGAGATCACGGTGACGGCCGCCGACCGCGACCTGCATTCCGGGCTCTATGGCGGTGCGGCCGCCAATCCGATCCGCATCCTGGCAAAGATCCTGGCCGACATCCACGATGCGGATGGCCACGTCACCATCCCGGGTTTTTATGACGGCGTCGAGGAAACGCCGTCGCAGATATTGCAGTCGTGGCTGTCGCTCGGCGAGACGGCCGAGACCTTCCTCGGCCCGATCGGCCTGTCGATTCCGTCCGGCGAAAAGGGCCGCTCGCTGCTCGAGCTGACCTGGGCGCGACCGACGGCCGAGTTCAACGGCATTATCGGCGGCTATACCGGCAAGGGCTTCAAGACGGTGATCGCCGCGCAAGCCTCGGCGAAAGTCTCCTTCCGCCTCGTCCACAAACAGGATCCGGAAAAAATCCGCGCCGCCTTCCAGGCATTCGTCAGGGAGCGCGTTCCGGCCGACTGCTCGGTCGAATTCCACCCGCATGGCGGCTCGCCGGCAATCCAGCTTTCCTACGACTCGCCCTTCCTGGCCAAGGCCAAGCAGGCGCTGTCCGACGAATGGCCGAAGCCAGCGGTGGTGACCGGCAGCGGCGGCTCGATCCCGGTGGTCGGCGATTTCCAGACCTATCTCGGCATGGAATCGCTGCTGGTCGGTTTCGGTCTCGACGACGACCGCATCCACTCGCCGAACGAGAAGTACGAGATGAGCTCCTTCCATAAGGGCCAGCGCTCCTGGGCGCGCATTCTCGAGGCGCTGACACGCTGAAATTGCGCCAGACTCAAGTTTTTGTTGATTTTTCGCCGGATCGCGGCAAGGACGGGCACGGTCCGTCGCGCATCGCTGCACGGGGCCGCGACCGGAGAAGACGATGAGCGACATACGTTTCCACAAAAACGATCTGCCCGGCCTGCTGCATTACGATGTCGGGGCGGTCGCCATCGACACCGAGACGCTGGGGCTGAACCCGCATCGCGACCGGCTCTGCGTCGTGCAGATCTCGCCGGGCGACGGCTCGGCCGACGTCATCCAGATCGCGCCCGGCCAGAAGAAGGCGCCGAACCTCGTCAGCCTGCTCAAGAACCGCAGCATCACCAAGCTGTTCCATTACGGCCGCTTCGATCTGGCCGTGCTCTACAATGCCTTCGGCGTCATGCCGGAGCCGGTGTTCTGCACCAAGATCGCGTCGCGGCTGACGCGCACCTACACCGACCGGCACGGGCTCAAGGACATCTGCTTCGAGCTTCTCGGCGTTGGCCTGTCGAAGGCGCAGCAATCATCCGACTGGGCCGCCGAGACGCTGTCGCCCGAGCAGCTCGAATATGCCGCCTCCGACGTGCTCTATTTGCACCGGCTGCGCGACGTGCTCAGCGCGCGTCTGGCGCGCGACAACCGGACCAGGGAGGCCGATGCCTGCTTCCGCTTCCTGCCGACGCGTGCGAAACTCGACCTGATGGGCTGGGATGAAGAGGACATCTTCGCCCACAGCTGATGGCCTTCTGGCACTTTAACGCCGTCGGCCGGGAGGAATTGAAATGGCTGCCCGAAAATCAATCGAAACGGCACCGAGGGACGGCTCCAAGGTCACCGTCTACTGGCAGGACAGCGACGGCGTGATGAACGAGAGCATCGCGCAATACCGTTCGCTCGACCGGCTGAAGGCGGCCGGCGGCGACTGGGACGAAAGCGACGCCGGCTGGTGGGCCTATACGGACGGCCATACGCAAAGGAAGATCGAGCCGATCAGCTGGCGGCCGGCCTCCGACGATGCGGATGCCGACGACTGAGGGTTGTCGCAACCGCCGAACTGAAGTGATTATTCTTAGGCAAAGCAAATTTTGTTCTTGCTTTGTGCCTGCAGCTATGCTACTAATTTCGCTATGGTGCTCATTGGCTCCAACGACCCGCCCGCCGAGGCGGGTTTTTCATTTCCGGCTTTGGCGCTGTCGCGGGCCGCAGCCGTTCGGCAAGCGACTGAATACAGTTTATTTCGATTTTTCCCGACTTAACCCGCCTTTAAACCGCCGCATCTAGTCTTCAACCCCAACGCCATAGGCATGGGGAAGACAGCACAGCGCATGGCGAACCGGAAAGACAGCCGCATCGAGCCCAGCTTCGAGGCATCGCCGGGGGCGAGATCCTCGGCCGGTTTTTCGGTAAGCGAGGAGGACCGCGTCGTGCCGAGCAACCGAAAAGCCGCTGCAAAGCGCAAATCGTCCAAGGTCAAGCCGCCGCGCGGCGGGCGCGGCAAAAGCCGGCGCGGCGTGTTCGGCGTGCTTGCCCGGCTGTTCTACTGGTGCTTCGTGCTGGCCATCTGGGGCGGCATCGCCACTGCCGGCATCGTCGTCTATTACGGCGCGAAAATGCCGGCGGCCACCACCTGGGCCATTCCCGACCGCGCCCCCAACATCAAGATCGTCTCGGTCGACGGCCAGCTGCTTGGCAATCGCGGCATGAGCGGCGGCGAGGCCGTCGGCCTGCACGAAATGTCGCCCTATATTCCCGAGGCCGTCATCGCCATCGAAGACCGCCGTTTCTATTCGCATTTCGGCATCGACCCGATCGGCCTTTCCCGGGCCATGGTGACCAATGTGCTGGGCGGGCATTTTTCGCAGGGCGGCTCGACGCTGACCCAGCAGCTGGCCAAGAACCTGTTCCTGACGCCGGACCGCACGCTGGAACGCAAGGTGCAGGAAGTGCTTTTGGCGCTGTGGCTGGAGCACAAGCATACGAAGGACCAGATCCTCGAAATGTACCTCAACCGGGTTTATTTCGGCTCTGGCGCCTATGGTGTCGAAGCGGCCTCGCGCCGCTATTTCGGCAAGAGCGCGCGTGACGTCACGCTGTCGGAGGCCGCCCTTCTCGCCGGCCTGCTCAAGGCGCCGTCGCGGCTGTCGCCGGCGCGCGACCCGAAGGCGGCCGAGCAGCGCTCGCAGCTGGTGCTCGCTGCCATGCGCGACGAGGGCAAGATCAGCGCCAAGGAGCAGACCACGGCGATGAGCGCGCCGGCGACACGCGCGCCGTCCTACTGGACCGGCTCGGAAAACTACGTCGCCGATACGATCATGGAAGAACTGCCCGACCTGATCGGCGACGTGCGCCGCGATATCGTCGTCGACACGACTGTCGACCTGACGCTGCAGAAACTCGCCGAGCAATCGATCCGCCGGCTGATCGACCAGAGCGGCAAGAAGCTCAATGTCAGCCAGGGCGCGCTGGTGTCGATCGACAATTCCGGCGCGGTGCGCGCGATGGTCGGCGGTTACGACTATTCGACCAGCCAGTTCGACCGCGCCTCGGAAGCGCGCCGGCAGCCGGGCTCGGCGTTCAAGCCGTTCGTCTACATGGCGGCGCTGGAATCCGGCCGCACACCCGACAGCGTGCGCAACGACGCGCCGATCAAGATCGGCAACTGGACGCCCGACAATTACGGCGGCAAATATTTCGGCAAGGTGACGCTGGCGACGGCGCTGGCAAAATCGCTGAACTCGGTGGCCGCGCAGCTGACCATGGAAGTCGGGCCGAATGCGGTGGTCGAGGCGGCGCACCGCATGGGCATCCAGTCCGAGCTGACGGCCAACACTTCGATTGCGCTCGGCACCTCGGAAGTGACGCCGCTGGAACTGACCTCGGCCTATGTTCCCTTTGCCAATGGCGGTTACAAGCCGGACATCCATTTCATCCGCCGCGTCACGACGAGCGACGGCAAGGTGCTCTACGAGAACAATGGCGGCGGCGCGCCGCGCGTCGTCAAGCCCGATGTCGTCGGCATGATGAACTCGATGATGACCGGCACGGTCGAGATCGGCACCGCCAGGAAGGCGGCGTTCGCCTGGCCGGCAGCCGGCAAGACCGGTACCAGCCAGAACTCGCGCGACGCGTGGTTCATCGGCTATACCGCCAATCTCACCACCGGCGTCTGGTTCGGCAATGACGACGGCAGCGCGATGAAGAAGGTCACCGGCGGCGCACTGCCGGCGCAGGCCTGGCATGAGTTCATGGTCGCCGCGCATGAGGGCGTGCCGGTGCGGCCGCTGCCCGGAACCTGGAAGTCGACGCCGCCCGACACCATCGTCCCGGACGACATACCGTCCGACACGCCGCCGCCGGCGCCGGTCGCTTCCGTTGGCCAATCGGCGCCGCCTGTGGCAGCCACCCAGTCGGCTTCGCGACCCGTGCGTCCTGCCGAGACGGTCGATGCCGGCGGCCTGGCCATGCCGGGGGTCGACAGCGCCACCGGATCGATCAAGCACCCGGTGCCGCCCGGCAATGTCGGCGGCCCGGTCAAGAAGCGGCAGACGTCGATCCTGGACATCCTGACAGGCGGCTGAACAACAGGCCCCCTCGCCACCGCTGCCGCGTTCCGCTACATCTCCCGTTTGGAGACCGCGAATGGCAGAGACCGACACCAGAAAAACCATCGTGCTGACCGGCGCCAGCCGCGGCATCGGCCATGCCACGGTCAAGCGCTTTTCACGCGAAGGCTGGCGCGTCATCACCTGCTCGCGCCAGGCCTTTGCCGACGACTGCCCGTGGCCGGCCGGACCGGAAGACCACATCAAGGTCGATCTCGCCGACCAGGAGGATGTCGGCATCGCCATCTCGGAAATCCGCCACCGGCTCGAGGCGCATGGCGGGCAGTTGCATGCGCTGGTCAACAATGCCGGCATCTCGCCCAAGCTCAAGGACGGCAACAGCCGCATGAACTCGATCGACACGCCGATGCATGTCTGGCGCGACGTCTTCCAGGTGAATTTCTTTGCGCCGATCATGCTGGCGCGCGGACTGTTCAAGGAATTGGCATCGGCCAAGGGCTCGATCGTCAACGTCACCTCGATCGCCGGCACCCGGGTGCACCCCTTCGCCGGCACCGCCTATGCGACGTCGAAGGCGGCACTCGGCTCGCTGACCCGCGAGATGGCGCATGATTTCGGCCCCCACGGCATTCGCGTCAATGCGATTGCGCCGGGCGAGATCGACACCGCGATCCTGTCGCCGGGCACGGAAAAGATCGTCGAGACGATTCCGCTGAGACGGCTGGGCACCACGGCGGAAGTTGCCGATATCATCTTCTTCCTGTGCTCGCAGCAGGCGTCCTACGTGACCGGCTCGGAAATCCACATCAACGGCGGCCAGCACGTGTAGAAGGCTTTCCAGGCGAGCTATCCAACGTGCGGTTCCGTTCCCAGTGGCGACCTGCGATTCGGTAGATCGGTCGCGGTATGCTTGATTTCAAACCAGTTCGGCAGTCACTTTACTAAAAAGCTGTGTTCGCATCGCTCCGAAGTTGCCCTCTGCCGAGTTCATAAATGTCTGAATGCGCATTGTTGTGCCGCGGTAGGAAAAACTGGCGGAATGGTTGAACTCACCATTGCCTTCAATCCGTTCGAAGAGGCAAACCCCATCGCCTAGCTGCGGAGTTACACCTACGCCCTTGGCTACCACCATGCCATGCTGGACGATGGCATCCTGATCGGTGCCAAGCTTCGGTTCATGCCGAAGGTCGGCGAGTTGCCTGGCGAAGTCGTCATTAGTACTTTTGAGGGTTTCCAGCCTTTCCCTGTAGTGAAATCGCCCTGCGGCAAATCCCAGGGCGAGCGCTGCCGTCATCAACCCGATAAAGAACTGCGGATTCGCCGTGACGATCGCCCAATGGTCAAATATCGCTTTCACGATTTCCTGCACGGCTTATCCTCCTGATAACCGCAACCGCCCCCGTTGTGGTACGTGGGTGGCCAGTTCATCCTATTGAGGAAGGCCACAGAACCGCGAGATTCGGCTTTCGCTCGAGTTCACATACTCGGCTAGGGGCGGGACAATCACAAGGCGGGCAAAGTAGGATGGGTGAGGAAGCGGTGGGCCATGAGAAAGATCTTCAGCTGGGTCGGGTTTGGATTTGTCCTGACCGGGATCTATTTTGTAGCAGTGGTCTGGGTGATCTGGAGCTCAGGGCCTGAAAGCTACATAAAAATTAAAACCGACTTGCAGTTGAATGAGTTCGCGGATGCTTTGGCTGGCATGTTCGCTCCCCTGGCGTTTCTTTGGCTATTTATCGCAACAATGGTTCAATCTCAGGAGCTTGCCCTTCAGCGCGACGAGCTTCGCCTAACGAGACTTGAGTTCCAGCAAAATCGTCAGGTCGCCAAACAACAGGCGGCCGAGGCGCACAACCAAGCGAAATTCATTGGGGAACAAACCACGATTCTACAGAGGGCTGAAACAGACAAGCTGGTCGAGGTCCAATTGGAAGGTTTTCTGCGTCGGTGCTTCGAGATTGCAAGTCGTTCCCTAGCGGTCCAATCCGGTGAAGGATATCGGCCGTTCCATTTTCAATCCGAACCGAAAAATGGCCTGCGAACCGCCGCTTATACAGTTACCAAGGCAGCCTCCGGCATCCGGGAAGTGATGGGGAATCACCCAGGTAGTCGTCTGATTGCCAGCAAGCGTGATTTAACGGAGCTTCAAGACCGACTGCTAGAGATGCGTGAGTATTTGGCGGTTTCATCTTTTAGACTGCAAGCCAAGTTCCGCAACGAAGGGTTTGAGGATCTCGTCGACCAGATGCAGTTTCTTGCTCAGATGTGCTCTACGTCCGCACATGAGGAACCCGAACCGTCGACTGAGTTTTGATCGTCTGGCTAGTCACTCCCTGGCAGTTTCATCGTTGAGGTCATCGTCAACCCAATGTGCAGGCAATCTTGCCGGGGCGCTAATCCAGCCTAACCACTGCAAAACCCGCACAACTGCTACGATCACCTTGGCGTCACCGGGAAATCTAGTCATCAGGTTTTCGCGCAAAATGGGCCGCGATGATCCACAATTAAACGCGCACACGGTGCATGTCATTCCTCGGATGGCCGGCGGCGGAAAACCGAATCTCCACCGGGACGGCACGCGGTCATTCTCAGGCCGGCCAGATGAATTGGGTCAGACCGCCCCCGTCACCACTTCGACGATCCCACGGGCGATCTCGCGTTCGCCCATGATGACGGTGTCGGCACCAAGGTTTTTGAGGTGCTCGACCTCGGCATCGGAATGGGCGCGGGCGATGATTTCGATTGTCCGATTGGCGGCGCGGGCGCGCAGCACGACCTGCCCGGCCTCGAAGGCGTTGGGAATGGCCAGGATCAGCCGCTTTGCGCCCTCGGGATTGGATGCGGCGAACACGTCGCCACTCGCCGCGTTGCCGGTCACGGTTTCGACTCCTTCGGCCTTGAGCTTCGCCAACGTCTTGTCGGCATCCTCGATGACGAGGAAGGGCAGGGCGGCCTGCTTCAGCGCCGTGCCGACGAGACTGCCGACGCGGCCGTAGCCGATCAGGATGGTGTGGCCGGTCAGCCTGGTCCTGGGCGGTGGGCCATCCTCGTTAGCAGGCGCCGCGACCGAAGCCACCTGGCCGGGCTCGGTCGCCGGGCCGATCGGCCTTGCTTCGCCGGGCGGCGCCGTCCTGCCGGCGCGTGCTTCCAGCCAGGG
This sequence comes from Mesorhizobium sp. M0663, assembly GCF_040320585.1. NCBI lineage: Bacteria > Pseudomonadati > Pseudomonadota > Alphaproteobacteria > Hyphomicrobiales > Phyllobacteriaceae > Mesorhizobium > Mesorhizobium sp. M0663. Next base: position 174,998 of record NZ_JAMYPX010000001.1, read on the forward strand.
TTTCATCCGGTCGACGGCAAGAAACATCAGCGGATTGAGGACGATCGACAGGATGGCGCCGGCGAGGATGAGGTCGCGGCCTTGTTCGGGCAGCAGTTTCAGCCCGACGCCGATTTCAGCCAGGATGAACGAGAATTCGCCGATCTGGGCTAGGCTTGCCGAAATCATCAATGCGGTTGCGACCGGATAGCGGAAGACGACGACGATGACGAAGGCTGCCAGCGACTTGCCGACAACGATGATGACCAGCGTCGCCAGGATCGGCCAGCCATTGCTGATCACGCTGAACGGGTCGAACAGCATGCCGACCGAAACGAAGAACAGCACGGAAAAGGCGTCGCGCAGCGGCAGCGATTCCTCGGCCGCCCGGTGGCTGAGCTCGGATTCGCTCATGATCATGCCGGCGAAGAAAGCGCCGAGAGCCAGCGACACGCCGAACAGCTTGCCCGCGCCGAAGGCGACGCCAAGCGCAATCGCAAGCACCGCCAACCGGAACAGTTCGCGCGATCCGGTATGGGCGACGTAGTGCAGGATCCAGGGGATAAGCCGGCGGCCGACCACCAGCATGACCAAGACAAAGGCCGCGACCTTGGCCAGTGTGATGGCGACGACGCCCCAGACGCCGTAGCTCGCCGGCAGCGACAGCAGACCGCTGGAGTGCACCTCCACCTGCTCTTGGCCGCCGAGCACGCCGGCCAATGCCGGCAAAAACACCAGCGCCAGCACCATCGCCAGATCCTCGACGATCAGCCAGCCGACGGCGATGCGGCCGCGCTCGGTCTCGATCAGCCGCCGCTCCTGCAGAGCGCGCAACAGCACCACGGTCGAGGCCACGGAAAGCGCCAGGCCGAAGACCAGTCCCGCGCCCATCGACCAGCCGAGCATCCAGGCAAGGCCGGCGCCGAGGGCTGTCGCGAAGCCGATCTGCACAATGGCGCCGGGCACGGCGATGGCGCGGACCGACAACAGGTCCTTCAGCGAGAAATGCAGGCCGACGCCGAACATCAGCAGGATGACGCCGATCTCGGCAAGTTCATTGGCGAGGCCGGCATCGGCGACGAAACCCGGCGTGTTCGGTCCAACCAGAACGCCGGCGATGAGATAGCCTACCAGCGGCGGCACGCGAAAACGGTTGGCAAGTGCGCCGAAGACGAAAGCCAGCCCCAGACCGGCGACGATGGTGGCGATAAGGGGCGTGTCATGCGGCATTGTCTATGGAGCGCCTTCAGGAATCGCGATGTCGGACATGCGCCGTCCAAAAGCCGCCGCCGTGGCAGTATGGAGGCTGCGACAGTCGCGAGACAACCCGCAATCCCATTAAATCGATGGCAAGGCGGCAAAAGACGGAGAGCCGGCAAGCGTTGCCACCCGGCGCGGCCTGCTCCAAGCAGGGCGCTTGCTACGGAAACGAAAGTTGCGCGCCGCCGATGCCGATCAGGTCGCCTGCAGCAGGCTCTCGATATCGGGTATGCTGTGGTTGGTCAGCGTCTTTGGAATTTCGGCCGTTATCTTGTCGGTGACCTCCTTGTGCAGCTTCCTGCGCATGTCGCCCAGCACCGGCGGCGGCGCGATCAGCACGATCTCCTTGAAGCTGCCGCGATGCGCGAGCTTGTAGAGCCTGTCGGCAATCTCTTCGGCAAAACGCTCCTTGCCGAGACGGTGCCAGTCGGTGTCCTCGACCGCACTGCGGTGGACGGAAGGGCCGTCGCTGTAGCGGCCGGGGCGGTCCGTGCCTTGTTCTCGGGTTGCAGGATTTTCCTGCTCCATCTCGTGCACGACCTGAAGGTCGGGATATTGGACGTCTCCACGGTTCTCGAGAAACAGCGCCTTTTCGCCATCTGCCACCACGATCCACAGTCCGCGTTTCAGTCTGACGTTGCTCATGGGGCGCTCCTTTTTTGATTTTTCAAGCCCATCGCCAAGCCTTTGCCGTAGGGGCATGACCGGGCTTGGGCCATAAGGCAAACGCGTGCCGAGGCGGGAATGTTCCGGTACTCGGACCCGGTATTCCGACAAGGGCCGGCGAGAGCGCCGGGCTGCCTTTGATGGCTCGGTCGGCATCCGGCGGCTTAATCTACTAAATTGATAGAATTTAGAAAAATCTGTTTTGTGGTTAGCTCCTCCGGCCGCTGAAAAGGCAGCGGATCAAGGGCTGCAACAGCAGCTTCAATCTGCTCCGCATTTGAATGTGGAATATTTTTCTCTTGGCCTTCATGCTTGCAGAAAAGAGATTGCCTGCTACGAAGCGATGCGCGAGTGGGTGCCTTCTGGTTTTTCGCGCCCCCGCGTAGAACTGACAAACGGTTCCAGGATTCCGCTCGTCATGCCGCAAGCCACGCCCAAGCTCAATGCCTTTCCCGTCTTCATGCGGGTCGAGGGCGAAGCCATGGCCATCGTCGGCGGCGGCGAGGAGGCGCTGGCCAAGGCGCGGCTGCTCGCGCAGTCGAGCGCTGTGCTGCGCATCGTCAGCGATGAAACAAGCCCGGAGCTGCTGGCCTTTATCGCCGAGACGGGGGCCGCCCACATCGCCGACGGCTATGATGCAGCACATCTCAATGGTGCGGTGATGGTGTTTGCCGCCAGCGGCGACGAGGCCCTCGATCGCCGCGTTGCCGGGGATGCGCGCCGGCTGGGCATTCCGGTCAATGCCGTCGACCGGCCGGAGCTATGCGATTTCTTCACGCCGGCACTGGTCAACCGCGCGCCGGTCGCCATTGCCATCGGCACGGAAGGTGCCGGCCCGGTGCTGGCGCAGATGCTGCGCAGCCGCATCGACCGCATGCTGTCGCCCTCGCTCGGTCCGCTCGCAACTCTCGCCGCATCGTTTCGCGACACCGCCGAAAGACTGCTGCCGAAGGGCAATGCCCGCCGCCGCTTCTGGAGCGATTTCTTTGGCGGTGCACCGGCCCGCGCTGTCGAGGCCGGCGAGCTTTCGCAGGCGCATGATGCGGCCGTCGGCCTGCTGCTTTCGAAAGAACCGGCATCGGGCCATATCGCGCTTGTCGGCGCCGGTCCGGGCGCCGAGGACCTTTTGACGCTGCGCGCCCATCGCCTGCTGATGGAAGCCGACGTGATTGTCCATGACGCGCTGGTGCCGGAGGCGATCGTCGCCATGGGCCGCCGCGATGCCGAGCGCCTGCCGGTCGGCAAGCGCAAGGGCTGCCATTCCAAGAGCCAGGCCGAGATCAATGCGCTGCTGGTCGAGCTTGGCCACGCCGGCAAGCGCGTCGTGCGGCTGAAGTCCGGCGACCCGCTGGTGTTCGGCCGGGCCGGCGAGGAGATGGCGGCACTTCGCGATGCCGGCGTCGCCTACGAAGTAGTTCCGGGCGTCACCGCGGCCTTCGCCGCCGCCGCCGATTTCGAACTGCCGCTGACGCTGCGCGGCGTGTCGTCGTCGATGGTGTTCACCACCGGCCATGACCTCAAGGGAAATTCGCTGCCAGATTGGGCAAAGCTCGCTATTTCCGGCGCGACGGTCGCCGTCTATATGGGCCGCTCGGTCGCTGCAGAGGTCGCCGGCCGGCTGATCGAAGCCGGCCTGTCGCCGGATACGGCCGTCGCCGTGGTCGAGAATGCCAGCCTTGCCAACCGCCGCCGTTTCCACGGCACGCTCGCCGACCTGCCATCGCTGGAGGCGCGTGCCGACCTCAGCGGCCCGGTGATGACCATCATCGGCGACGCCGTCGCCGGCGCCAATTTCGAACGGTCCGAGCCACTGGCGGCACACAGGCAGGAAAGCGTGGCCCGTGCTGCCGCGCAAGGAGTGAACCAATGAAAGTCCTGACCGCGAACCGCCTCGCCGACGGCATAGCCGTCTGGTACGCCAATGGCGGCTGGGCCGAGACCATCGACCATGCCGACATCGCCCATGACAAGGCGGCCGAGGACCGGCTGGAGGCGATCGGCGCCAAGGCCTCCGCCAACAACGAAGTGGTCGACGTCAACCTGATAGACGTGACCGTGGCCAACGGCACGGTCGAAGCGGTCCGGCTGCGTGAAAAGATCCGTGCCGCCGGCCCGACCACCCGCAACGATTTGGGCAAGCAGGCCCGTCCGCAAGCCGCACGCGCGGCATAGATGACCCAAGCATGATCCCGATCATGCTCGAACGAAGAAAATAACGGGCGGACGCGCCCGGAAAGACCTGAATATGTACCGTTACGATGAGTTCGACCACGATTTCGTCAAGGCCCGCGTCGCCGAGTTCAGCGACCAGGTCGCGCGGCGCCTTGCCGGCGAGATCACCGAGGACCAGTTCCGGCCGCTGCGGCTGATGAACGGAGTCTATCTGCAGCTGCATGCCTATATGCTGCGCATCGCGGTGCCCTATGGCACGCTGAACAGCAAGCAGCTGCGCATGCTTGGCCACATCGCCCGCAAATACGACAAGGGTTACGGCCATTTCACGACGCGCCAGAATATCCAGTTCAACTGGCCGGCGCTGTCGGACATCCCGGCGATCCTGGCCGATCTGGCAAGCGTCGAGATGCACGCTATCCAGACCAGCGGCAATTGCATCCGCAACGTCACCGCCGACCACTTCGCCGGCGCCGCCGCTGACGAGATAGCCGATCCGCGCCCCTATGCCGAAATCCTGCGGCAATGGTCCTCGGTGCATCCGGAGTTCTCGTTCCTGCCGCGAAAATTCAAGATCGCGGTGACCGGCGCCGAGCGCGACCGCGCCGCCATCCAGACGCACGACATCGGCCTGCACCTGAAGAAGAACGCTGCCGGCGAGCTCGGTTTCGCCGTCTATGTCGGCGGCGGCCAGGGCCGCACGCCGATGGTGGCCAAGAAGATCCGCGATTTCCTGCCCGAAGCGGATCTGTTGTCCTACTGCACGGCGATCCTGCGCGTTTACAACCTCTACGGCCGGCGCGACAACAAGTTCAAGGCGCGCATCAAGATCCTGGTCCATGAGACCGGCGTCGAGGAGATCACCCGCCAGGTCGAGGCCGAATGGCAGGAGTTGAAGGACGCCGAGCTGAGGCTGCCGGAAGAAGACATCCGCGCCATCGATGCCTATTTCGCGCCGCCTCCGCTTGTCGACCGGCCGGAAGGCGACGAGGCGGTCAAGCTTGCCCGCCTCGACTCGAAGCGCTTTTCCGAATGGCTGGACCAGAATGTGGTCACCCATCGCCATCCCGACTACGCGGCGGTGACCATCTCGCTCAAGGGCATTGGCGAGACGCCGGGCGATGCCTCCGACAGCCAGATGGAAGCGGTCGCCGACATTGCCGAAAAATATTCATTCGACGAGCTGCGCGTCAGTCACGAGCAGAACCTGATCCTGCCGCATGTGGCGCGGGCCGATCTCAAGGCGGTCTATGACGCGCTTGTCGATATCGGGCTGGCGACGGCCAATTCCAACCTGATCAGCGACATCATCTCCTGCCCCGGCCTCGACTATTGCGCGCTGGCAACGGCGCGTTCCATTCCCGTGGCGCAGGAAATCTCGCGGCGCTTTGCTTCGCTGGAGCGCCAGCGCGACATCGGCGAATTGAAGCTGAAGATTTCCGGCTGCATCAATGCCTGCGGCCATCACCATGTCGGCCATATAGGCATCCTCGGCGTCGAGAAGAAAGGCGCCGAGCTCTACCAGGTGACGCTCGGCGGCTCGGCCGACGAGAACACCTCGGTCGGCGAGATCATCGGCCGCGGCTTCAGTTCGGAAGAGATCACCGATGCCATCGAGCAGATCGTCGAGACCTATCTCGGGCTTCGGCTGGACAGAAACGAAAGATTCATCGACGCCTACCGCCGAGTCGGTCCCGCGCCGTTCAAGGAGGCGCTCTATGCTGGCGAAGCCAAGGCCGCTTGACCGTATTGTCGACGTCGAGGCCGGCATCGCCGCCCAAGCGGCGGGTCTCGACGCGCTCTACGGCCATCTGAAGCCGCTGGAGATCATCGAGCGGTCGACCCGGGAGTTCTTTCACGGCGAAATCGCCGCCGTCTCGTCCTTCGGCGCGGATTCGGCGGTGCTGCTGCACATGATCGCCGAGATCGACCGCACGCTGCCGGTGATCTTTCTCGACACCGGCAAGCATTTCGAGGAGACGCTCGGCTATCGTGACGCGCTGGCCGCCGATTTCGGGCTGAGCGATATCCGGGTGATCAGGCCCGACGATGCGGCGCTGGCAAGGATCGACCCGACCGGCAATCTGAACGAGACCGACACCGACGCCTGCTGCGACGTCCGCAAGGTCGAGCCGCTGGCGCGCGGCGTCGAGCCGTTCCGCGCCTGGTTCACCGGCCGCAAGCGCTTCCAGGCGGCGACCCGGGCAGCGCTGCCAGTGTTCGAGGCGGTCGGCTCGCGCATCCGCATCAATCCGCTGGCGCACTGGACGACATCGGACCAGGCCGGCTACATGCGCGCACATGCGCTGCGTGAAAACCCGCTGGTCGCCTATGGCTATCTGTCGATCGGCTGCTTCCCATGCACGCAGCCGGTGCAGCCGGGCGACGACGCGCGCAGCGGCCGCTGGGCCGGGCACGCCAAGACCGAATGCGGCATCCACTTGTCGGGGCTGGAAAGGTCGCTGACCGACGCCTCGCTTTAGGATATGTTGATATTCAGCCGGCCTGCAAACGGCGGCTTCCTGCGCTTCCGGCGCTCACGTACCCAAAGTACGCTCCGCTCCGGTTCTCGGAAGCCACCCAGTTTGGTCGCTTCGCGCCCGCCGTCGGCTTCGGCTTGGCCTGACCTGAATCTCGACACACCCCGGGGTGTTTTGAATTTGAGAATATTGTGGACTTGGGAATTTTCTTGATGAGCGACTTGATAGCCGAAAACGCAATGCGGCTGTGGACACCGGATGGGTTCCGCGAGGACGAGTGGGTTCATGCCGAAAGCGCCGAGGCGCTGGTCGGCAATGGCCGTTTCATCCTGCCGTTGCAGGCGTTTCTCGGCCTCGATCCGGAGGTGCGGCGGTCGACGAAGGAGCGCATCGGTGTGCTGCTGCAGCCCGGCGATCAGCTCGAAAAGATCGCAGGCCTGCTCGATCAGCTGTCGCTGGTGGCGCTGGCGTTTCCGGCGTTCAACGACGGCCGCTCGTTCTCCAAGGGCGAATTGCTGCGCAGCCGTTATCATTTTGCAGGCGCTATGCGCGCCACCGGGCAGGTGCTGATTGATCAGCTGCCGCATATGCTGCGCCTCGGCTTCGATGAATTCGAGATATCGCACCCGGTGCTGCTGAAGCGGCTCGAGCAAGGCCGCACAGGCGGACTGCCGCTGTTCTATCAGCCGGCGGTGAAGCCGGAGGCCAAAGGCCCGAAATATTCCTGGCGGCGGGTGCGCGCCGGCTGATCCGCTCCAGAGGGCCAGAAGCCTTCTGGTCGGACCACATTCCCGATTCAGCCTTTTATTTTGCGCCTCTCCGCCTTAGGATAGGCCCATTATTTCGCGATCCGAATAAATGTGGCCACAAGGGGGGAACCGGGTATGGCTGGCAAGAAGATATTGATGCTCGTTGGCGAGTTCAGCGAGGAGTACGAGATTTTCGTCTTTGAACAGGCCATGCATGCGGTGGGCCACACCGTCCATGTCGTTTGCCCCGACAAGAAGGCCGGCGATATCCTGAAGACCTCGCTGCACGACTTCGAGGGCCACCAGACCTATACGGAAAAGCTCGGCCACGACTACATCCTCAACAAGACGTTTTCCGAGGTCAATCCGGCCGACTACGATGCCGTCTACGCGGCGGGCGGGCGCGGCCCGGAATATATCCGCATCGACAAGCGCGTGCAGGCGCTGGTGCGGCATTTCCATGAGACGGGAAAACCGATCTTCACCATCTGCCACGGCGTGCAGATCCTGATCGCGGTCGACGGCGTGGTGCGCGGCCGCGAAGTCGCGGCGCTGCAATATTGCGAGCCGGAAGTCACGCTGGCCGGCGGCATCTATATCGATGTTGCGCCGACCGGCGCCCATGTCGACGGCAATCTGGTGTCGGCCAAGGGCTGGCCGGGCCTTGCCGCGTTCATGCGCGAATGCCTGAAAGTGCTGGGCACCGAGATCCGCCAGGGCGAGATCCTGATGCGCGACCAGCGCCAGGCAGCTTAAGCTCGGAATGTGGAGCCCCGCCGCACCCCTAACGCATGTCGCGCAAAAGTGTTCAGCGGTTTTGCGATAACGGCATGCATAAACAAGAACCTAAAGCGCGTCGCATGAGGCCGGTCGAGCGCGACGCGCTTTAGGTGCGGCGGTGCGTCTACACGGCCATCCGCGCTTCGCGGAACGATACCAGCTTGCTGCGGCTCTCGTCCCACAGCGCCAGCTTGACGCAGCGCAAGCTGTCGAGGAGTGTGACGCGGCCGATCTCACGCAGCTCCGGATAGTCCCTCAGCACTTCCGGAAGCCGGTAGCATGGCACCTTGGCCGAGAGGTGGTGCACGTGGTGGACGCCGATATTGCCGGTGATCCAGTTCAGCACCGGCGGCAGGTCGTAATAGGACGAACCGTGCAGGGCAGCGTGCTGGAATTCCCACTCGGAGTCCTTTGTCCACTCCGTCTCTTCGAACTGATGCTGGACATAGAACAGCCAGATGCCGGCCGATCCGGCGAGGATGACGATCGGCAAATGCACGACCAGAAACGCGCCGGGGCCAACGAACCAGATGAGCAGAGCGGCTATGACCGTGATGGCTAGGTTGGTGGACATCGACGACACCCAAGGGGTGAGGCCGCCCCGCATCATGCCCAAGGGCAGTCTCTGCTCGAAAATGAAAATCCAGATCGGGCCAAGGCCGAACATCACCAGCGGATGGCGATAGAGGCGATAGGCGAGCCGGCCCCGCCACGACAGTTGCCGGTATTCGGCGACGGTCAGTGTCTTGATGTCGCCGGTGCCGCGCTCGTCGAGATTGCCGGCGCTGGCGTGATGGGTTGCGTGGGCGCGGCGCCAGCAATCGTAGGGCGTCAGCGTCAGCACGCCAAGGACGCGGCCGATCCAGTCGTCGGCATAGCGATTGGCAAAAAAGGAGCCGTGGCCGCAATCGTGCTGGATCATGAAGATCCGCACCAGAAAGCCGGCGGCCGGAAGGATGAGGACCAGACCCCACCAATGGCCATAGGCATAAGCGGCCGAGGACAATGCCCACAGCGTGGCGAAAGGAATGAGGGTGATGGCGAGTTCGACGGCGCTGCGACGCCTGTCGGGCTTTTTATAGCGCGACAGGATTTTCAACCAGGCGCGCTTGCTGTTTGCCACAGCTTCGGGGGAAATCATGTTCATCATGAAACATAGGCGGAGCGGCGCGCTGCCGCAAGGCGGAGATCACGCAAAGTTACTGCGGGTAAATGTCGCGCGATGGCGAGGAATTGCGGCCGCAATCGCAGGTCGCGTTGCTTGCGATGGTGTCTACCGACGGCGCCCGCCTGCGACCACCTTGGCTTCGACGCCGTCCAGGCGGTCGAGCAATTCCTTCAGACGGTCGGGAATATCGGACTCCGTGCGGAAGGCCGGCAAGGTGCGCAGAAAGCGCTTGGTCGCCTCGGTGCCGAGCTGGCGCCGGATATCGGCGGCGAGCCCGTCGCGTTTTTCGCCATTCCTGCGGGGCATCATCCAAAATCCTGTGTCGGCTTCGAAACTCTTCCAAGGGAGGAATGGTTCCCGCATTGTAGTATGCTGGCAAGCAAAGCCGTCGGGTACGGTAAAGTTTGAATTAAAATCGAAAGGTCTGCGCCGTCCGCCATCAAGCCGCGGCAGCGACTGCAGTAGCGCTTGCCCCTTGATTTTTGGCCGCTAAACCTCGATATCGGGCGCAAATCCACACCATTCGAAAATGACGGGAAACGGCGATGAGCGACCAGGCAAAAGACGAACGCGCGCCCGATGAAGCCGAGAAGACCGAGGCTGCCGCGGAGCCAAGGGAAGGCGGCGTCGACGGCGACTATGAAGCGCTTGTGCGGCTTCTGAAGGAAAACGAAGAGCTGAAGGATCGCGCGCTGCGCGTCGCGGCCGACATGGAGAACTTGCGTCGCCGCACCGCCCGCGACGTCCACGATGCGCGCGCCTATGCGGTTGCCAATTTTGCCCGCGACATGCTTTCGGTGTCAGACAATCTGCGCCGTGCGCTGGATGCCATCCCGGAGGAGGCCAAGGCTTCGGGCGATGCCGGCTTCAAGGCGCTGATCGACGGCGTCGAGATCACCGAGCGCGCCATGCTGTCGGCGCTGGAACGCCACGGCGTGAAGAAGCTCGAGCCCGAGGGCGAGAAATTCGATCCGAATTTTCACCAGGCGATGTTCGAGGTGCCCAATCCCGACGTACCGGCCAACACGGTCGTGCAGGTCGTGCAGCCCGGCTATTCGATCGGCGAGCGTGTTCTGCGGCCGGCCATGGTCGGCGTCGCCAAGGGCGGCCCCAAGCATGTCGCAAGCGAAGCGCCGGTGGAGCCGGGGCCGGTCAACGAGCAGGCTGAGAAAGATGCGTGAATGGTGAATGGTGAATAGTGAATGGTTAGTAGTGAATGGTGAGTAGCCAATTGCTGCTCCAGCAGTCAGTGCTAGGTTCTATTCACTATTCACTATTCACTCACTATTCACTCACTATTCACTACTCAGGCCGCAAACCGCTGCGCTTCTCCGCCATAATAATTGACGTAGCGGGCGCCGATCTCCTTGACCGGCATCACCACGAACACGTCGACCGTCGAGAATTCACGGTCGATGACGCAACCGTCGCCAATGCGCGCGCCGACGCGCAGATAGCCCTTGACCAGCGGCGGCATCGCGGCGATCGCCGCCTTGGTATTGACGGCCTCGATCGGCATCAGATCCATGGAACAATAGCGCCCGGCGACGGCGCGCACGTCCCAGGATGAATTCGTCCGGCAGTGGTGGGCAAGATAGGTCAGCGCCTCCGCATGTGCCGCCGGCACGGTGCCGTGGAACGACGCGCAGCCGGTCATCACGCCGATCCCGTAATGGTTGATGTAGGCCCAGATGCCTTGCCACAGCGCCTCGATGGTGCGCTTCGAGCGGTATTCCGGCAGAACGCAGGAGCGGCCGAGCTCGAGGAAGCGCTGGCCGGGATGCCGCGCGATCAGCTTGGTCAGCTCGAATTCACCTTCGGAATAGAAGCCGCCGGCGGCCGCGGCAATCTCCTGCCGCAGCAGGCGGTAGGTGCCGACGATGCGGCGATGCTCGGGGCCGGAAAGCGAAGTATCGAAGACCAGCAGATGATCGCAGAGGGGATCGAAGCGATCGGCATCGCGGCGGTCCTGCATCTGGAACAGGTCCTTCCTGGCACCAAGCTCGTCGTAGAACACCCGGTAGCGCACTTCCTGCGCGGCAGCGATCTCGGCCTCGTTGCGGGCGAGCCGCACTTCGAGATTGCCGATGCGGCCGAGCGATGCGCCTTTTATGACGGCATCGGCGTTCCGGCCGACGAGCAAAGGCCCGCTGGCGTTCGGCCGAGCATCACATTCCGGCATGACTGTATGCACGAGTGATTCTCCTTCGAGCCATCCCTCTTGGCACGGGGATACGGTGTAGGTGCAACAGGATTGTGACAGTACCGTGATACGGCTCTGCGGGCAATACTTCGTCGGCTGGGTAATCTATCAACCGTCTATGTTGTGCCTCAGGCGGCCGCTTGCCCTTCGACCGCATGAACCAGGGCATCGGGGTCGAGCGGCTTGGTGACGAAGCCGCTGGCACCGTGAGCGAGCACGGCGTGGCGGGTCTTTTCCTGGCTGTCGGCCGACAGCACCATGATCGGCACCGGCGGCACCGCGGTCTCCTCCTCATGGCGGCGGATGGCGGCGATGGCGTCCAGGCCGTCCATGACAGGCATATGCAAGTCCATCAGCACCACGTCGTAACGGTGCTTGTGGCCGGTGCTGATGACCGCCTCGACGGCGGCCTTGCCGTTGCCGACCACTTTCACGCGATGCCCGGCCTTCAGCAGCGTGGCGCGGGCCAGCATGGCGTTGATGTCGTTGTCCTCGGCGATCAGCACCGACAGGCCCTGCTGGCGGGCGCCAATGGCGTGCCCCGCCTGCGCGCCGCGCCTTTGCAGTTGCGGCTCGGCGATGACCGGTGCATGGCTGGTCAAGAGCACGCGCAGCAGTGTCTCGCCGCGCACCGGCCTCGCCAGGAAGGTGGCGTAACCGTTGGCACGGAACTCGCCAAGCATGCCGCGGTCGGTCGGCGCGATCAGCGTCACTGCCTCGCAATCGGCAAATCCGCTCTGGCGCAGGCGCCTGAGCAACCTGCCGTCGCTTTGCTCCATGGCAGCATCGATCAGAAGCACGTCACAGCCCTCGGCGAAAGCGGTGGCCTGGGCGGCGGCGGTGGCCAGATCGACCGTGCCGCCATTGGCGCGAATGGTGCGGGCGAGGGCTCCGGCCTCGACCAGGTTCTTCGACACGATCACCGCATGCCGGCCCGACAGCGCGTCCTGGCGGATCTGCGGCGCCTCGACGGCGGAAATAGCGGGAATATCGAAGACGAATTCGGACCCCTGGCCAAGCCGGCTCGACACAGAGATAGTGCCGCCCATGGCGGTCACCAGGCGCTTGGAAATGGCGAGACCGAGGCCGGCACCGCCATGCGCACGGGTCGAGGTGCCGTCAGCCTGTTCGAAGTCCTCGAAGATGCGCTCCATGTCCTCCTCGCGCAGACCGGGGCCGGTATCAGCGATGGTGAAGCGGATGCGGTCGGTGGTTTCGGTGCGGACGCGGGCGATGCTTGCCAGGACGCCGCCGCTGTCGGTGAACTTGACGGCGTTGCCGATGAGATTGAGCAGCACCTGCCTGACCCTGCCGGGGTCGGCGGTGATCAGCTGCGGCACGTCGGGTTCGACATGGCAGCCGAGGCCGATATCCTTGGCAAAAGCCCGCGCCGCCAAGAGTTCGATGACGTTGTCGGCGATCTCACGCACCGACATCGGCTGCGGTTCGGGATCGAAGCGGCCGGCCTCGATCTTCGAGTAATCGAGCAGGTCCTCGATCAGCGCCAGCAGCGCGCTGGCCGAGGTCGAGATGGCGCCGACATAGGTCCGCTGCTCGGGCGAAAGGCTGGTGTCGGCGAGAAGCCGGGCCATGCCCATGATGCCGTTCATCGGCGTGCGGATCTCGTGGCTGACGGTGGCGAGGAAGCGCGATTTGGCCTGGCTCGCATATTCGGCCCGCTCGCGGGCGGTGATCAGCGAGGATTCGGCGCGCTTGCGAGCGGTGATGTCGCGGGCGATGGCGCGATGCGAAACGGCGCCGCTGTCCTTGTCGCGCACCGACAGCTCGATCCAAGAGAACCAGCGTGGGCCGTCCGGCGTGCGAATGGCGACGTCGGTGGAACTCAGGCATTCATGGTCGGAAAACGCGGCGTCGGGGACGATGCCGACATCGATGCCTAGTTCGGCCAGGGTCTTGCCGGCAAGGTCGCGCTGGTCGGTTTCGACAAGGTCGGCGAAAACCTTGTTGGCGTAGACAATGTGGCCGTCGCGGTCACGATGGACGACGAGATCGCCGAGTGCATCGATCAGCCCGCGAAAGCGCTCCTCGCTCTCCTGCATCTCCCACATGCGGTCGGCCAGCGTCTCGATTTCGGCGCGGCTGCGGGCGGTCGTGGCATCGAGCACGGCCACCGCGCGGCGCTCGGTGCGCCTGTTGCGCAGATGCACGGCGAGCCCGGCGATGGCTGTCGCCAAAAGGCCGATGGTGATGAAGATCGGCGCCCCGGTCAGATGCGAAAAGCCTGCCAGCACGACGATGGCGACGAGCGTCAGGAAGGGCAGGCCTTCGCGGTTGGAGGCCGGCAGTTCCGGCGCCAGCGGTGGCGCGGCGACAAGCTGCCGTCCTGGCGCCGCGGGGGCCGTCCCGTCGGCCCGTTCGGCTGGTTCCGCCTCTCTGATGCCGGGTTCCGCAATCATACGGAACTCCTGCCAGACAGAGCTTATCGAAGGTTGTGGTTGATCGCTCGAATTTTAGCGGTCGCGCTCTTTTTTATCCCTTGGGGGCTCACATATCCACCACCACGCGGCCGCGGATCTTACCCTCGACGATGTCATGCGCGGCGCCGATGATGCCGTCGAAGCCGATGCTCGTCGACAGGCTGGCAAGCTTTGCGTGGTCGAGATCGGCGCCGATGCGGCGCCAGGCCTCGAGGCGGACCGCCTTCGGCGCCATCACCGAATCGATGCCGAGCAGCGAGACGCCGCGCAGGATGAAGGGGGCGACGCTTGCCGGCAGGTCCATGCCGCCGGCGAGGCCGCAAGCGGCGACGGCGCCGCCATAGGAGGTCATCGACAGAACGTTGGCCAGCGTGTGACTGCCGACCGCATCGACGCCGCCGGCCCAGCGTTCCTCGGCGAGCGGTTTTGCCGGCTGGGTGAGCTCGTCGCGTGAAATCACTTCCGCAGCGCCGAGGTCGATCAGATAGGGGCTTTCGGCAGCGCGGCCGGTCGAGGCGATGACGTGATAGCCGAGGCTGGACAGGATCGAGACCGCGACCGAGCCGACGCCACCGGCAGCGCCGGTCACCACCACCGGGCCGCGATCGGGCACGATGCCGTGGCGCTCCAGCGCGATGACGCAAAGCATGGCGGTGTAGCCGGCGGTGCCGACCGCCATCGCATCATGCGGGCTCATGCCGTCCGGCAACGGCACCAGCCAGTCGCCCTTGACGCGGGCGCGTCCGGCATAGGCGCCGAAATGCGTCTCGCCGACGCCCCAGCCGTTCAATATGACCTTGTCACCCTTGCGCCAGCCAGAATTGGAAGACGAGATGACGGTGCCGGCGAAATCGATGCCCGGCACCAGCGGCCAGCGGCGGATCACCGGCGCCTTGCCGGTAATTGCAAGACCGTCCTTGTAGTTCACCGTCGTCGCCTCGACCGCGACGGTGACGTCGCCCTCCATCAGGTCTGCCTCGGTAAGCTCGGTCACCGCGACTGACTGGTTTTTCTCGGCGTCACGCGAAACGAGGATGGCTTTGAAGGTTTCGGGCATTTTTTCTCCTCGGGCTTGCAGATCAGAATGTGCGGCGCCAGGCGAGTGAGGTCAATCGCTCGACGCTCCGCGCCGCCAGCCAATGAGTTCGTCGAAGACGACCAGCACCGCACCAACCGAAATGAAGGCGTCGGCGAGGTTGAAGACGGCGAAGGACCAGACCGGCGTATGGAACAGGACATAGTCGATGACATGACCGTAGATTGCGCGATCGATCAGGTTGCCGAGCGCGCCGCCGACGATCAGCGCGAAGCCGATGCGGGCAAGCAGGTGGCCGGGCGGCGTGCGGGCCGCAAGATAGAGCACGAAAGCGACCACCAGAACCGCGACGACCACCAGGCCGGTGTCGCCGAAGGACGAAAACAGCGAGAACGCGATGCCGGTGTTGTAGGTGCGGTACAGCGCCAGGAACGGAAGCAGGTCGAGCCGTTCCTGAAAGGCAAGACCGGTTTCGACTAGGTATTTCACCCACTGGTCGAGCGCTATCGCGGCGACGACCAGAAGAGCATACGGCCTCCAGGACTTCATGGTTTGCAGTTTCACGGTTTGAGATGTCACGATCGGGCATCCTCCGGGCCGAGCTTCAGCGCGCCGCGCCGGATCTCGAACAGCATGACGCCGGTGGCCACCGCAAGGTTGAGCGAATCGGCGCGGCCGGCCTGCGGTATCCGCAGCAGTTTGTCGCAGCTTGCGGCAAGCTCGTCAGGCAGGCCTTGCTGCTCGTTACCCATCATCAAAAGCACCGGGCCTTTTGAAAAATCGACCGAGCGGTAGTCGACCGCGCCCTTCAGATGGGTGCCGGCGACGAGGCCGGGAAAGCTCGTTCGCCAGGCGAGAAAAGCTTCGGGCGACGCCTTGGCGACCGGCACGGCGAAAATCGAGCCCATGGTGGCGCGCACCGTTTCGACCGAAAAGGGATCGGTGGTCTCGCCGACCAAGATGACGCCCCTGGCCCCGACAGCGTCGACCGTGCGGATGACGGTGCCGAGATTGCCGGGGTCGCGGACGCGGTCGAGCGCCACCCAGACGTCGCCGTCACGGGCGCGGATGTCCTTCAACGGCAGGAATTTCTGCGAGAACACGCCGACGACCATTTGCGGATTGTCGCGGCGGGTGATGGCGACCAGCACTTTTTCCGAAACTTCAAGGACGGTGCCGCCGGCGGCGACCGTGCGCGCCGCGATCTTTTCAACCGCCGTATTGCCACGTCCGGCCTTGGCGAAGACCAATGTCCTGATCGACCAGCCGAGATCGAGCGCGTCGATGACCAGCTTCAGGCCTTCGGCCATGAAGGCATTCTGCTGGTCACGGAATTTCTTCAGCGCGAGCGCCTTGATGTCCTTGACCAGCGGGTTGGCGAGGCTGGTGACTTCCTTCACCTGCCCTGGCGCGCCCGCGTGCCGTTCGTACGCACTCATTCAGGCCACCCAGCGTGAGAACAGCGAGGTCGAAAGCGCCCGACCGGCAGATTTCTCGCGGATGATCAATTCACCCGACTCGACCGTGCCGCCCATGCCGGCGAAGGTGTCGCGCATCAGGGCATGGATGGCGAAAAAAGAGGCGCGGATCGAATAGGCGGTCAGTACCACGGCGAGCGGCTTCGGCGTCAGGATCGCGCGGCAGATATCGGTCAGCGCCGGCAGGTCCTCGAACAGCTGCCAGACCTCGCCTTTCGGTCCGCGGCCATAGGCGGGCGGGTCGAACAGGATGATGTCATAGCGGCTGCCGCGGCGCTCCTCGCGTTCGGCGAATTTCACGGCATCGTCGACGATCCAGCGGATCGGCTTTTGCGATAAGCCCGCCATTTCTTGGTTTTCGCGCGCCCAGCCGATCGCCTTCTTGGAAGCATCGACGTGGGTGACCTCGGCGCCGGCACGCGCCGCCACCAAGGAGGCAAGGCCGGTGTAACCGAACAGGTTCAACACCTTCACCGGCCGTTTTGCCGCCGCGATCAGTCCGGCCATGTGGTCCCAGTGCGAGGCCTGCTCGGGAAAGACGCCGACATGGCGAAACGAAGTGAAGCGGCCGAGATAATCTATGCCGTCATGCTTCATCGGCCAGGTCTCGCCGAGCGGCGTCTTGGGGAAGCGCCAGCGACCGATGCCTTCCTCGTCGGTATCGCCGGTGAAAATGGCGTCGGCACGCTCCCAGTCCCTGGCCGGCAAAGCCTTTTGCCAGATCGCCTGGCCCTCCGGCCGAACGATGCGGTAGGGGCCGTATTGCTCGAGTTTTTCTCCGGCGCCGCTGTCGAGCAGCGCGTAGTCCTGATTGGGGCCGACCTCGAGGATCAGCGGCAGATGTTCGGCAGGCAGCGCGCCATCGCGGCGGGATAGAGGGCGCGGCGCGGCTTTCGGCTCGGACCGGTCCTGCAGTTTAGGCTCCGAACCGGCGGTCAGGCCGGCGTCGCGCCGCCGCGGCTGCTCCGCCCCGCCCTTCGCGGGCGGGCGGCTGTCGCGGCGTTTGTCGCGAAAAGGTTTCAAGAAGGCGCATCTCCGGAAGGCGGCTCGCCGCTTCTGCCACAGCACATTGACCGGCGCAACAAAAGGGCTGCCGACGTGTGCAACCGGATCAGCCGCGCCTGATCGAAAGCAGGCCGACTGCGAGCGCTATGAAACCAACGGCCTTGAAGCCGGTGACGACCATATGGCCGGTTTCCCAGCTGCTCCGGACACTTTCGAAATTGTCCGGGATCGGTCCAGGCACCCAGGTGGCCAGGACATCGTTTGCCGGTTTGACCAGGGTAAACCACGCCACGAGGGCCATCAGATAAAGCACGGTGGCGGCCAAAATCCACCAGAATGCCGGGCGGTCGCTGCGCAGCATCCAGGCGAGAAGCCCCGGACAGGCGATCGCGGCCACGTCCAGCGGTGCGCCGACAATCGCGAAGAATTGGAACTGAGCGTTGAAGACAGTGGTTTCACGCCAGAGCGAAGGCGGCCATCTGGTCAGCCGCGGCACCGATTCCAGCACATGGGCGAAGGATGGTCCGAGGCTGAGCGCAGCGACGATGGCGGTCAAAACCGACCAGAACAACAGGAACCCGCGTATATCCATAATGGCCGGACAACGGCGTCAGGGCGCAGACGTTCCCGTCCGCCACCATGTCGCTTGCCGCCGAAAGTGCTGGGGCTCTATCGTGATTGAAACCAGGTCATGATTCATGTCCCGTGCTGAACGCCTGCTCGACCTGATCCAGATCCTGCGCCGGCATCGCCGGCCGATCAGCGGCCGCAGCCTTGCGGGCGAAATGGGTGTGTCGATCCGCACGCTCTATCGCGATATCGCCACGCTGCAGGGGCAGGGCGCGCCGATCGAGGGCGAGGCGGGGTTGGGTTACGTGCTCAGGCCCGGTTTCATGCTGCCGCCCTTGATGTTCACCGATGAGGAGATCGAGGCGATCGTGCTCGGTTCGCGCTGGGTGGCCAAGCAGCCGGACTGGCGGCTTGCGAACGCCGCCACCGACGCGCTGGCCAAGATCGCCGCGGTGCTGCCGGACGATTTGCGCGAAGAGCTCGATGCCTCGACGCTGCTGGTCGGGTCGCGCACCGAGGTCACCGAAGGCATCGATCTCGGTGTGGTGCGGCAGGCCATCCGCGAGGAGCGCAAGCTGAGCTTTGTCTATCGCGACGCCGGCGGCGCTGCCTCCGAGCGCACCGTCTGGCCATTCGCACTCGGCTTCTTCGACAAGGTGCGCGTCGTCGCGGCCTGGTGCGAGATGCGCCAGGATTTCAGGCACTTTCGCGCCGACCGGATATCCGGCCTCAATGCCACCGAGATGCGCTATCCGCGCCGCCGTCAGGTGCTGCTCAAAGAATGGCGGGCGACGCTCGACACGCCAAGCTAAGGCTGCTGCTCAGTTAAGACTGCTGCCAGAATCTGGCAGTGGCATACGCTATGCTCCTCCAGTCGAAACCATCTGGAGAGCAATTCATGACACCGCCCAATTTCGTCATCCTCTATGTCGACAAGCCTGAGCAAAGCGGCGCCTTCTACAGCGCGCTGCTTGGGCGGCAACCGGTCGAGACCTCGCCGACCTTCGTGCTGTTCGTGCTCGACAACGACTTCAAGCTCGGCCTCTGGTCGCGTCACACCGTGGAACCGGCCGCCGCGGCAGCAGGCGGTGGCGCCGAGATCGTCTTTGCGCTGGACACGCCGGGTGCCGTCGACGCCACCCATGCCGAGTGGGCCGGCCGCGGGCTGAAAATTCTGCAGACGCCGACCGACATGGATTTCGGCCGCACCTTCGTCGCGCTTGATCCCGACAGCCACCGGCTGCGGGTTTATTGGCAAAGGCAGTAAGGCAGTAAGGCAGTAGGGCAGTAGGGGAGTACGTGACAGGAAATATAGCTGGCGCGGCGCCACACGATCAGTGCGGTTTCCTACTGCCCTACTGCCCTACTGCCCTACTGCCCTACGCTTGCGCGATACACGGCAATGCCGGCGGCGAGGTCCTCGAGGGCTGCGCCGACCGACTTGAACAGCGTGATCTCGTCGTCGTTCTGCCGGCCTTTTTTCTGGCCGCGCGTGAGTTCATAAAGGTCGGCGACGATGGCTTCCGGCTTCAACACGCCGGAGGCCAGCGGCTGGACGATGTCACCTGCCTCCTTGGTGGCGCCGGCGCGGGTGTCGACATAGACCCGGGCGCGTGCAATCGCGTCGTCGTCGCTTTCGCGCATCGCCGGCGTGAAGCCGCCAACCAGATCGACATGGGCGCCGGGATTCAAGAGTGCGCCCTTGATCAGTGGCATGGTGGTGATGGTCGCCGACGATACGATATCGGCCTTTCCGAGTTCGGCGTCGAGATCGCCTGCGGCTTCGGCTGCAAAACCCTCGGCACGCAATTTTGCAACGACCTTTTCGGCATTGGCCGGCGTACGGTTCCAGATGCGGATGTTCTTGATCGGACGTACCGCCGAATGCGCCTTTGCAAGGAACGGCGACAGCGCGCCGGCGCCCACTATCAGCAGCCGCGATGCGTCCGCGCGGGCCAGATAGGAGGCGGCCAGCGCCGACGCACAGGCCGTGCGCCACTGTGTCAGCCGCTGGCCATCGATCAAGGCCTGAGGCTCGCCGGTGGCGCCGTCGAGCAACAGGTAAAGCCCCATCACCGCGGGCTTGCCGACGGCATTGTTGTCGGGCGACACGGTGACGATCTTGACGCCGATATGGCCATCGGCCGAGGTGCCGGCTGCGTTGAAGTCGGTCCAGGCCGGCATCAAAAGCAGCGTCGAGGCGGCGCCATCGGGCCGCTCGACCGTGTGATGGTGCCTGACCGGCTGCACGGCGCCATCGCGAAAAGCGGCGCGCAACGTCTCGACCAGCCCGGAAAAGGTCAGCGCGCGGTCGACCTCGGCGGCGGAAATGGTCAGCATGAAAGGCTCCGTGGAGAACTAGGCCGGTTGTGCTTCAGGCCCGAGCCGCGGCTCAGTTCGTCGGCTTCGGCAAGGCTGGGCTCTGCGACGCGGTGGGCGCGCGGCTGACCGCCTGGCGCAGGTTCTCTGCCTCGGCGCCGCGCTGGCGCGCCAGCTTACGGTAGCGGCCCTGCTTGATCCAGGTCGCCAGGCTGCCGACGATCATGCCGATGGCCAGCGCCAAGAACAGGAAAATGAAGAGCGGCACGGTCAGCGTCAGCGCCGGATTGCCGGGATTGAACGGATCGAGTGTGAAGGCGACCGGTTCGCGGTTGGCTACGGCCAGCGCAATCAGGATGACGGCCAGCGGCACGAAAACCACGATGAGAATGAAGCGATTGAACATGTTTTTCCGTTCGGAAGCAAAGGCGGGAGCGGTGGCGGGCGCCGCGCCTATTTGCCTCCGTTCAGCCTTTCACGCAATTCCTTGCCGGTCTTGAAGAACGGTACCCATTTCTCCTCGACCTCTACGGATTCGCCGGTGCGCGGGTTGCGGCCGGTACGGGCAGGGCGGTTTTTCACCGAAAACGCGCCGAAGCCGCGCAACTCGACCCGGTTGCCCTCGGCAAGCGCGTCGGTGATTTCATCGAAGATGGCGCTGACAATGTTTTCGACGTCGCGCAGGAAAAGATGCGGATTACGCGTGGCGATGATCTGCACAAGTTCGGATTTGATCATGAAAAGGCTCCCCGTAAAAGCAGTGCCGCCGAAATTATCAGAATGATTTTATTTGGTTTTTCACTCGTCCCAAGCGGTTCCTCAAGGGTGCCAGACGGAAACGAGACCGTCAAGAAACAAGCGGTCCGCTCCAATTTCGTGAAGGACGTCGCCGCCATGGCCGGGCAGGCCAAGCGCAGCACCGACGGTCTGCGCCATCGCCTTGGAGAACAGGAAACCACCACGTTTTTCCGTGTCCTTCCATTCCACCACCTTGAGCTTGGCATCGACACCCTTGCCTGCAAGCCAGTCGATTGCTTCGGCCTCGCCGCCGACCGCGTCGATCAATCTGTTGGTGACCGCCTGCCGGCCGGTGAAGATCGACCCGTCTGCGAGCGCCAGCGCCTCCGGCTTGGTCATGTTGCGGCGCTCGGCGACGATGCCGACGAACCAGTCGTAGCTGTCGAGGATGAGCTTGCGGACCATGGCGCGCTCATCGTCATTGGTCGGCTTGAAGGGAGAAGGCGAGGCCTTCAAGGGCGAGGATTTCACCTCCTCCAGCTTGACGCCGAGCTTGTCCATGAGGCCGCTGACGTCCGGGTACTGGATCAGCACGCCGATCGAGCCGACGATCGAGGATTTGCGTGCGACAATATGGTCGGCCGCAGTGGCGATCATGTAGCCCGCCGAAGCCGCGAGCGTGCCGACCTCGGCCACCACCGGCTTGTCGGCAGCGAGCTTGCGCACTGCCTCGTAGATCGATTCGCCACCGACGGTGGTGCCGCCGGGTGAATCGATCGACAGGATCACAGCCTTGACGCGCGGCGACTGACGGATGGCCTCCAGCCGCTTGATCAGTTCTTCGTCTTCGGTGATGGTACCTTCGATCTTGACCTTGGCGATGTGGTCGACAGCCGCGCCGGTGAAGTCGTCACCATAGATCCACGCCGAAAAGGCGATCAGCCCGGCTGCGGCGACGATAATCGCCGCGACACGCCAGAATGTCAGCTTGCGGCGCAAGCGGCGGCGGTCGATCAGGTCGTCGGCTCTCAATGCCATGGTCAGCCTCGTAGTCGGTGGGAGCAGATGCTTTTAAAGCAACCATTCGCGCCCGGCTACCGTTTCCTGACGGCCTTGCGCCAAAGGCCGTCTTAGGCATTCGCGGCAAGCCTCAACCTGTCACGTTCTACAGGCTCTAACACTGTGCGCCCATATCTGGTATGAGGTACAGGCTGCGCTGGGGCCATTTTCATTGTACAGGGGCGGCTGTCACATTTTTGCGGTTTTCCTCGGCTTGTGCTTGCTTGAGGGCGCCGGCACCCCACCTATAGGGCGGCCTGGCGGGCAGGGGTTTAGAAGAAGCAGTCATGTTAGCGGGACCAATCGAACCGACCAACACCGAGACGGAGTTGGCTCCCAAGGCCGCAGGCCGGGCGCGGGTCGACGCGTTTGACGTTGCGCAGCGTCATTCGCGCCGGGTCCGTATCCTCAAGCTGGCCGTGCCGCTGGTCGCTGCCGTGATTGCGGTCGCGTTTCCGGTCTATTCCTATCTCATGGTTCCCGCTGCAATCGAGGTGCAGGCCGACGGCGGCGCCTTTGCCGATGGCAAGCTGGTGATGGCCAACCCCAAGCTAAACGGCTTCACCAAACAGAACCTGCCCTATTCGATGACAGCCCTGCGCGCCATACAGGATGTCAGCAAACAAGGCATCATCGATCTGGAAGGCATCAAGGCCAAGCTGCCGATTGCGGCCGACAACACGGCCGCCATCGATGCCACGCACGGCACCTATGATCGCGACGGCAACACGCTCAGCCTGACCAGCGATGTGACCGTGTCGACCACGGACGGTGTGGTGGCAAAATTCAAATCAGTCTATCTCGACATGGGCGAAGGCACTATGAAGACAAGCGAGCCCGTCGATGTCAGCCGCGGCGGGTCGCGGATCAGGGCGGATTCGATGTCGGTCCAGGACAATGGCAAGGTCCTGGTTTTCGAGAACAAGGTGCGCGTCGACATCGATCCCGCCAGTTTGAAGGCGGCAGAGGCAAAGAGCGGAGAGACCAATGCGGTTCAGTAGTTCGGCACGGCGCCTCGCCGCGATTTCGGCGTTGCTAACCTTGGGGCTGACCTTGGGGACGGCGCCGTCGCTGGCGCAGTCCAAGGCCACCAGCCAAATGTCCGGCCTCAGGCTGTCGGGCGACAAGCCGATCCAGATCGAAAGCGACAAGCTCGAGGTGCGCCAAGCGGAAAGCGTTGCCGTTTTCACCGGCAACGTCAACGTCGTCCAGGGTCCAACCGTGCTCAAGGCCGGCAAAATGACGGTCTATTACGTCAGGGATGCAGGCGCCGCCAAAAGCGCCCAGCCGGCGGGTGCCGCGGCAATGACCGGATCCGCCAACATCGACCATCTCGAGGTCGACGATAAGGTCTACATCAAATCGGACAATCAGGTTGCCACCGGCGACCGCGGCACCTTCGACATGAAGACCGAAGTGCTGGTGCTTTCGGGCAGCAAGGTCGTGCTCTCGCAAGGCGACAACGTGCTTGTCGGCTGCAAGCTCACCGTGCAGATGAAGAGCGGCCTTGCCCAGGTCGACGCCTGCGGCGGCCGCGTCATGATGTCGATCACGCCGCCGGCGAAGTCTGGAGCAGCGAAACCCTGATGACCGGCATATCGTCGCTGCTGGCGCGTCTTCCAGGGCGCGCCGCCAGCCAACTTGCGGCACCGGCCAGGGTCACCGTCGAAGCGGCAAAGTTCAAGGGAACCTTGATCGCCAAGGGGCTGACCAAAAGCTACAAGGGCCGCAAAGTCGTCAGCGGCGTGACGCTAGGCGTGCGCGCCGGCGAGGCGGTTGGGCTGCTCGGCCCCAACGGCGCCGGCAAGACGACCTGTTTCTACATGGTGACCGGCCTGGTTCCGGTCGACGAAGGCACCATCGAAATCGATGGCTTCGACGTCACGTCGATGCCGATGTATCGCCGCGCCCGTCTCGGCATCGGCTATCTGCCGCAGGAAGCGTCGATTTTTCGCGGCCTGAACGTCGAGCAAAACATCCGGGCCGTGCTCGAAGTGGTCGAAAAGAGCCGCAAGGAGCGTGAGCGCCTGCTCGACGAATTGCTCGAGGAATTTCATATCAGCCATCTGCGCAAGGCTCCGTCGCTGTCGCTCTCCGGCGGTGAGCGGCGACGCCTCGAAATTGCCCGCGCCTTGGCAACCCGCCCCGCCTACATGTTGCTCGACGAACCTTTCGCCGGCATCGATCCGATCGCCGTCGCCGACATCCAGCAGCTCGTGCGCCACTTGACGGCACGTGGCATCGGCGTTCTGATCACCGACCACAATGTCCGCGAGACACTTGGCCTGATCGACCGCGCCTACATCATCCATGCCGGCCAGGTGCTGACCCATGGTCGAGCCGACGAAGTGGTCGCAAATGCCGATGTGCGGCGGCTTTATCTCGGCGAGGGATTTACGCTCTAAGTGCGAAATTCCGGCTCGAGCGGGATTTCCGGCGTAGTCCAGCAGCTTTTTCTTCAATTTTCTGCCTGAAAACGCGCCGACAGGCGAGTTTTACCGCTCCTCGCCTTGACAAGCAAAAGCCGGGCCAGTTTCTATGCTGGCCTGGAAAATTCCTTCCAGCAGTGCGGGTGCGTAGACGGAGCGTTTGAAACCGAACCATGGCGTTGGCGGCAAAACTACAGCTACGACAGTCGCAGTCGCTGGTGATGACGCCGCAGCTGATGCAGTCGATCCGCCTGCTGCAGTTCACCCATCTCGAGCTGGAACGCTTCATCGACGACGAGATCGAACGCAATCCCCTGCTGGAACGCGCCGAACCGCAGGAGGACGCCGCCAGCGACCAGGCGCAGAAGGGCGACGCCGCATCGGAACCGGCTGCCGACGGCGACTGGTTCGAGGCGGAAACGGCGTGGAGCGCCGAGGCGATCTCGGAAAAGCTCGATACGTCGCTGGAAAACCTGTTTCCTGACGATCCTGGTACGAGCGAGCGGCTCGGGCCCGACCTGACGGCACAATGGAAATCGGCGTCCGGCAACGGTTCCACCTCTTCCTCCGACGGCTTCGACGTCGCGGATATGGCGGCGGCGGCCATCACGCTGCGCGACCATGTCGGCGAGCAGGTGGCGCTCGCCTTTGCCGATCCGGCGGCGCGCCTGATCGCCGGCGAGCTTGCCGACGGCCTCGACGAGGCCGGCTACATGCGTGCCGACATGGCCGAGATCGCCGCCCGCCTCGGCACGGACGCTACGGCGGTGGCAACGGTCCTGGCGGTCTGCCAGACATTTGAGCCCGCCGGCATATTCGCCCGCGACCTCGCCGAATGCCTGTTGCTGCAGCTGGCCGTGCGCGACCGGCTCGATCCGGCGATGAAGGTGCTGATCGCCAATCTCGAACTCCTGGCACGGCGCGATTTCCAGACGCTGAAGCGGATTTGCGGCGTCGACGAGGAGGATCTGCTCGACATGCTGGCCGAGATCCGGGCGCTCGACCCGCGGCCTGGAATGGCGTTTTCGCGCGGTGCCAGCGATGCGATCGTGGCCGACGTCGAGGTGCGTGCAGCCAATGACGGCAGCTGGACGGTCGAGCTCAATGCCGAGACGCTGCCGCGCGTGCTGGTCGATCACATCTATTTCGCCCAGGTCACGCCACATGCGAAAAACCAGGCGGAAAAGGATTTCCTTGCCGAATGCCTGCAGAACGCCAACTGGCTCACGCGCAGCCTCGACCAGCGGGCGAAGACCATTCTCAAGGTGGCCTCTGAGATCGTGCGCCAGCAGGACGCTTTTCTCGTCCACGGCGTGCGGCACCTGAAGCCGCTCAACCTGCGCACGGTGGCGGACGCCATCGGCATGCACGAATCAACGGTCAGCCGGGTCACGGCAAACAAATACATGCTGACGCCGCGCGGTGTGTTCGAGCTGCGCTATTTCTTCACCGCCTCGATCGCTTCGTCAGGTGGCGGCGATGCGCATTCGTCGGAAGCGGTGCGCGACCGCATAAAGCAGCTGATCGACGAGGAGAAAGCCATCGATGTGCTTTCCGACGATGCCATCGTGGACATGCTGCGGGAAAGCGGCGTCGACATCGCCAGGCGCACGGTGGCCAAATACCGGGAAGGCATGAACATACCCTCTTCGGTGCAGCGGCGGCGCGAAAAACGCGCTTTGGCCAGCGCCGGCCGTTGATCTCCGGCGGAATTTCCACAGCTTTCGCCCTTCATTGACAAGCGGCGACGAAGTGGCTAGAAGCCCGCCCGCATGAGACGGGCTGGCGAGTGGATTTGAGTTGGCCGATGCCCGCACGAGAGATGGTCCGTCACGACGTAGGCCACGGGACGGCCAAGAAGGCGGCTTGTGATCAACCGGAAAGTTCGGATCTAAAATCGGCGCAAGTGACGCCGCAAAAGCTTGTGCGCGCGGACCACGAGTATAAACTCGGGACAGTTTGAAGCCTGAGCAAGGAAGGTCAGTTTTCAGATGACACTGCGCATATCGGGAAAACACATGGATATCGGCGATGCGTTCCGTACGCGCATCAACGACCGTGTCGGGGAAGTGATCGGGAAATATTTCGATCGGGGCTTTTCAGGGCAAATCGTAGTCGTCAAATCGGGGTCGCGCTACACGGCCGATTGCATGATCCGGCTGGACTCCGGTGCTTCGCTGCAGGCGACCGGCGATGCCCAGGATCCAACGCTTGCCTTCGATACTGCGGCAGACCGTCTGGAAACGCGCCTCAGGCGCTACAAGCGCCGGCTGAAGTCGCACAATTCAGGCAATAGCAACGGCGAGCTCACCGACGTCGCCTATACGGTGATGGCGCCGCTTGCCGACGACGAGGAGGACATACCGGAGAATTTCGCGCCGGCCATCGTCGCCGAATCGACTATGACGCTGCGGACCATGTCGGTGGCGTCAGCGGTGATCGAACTCGACACCAAGGACAGCCCGGTCCTGGTCTTCCGCAATGCCGGAAATGACCATCTCAACATCGTCTATCGCCGGCCGGACGGGAATATCGGCTGGATCGACCCGTCCACGGCCAAGGTCGCGCAGGGGTAAAGACCAGCCGCACGCGAGCGTGGGGACTGGCGACGGCAGGCGAACAAGGGATTTCAAGCATGGATCTGAGCGATCTCGTCAGCGTTCCGGCAATCATGCCGGCGTTGAAGGCGAACTCCAAAAAGCAGCTGCTGCAATTGCTGTCCGAAAGGGCGGCGGCAATTTCCGGCATTCCGGAGCGAGAGGTGTTCGACACCATCCTGCAACGCGAGCGGCTCGGCTCCACCGGCGTCGGCAACGGCATCGCCATTCCGCACGGCAAGCTGGCTGGGGTGAAGCGGATCGCCGGCGTTTTTGCCCGGCTGGAGACACCGGTGGACTTCGAGGCCCTCGATGATCAGCCGGTCGACCTGGTGTTTCTGCTTTTGGCTCCCGAAGGTGCCGGCGCCGACCACCTCAAGGCGCTGTCGCGCATCGCGCGGGTGCTGCGCGACGCCGACACGGTTGCCAAGATCAGGGGCACGCGCGACGCCGTGGCCATCCATGCGCTGCTGTCGGACACGCAGGCCTCGCACGCCGCTTGAGGTTTTGATTAAATCCTTTGAAGGGCCGCCGTGAGCGGCCCTGTCCGTTTCCAGCCAGATCGCTGCGCCGTATTTGTCAGTCGATGGCGCCAATGTTGGTGGATAGCGACGTTAGTGGATAGCGACCGGGGTCAGATCGTTTTCCAGCGCGCCAGCCAGTGCCCGGTCGCGAGCGTCCGAAAGCAGGATCGGCTGGCCATTAGCGGCAAACAGGGCCCACAGTTCCAGACCCGGCGCGATTTCGCCGAGGCCCGGGAAACGGCCGCGCAGATCGTCGCTCGACACTTTCCTGAGATAGGCGACCGAACCTTCGCCGAGATGGGCGAATTCGCCGCTGGTCATGATGATATTCTCGTTAGTTCTGGTCATTTCAAGCCTCCTTGCCGCGAGACGCCGCTCAAGGCCATCCCGCATGAGAGCTATCGGCAAAAATCAGTCTTTCACCGATATGTTTATTTTTCGTACCAGCCGTTCGGATTCCGGCCGATCGAGATCGATCGACAGAAGGCCGTTCTTCAATTCCGCCGCAATCACCCGCATGCCGTCGGCCAGCACGAAACAGCGCTGGAACTGGCGCGCGGCGATGCCGCGGTGGAGAAATTCGCGCTCGGTGTCGTCGTTCTGACGGCCGCGCACGACCAACTGGTTCTCCTCCGTTGTGACATCGAGATCGCTTTCCGCGAAACCGGCGACGGCGAGCGTGATACGCAGCCTTTCGGTTTTGCCGTCGGCACCGCTGAGGCGCTCGATGTTGTAGGGAGGATAGCTGTCACCGGACTTTGCCAAGCGCTCCAGCGTCTTTTCCATGGAATCGAAACCGAGGAGAAGCGGGCTGGAAAAAGGCGTCATTCGGCTCATGTTACAGTGTCCTCTCAAGAGCGACATAAAGTGGAAAAACCCGGATGGCATTTTTCCCGATGGTCTTGATATGGTCCGCGGCCCGGCAGACTTCAAGCCGTCACACGTCCCGCCCAAAAAGACTTGCCAAAACAAGGAATTGAAATGCCCCAATCCAGCAGGATCATCATCGACACTGACCCCGGCCAGGACGATGCCGTCGCCATATTGCTGGCGCTCGGCAGCGCCGAGCTGGAGATCGTCGGCATCACCGCGGTGGCCGGCAACGTGCCGTTGAAACTTACCGAAAAAAACGCCCGCAAGATCTGCGAGCTGGCCGGCCGGCCGGACGTCAAGGTCTATGCAGGCGCCATCCGGCCGCTGGCGCGCGAACTGGTCACCGCCGAGGAAGTGCATGGCAAGACCGGCCTCAACGGGCCGCAACTGCCCGAACCAAAGATGAAACTGCAGGAAGAGTATGCGGTCGATTTCATAGTCGAGACACTGATGAGGGAGGAGAGCGGCACGATCACGCTTTGCGCGCTCGGGCCGCTCACCAACATTGCGCTGGCGCTGATCCGCGAGCCGAAAATCGCGCCGCGCATCAAGGAAATCGTGCTGATGGGCGGCGGCTTCTTCGAGGGCGGCAACGTCACGCCGACCGCCGAGTTCAACATCTATGTCGATCCGCATGCCGCCGATGTCGTGTTCAAATCCGGCATTCCGATCGTGATGATGCCGCTGGACGTCACCCACAAGGCGCTGACCACCGCCAAGCGCACGAAGGCCTTCCGCAAGCTCGGCACCAGGGTCGGCACGGCCACCGCGGACATGCTGGAATTCTTCGAACGTTTCGACGAGGAGAAATACGGTACCGACGGCGGCCCGCTGCACGATCCTTGCGTGATCGCGTATCTGCTGAAGCCGAAGCTGTTCAAGGGTCGCAATTGCAATGTCAGCGTGGAAACCGCCTCGGAGCTCACCATGGGCATGACGGTGATCGACTGGTGGGGGGTGACCAAGCGGCCGAAGAACGCCATGGTGATGCGCGACATCGACCATGATGCGTTTTTCGCGCTGTTGCTGGAAAGGCTGGGGCGGCTTTAGGGCTGCTCAGTAGTTGAGCAGGCGGTAGGTGGTGGTACCGTCCTGGCGTTGCTGTTCTTCGATCGATACTTCCGATCCGATCATGTGGGGTGTTTCCACCTCACCATCGACAAATATCCGAGCGTTGCCGTCATGGAGGCGGACTTCATATCTATAATAAAGTCCATGTCCGACGGAACCTTTCGGATTTAGAGGCATCGTCGCAACATCTTCGACGGTGCCTCCTACGAGTTGTGTGCCAGTGATCGGACTGTTCTGCCTAGTTACAATCGGCACAGCGATCGCGAGAGCGAGCGCGCACAAGATTGTGATGCCAACAACTCTGTCGCGAAACTCTTCCCGAAGCAAAAGAATGCGGGTTCTAAGAGAAATATTTGTCGGCCCCATACCTTAGAGTTGAGTAGCATAGGGGCTTTGTTCAAGAGCGATTCCCCGAAAAAGCCATGTCACTCGCTTCACCTTTGAAAACAGCTTATCGATCGATCGTCGTTCAATTTGCAAACCGGTAAAAGACGAAGCCATTGTCGCGCGTGACGCGCTCGATGCCGACGCGCGAGCCGATCAGATGCGGGAGGTCGTCGTAAACGAGGACCGTCGAACCGTTCTCAAGGACCAGCAGATATTGGATATTGCGCCCTTTACCCTGTCCACTTTTGATCGTTGCATCGACCGGGTCGAGCGACCGGATCGGACTTGCGTCATTCGCCCATTTGTTCAGAGCCGACGGAACCATCGCCGCGAACAAACCAATGAGCAGGATGACGCCAAACGCGTTCCTTTTCAAATCCGCGTAAGTCCACGGCATAGACATGAATCCCCAACTGTTGATCCATGTGGTGGCCTGAAGGCCGACTTTCAATCGGCCTTCCTATTCCAGGATGTGCTGTTGGCGTCGCCGGGCTCGCGGCCGTTACTTCGCCTTGGAAAAGGCCAGCCACAGGCCGCCGCCGACCAGGAAGCTGCCGCTGATCCTCGACAAGAGCTTGACGCGGCCGGCCGACAGCAGGCGTCCGGCGCGGCTGGCGGCCAGCGCGTAGGTCGAATCCGAGACTGCGGCGAAGATCATCGCGGTGAGACCCATGACGCCGATCTGTAGTGCGTAATTGCCTTCGGGAGCGATGAACTGCGGAAAGAAGGCGCCGAAGAACACCAGCGTCTTTGGATTGCTGATCGCCACCAGCAGGCCCTGCAGGAAGAAGCCGCCACGCGGCCTTTTTGCCGTTCCGTCGGCGTTAAGCTTGCCTTTCGAGCGGAACATCTGCACGCCCATCCAGATCAGGTAGGCGGCGCCGATCAGCCGGACCCACTCGAACCAGTGGCCCATGCCTGCGATCAGCGAGGTCAGCCCGATGCCGACGATGGCGATCATGATGGCCAGCCCGGCCTGGGTGCCGGCGACATTGGCGAGCCCGGCGCGCGAGCCGTGGCGGATGCTGTTGGCAATGATCAGCGTCACCGTCGGCCCCGGCACCAGGATGATGACGATGCAGGCGACGACATAGGTGGCGTAGAGTTCCAGCGACATTTTTTCCCTCCACAGATGCCGCTCGTGCGGCGCGCTGTCGCGATCAATGCATGGCGATGAGTTGCGTGCAAGTCGGCGAGGCGCCGACAATACGGAGCTGATTTCAGCAGGCGCCGGCCTGCCATGGCAGCGTGGCCTCATAGGCGGCAGCCGCCCTCAGCACGGAGAGGTCACCGCGCGGCCGCCCGATCAATTGCATGCCCATTGGCCGGCCCCTGGCGTCGAAGCCCGCCGGTACGTTGACCGCCGGGCAGCCGCCCAGCGTGGCGAGCGCTGAGACCTGCATCCAGCGGTGATAGCTGTCCATGGCACGCCCGGCCACTTCCCTTGGCCAGTGGGTGACGACATCGAAGGGAAAGACCTGTGCGGCTGGCAGCGCAATCAGGTCGAAACGCTCGAAGAGCGACAGCAGCATTCGATGCCAGGACGAGCGCCTCACCGTGGCGGCGTGGATCTGCGGCGCGGTGAGGCGCAGTGCATGTTCCACCTCCCAAACGGCCTCCGGCTTCAGCAGACTTCGTTTCAGGAGATCGTCGTAATGCGCCTTGAGTGCACAACCGCTGCTCGCCTGGCGAAGCGTTACAAAGGCTTGCCACAGCGCTTCGAAGTCGAATTCCGGCATCAGCGGCTCGGCCTCGAAGGATACATCCGCGAACCGGCCGAGTGCTGCCTCGCAAAGCTGTAGAATGCCTGCTTCAACCGGCAGATGGCCGTTAAGATCGCCGAGCCAGGCGATGCGCCCGCCGGCCGCCGGTGCTTCCAGCCCTTCGAGGAACGAGCCTGGTTTATCATGCGACAGCGGCGCGCGAGGATGATAGCCGGCCTGAACGTCGAGCAGCAACGCCATGTCACGCACGTTACGCCCCATCGGCCCTTCGACGCCCATTTGCGCAAGAAACACATCAAGGTCAGGGCCGGCCGGCACCAATCCCTGCGATGGACGGAAGCCATAGACATTGTTGTAGGCAGCGGGATTGCGCAGGGAACCGCCAAAATCGCTGCCATCGGCAACGGGAACCATGTCGAGCGCCAGCGCGACCGCCGCACCGCCGCTCGAGCCGCCGGCGGTCAGCGCCGGGTCAAATGCGTTGAGCGTCTGTCCGAACACGGTGTTGTAGGTGTTGGAGCCGAGCCCGAATTCGGGAACGTTGGTCTTGCCGATGATGATCGCGCCGGCCTTGCGGACGCGCTCGACGAAGAAGTCGTCTTCCTCAGGCACAAAATCGGCGAAGATCGGCGAGCCGAAGGTGGTTCTCAGGCCGTTTGTCAGCGCAAGATCCTTAATCGCGATCGGCAGGCCGAACAGCGATCCGGTATCTCCTCCTCGCGCCAGATGGGCGTCAGCGCTGTCGGCCTCGCGCAGGATGTCGGCACGCTCACGCAATGAAACGATAGCGTTGACCAGCGGGTTCACCGCCTCGATCCTGTCGAGGAATGCCGCGACCACTTCGCGCACCGAAAGCTGCCGGCGCCTGATCTTCCCGGCAAGCGCCACGGCAGACAGGCGGCAGATGTCGCCGGCGGGCGGCACCGCATGCTTGGTCGTCGGGCGCATGGCTGTCATCCGGCTTCAGCCTGTAGATTTCTGCAGGGCGGCATCGACGTCCCTGGCCAGCGGGATGGCCGGCTGTGCACCGGCTTTCAGGCAGGCCAGCGAACCGGCTGCGGCAGCGCGGGCAAGCGCCTGGTCGAGCGGCAGGCCGGCTGCCAGCCCGGCTGCAAAATAGCCGCAGAACGTGTCGCCGGCACCGACCGTGTCGAGCGGGGTGATCTTCAGCGCCGGAACCATCAGGAGATCGTCCGGCGTTGCCGCCAGAACGCCGTCCGAGCCAAGCGTGACGACGATGGTGCGGCCGGTTCTCGCGGCATAGTCGCGCATCCGTGCCGGGCGGTCGCGGCCATTCAACGACAGCGCCTCGCCATAGAGGTCGAACTCGGTTTCGTTGGCGACGAGATAGTCGGCCTTGCCGAGGAAGCCGGCCGCGTCGCCATGGAAAGGTGCGGTGTTGAGCACTGTGATCGCGCCGGCTGTCCTTGCCGCGTCGAGTGCTGCCTCGACGGTCTGCAGCGGGATCTCCAGTTGCAGCAGCACGACGTCGCCGTTTTTCAGGAAGGCCTTGGAAAGGTCACCCGGCACGACCGAATCATTGGCGCCCGGCACAACGGCGATCACGTTCTCGCCGTCGGCGCCGACCATGATCAACGCGGTACCGGTCGAGGCAAAGGTCTCGCCGACGCCGGACAGGTCGATCTTGCCGTCGCGCAGCAGCGCCAGAGCGTCGCTGGCGAAGCTGTCCTTGCCGACCGCGCCGACCATGCGCACTTTGGCGCCGGGGGGGGCGGCGGCCAGCGCCTGGTTGGCGCCCTTGCCGCCGGGGGCAGTAGCGAAACCGGAGCCGCGCACGGTCTCGCCGGGACCGGGCAAGCGGTCGACACTTGCGATGAGATCGAGATTGATGGAGCCGATGACGACGATCAAGAAATGCCTCCCGCTAGCGCATACCACTCTAATTGCGCGGGAAGCTACTCCGTAAGATCGCTGCTTGTCACCCTAGCGGTCCTTGCATCGCTCGTGTCGTTTCCATTCGTTGGCTATTCAAGAGACCTGTCCCGCCTCCCAGCCGAGGATGGCGCGTTTTCGGGTCAGGCCCCAATGGTAGCCGGTGAGTGCGCCGGACTTGCCGAGAGCCCGGTGGCACGGCACGACGAAGGACATCGGATTGGCACCGACCGCGGCACCGACAGCCCGGCTGGCGCTCGGTGCGCCGATGCGCGCGGCGATCGAGGAATAGGTGCAGGCCTGGCCCATCGGAATACGCAGCAAGGCCTCCCAGACACGGACCTGGAAGTCTGTGCCGATCATGACGACGCGCAGCGGCTGGTCGGCGCGCCACAGCGACGGATCGAAGATGCGCGCGGCATAGGGCGCCGTCGCCGCCATGTCCTCGACATAGGTCGCATTCGGCCAGCGGCTGGACATGTCGGCAAAGGCCGCACGCTCGCCGCCGGGATCGTTGAAGGCGAGGCCGGCAAGGCCGCGGTCCGTCACCATGATCAGCGCGATGCCGAAAGGTGAGATATGATAGCCGTAGCGGATGGTGAGCCCTGCGCCGCGGGTCTTGTAATCGCCCGGCGACATCGCTTCGTGGGTGACGAACAGATCGTGCAGCCGGCCTGGGCCGGACATGCCGAGTTCGAACGAGGTTTCAAGCAGCGGCATGCCGGCATCGAGCAGCTTGCGCGCATGATCGAGGGTGACGGCCTGCAGAAAAGCCTTGGGCGACAGGCCGGCCCAGCGGGTGAACAGCTTCTGCAGCCCGGTCGGCGTCTCGCCGACCTCCTCGGCCAGCACTTCCAACGAAGGCTGGTCGCGATAGTCGAGGCTGATCTTTTCGATGGCACGACGGACGATTTCGTAGTCTCCACCTTCAGGCGTGATGTCTTTCTGAAGGATTGCTGTCGTTTTGAGAGGCATTTGGGCGTTCATGGCAGTATCTCCTTGAGTGCGAATATCGTCCTTCGCGGCGCCGATCACCACCCGAAACTTGCTTTCCCGCAGCATGTACCCAGATAGAGTCGGCTTTGAATGGGAAGGACGGTCGTGGCTGGTGAAAAAGTAAACTTGACCGGGGCAAAGGAGACTTTGCTTTTGACACTTTACGGCAAGGCGCTGGAGAGCCGGCTGCCCAATTCGCTGCTCAGGGACTACTTTGCCGACGAGGCGGTGCGCAACATCGATTATGATTTCTCACGGCTCAAGGTCGACAACAATCTCGGCATCGGTCTAGCAATCAGGGCAAAGACGCTGGACGTCTGCGTTCAGGACTTTCTCGCCCGAAATCCTGACGCCATCGTACTGCATCTCGGGTGTGGGCTCGATACGCGCATATTCCGTATCGACCCGCCAGCCGGCGTGGACTGGTTCGACGTCGACTATCCCGAAGTCATCGATCTCAGGCGCAAGCTCTATCCAGTGCGGGATCACTACCATCTGATCGCTTCGTCGGTCACCGAACCTGGATGGCTGAACAAAGTACCTCGGGATCGCCCGGCCATAGTCGTGGCGGAAGGCCTGACTCCCTACCTGGGTGCCGAGGAGGGGCAGCAACTGTTTTCTCGTTTGGTGGGACATCTTTCGAGCGGCGAACTGGTTTTCGATGCCTATAGTCGCCTGGGACTGAAGATCATTCGCCTCAATTCCTCCTTCCGCGCCACCGGCGCCGAGGTCCACTGGAGCATCGAGAACCCGCATGAATTGGAGCGAGCCGTTCCGAAGCTGCGGTTCGTCGAGGACATCCCTGCCTATAAGCCGGAACATGCCGCTCGCATGCGCTGGTTCGCGAAACTGTTCGTTCGCCTTTGGAAATACATTCCAGCATTGCGCAAGATCGGCAGGCTGTTGCGCTATCGGTTCTGAAACGCTGGCTCAGCGCGCCTTGGCGGCTGCCAGAGCGCGCGAAAATGCGGTGGCAAAACTTTCGCGGTCGGCAGGGTTGAGGAAGCCGCCGATCGAGACGGTTTTTCCTTGCGCCTCGACCGCCATTCTGGTGATGCCGATCTCGGCGTGGCGGGCGATCGAAAAGCGCCCCCAGAACGGATTGAAGCGGTGTGCTTCCGATTTGCCTGACGGGGCAGTCTTGCGGATGTCGAGGCTGGTGCGCGACACCGATACCTCCTCGCGAGCCCGGGCGGCACGATAATTGGCGCGGAAGGCGATGTAGACGGCGATCACGTCGAGGCCGAAGAAGCCGAACACCGGCCAGGCGCCGCGCGACAGAAAAAAAGCTCCGGTCACCAGCCAGCCGAACAG
Organism: Mesorhizobium sp. M0663; assembly: GCF_040320585.1. Classification (NCBI taxonomy): domain Bacteria; kingdom Pseudomonadati; phylum Pseudomonadota; class Alphaproteobacteria; order Hyphomicrobiales; family Phyllobacteriaceae; genus Mesorhizobium; species Mesorhizobium sp. M0663. The sequence continues at coordinate 210,906 of NZ_JAMYPX010000001.1, forward strand.
CAGGGCGCCCATCAGGATGGCAAAGCCGGTCTTGCCCAGCGACCGGTGCGGTGTCAGCAGCGCCTGGAAAAATGGCTCGTCGGCCTGAAATGAGGCGTTTGTGTCGCTCATTGGGGAATATTATAGGAAGGCAATGACAAGCCCCAAGCCCAAAAACTCTTCTGCGCTAAAAAAAGACCTGTTGCCCGGCCGCCGCGACGGCTCGAACGTCAAGCCGCGTCCGCGGCCGGCGAGATCGCGGGCGCTTTACAGCGCGGCCGAGGTGCATGAGATTTTCCGGCGCTTTTCCGTTCAGCGGCCGGAACCGAGGGGCGAGCTCGAACATATCAACGCCTTCACGCTGTTGGTGGCGGTGGTGCTTTCGGCTCAGGCGACGGACGCCGGCGTCAACAAGGCGACGCGGGCGCTGTTCAAAATCGCCGACACGCCGCAAAAGATGCTGGCGCTAGGCGAGGCCAAGCTCGGCGACCATATCCGCACCATCGGGCTATGGCGCAACAAGGCCAAGAACGTCATCGCGCTGTCGGAGGCGCTGATCCGCGACCATGGCGGCGAGGTGCCTGAGGATCGCGATCAACTGGTCGAGCTGCCGGGTGTCGGCCGCAAGACCGCCAACGTCGTGCTCAACGTGGCATTCGGCCAGCATACGATGGCGGTCGACACGCACATCTTCCGCATCGGTAACAGGCTCGGCCTGGCGCCGGGCAAGACGCCGGAACAGGTCGAGCAAGGTTTCCTGAAGATCATTCCGGATGAATATATGCGGCACGCGCATCATTGGCTGATCCTGCACGGCCGCTATGTCTGCAAGGCGCGCAAGCCGGATTGCCCGGCCTGCGTCATCGCCGATATCTGCAAGGCCAAGGAAAAGACGACCAGCGTGCCTGCACCGCTGGTCGAGATCGCGCCGCTCGGGCCAGTAGAAGCGGCTACTGAGTCAGTGCCCGGCAAGTGACTCTGAAGTTCCTCGTATGTGGCGCCGTCCACATTCAGGAACTCTCCTCGACGAACACCTCCTCGCGCTTCTTCCTGACCGCGGGGAGAAACACAATGACGAGCACGGCAAGCGCGATGAGGAGCAGGCTGGCGCTGATCGGCCGCGTCACGAAGGTGCTCGGATCGCCGCGCGAGAGGATCATGGCGCGGCGTAGGTTTTCCTCGAGCAGCGGGCCGAGCACGAAGCCGAGCAGCAGCGGCGCAGGTTCGCAGCGCAGCTTGGTCAGGAGGTAGCCAAGCAAGCCGAAGAAGGCGACGGCATAGAGGTCGTAGACGTTGGTGTTGACGCTGTAAACGCCGATCGAGCAGAACGCCATGATGATCGGGAAGAGCACATAGTAGGGGATGGTAAGAAGTTTCACCCAAAGCCCGATCAGCGGCAGGTTCAAGATGATCAGCATCAGATTGCCGATCCACATCGAGGTGATGATACCCCAAAACAGTGCAGGCTGTTCGATGGCGACATTGGGGCCGGGCACGATGCCCTGGATGATCATCGCGCCGATCATCAGCGCCATTACCGGGTTGGCCGGAATGCCGAGCGTCAGCATCGGGATGAAGGAGGTTTGGGCGCCGGCATTGTTGGCCGATTCCGGTCCGGCGACGCCTTCGATGGCGCCCTTGCCGAATTCCCCGGGATTTTTCGAGACACGTTTTTCGACGGTGTAGGAGGCAAAGGCGGCAAGGATCGCGCCGCCTCCCGGCAGGATGCCGAGCGCCGAACCGATGATCGTTCCGCGCACGATGGGAGCCGCCATGCGCCGAAAATCTTCGCGGGTCGGCATAAGGCCGGAGATCTTTCGGATCAGCACGGAACGCTCATGCTCGTTTTCGAGGTTGCGCAGTATCTCGGCGACGCCGAAGACACCGACCGCCACTGCGACGAAATTCAGCCCGTCGGCATATTCGCGGATGCCGAGCGTGAAGCGGGGCGTACCAGTGTAAATATCGGTGCCGACAAGTCCCAGCAGCAGGCCGAGCACGACCATGGCCAGTGCCTTGACGATCGAGCCGTGGGCGAGCGCGACGGACGAGACCAGGCCGACGATCATCAGCGAAAAATACTCGGGCGCGCCGAATCTCAGCGCTATCGCAGTCAGCGGTGGGGCGAAGATGGCGACGAGGAAGGTCGACACCGTGCCGGCAAAGAACGAGCCTATCGCCGCGGTCGCCAGGGCTGCTCCGGCGCGGCCGTTCCTGGCCATCTGATAGCCATCGATTGCGGTGACGGCCGACGAGGATTCGCCGGGCATGTTGATGAGAATGGCGGTGGTCGAGCCGCCATACTGCGCGCCGTAATAGATACCGGCGAGCATGATGAGAGAGGAAACCGGGTCGCCGATCTGGAAGGTGATCGGCAACAGCATGGCGATGGTTGCGGTGGCACCGATGCCGGGCAGGACGCCAATCAGCGTGCCGAGAAGGACGCCGATCAGGCAGAAACCGAGGTTTGCCAAAGATGTGGCTGTCGAAAAGCCGAGTGCGAGGTTGTTGAGGAGTTCCATTTCATTTCCTCACAACGACAGTGGCAACCACGGGCCGAAACGCCGAAACGGCAGGCCGAGTGCGTAGCTGAAGACGACGAATGCGAACAGCGTCAGGCCGGCTGACAGCACGAGTGCAGTCAGCGGCTTCATACGGCCGCTACCGAAAGATGCGATCAGCGCAGTCAGGAAGATCGACGGGATGAAGCCGAGGCCGCGCACCGTCAGGCCGAAGAAGATCGGAGCAGGCAGGATGAACAGCATGCCGCGCCACGCAATGTAACCGATCGGCTCGCTCTCGAAACGCACCGCTTGGACGAGGATGGCGGCGCCAAGCAAGATCAGCACAATTGCCAGCACCAGCGGGAAATAGCCCGGCCCCATGCGAAAGGCGGTGCCGATTTCGAGGCCCAGCGACTGCAGCGCGAAAAAGGCGCCAATAAAGATCAACAGCGCGGCGCATATGCCGTTGGTTCTGTCGATTGCGAAAGGTTTCATGGCGTCCTCCCGGCCCGCCTCACGGGCGTGCCGATGCCGGTGTAAAAACGGGGCGCTGGCGGCGCCCCGTTAAAAACCTTTAGTCGGCGTACTGGCCGGCCGCTTCGATGATCGGCTTCCAGCGCGCAATCTCACTTTCCAGCTTGGCCTTGAGCGCGGCCGGCGTGGCATCGGCCTCGGGCGACGGCTTGGTGCCGAGTTCGGCAAATCGGGCGACGACGTTCTGGTCCTTCAGCGCCACCTGCAGAGATTTCGACAGGCGTTCGGTGATCTCGGCCGGCGTGCCCTTGGGTGCATAGATGCCGTGCCAGATGCCGACCTGCACCTGGGGAAGACCGGCCTCTATCGTCGTCGGCACGTCCGGCAGCACGTCTAGCCGTTGCGGCGAGGTTACGGCATAAGCCTTGATCGTGCCGCCCTGGATCTGCTTGGTGGTATTGGTCGTCTGGTCGCACATGATGTCGACCTGGCCGCCGAGAAGATCGGTCATGGCCGGGCCGGTGCCCTTATAGGGTACGGTGACCAGCGGCGTGCCGATGGCGCTCATAAACAGCATGCCGCACAGATGCGAGGCGGCACCGATCCCGGCATTGGCAACGGTGATGCTGTCCTTGTTGGCCTTGGCGTAGTCGACCAGCCCCTTCAGATCGGTCGGCTTGAGGTCCTTGCGGCCGACGATGGTCATCGGCACCTCGGTGACGAGGCCGACATATTCGAATGCGTTCAGCGTGTCGTAGGCGAGCTTTCTGTAGAGCGTAGCACTTGTCGCCATGCCGATGTGATGGAGGAGCAGCGTGTAGCCGTCAGGCTCGGCATTTGCGACGCGGCCCGCGCCCAGTGTGCCGCCGGCGCCGCCGACATTCTCGACGATGACCTGCTGGCCGAGGTCCTTCGACATGGCTTCCGCGACAAGACGCGTGACGGTGTCAGTAGGGCCGCCGGCCGAAAACGGCACGACAATGGTGATGGTGCGTTCGGGGTAGGTCTGCGCGCCAGCGGCCGGTGGGTAAAGCATGGCGGCCGCAGCGACAGCCAGCGCGGCGACGAATTTTCTCATCGTGATTCCTCCCAGGATACGAATTACCAACCGCTGCGCGGAGTTCCTCTCAAAACCGAATGTAGATGGAGCAATAACTAGCGCAACCCGACAAATGACAATCGGCCTCGAATGGCAAACTGCACGTTTGTCCGCACAAATGAGTGGAAAGGTTGGGCCGCGCGATGCCCTTCCTCCGACCTATCTTAATAACCGTAGCCGCGCCCCATCGCCGCCGCGAACACCGGGATCAAGAGGAAGATGAAGGCCGCGGTGCGGACATAGGTGCGAACGGACGCTAGCTCCGCCGCAGGCACCTGGAAGCCGGGACTGGCGCTCGCCTGCCTGTTCCAGGACAGGAATCGGACGGTCGGGATGATCGACAGCAGACCGACAATTGCGAAAGCGGCCATCTTTGCCCAGAACACCCAGTTGTGGACGTAGAATTCCCAGCCTTTCAGACCATAGACGACGCGGCCGATGCCGACGACGATGATCAGCATGGCGATGATGCCGTAGTGGCGGTCGATGCCGACGAGCCGCTTCAGCGTCGCGGCGGACAAGTCGCTGCGGATCAGGACGAATTCGGCGCCGATGATGCCTGCCAGCGAAAACACCAGCAGATGATGGAAGATGGCAAGCACAAGGTCGGTCGTGTCCATGCTGTTTTCCCTCTGTCGGACGGCAGCGCCGAACCCAACGCGCCTGAACCAGTACTGGAGAAAAACTAACACCGCCTGGCAGGATTCACATCAGCCTGGAAGATGATCTACACAGCCTTGGCTCTTGTTTTTCGCAACGGATTTGGATTTCCCGTCTCGGGCGTGTCGCTGTCCCCACTTTTGGAAGACCTGCATTAGGCACCGGCAACACAACCGAGACATGACCATGGCCAGTCCGCATACAATTGTCGCCCCAGTGATTGAGACCTCTCGCACGGTCCTGCGGCCGCACCGGCTTGACGATTTCGACGCCTATGTCGCGATGTGGGCCGATCCCGTCGTCACCCGCTTTATCGGCGGCAAGCCGCGCACGCGGGAGGAAAGCTGGATGCGCTTCCTGCGGCATGCCGGCCTGTGGTCGCTTCTGGGCTACGGCTTCTGGGCGATCGAGGAAAAGGCCACCGGCCGCTTCATCGGCGAGGCGGGCTTTCACGATCTGAAACGCGACATGACGCCGTCGATTGAGGGCATTCCGGAGACCGGCTGGGCTCTGGTTTCGGGCGCGCATGGCCACGGGTTGGCCAGCGAAGTCGTCGCACGGGTGCTTGCCTGGGGCGACGAGACGTTCGGCGCCGCGAAGACCGTCTGCATCATCGATCCGGAAAACACCGGATCGCTGAACGTCGCGGCAAAATGTGGTTATGGCGAAGTGCTGCGAACCGTCTACCAAGGCAAACCGACCATCCTGCTGGAGCGGCAGCCCTGACGGACGCTGTCTGGCCTCTGCCTGCCGCGTCGTCCGGCGTCGAGTTCGCCTGCCTGAAGATCGCACAGGCCGATTGTGCCGCATGCGGCGTGTTCTGTCTTTGACAGGAAGACGCAAACTCTGCATGAATTTTATCGAGCGGGTCTGAAGTCAGGCCACGTTTCTGGCAGGCACCGGAGGAGGTGTCGCGATTTGGAGGAATCCCATGCTGAACAGACGCCGATTCTTGATGAGCACCGCGGCAGCAGGTGCTGCCGGACTCGCGGCATCGCATTTTATCCCCGCCTTCGCGCAGGACGCGCCGCAGCTGCAGATTTTCGTGCCAGCGGCGCCAGGCGGCGGCTGGGACCAGACGGCGCGCGCCATGGACCAGGTGCTGCGCAGCGAAAAACTGATTTCCGGCTCGCAGATCACCAATGTCGGCGGCGCCGGCGGTACTGTCGGCCTGCCGCAATTCGTCAACCAGTGGAAGGGCAAGGGCAATGCGCTGATGGTGGCTGGCATGGTCATGGTCGGCGCGATCATCGCCAACAAGGCGGCTAACAACCTTACCGAGGTCACGCCAATCGCCCGCCTTACTGGCGAGTTCGAGGCGCTTGTGGTGCCGGCCGCCTCGCCATTCAAGACTGCGGCCGACTTTGTTGCCGCCCTCAAAGCCGACCCGACGCAGGTTCCGGTCGCCGGCGGTTCGGCTGGCGGCTCGGACCACATCTTGTTCGGCCTCATCGCCAAGACCGTCGGTGTTCCGGCCACCAATCTCTCCTATGTGCCGTTTGCCGGCGGCGGCGAGGCGCTCTCGGCGCTGCTCGGCAACCAGGTCGCGGCCGGCATCTCCGGCTATGGCGAGTTCGCCGAACAGGTCAAGGCGGGTGCGCTGCGGCTGCTGGCCATCTCCGCGGACAAACGCCAGGAGGGAATCGATGCGCCGACGATGAAGGAAGCCGGCATCGATGTCGAGCTGTTCAACTGGCGCGGCGTCTTCGCACCGCCCGGCGTCTCGGACGCCGACAAGGCAGCAATGATCAAGCTGATCGAGACCATGGCCAAGAGCGACGCCTGGGCCACCGAATGCAAGAACCGCAACTGGACGCAGATCCTGCTCACCGGTGACGATTATGCGAAATTCGTCGCCGAAGACACGGCCCGCATCGGGACGATCCTCAAGGACCTCGGTCTAGCGTGATGCTCTCGGCAAGGGGTGGCAGCCTGCGCCAACCCTTGCCGACTTTCGCCAGCCGCATGGACATACGCGGCGCCGGAGGTGAAACTACGCCGAGATCGGCCGAGTGAGACCGGTCCAAGGAGAACCGGCCCCAAGGGACCGACATTGGGAGGACGATGATGAGCACCAGCGACCAGCCGGCGCCGCCGCGCCTTGCAGTACCCGAACTGCTGATCGGCGTCGGGCTCCTCGCCTGTGCCGGTGCGGTTGCCTGGCAGACGCTGGCAATCCCGGTGTCGCCGCTCTATTCCAAGGTCGGTCCGACCGTCTTTCCCTACATCACCATGACCGGGATGGTGATCCTGTCGCTGCTGCTCATCATTGCCGCCTTGCGGGGCGGCTGGCAGCCGGAGGACGAAAAGGAGACGCCGACCGACTGGAAGGCGATGGGCATCGCCGCCCTCGGACTGATCGCCAACCTGGTGCTGATCCAGCCGCTCGGCTTTACCGCGGCATCTGTCATCATGTTCGTTCTCATCTGCCACGGTTTCGGCAGCCGGCGTCCGCTGCGTGACGTGCTGCTCGGGCTGATCCTGGCGCTGGCCGCCTATTTCGGCTTTGCCAGGGCGCTTGGCGTCAATATCGGTGCCGGCTTCATCGAAAACCAGCTGAACGCGACCGTCGATTCGATCGTTGCCATGCTGAGGGGCTGACGCCATGGAAACGCTTGGCCATCTCGCGCACGGATTTTCGGTCGCCTTCTCGCCGATCAATCTCATATGGTGCCTGGTCGGCACCACGCTGGGGACTGCCATCGGCGTGCTGCCCGGCCTCGGGCCGGCACTGACCATCGCGCTGCTGTTGCCGATCACCTATCAGGTGGCGCCGGAGGCATCCTTCATCCTGTTTGCCGGCATCTACTACGGCGCCATGTATGGCGGCTCGACGACATCGATCCTGCTCAACACGCCTGGCGAAAGCGCCACCATCGTCACCGCGCTGGAAGGCAACCGGATGGCCCGCTCCGGCCGTGGCGGTGCGGCCCTGGCGACCTCGGCGATCGGCTCCTTCGTCGCCGGCACGCTGGGCACGATCGGCGTTGCCTTCCTGGCGCCGATCGTCGTCAAATTCGCGCTGGCCTTCGGCCCGGCCGAATATTTCTCGCTGATGGTGCTGGCCTTCATCACGGTTTCGGCAGTGCTCGGCTCGTCGTCGGTGCGCGGCCTGACCAGCCTGTTCGTCGGCTTCGTCGTCGGCATGATAGGCGTCGACCTGCAGACGGGGCAGCCGCGCTTCACCTTCGGCACGAGCGAATTGCTCGACGGCGTCGACGTCATCGTCGTCGCCGTTGGCCTGTTCGCCGTTGGCGAGACGCTTTACATGGCCTCGCGCCGTTATGCCGGTAAGGACGATATCGTGCCGTTGAAAGGGTCGCTCTATATGACCGCGGCCGAATGGTCGCGCTCGTGGAGGCCATGGCTGCGCGGCGCCCTGATCGGCTTCCCGATAGGCGCCATGCCGGCCGGCGGCGCCGAAATCCCGACCTTCCTGTCCTATGCGATCGAGAAGAAACTCTCCAGACACAAGGAGGAGTTCGGCACCGTCGGCGCCATCGAGGGCGTTGCCGGGCCGGAGGCCGCCAACAATGCATCCGCGGCCGGCGTGCTGGTGCCGATGCTGACGCTCGGCCTGCCGACCTCGGCGACGGCCGCGATCATGCTGTCGGCGTTCCAGAGCTACGGTATCAATCCGGGGCCGCTGCTGCTGACGACACAGGCCGACCTGGTGTGGGGGCTGATCGCCAGCCTGTTCATCGCCAATTTCATCCTCGTCGTCCTCAACCTGCCGCTGATCGGGCTCTGGGTGCGATTGCTGAAGATCCCGGCCCCGCAACTCTATGCCGGCATCCTGGTGTTCGCCACGGTTGGCACTTACGGCATCTCGCAATCGCCGATCGACCTCGTCATCCTCTATCTGCTCGGTGCCGCCGGCTTTCTGATGCGGCGTTTCGATTTCCCGACCGCGCCCGTCATCATCGGCATGATTCTCGGGCCGCTTGCCGAAACGCAGTTCCGCCGCGCGATGACCATCTCCAACGGCGATTGGACGGTGTTCTACAAGCATCCGCTGTCGCTGACGCTGCTGACGCTGGCCTTCATCGGGCTGGTTGGACCGCATATCTGGGCCTACATCGAGCACAGACGCATGCGTGGACCGGAGCACGTGCCGGGCGATGCCTGAGCTGTTCGTGACGTCATGACAGACCTGCTTTCCGGCATCCGCATCCTTGACCTGACCAATGTGCTGGCCGGCCCCTATTGCGCCTACCAGCTGGCGTTGCTCGGGGCCGACGTCATCAAGGTCGAGACGCCGCAAGGCGGTGATCTGGCGCGCCAGCTCGGCGCCTCGCCGGAGCTCAACCGGGCGGGCATGGGCGCTTCGTTCCTGGCGCAGAATGCCGGCAAACGCTCGGTGGCGCTCGATCTCAAGCAGGAGGCCGGCCGCGAACGCTTCCTCGATCTGGTCGCTTCGGCCGACGCGCTGGTCGAGAATTTCCGCCCCGGCGTAATGGACCGGCTGGGGCTTGGCCATGCCAGGCTGAAGGAGGTCCGGCCAAGCCTTGTCTATTGTGCGATATCGGGCTTCGGCCAGACCGGGCCGATGCGCGACAATCCAGCCTACGACCAGATCATCCAGGGTCTTTCCGGGATTATGAGCATCACCGGTACACCGGAAACGGCGCCGCTGCGTGTCGGCTATCCGGTTGCCGATACGCTTGGCGGGCTGGTCGGGGCGTTCGCCATTACCGCCGCATTGGTCAAGCAGAAGACGACAGGCGAGGGCGCGTTCCTGGACGTGTCGATGCTCGAATGCACGCTTTCTGCGCTCGGCTGGCCGGTGTCGAACTATCTGACGGCGGACGTCGAGCCGCAGCCGATGGGCAATGAAAACATGACGGCCGCACCGTCTGGCGCGTTTCGCACCGGCGACGGCTTGCTCAACATCGCAGCCAACAAGCAGGAGCAGTTCATCGCGCTGTGCCGATTGATCGGCCGGCCGGAGCTGGCCTCGGATGTCCGCTTTGCCGAGCGAGAAACGCGCAAGCAGAACCGCATTGCATTGAAAGCGCTGATCGAGGATGCCTTGGCGAGCGGCTCGGCCGCCGCCTGGGAGGAGACGTTCAATCGCGCCGGCGTGCCGGCAGGCCGGGTGCTGACAATCCCGCAGATACTGCAGGAGCAACAGGTGATCGAGCGCGGCATGACGGCGCGCTTCCAGGCTGTGTCCGGAATGGACAAGCCGCTGACCGTGGTGCGCGGCGGCTTCATGGTCGATGGCAAGGCACCTTTGCCGAGCAGGCCGCCGCCGGGGCTGGGCGAGCATATGGACGAGGTTTTTGCCGACCTGCCGCCACGCGCCAGGAAAAGAGCGAAGGCATGAGCGGAACGCAAAACAAGACTGGTCGCGCGCGCGGCGAGGAATGGTGGCAGACCGGCATCATCGAGATGCGCCCCGGCGTCATCCGGCTGCGCGGCTATGAAATCCAGGATCTGATCGGTCGCGTCAGCTTTCCGGCAATGATCTGGCTCATGCTGCGCGGCGAAACGCCAAGCGAGGAGCAGGCGGCGCTGCTTGGCATCGCGCTGGGTGCTGCCGTCGACCATGGGCCGCAGGCGCCGTCGATCGCCATCGCCCGTATGGCGATCACCTGCGGCGTCGGCATCAACAGCGCCATGGCATCAGCCGTCAACGTGCTTGGCGATGTGCATGGCGGCGCCGGCGAACAGGCGCTTTCCTTCTACGGAGACATCGCTGCCGAACTGGACGCCGGCATGCCGCTTGCGGACGCCGTGTCGGCGCGGCTCGATCGTTTCCTTGCCGGGGAAAACGGTTATGTGCCCGGGCTCGGCCATCGTTTCCATCCGGTCGACCCGCGGGCGCCCCGCCTCATCGAGCTAACCCGCGACTTTGCCGCGCGCGGCATCGTCAGCGGGCGCTTCGCCGATATCGCCGAGGCGATCGAGGCCGAGGTGGCGCGGCGCAAGGGCAAAAAAATCCCGCTCAATATCGACGGCGCCACGGCCGTCATCTACGGCGAGCTCGGCTTTCCGCCGCCGCTGACGCGCGGCCTTTTCGTGCTGTCGCGCTCGGTCGGCATCCTCGCACATGCGTGGGAACAGTCGCAGGAAAGCGACCGCAACAAGGGGCCGCTGCCGCGCGAATGGCTGTGGGCCTATACCGGCACGCCGGCGCGGCCTCTGCCCGAGGAAGACGATGGCAGTCAGTGAGGCATCGGTTCAAGAGACGGCGGCGGCGGGCGCTGGAACCAATTCCATCCCGACACAGTCGGGGCAGGCCTCCATCTTCTATTGAGCGGGATCTTTTCCGAACGCCGGACCCTGCTTTTTGGGATTATGCTCCAGCTCGGCAATCCTGATGTTCCTCACCAGCGTCGAAAGATCCGGCTCGTCGATGAGCAACGCCGCGTCGGCTGGTGCCAGCCACGCACGCTGACGCCTCTTGGATTCCTGCCAGTCGGCAAGTTCCTCGGTTACCTCCAGCAAATAGACGACGACGTCGACACGGACGAAGCGGTTCGCCAGCCGCTTCCAGTAGCAATAGGTGCCGGCCGGCTGTTTCAGTGTCTTGCCGAGAACGCCGGCTTCTTCCTGTGCTTCGATGGTGGCCGCCTTGCGGCCGCTCTTGCCCTTCATCGGCCAGCCCTTCGGCACAATAAAGCGCCTTGTCGTTCGCGATGTGACCAGCATCACCTCGACTTCGCCATGCTCGTTCAGCCGAAACGGAATCGCCGCGACCTGGCGAATCCGGTCGCCCTCCCTTGCCTTGCGTACGACCTTCTTCTTGCTGGCTGCCATTCGATAATCCAGTCGAGGCGGTGCCCAAACGGCAAGGGCAGCGTTGCAAAGTCGGCCGCTTTCAATGGGGCGCAAGCGGAGCGGTTTCCACAATATATAAGTCGGCTAAATAAATGGAAAGGGCCGGTCGTCAGCGGCAGGTGCTGACAAAGCCGCTCCCCGACGGCAGCAACTGGCAAGTTGGCCTCATCTGCGGCACCTCCTGCCGTTGCGGTGTTGGGATTTGGCGATCCTGGGCACGGTACTGCTGTTGCTGCTGCTGGTATTGCTGCCGCCGCAGCCTGTTCTCCAACATCTGCAACTGGTCTTGCTGGATCAACACGTTGCGGTCGGCGGGACTGACGACCTGTGCCGATGCAGCAGGATTTACGCCCGACAGCATCGCCGCGGTCAGCATTGCCGACCCTAAAAACGTCAATAGACGAAGCCGTGACATCCATTCATTCCCGCACAAAACCGATCTTTCCTTAATATAGGGCTTTTGTCCGACGACACCATGGCCGCCGCTGATTTGAAGCGGATTGGAAGAGGCATTTCGGCTTCGGATGCTCCTCGCGTCAATCGACTTCGCGCAGCCGGTATCCGACGCCGGTCTCGGTCGTGATATAGCGGGGCTGGTCGGGCGTCTTCTCAATCTTTAGCCTGAGTTGCCGGACATAGACTCTGAGATATTGAACGTCGGTGGAATCGCCCCAGACCTGCTTCAGCAGGAACTGGTGGGTGAGAACCTTGCCGGCGTGCTGCACCAAGGTGCGAAGAATGTCGTATTCCTTCGGCGAGAGCTTTATCTCCTTGTCCTCGACCTTGACGACGCGCTTCACCAGATCGACGGAGAGGTCGCCGGTTTGGAACACCGGTCTCTCACCCTGCTGCTGAAACTTGTGGCGAAGCGCTACGCGGATGCGTGCGACAAGCTCGTTCATACCGAACGGCTTGGTGACATAGTCGTCGGCGCCGAGTTCGAGGGCGGACACGATGCCGGCCTCATCAGTGCGGCTGGAAAGAATAACCACGGGAATGTCCAGGCCATCATCCCGCCATTTGCGCAGCAAATCATGGCCGCTCATGCCGGGGAGGCCGAGATCGAGCAGGACAAGGTCCGGCTTTTCCGTCTCGATGAGTTCAATCGCCGCCCTGGCGTTCGGCGCCTCGCTGATCGCGTAGCCTTGGCTGCCAAGCCCGACGCGAAGCAGTTTCCGGATCGGCGGTTCATCGTCGACCACCAATATCCTGACGTCCAGGCTCGTCATGCCAGATCGTCCATATTTTGATGGCCCGCATCGGGTTCGCCGAGGTTGGGCAGTTCCGCCGGCACCAGTTGCATCCTGATGGTGAAAACCGCCCCCGAGCGGTCGGACCTGTTTGCCGCCGAGAGCGTCCCGCCCATCGCTTCGATGAAGCCGCGGCAAATCGACAGGCCGAGCCCCGTGCCGGCACGCACCTGGTCACCCTTGCGCACACGGTAGAAAGTGTCGAAAACGCGCTCTAGATCCGCTGGCGGAATGCCTGGTCCCTCATCCATGATCTGCAGGATGACGAAGCCGTTGTCGGCCCAGGCTTGCAGGCGGATCGTCGAACCTGGCGGCGCGTATTTTGCAGCATTGTCGAGGAGGTTGAACAGCACCTGTTCGAACAGAACGGGGTCGACCCGCAACATCGGCAGATCCGATGGAATGTCGATCTCGGTCTTATGCTCGCCGACGATTTTGCGGGCCCGATACAGAGCTGAACCGACAATGTCGCCGAGATAGTGAAACGCATAGTTCGGCTCCATCGTGCCGGATTCGATCTTGGTCATATCGAGCAGATTGGCAATGAAGCGGTTAAGCCTCTCCGCTTCATCGAGCACGGTCGACAGCAGTTCCGTCCGGTCCTGCTCGGGAAGTGCGGCCTCGAAGTCCCTGAGTGTTCCGGCCGCGCCCATGATGGCGGCAAGTGGCGTCTTCAAATCGTGGGAAATGGAGGTGAGCAAGGCCGAGCGCAGACGGTCTGCCTCGGCCGCGAGCTTGGCCCGGTCAACATCGGCGACGAGCTGGATGCGCTCGATGGCGACCGCCGCCTGGTCGGCGAGCGCATCGAGCAGACGCTGCTGCTCGGGTGTCAGCAGCGGACCTTGCTTGTCGTTGTCGAGGCCGACAACGCCCACCGCCGTGCGTCCGGTCCGCAAGGGCAGATAGAGGCGCTTTGCTCCGGGCAGCGTGTCGGCGCCGCGCCCGGCGGCGCGGTTATGCTCCCAGGCCCAGCGGGCTGCTGCGATGTCGGCCTCGGCCAGCGTGTCGTCGGGTGGGTAGCCGGCTTTGACCGCAATTGTGCCGTTCTCCGGCAGAAGCAGCACCACGCGCAGCTTCAGCATCGAGGCGATCTGGAAGGCAGTCGCCCAGAGAACGTCATCAAGCGTCCCAGCGCCGGCGAGCTTCTTTGAGAAGAGATAAATATCTTCTGTGGCGCGTGCCCGCGAGCGCGCAGCGACCGCCTGACGCTGCACGCGCGCTGTTAGATTGCTGGCAATGACCGCAACAACCAGGAAGACAGCCAGCGCAACGATGCTCTCCGGATCCTCGATCGTCAGCGTGTAGCGTGGTTCCAGGAAGAAATAGTTGAAGGCAATGGCGCTGATGAGGCAGGCATACAAAGCCGGCCAGAGACCGCCGGTCACCGCCGACGTCAGGACCCCAATGAGAAAGATGATCGCCAGATTGCGGACGTCGAGAAACTGGTCGAGAAGAACGGCGAAGGCGAGCGAGCCAACAACATAGGCCGTGGCCCTGAGATAGGGCCAGATCTCGAACTGCCACTGCTCGTCCGCCGCCTTGACGGTCCTCGACGTCGCCTCGGCGTTGCGTTCGTTTCCCGAAATGACATGGACGCTGATGTCGCCGGCATTGCGGATGAGATCGTAAGTGAGCGAGCCTTCGATCAATTCCCGCCAGCGCGATCGGGTCGGCCTGCCGATCACGATATGGGTGAAGTTGTTCGCCGTCGCATGCCGAACGATGTCTTGCGCGACGTTCTGACCCGGAATGGTCGTCACCTCGGCACCGAGCTGCTCGGCAAGGCGCAGCTGCGTCGCCAGCCGATCCTTGTCCTCCTCGGGCATGGCCGCTGAATGAGGGGTATCGACATGAAGCGCCGTCCAAGGGGCGCGGAGCCGGTCGGCCAACCTCCGCGCATAGCGTACACGGGCCGCCCCGCCCGGACGCGCATCGACGCAGACGAGAACCCTTTCCCCCGCCGCCCAAGGCCCGGGTATCGCGTGGGCCTGCATGTGGGTCAGCAACTGCTCGTCGACCCGCTGGGCAGTGCGGCGGAGCGCCAATTCCCGGAGCGCCGTCAGATTGCCCGGCGAGAAATAGTTCTCGATGGCGCGCTGGGCGGTGCTGGGGATGTAGACCTTGCCTTCCTCAAGCCGCTTGATCAGATCGTCGGGGGTGAGGTCGATGATCTCGATGTCGTCGGCCTGGTCGATTATGGAGTCGGGGACAGTTTCCCGCACCCTGACGCGGGTGATCTGCGCCACGACATCGTTCAGGCTCTCGACGTGCTGGATATTCAGCGTCGTGTAGACATCGATGCCGTGCGTCAGGATTTCCTGGACGTCGAGATAGCGCTTGGGGTGACGGCTGCCGGCGACGTTGGTGTGGGCGAGTTCGTCGACCAGAACTAGGGCCGGGTGCCGGGCGAGGATGGCGTCGAGATTCATCTCCTCAAGGATCCGCCCCTTGTAATCGATCTCAAGGCGAGGAATGACCTCGTAGCCTTCGACCAGCGTCTGGGTTTCCTTGCGGCCGTGCGTCTCGACGATGCCGATCACCACGTCGACCCCGTCGGCCAGCCTGGCGCGGCCCGACATCAGCATCTCGTAGGTCTTGCCGACACCGGGGGCGGCGCCGAGAAATATCCTCAGGCGACCGCGCTCCTCCCGCTCGGCATGCTCGAGCAGCGCGTCGGGAGAGGGCCTGGTTTCGGCGGTGCGGCTGTCGTCTGGCATAAGGGTCAATCATGAACGGCGCCGGCTTCGGTGTCGATCCCGGCGCCGGTCCTTCACTGTTTCATCGCATCGTCCAGCGCAAGGTTGAGGGCCAGCACATTGACCACCGCCTCGCCGATGAATCCCAATTCGCGATCTTCGACATGGCTGTCGACAAGCGATTTGATCCTGGATTCATCGACGCCCCTGGCCTTGGCCACCCTGGCAACCTGAAAATAGGCCGCATCGGGGCTGATATGCGGATCGAGGCCGCTGCCGGACGTGGTGACCAGATTCATCGGTACCGGCTGGCTCGGGTTTTCGGCTCTCAGCTTTTCGGCGTCGCTCTTGATCCTGTCGATGAGCTTCGGGTTGGTCGGGCCGAGATTCGAGCCGCCCGAGGCGGCGGCATTGTAGCCGTCGCCGGCAGCCGACGGGCGGCCATGGAAGTAGCGGTCGCTTTCGAAAGCCTGGCCGATCAGCTCGGAACCGACGAGCTTGCCGTCCTTCTCGATCAGGCTGCCATTGGCCTGGCGCGAAAACAGCGCCTGGGCAATGCCGGTCATGCCGATCGGATAGACCAAACCCGTCAGAATGGTGAAGAAGACGATCATGACGATCGCGGGCCTGATTTGATTGAGCATCGACGTGGTTCCTTAGGCGAGACCGAGAGCGGTGATGGCCATGTCGATCATCTTGATGCCGACGAAGGGCACTACGACGCCGCCAAGGCCATAGACAATGAGATTGCGGCTGAGCAGCGCACCGGCGCCGACCGCGCGGTATTTGACGCCCCTCAGCGACAGCGGGATCAGCGCAATGATGATCAGCGCGTTGAAGATGATGGCCGAGAGGATAGCGCTCTGCGGCGTCGCCAGATGCATGACATTGAGCGCTTGCAGCGGCCCGGCGGTCTGGCCCGGGGCGATGTAGAAGACGGCGAATATTGCCGGGATGATGGCAAAATACTTGGCCACGTCGTTGGCGATGGAGAAGGTGGTCAGCGAGCCACGCGTCATCAGGAGCGCCTTGCCGATTTCGACGATCTCGATCAGCTTGGTCGGATCGCTGTCGAGATCGACCATGTTGCCGGCCTCGCGCGCCGCGACCGTGCCGGTGTTCATGGCAACGCCGACATCGGCCTGCGCAAGGGCCGGCGCATCGTTGGTGCCATCGCCGCACATCGCGACCAGTTTGCCTTTGGCCTGCTCGTCGCGGATCAGCTTCAACTTGTCCTCGGGCGTCGCCTGGGCAAGGAAGTCGTCGACGCCGGCTTCCGCCGCGATCGCCGCCGCGGTCATCGGATTATCGCCGGTGATCATCACCGTGCGGATGCCTATGCGGCGCAATTCGGCAAAGCGTTCTGCGATGCCGCCCTTGACGATGTCCTTCAGATGGACGACGCCGAGCAGGCGCCCGTCGCGCTCTACCGCGAGTGGAGTGCCACCCGATTTGGCGATCTCGTCGGCGATCGCCTGAAGGTCGCGGACGGTGTCGCTGCCGGGGCGCGTACTGCCTGTGGCAACGGTCGAGAGGTTGACGTGGGCAAGTACCGCATCGACTGCGCCCTTGCGGACCGAGGAGCCTTCCAGATCGACACCGCTCATGCGGGTTTGCGCGGTGAAGGGCACGAAAGTCGCATGCAGACTTGCCATGTCGCGGGCGCGGATGGCGTATTTTTCCTTCGCCAGGACGACGATCGAGCGGCCTTCCGGCGTTTCGTCGGCAAGCGAGGCAAGCTGAGCCGCGTCGGCCAGTTCCTGTTCGGTGACGCCCTTGACCGGACGAAATGCCGTCGCCTGACGGTTGCCCAGCGTGATGGTTCCGGTCTTGTCGAGCAGCAGCGTGTCGACATCGCCGGCCGCCTCGACGGCGCGGCCCGACATGGCGAGCACGTTGAAGCGCACCAGGCGGTCCATGCCGGCAATGCCGATAGCCGACAGCAGGGCGCCAATTGTGGTCGGAATCAGGGTAACGAACAGGGCGACCAGCACGGTCACCGAGATATAGCCGCCCGAATACGAGGCGAAGCTCGGGATCGTCGCCGTCGCCAGCACGAAGATCAGCGTCATGCCGACGAGCAGGATGTTGAGCGCGATCTCGTTGGGTGTCTTCTGGCGCTCGGCGCCCTCGACCAGCGAGATCATGCGGTCGAGGAACGTATGACCGGCAGCCGCAGTGATGCGCACGCGGATCCAGTCGGACAAGACCTGCGTGCCGCCAGTCACCGCCGAACGATCGCCTCCGGATTCGCGGATGACCGGTGCGGATTCGCCGGTGATGGCCGCCTCGTTGACCGATGCTACGCCTTCGACCACCTCGCCGTCCGAGGGGATGATGTCGCCGGCTTCGACAAGCACGATGTCGCCGACCTTCAGGCTGGTGCCGGGCACCAGTTTGAACTTGCGGCGGTCGCCGCCGTTCAACAGCTTGGCCTGCGTCTCGGTGCGCGCCCGACGCAGCGAGTCAGCTTGCGCCTTGCCGCGGCCTTCGGCCACCGCTTCGGCGAAATTGGCGAAGAGCACGGTGAACCACAGCCAGATGATGATCTGCAGCGTGAAGCCAAGATCGCCGCCGCTGGTAACGAGATCCTTGACGAACAGCACGGTGGTGAGCGCCGAGACGACGGCGACGACAAACATTACCGGGTTTCGCATCAAGGTGCGCGGGTTCAGTTTTCTGAAGGAATCGCCGATAGCGGGCCACAGAATGCGGGTATCCATGATGCTCACGGATTTCGACGGGCTCATTTGGTAGCTCCAGTGTCGATGTTGTTGACCGGTCGATCGTGTGCCGAACGAAGGTGCGGCGGCCCGTAAGCCAGCAGCCAGATCATGATCAAGGCTGCCGCAATAGCGAGGAATGTGGACAGCGTCGGGAAAGGAGGAGGCGTTTTCTCCCCCTCCGGCTCGGGGCGATGCCGGACCTTTCGAGGCATGATCTCGAACCAGGGCATCGTCGTTTCAGAATGTCTGACCGTGAATCATCGCCAGGTGCTCGACGATCGGTCCGACCGCCAGGGCCGGGAAGAAGGTCAGGCCGCCGACGATCAGGATGACACCGGCCAGCAGCCCGACGAACAGCGGACCGTCGGTCGGGAAGGTGCCGGCGGAGGCAGGGACGGTCTTCTTCGCAACCAGCGAGCCAGCAATCGCCAACGCCGGAATAATGACCAGGAACCGGCCCATCAGCATGCCGATGCCGAGCGTTACGTTGTACCAGGGCGTGTTGCCGCTGAGGCCGCCAAAGGCGGAGCCATTGTTCGCCGCGGCCGAGGTGTAGGCATAGAGAACCTCGGAGAAGCCGTGCGGGCCGGCATTGGCGATGGAAGCAACGCCGGTCGGCAGCACCACCGCGATAGCGGTGAAGATCAGCATTGCAAGCGGCAGGCAGAGCACGGCCAGCATAGCCATCTTGACCTCCTTGGCCTCGATCTTCTTGCCGAGATATTCGGGCGTGCGTCCGACCATCAGCCCGGCGACGAAAACGGCAATGACGATGAACATCAGGATACCGTAGAAGCCGGCGCCGACGCCGCCGACAATGACCTCGCCGAGCTGCATGTTGATGATGGGGATCATGCCGCCGAGTGCGGTGAAGCTGTCATGCATGGCGTTGACCGCGCCGCAGGATGCGGCCGTGGTGATGACGGCAAACAGTGCCGACAGGGCGATGCCGAAGCGGCTCTCCTTGCCCTCCATGTTGCCGCCGTCGACGCCCAGCGCATGGACGAGCGGATTGCCGGCGGCTTCCGCCCAGTAGCAGACGGCAACGCCGGCGATGAACAGCACGCCCATAGCCGACAGAATTGCCCAGCCCTGGCGCTGGTTGCCTACCATGCGGCCGAAGACATTGGTCAACGCCGCGCCGAGGGCGAAGATCGTCACCATCTGGATCAGGTTGGAGATTGCATCGGGATTTTCGAAGGGATGCGCTGCATTGGCGTTGAAGAAACCGCCGCCATTGGTGCCGAGCATCTTGACGGCAACCTGGGAAGCGACCGGCCCGACCGCGATAGTCTGTTGCGCGCCTTCGAGCGTCGTCGCGTTGACGTAGGCAGCGAGCGTCTGCGGCATGCCGAGATAGACATAGACCAGAGTCAACACGATGCAAAAGGGCAAAAGCAGGTAGAGCGTGCCGCGGGTCATATCGACCCAGAAATTGCCGATCGATTTGCCTGAGGCCCTGGCAAAGCCGCGGATCAGTGCGACCGCAATGGCGATCCCGGTCGCCGCCGACAGAAAATTCTGCACGGTCAAGCCGGCCATCTGCACGAGATAGGACATCGTGCTTTCGCCGCCGTAGTTCTGCCAGTTGGTGTTGGTCATGAAGCTGGCGGCGGTGTTGAAGGCCAGCCCAGGTTCGACGGCGGTCATGCCGGCCGGATTGTAGGGCAGGCCGCCTTGCAGCCGTTGCAGCGAATAGAGCACCAGGAAGCCGGCCAGGTTAAAGAACAGCAGGGCCGCCGCATAGGAGGTCCAGTGCTGCTCCTCGCGCTCGCTGGTCCCTGATATGCGGTAGAGCCCGCGCTCGAGCGGGGCCAGAATTGACGACAGGAATGTGCGCTCGCCGCTGAAAACGCGATGCATGTAGCCGCCGAGCGGCTTGGCCAGCAGAACGACGATCCCGCAATAGACGAGGATCTGCAGCCATCCGTTGATTGTCATGGGGTTGGCTCCTTGCCAGCGGAGATCAGAAGCGTTCCGGGCGAACGAGGGCGTATGTCAGGTAGGCGAGAAGAAACAAGGTCACGGCGCCGCCGAGGATATAGTCTAAAAGCATGTTGCGATCCCCTAAACTTACAGCTTGTCGCAAGCTTTGATGTAGCCGAAGCATAGAGCAAAGAACGCGATTCCAATCGCGACAACAACTATGTCCACCGCGCGTTTTCCTTATGTTGTATTTGTTTGTTTACTTTAACAAACTATCCAAACCCGTCGCCGCATCATATCGGCGGCTGGATACACCGCTCCTGTGAATATGGATCAAAGTGCCATAAAGGTTCGAGACGGGACGCGGAGCAAAGAAATCAAAATCCCATAAGGATTTCGCCGCCTCGGCGCTGGCCGAAGCTTCAGGGGGGGAAGTGCGCACCGGCGCGCGAAGCTGCCGGGGCTCAGTCCGCGCGGGTGTAGATCACCGCGTAATCGTCCGCATACGCCCGCTTCCAGCCCAGTTCGTCGAAGAACGGAATGCGGCTGTCGTCGGCGGTCAACAATGCCCAGCCTATCGTATATTTGTCGAGTTGGGCTTTCAGGATCGGCTTGCCCCGGCTGTGCCCCGTCTGCTCATCCGTTTCCGTAAAGCCATTCAGGAAGAGCTGATCCGCGCGGCCGTCGATAAACGTCCTGATGCCGTGGAAAATCAGCGTGCCGCCGAAATCGTAGGAGTTCAGCAGATTGCCCGACAGATTATGGGTTTGGGCAAAGGCCAGTGCGTCCCTCGCCGAGGTCTTCTGGCTCGGCGCGACCGGATAGGTCGTGAAGGCGGCAGCCGCCAAAACCAGCAAAACGGCAAGTCCAGCACAAATCCTGGAAAATTGCCGTGCGAAAAATTGTTCAAGTCCGTCACGCTTTTCCGCCGCCCATTTCTCGGCTGAAAGCGCTGGATATTGTTGCGCGACCTCGACGGCAAGGACCACCGGCACGAGAAGAAAGAACAGGTACATGAACCGTATGTGGGTGAGATAGACGTGCAACGTGAAGACAAGGAACAGCGCCTTGGCCCAGCCAATGCGCAATCTCGACACGAGCAGCCCGAAAAACGCCACCAGCAGGGCCACCTCCTGGAGGGTGTGCCGCGAGGCGTCGAAGGGTTGCCACTCCGCAATGTAAGGCACCGCCTCATTGCCATAGGCCACGGTGAATGTGGCGAGTATGGCCTTGACGCCATAGGGATTGAGCAGGCTGACCAGCGGGCAAAGCAGCCCGAAAACGATCCACTTGGCCAGCAGCCAGGGGTTCGACAAGCGTGTGCGCGTGACGAGATCGAGGCCGGCGAAGGCGGCGATGACGAAACCGAAGGTGAAGGTGGCATGGAGATTGGCCCACAGGCAAAGCAGCGCCAGCAGCCATAAGGGCGGTGCTTTCTCGTTGCGTGCGGCCTGGAAAAGACCGGCGGTCCAGACGACGATGATGGGCAAGGTAAAGATGTGCGGCCGGGCGACATAGACTGGCCCGATCAAGAGCGCGAGAACCAGCGTCAGTCCTATCGCCAGCGTCGGCTTCAACCACGCGCTGAGATACCACGACGTCAAAAAGACCGTCAGCGCGATTATTGCAGTCGCCAGCAGCACCACGCCGTTCCAGCCGCCGGCTTCAAAGGCAATTGCAAGGAGAACCTGGCTAAGCCATTCCTTGGCGATCCATGGCTGGCCGGCAAAAGTATAGGAATAGATGTCGACGGTGGGGAATGTGCGGCTTGCCAGCATATCCATGCCGATCTTGATGTGCCACCAGCTATCAGGATCCTGCAGGAGGGAGGTGGCAAAGGCGAGGAGCGCCGCCGCCATCACGACCGCCGCCAGCAGGCAAAACATCGGCCTCACATGCCGTATGTCGTCTATCGACGGCCTCGCCTCACCAGATATCCCGCGCATATGGCATCCCTGAGCCGCGATAGCGGAAGGGATAGGCCGAATTTGTTAGAAAACCGATAAGCTGCAGGATTGCGGCCACAACCCTGTGCCGCGCGTCCAACCGGCTCGGCGGCTCAGCCCTCGGCCTTGAAGTTCTTGGCTTCCTTCTCGACCTTCGGGCTGTCCTTGCCGTGCTTGCGCATCAGATCCTTCGCCTGCTTCGGCGAAACGTCGGTGGTTTCGGCCAGGCGCAGAGCCTCCTTTTCGTCCGGATCGCGCGTCTTGCGGTCGGCCATTGCGGTTTTCTTGTCAGCCATTACGACGCTCTTATGCTTTCGGCGATTTCGTTCAGCACCTTGCGGTCGGTGCCGTGGCGCTTGATCAGCGTGCGTGCCTGATCCGGGGTGATGCCCGCTTCCTCGGCGAAGTGACGTACCTCGTAGTCTTCGCCGCCCGCCATTCGTGAGCGGTCGCGACTGTCGGTCTTGGTTTTGTCGTCGGCCATGGCAGCTCTCCTCATCTCGACGAGAGCATAACGGGCAAGATTTCAGCGAGTTCCTTCGAGCGTGTCGCCCAGTTGCCTGCCCTCGGGCATGACCGGGCATGCGCGGCGGTTTGCTCAAAGCAGGGGCTTGGCGTCAGGCCGGCCTTCGCGCACAAACAGGCTGGCCTCTTTGGCGGCGCTGCCAACCGCCCGCCACTGCTCCTGGGCGCAGCCTGGTATTCGTTCCGGATTGCTAATGGGAGCGATGGTCGAACACGACGCCCATGGTCCTACCAACGGCCGTCATGACGATAAGCTCGACCAGATCGTCGTCACTGTTGCCGCAGGCCGGGGCCGTCCTGCGAACGATGTCCAGCATCGCCCTCGTCGATATGGTGTCGCCGGCACCGAACCGTGAAAGCGCAGATGAAACAAGCTCTTGGGCCGTCAAGTCGGCGACGGTCACCCGCTGCACCACGTTCATTGGCTTCCTCCCACCATGAACCCTCTCCCGGGAGAATGATACGCCGAACGTCGCGTTTCGCCAGCGAAATGGTGGTCCTACCAGCGCGTGGGCAGCGACCGAAATCGTCGGTTTTGCGGGAGGCAATCCGGGCGCGAGGCGGCAGCGCTTTTGTGCCATGCGACTTCGCCATAGACCCAATCCCGGCGGCCGGGATCGGTCTCAATTTTATTTACTGGCAGTCTGATGCTTGGCAGTGTGGTCTGCTCGGTTGCGGCCGAAGCCAGCGCAGCAAGAACCACGGTGCGGGCAGGACCGGGACGGTTCGTCGTTTCACGGAAACGCCGAACCGGTCTGTCTTTTTGTTTGACGCAATTCCGGACGGAAAACCGTTCACACGTTTTCCTGGAATTGCTTGTCTTGTGACTCTAGGCGGCCAGGTCGCTCGGAAGCTTGCCGCCATTCTCGGCCAGCTTTTTCATCAGTGCGTCATGCAGCCACAGATTCATCGTTACAGTGTCGTTCATATCGCCGGTGTAGTTCAGCTCGTGGGCAAGCTCCTTGCGGGCGCCGAGGCTGCTGTCGATATTCAGAGCCTTCATCAGGTCGACGATCGAATTCTTCCAGTTGAGTTTCTGCCCCTTCGCGGCCACCGCCTTGTCGAGAATGGCAGCGATGTCCGGGGCAGAGGACGGCGCGGCCGGCGCGGCCGGAGCCGGGGTTGCAGCCGGGGCGGATCGGGTAGGCGCCGTCGGCTGGGTGGCCGTGCTCGAAGCAGGCGCGGGAGACGGTTGCGCCGGCGGCGCTTCGGCCGCAACCGCGCTTCCGAAAATCGCACCTTTGATACTGTCGAAAATGCCCATTGCTATCTCCTGTGTTGCCTTGACGGTCGGTGAGGCGACCGGTGCCGAATGCCGCATTGAGCGCCCTGGTTGTACGGGACCACGAACATGGCTGAAGGGCAACTCCGAACTGGCCGAAAGGTAAAGGCTTGGTTGCGCTGAAAAATCGGCCGATACGGCAACAGTTCGGGCCGTACACAGCTCGAGAGACCGTCAAGTGCAATGGATGACGGCCGGAATTGAGGGCTCTCGGCACGCATCGGGCTAAATTAGAAGTTGCAAATAGATATGCGGATGCCGAGCGGTTCCATACCAGTAAAATCAGTGTCGGTGGCTAATGGAGGCATTGGAGCGGTACGAGGAGGGAGACGCTCTTGATGATGAAAGTAGAAAGATCGTCTAGGTTTCGTATTCGCATCGTTGAGAGGAGCGAACCATGATCCTAGTTGTCGGAGCTGAGATGACCGTGCGCGCGGCATGCAAGCGGCTTGGCATCGTTACGCGCGTGCGTCACGGGCGGACAGTCTGATGGCGCCGGTCAAGGTCGACCCCGCCAAGGTGCGCGAGTTCAGGGATGCCGAAAGCTTCCATGCCTGGCTTGGCGAGCATCACGACAGCGAGGACGAAGTCTGGATCAAGATCCATAAGCTCGATTCGGGACTGCCGTCGATCACTCCGAAGCAAGCCATCGACGTGGCGTTGTGCTGGGGCTGGATCGATGCGGTGCGCAAGGCCTTGGACGGCAAAAGCTACCTGCAGCGCTACACCCCGCGCGGCAAGAAGAGCACCTGGAGCCAGATCAATGTCGACAATGTCGCCCGGCTGATCGAGGAGGGCCGGATGACCGAGCACGGGCTGAGGCAGGTCGATGCGGCCAAGGCCGACGGCCGCTGGGCGCGCGCCTACAAGAGCGGCAAGGAGATGAAGATCCCCGACGACCTCCAGGCGGCAATAGACACCGAGCCCAGGGCGAAAGAGATGCTGGCAAAGCTCAGCGGGCAAAACCGCTTCGCGCTAGCCTTCCGCACCCACAACATGAAAACCGAAGCCGGACGCAAGAAGAAGATCGCGGCGTTCGTGGAGATGCTGAAGCGCGGCGAGACCATCTATCCGCAGGGCAGAAAGTGACATCTGACGAGGCGTGCCGGCGCTGCGTCTTGTACTTGTCCCTACCGGCGAGCCCCGAACGCGGCCGGATCGCTGCTCAAGCCCACCTTCGATCCTGGCGATGTCGCAGACGATTGTTTTCGGCGAGCGTCGCCTGCCATTCCGACACCATCTCTCATTCGTTTAATCGATGCACGAACAAAGCTCCGTCCCCACAGTCGCAATAAGTATATTAGCAGGCGCTGTTATGAGGTTTTTGCCCATTCAGGAGCCGACTGGCACGTGGGCCGTGCTTGATGCGACCGTGGATGTGCCTGCGGATTTCGCTGGCAGTTGCCTTATCGGCTTGCCGCGGGAGCGGGCGGAGTGGCTCGCAGCAAGAGCCAATCGAGATGCTGCAAAAGGCACTTCGATTTGCCGGTTGTCAGTTGCCGGGCCAACACAAGCCGCGGTTCTTAGACTTAGACCGATAGGAGAGACTTCGATGATGCACGAACAGGTAATGGAAGCTGCGTTGGCAGCCAGGAACCAGGAAGTGGATATTTGTGGTGTCTTCGACATCACCAACAAAACCGATGCGCCAATTGGCTCTCGCCGATTGGGCGAGGCTATCCACTTTGTCGCCAATGCACCTATCGTTGGCTATGATGTTCACGCCGCCGTCATCAGATATGGCCCACTCGGAACCCCCAGCCTCAGAGCAACAGATTGCGAACAGCTGTGGGAGAAGTTTGGCGAGGCCCTGCTGCAACACTGACGGGCAGACCTTTGGCGCGTATGGGCACCACCATCGCGCAGGACAGTTCGCTAGCGAGAACGACATCGAAGCCTGGCCGGTGATGTTGCAATTAAATTAGCGTAAGCGCATATTTTTTGCCGGCTGGACTCGCAACCGGCTAGGCCCGGCGACCGGTCGCCAACGGGCTGTCAGGCCGGCAACACATGCTTCCGCAGGCCCGACGGTCCCTTGGCAAGATCGCCGGAACCACAGCATGATGCGGCGGCAAAACGGGTTTGGGAGAAATAGCATGCCTAAAGTTTCGGAGCTCTTTTTCAAGACAGCCATCGTCTTTCTTATTCTGGGAATTGCAGCTGGCCTGCAGATGGCAATTTCAGGCGATCACGGCGCGTTTCCGGCTCACGCGCACATCAACCTGCTGGGGTGGGTCACCAGTGCGATATTCGGCGGCTATTATGCGCTGAATCCGGCGAAGGCTGCCCGCAGGAGCGCCATGATCCACTACGGCGTCTACAATCTCGGCTTGGTCGTGATGCTGCCGGCGCTTTACCTGATGCTGCAGGGAAACCCGGCGCTCGAGCCGATCGTCGCCACCGGCTCAATGATTGTCGCTGTCGCCGTGCTGATCTTTGCCTTCGTGGTTTTCTCCGCCGAAACAGAGCGCTCGGTCTCGGGAATACAAGCGGTCCCGCGCTAGACGGGGCGGCGATGGCGCCGAGTCGACCAAGCCCGTGCTTCTGGTGAAGCGCGGGCCGATTGGTTGTAGGCTGATCTGAGGTAAGGGTGCGGCGAAGATGAAAGCCGCTCCGTAGCCTTCGCGCGCCCTCTGCCTGCCCCAAGATACCTGCACCGCAGCGGCAGTAGCCGTCCAGCGTCCCTTTAGGCTGGCGAACCGGTGAGATTTATCTGGCGGAGAGAGCGGCAGCCAGTCGGCTGTTCGTCTGCGGCCAATGACGTCCAATAACGCTTTGAAATCAAGTCGTTAATTTTTCAGTTCGTCCAACGACATTCATTGCCGTCCAACAAAATCGCCGATACAATGTGGGTGAAAATGTGGGGTGGGGTGAGTTGGGCGGACGATGCAAAAATCGGGAAAGCACCCGGACAAGGCGCTAAGCGCGATCGAGGTGCGGCAGGCTAAGACTCCGGGACGATATGCCGATGGCAATGGCCTTTACCCCGTCGTGGACCCGTCGGGAGCGAAGCGTTGGCTCCTCCGGATCATCGTCCAAGGCAGGCGTAGAGACATCGGATTGGGCGGCACGTCGATCATCTCGCTCGCCGATGCACGAGAAACCGCGCTAGCTTACCGCAAGAAGAGCCCAAATTTCGTGCGCGCAAACCGGATTCGATGACAAAATTTGCAGGCCGCGAACGCAAAATTCTACCCGCGCGAAGCACTATCAGAGGCAAAAATCAGCATGCAGAACAGCCAAAAATCGCTGCGCGGGCCCAAAGTGTCCCCTCTATTTGATCGTCAATCGACCGGTTAAATGCAACAATAGAAACAGCGCAAAGGACACAGTAACGGCAGCGAGAACTGCGATGCACGCCTTTCTTTCGGTCGGCTTGGCGTATCGCATCAGTATCAAGAGACCAAAAATGGAAGCCAGCGGAATCAGGTATTGCCTGACTAATTCGGGCTCCGCAATCCAAGCTCCGGGTACATCGTAGCGGAACATGTGCCAGATCAGTGAAGCAGTCAGTGCCGCATGCATCAATGCCAGCAGCCCAAGTACAGCGATGGCAATCCACTTCAGTATCGTCACCATCTTTCGCTCCCCACAGGATCGGGCGACAGGTCAACACGCCCACCAAAATCAAAGCCTCTCCACACACCCGCCAACGTCGCCGTCGTCCCCGTAGTGACAGGACCATCCGGCCCCAGACTCACATAGTTGGAGGGGCGCTCAACTTCGCTCCACAATGAAGCGCTCTTGCTAGAGATAGCGTCCAGAGAAAGCCTGTGACAGCCATTTTAATCCACACAATTATGTGGGGCAAAAAGTGGGTCAAATACTGCGAGCCATGAAATTTATTAGGTATTTCAGCAATTTGGCGAGGCAACTGGCGGAGAGAGCGGGATTCGAACCCGCGTTACGGTCTCCCGTAAACACACTTTCCAGGCGTGCGCCTTCAACCACTCGGCCACCTCTCCATCCTTTAGCATTTTCGCCGCGGCCGGTTTCGCCGCGCGGGTTGGGGAGATGCCTCTCCTGTGGGATTCCGGCCGGAATTCCGGCCGTGGGCGCCGTCAACCAGCGGATACCCTTTCCCCGCACCCGAGCCGTCAAAGCAACAGGCGCGGGGCTCATCTAGTCGATCCGGTGCCGAATGCCAAGACATAACGGCAGTCTATTCGCTTTGCCGGATACGGATGCTCAGCCCATGCCGCTGGGGCACCCGTTCGGAGCCTATCGAAACGATCGGCGGAGGTTGTGCTTGCCGTCCGGCGCACCACCGGTTCCGGCGAACCGGCGGTCGCGGGTTCAACTTCACGTGTCGCGATTGCGGATAAAGCGCGCAGGTCCTATTTAACAGTCCGACACGACATTCTGATAAACTCCTGGGGAGGAAGGGTCCGGATGTTCCGCTTCGTCTTTCGTCTCGCTGCAATGGTCGCGCTTTCGGTTTCGGTCATCATGGCCGTGCTCGATGCGACCCGCTCGGTGGCGGCTTCGGCGCTGGTGATGACCCCGCTCAACACCAGCTGGCTCGCTGTCTCGCCGGATACGCGCAGCGCCTTCGAAAGCTTCGTCCGCGATAAGATCAACCCGCTGCTGTGGGACGGTGCCATCGCCTGGGTGCTCAGCCAGCCCGGCTTTGCCGTGTTCGCGGTCCTGGCGTTCATTCTTTTTGCCATCGGTTACAGGCGGCAGCGCCCCAGCGGGCGGTTCGCCGCAACCTGACATTTCCAGCCTGACCCGGTGTTCCGTACCGGGGAGGCTCAACCAAGAAGAAAAGGAACCCACACATGTTTCTCAGCGACATGCTGAACAAGAAGCTCAACCTGCCGAAACCCTCCGAGGCGTTGCCCGGCCGCGACCGGCCGATCCCGACCGCATCGAAGCACTTTGTCTCGAACAGGCCGCTCAAGGGTCCTTATCCCGAAGGGATGGAAACGGCGATGTTCGGCCTGGGCTGCTTCTGGGGCGCCGAGCGCCTGTTCTGGCAAGTCAAGGGCGTCTGGGTCACGGCGGCCGGCTATGCCGGCGGCGTCACGCCCAACCCGACCTATCAGGAAACCTGCACGGGGCTCACCGGCCATGCCGAAGTCGTACTCGTCGTCTACGACCCCAAGATCGTGTCTTATGCCGAGCTCTTGAAGCTGTTCTGGGAAAGCCACGACCCGACACAAGGCATGCGCCAGGGCAATGATGTCGGCACCACTTACCGCTCGGCGATCTATACGCTCAACGACGCTCAACACCAGGCTGCGATCGCCTCGCGCGACGCCTACGAGGGTTCGCTGCGCGGCGCCGGACGCGGCAAGATCACCACGGAGATCGCGCCGGCGCCGGAATTCTACTTCGCCGAGGAAGACCACCAGCAATATCTGGCGAAGAACCCCTACGGCTATTGCGGCCTGCAGGGAACCGGCGTCTCCTGCGCCATTCCGGCCGCCGTCTCCGCCTGATTTTATGCTCCTGACGCAAGGAATATGCTGTGGCGCCGCGATGCGGCGCCATGCTTTTCCAAAGGGTCAAAATTCCACGTGAATTTTGTTTCGGGCCGTGCCAGATTGACCCGAAGCGGGAGGAAGACACTCCTGCCTGACGCCGCATGCCTGCCGGAGAACCGGGCCGGCATGCGGTGCATAATGGACAAATAACCGACAGGGGTGTGGATCACATGAAACGTATCGTTCTCGGCCTCATGGCCGCAGCTGCAATGGTTCTTCCGGCCTTCGCCGCGGACATTCAACCCGCGATCCTCTATGATCTCGGCGGCAAGTTCGACAAGTCGTTCAACGAGGCGTCGTTCCACGGCGCTGAAAAGTTCAAGACCGAGACCGGCATCCCCTATGTGGAATTCGAGGTCAGCAACGCCACCCAGCGCGAGCAGGCGCTGCGCCGTTTCGCCGAGGACGGTCGCAACCCCATCGTCATGGCGGGCTTCTCGTGGGCTGACGCGCTTGACAAGATCGCCACCGAGTTCCCCGACACCAAATTCGCCATCATCGACATGGTCGTTGACAAGCCCAATGTCCGCTCGCTGGTCTATAAGGAGCAGGAAGGCTCCTACCTCGTCGGCGTGATGGCGGCGATGGCTTCCAAGACCAAGAAGGTCGGCTTCGTCGGCGGCATGGACATTCCGCTGATCCGCAGGTTCGGCTGCGGCTATGTCGGCGGCGCAAAGGCGGCCGGCGCCACCGACGTCATCCAGAACATGACCGGCGATACGCCCGCAGCCTGGAACGATCCGGCCAAGGGCGGCGAGATCGCCAAGACGCAGATCGACCAGGGCGCCGACGTGGTCTACGCGGCGGCAGGCGGCACCGGTGTCGGCGTGCTGCAGGCAGCGGCCGACGCCGGCAAGCTCGGCATCGGCGTCGATTCCAACCAGAACGGCCTGCAGCCCGGCAAGGTGCTGACCTCCATGGTCAAGCGCGTCGACGTTGCCGTCTACAACACCTTCATGGATGCCAAGGACGGCAAGTTCACGGCCGGCGTCAACGATCTCGGCCTCAAGGAAGGCGGCGTCGACTACGCAATGGACGACAACAACAAGGCGCTTGTCGACGATGCGATGAAGGCGGCGGTCGAAAAGGCCAAGGCCGACATCATAGCCGGCACCATCAAGGTGCACGACTATATGTCGGACAATGCCTGCCCGTATTGATCGATTGCCGTTATTGATCGACTGGCACCGCTGAACTGACGAGCCGCCGGGTGAAAGCCCGGCGGTTTTGTCTTATCGGCCCGCTCACCAGTGTGGCGGCTTGGTCACCGGCACGTCGGGCGCGGCCTGTTCCTCCAGCGCCAGGAAGCGCTCGGCCAGCGCGTCGAGCTTGCGCTGCATGCGCTCGATCACCTTCCACTGCTCGGCGATCTGGCCGGACAGTTCCTCGATGGTCTTCTCCTGCTCGGCGGCGCGGATTTCCAGCGTCGTCAGCCGGTCCTCGGGCATGGTCATTTGAAATCCTCGATCAGGCGATTGTGCAGGCTGCGGCCACGTTGGAAATTGACAAGCATGGCGGGATTTGTCGAGAGTGAACCCTGCTCCGGCCAATTGGTACGGACCCAATTGGCACAGACTGGGCGTCATGCTAGGCGTTTGACCAAGCGGTAAAAAAATAACAGTGGGAACAGGCTGCATGGCGCAAGCCGCAATCGAGCTGATCGGCATCGACAAGAGCTTTGGCGCCGTGCGCGCCAACCGCGACATCAATCTGGAGATTATGCGCGGCACTATCCATGGCATCGTCGGCGAAAACGGCGCCGGCAAGTCGACGCTGATGTCGATCCTCTATGGTTTCTACCAGGCCGATTCCGGCGAAATCCGTGTCGGTGGGCAGCCGGCATCGATCAAGACACCGAATGATGCGATCGCGCTCGGCATCGGCATGGTGCATCAGCATTTCATGCTGGTCGACAATTTCTCGGTGCTGGAAAACGTCATTCTCGGCGCCGAAAGCGATGCGCTGCTGAAGAAGAGCATCGCCAAGGCGCGTTCCGAGCTGGAGCGGCTCGAGCGCGAATACGGGCTCGAAGTTGATCCGGACGCCATCATCGAGGAGTTGCCGGTCGGCCTGCAGCAACGCGTCGAAATCCTCAAGGCGCTCTATCGCGGCGCCGAGATCCTGATCCTCGACGAGCCGACAGGCGTGCTGACGCCGGCCGAGGCCGACCACCTGTTCCGCATCCTCAGGCAGTTGAAGGAGCAGGGCAAGACGATCGTGCTGATCACCCATAAGCTGCGCGAGATCATGGCGATCACCGACACGGTCTCGGTGATGCGCCAGGGCACCATGGTGGCGACACGCGAAACCAGGAAGACCACGGTCGAGGAGCTGGCCGAACTGATGGTCGGCCGGCGCGTGCTGCTGCGCGTCGAAAAGGGCGAGGCGAAGGCCGGCGGCGTCAAGCTCGCGGTCAAGAACCTGACGGTGAAGGATTCTCGCGGCGTCACCATGGTCGACGACGTCTCCTTCGACGTCCATGCCGGGGAGATCGTCGGCATTGCCGGCGTCGCCGGCAACGGGCAGTCCGAACTGCTCGAGGCGATTTCCGGCATCAGGCATGCCGTTTCGGGCTCCGTCATGCTCGACGGAAAGCCGATCGACCTCACCGGCGCCGCCGATCCCGGTGAACTGCGCGAGCGCGGCCTCGCCCATGTGCCGGAGGACCGCCATCATGTCGGGCTGGTGCTGGCCTTCGAGGAGAACGAGAATTCGATCCTCGGCTACCAGGACGACGAGCGCTATCTGAAGGGGCCGTTCCTTGACATCGACGCCATCCGTAACGATGCCCGGGACAAGATCGTCAAATATGACATCCGCCCGGCGGACTGCCGCCTCAAGACCGCCAATTTCTCCGGCGGCAACCAGCAGAAGATCGTGCTTGCGCGGGAAATGGAACAAGATCCCGGCGTGTTGATCGTCGGCCAGCCGACACGCGGCGTCGATGTCGGCGCCATCGAATTCATCCACAAGCGCCTCATCGCCATGCGCGACCAGGGCAAGGCGGTGCTGGTGGTTTCGGTCGAGCTCGACGAGATCCGCTCGCTGTCCGACCGCATCCTGGTGATGTTTGCCGGCCGCATCGTCGGGGAACGCGGCCCCGACGCGACCGAGGGCGAGCTCGGCCTGCTGATGGCCGGCGTCGAGCAGCGCGAGGCGGCGGAATGAGCACTCCCTATGCCAAGCTGCCGGCCTGGGCCGACTACGTCCTGATCCCGCTGATCAACCTGTTCGTCGCCTTCGTCGTTGCCGGCTTCGTCGTCATATTGGTTGGCGAGAACCCACTGCGCGCAGCCGTCGTCCTGGTCGAGGGTGCCTTCGGCCGCGGCCAAGGCATCGCGTTCACGCTTTTCTATGCCACCACCTTCATCTTCAGCGGGCTTTCGGTGGCGGTTGCGGCGCATTGCGGCCTGTTCAACATCGGTGGCGAGGGCCAGGGCTATATCGCCGGTCTCGGCATTGGCATTGTTTGCCTGGCCTTCGACAGCGTGCTGCCTTGGTGGCTGACCTTCCCGATCGCCATTATCGCCGCCGCGGCGATGGGCGCGCTGTGGGCGCTGATCCCGGCCTATCTGCAGGCCAAGCGCGGCTCGCACATCGTCATCACCACCATCATGTTCAATTTCATCGCCGCCAGCGTCATGGTCCGTGCGCTGGTCGGGTACTTGAAGCCCCCCGCCTCGATGGCACCGCAGACGCGCACCTTCCTCGAAGGCGCGCAACTGCCGAAGCTCAACTGGGTCATCGAGTTGTTCGGCGCCAAAATCCGTTCGGCGCCATTCAACGTCAGTTCCCTGCTGGCGCTAGCCATGGCCTTCCTGGTGTGGGTGCTGATCTGGCGCACCAAGCTCGGCTACGAGATGCGCACCTATGGCCACAGCCCGAAAGCGGCGCGCTATGCCGGCATTTCGGAGATCCGCATCATCATTATCGCGATGATGATCTCGGGCGCGCTAGCCGGCATGATGGCGCTCAACCCGACGATGGGCGACCAGCACAATGTCGCACTCGAATTCGTTTCGGGCGCCGGTTTCGTCGGCATCGCGGTGGCGCTGATGGGCCGCCTGCATCCGGTCGGCATCGTCATGGCGGCAATATTGTTCGGCATGCTCTACCAGGGCGGCGCCGAACTCGCCTTCGAGATGCCGGCGATCAGCCGCGACATGATCGTCATCATCCAGGGCCTGGTCATCCTGTTCGCCGGTGCGCTCGAGCATATGTTCCGGCCCTATGTCCAGGCGCTGTTCGCCTCGCTCAGCCCGAGATCGGTCGGCATGGAAGCGGTCAAGGGGAAGGGCGCCTGAGATGGATTTCTTCAACGCCATCGTGCAGGTCCTGGACTCGACCATCCGCCTGTCGGTGCCCTTGCTGCTCGCCTGCCTCGCCGGCCTCTATTCGGAGCGCGCCGGCGTCTTCGACATCGGGCTCGAGGGCAAGATGCTGGTCGGCGCCTTCGCCGGTGCGGCCGCCGCCTCGGTCTTCCACTCGGCCTATCTCGGCCTCGGCATGGCCATCCTCATTTCGGTTGCCTTCGCGCTGATCCACGGCTTTGCCTCGATCACCCATCGCGGCAACCAGATCGTCTCGGGTGTCGCGATCAATTTCATTGCCGCCGGATCGACGATCATGCTCGGCCAAGCCTGGTTCCAGCAAGGCGGGCGCACGCCGGCGCTGGCCGCCGGCGAGCGGTTCGAGGCAATCACCTGGCCGGGCGCGGAGGCGTTCAGGAGCGTGCCGATCCTCGGGCCGATCTATTCGGAACTCATCTCCGGCCATTCCGTGCTGGTCTATCTCGCCTTCCTGGCCGTGCCGTTCACCTGGTGGGTGCTGTTTCGCACCCGCTTCGGCTTGCGCCTGCGCGCCGTCGGCGAGAACCCCGCCGCCGTCGACACCGCCGGCATATCAGTCGCCTGGCTGCGCTACCGGGCGCTGATCTGCACCGGCGTGCTCACCGGCATTGCCGGCGCCTATCTGTCGATGGTGCAGAATGGCGGCTTCGTGAAGGACATGACCGCCGGCAAGGGCTACATCGCGCTGGCCGCGCTGATCTTCGCTAAATGGAAACCGGTCAACGCCATGTTCGCCTGCCTGCTGTTCGGCTTCCTCGACGCGGCGTCGATCCGCCTGCAAGGCACGCCACTGCCAATGATCGGCAAGGTGCCGGTGCAATTCATGCAGGCGCTGCCCTATGTGCTGACCGTCATCCTGCTTGCCGGCTTCATCGGCAAGGCAATCCCGCCGCGCGCCGGCGGCGTGCCGTATGTCAAGGAACGCTGATCTATCATGGCTCATGATCTGTTCGAAGCGGCGAAAGCCGCCATGGCCAAGGCCTATGCGCCCTATTCGAAATTTCCGGTCGGCGCGGCGTTGCGCACCGAGGACGGCCGTGTCTTCACCGGCGCCAATGTCGAGATCGCGTCCTATCCGGAGGGCTGGTGCGCCGAAACCACCGCGCTCGGCCACTACGTCATGGGCGGCGGCGGCAAGATCACGGAAATCGCCGTGATCGCCGAACGCGTGGCAAAATGCTCGCCCTGCGGCGGCTGCCGGCAGCGGCTGGCGGAATTCTGCCGGCCGGAGACGAAATTCTATCTCTGCGATGATAGCGGCGTGGTTGAGACCGTGACCATGGGCGAGTTGCTGCCATACGGGTTTGAAGGCGATGTGCTGAAATGAAGGAAGCGCTCGATCACCTCGTCGAAAGGCTGGACGGGCTGGCGCCGACCACCGCCTTGGTGCTGGGGTCAGGGCTTGGCGGGCTTGTCGACCAGGTCGAGGATGCGGTGCGCATCTCCTACGCCGACTTGCCGGGGTTTCCCCGAAGCGGCGTCAGCGGCCATGCCGGCGAGGTGGTGGCGGGGCTCTTTGCCGGCACGCCGGTGCTGATGCTGTCCGGCCGGGCGCATTATTACGAGCACGGCAACGCGGCGGCGATGCGGCCGGCACTCGAGGTGCTCGCCGGCCTCGGCATCTCCAGGCTGATCCTCACCAACGCCGCCGGTTCGGTCGATCCCGGGATGGGCCCGGGCTCGGTGATGCTGATCACCGACCACATCAATTTCTCGGGCTCCAACCCGCTGATCGGCGAACCGAGCGACCGCCGTTTCGTCGGCCTGACCGAAGCCTACGACGCCGGTCTCCGCTCCGCCATCGAGCAGGCGGCGAAGGCCATCGGGGCCACGCTGCACAAGGGCGTCTATATGTGGTTCTCCGGCCCATGCTTCGAGACGCCCGCCGAGATCCGCATGGCGCGCGTCATGGGCGCCAACGCAGTCGGCATGTCGACGGTGCCGGAGGTCATTCTCGCCCGCTTCCTTGGGCTGCGCGTCGCCGCGTGTTCGGTCGTGACCAACCTTGCCGCCGGCATGACCGGAGCCGAGCTGTCGCACCAGGAGACCAAGGACATGGCGCCGGTCGGCGGCGCGCGGCTGGCGACCATTCTGCAGCGTGTTTTTCAGGACGGGCTTCCGGAGCACAGGGTCGACGCCTGATGCTTCCCCAGGAAATCATCCGCCGCAAGCGCGACGGCCAGAAGCTCTCGGCTGAGGAGACAGCGTTCTTCATCGAGGGTCTGACCGCCGGCACAGTCACCGACGCGCAGGTCGGCGCCTTTGCCATGGCGGTGTTCTTCAACGGCATGAGCCGCGACGAGGCGGTGGCGCTGACTATGGCGATGCGCGATTCCGGCGATGTGCTCGACTGGTCGGATCTGCCCGGCCCTGTCACCGACAAGCATTCGACGGGCGGCGTCGGCGACAATGTCTCCTTGATGCTGGCGCCGATCGTCGCTGCCTGCGGCGCCTATGTGCCGATGATTTCCGGCAGGGGTCTGGGCCATACCGGGGGCACACTGGACAAGATGGATGCGATCCCCGGCTATATCAGCCAGCCGGATGTTGCGCGGTTCCGCAAGACCGTGCTCGAAACCGGCTGTGCCGTCATCGGCCAGACCGCCGATCTGGCACCCGCCGACGCCAGGCTCTACGCGATCCGCGATGTGACAGGAACGGTGGAATCGGTGCCGCTGATCACCGCCTCGATCCTGTCGAAGAAGCTGGCGGCCGGCCTTGGTTCGCTGGTGCTCGATGTCAAGGTCGGCAACGGCGCCTTCATGGAGAAATCGCGCGACGCAACCGCACTGGCCAACAGCCTGGTCGACGTCGCCAATGGCGCCGGCCTTAAGGCCTCGGCGCTGGTCACCGGCATGAACGAGCCGCTGGCGTCCGCCGCCGGCAATACGGTCGAGGTGCGCAACGCCGTCGATTTTCTCACCGGCCGCTTTCGCGACCGGCGGCTGGAGGACGTGACGCTGGCGCTGGCCGCCGAGATGCTGCAATCGGCAGGCCTGGTGTCGTCCAACCAGGACGGCCTGCGCCGCGCCGCCGAAACGCTGGCCGGCGGCCGCGCCGCTGCCGTCTTCGCGCGCATGGTGGCGGCACTGGGTGGTCCCGTCGACTTTGTCGACAATCCGGAAAAATATTTGCCGAAAGCGGCAACGGAATTCGCGGTCAAGGCGAGCGCGAACGGCTTTGTCACCGGCATCGCGACCCGCGAGATCGGGCTTGCCGTGGTCGGGCTTGGCGGCGGGCGGACGCGGCCCGACGACAGGATCGATCACGCCGTCGGCATCACCAGGCTGTTGCCGGTCGGCGCTGAAGTGCGGGCCGGCGAAGCGCTGGCGCTGGTCCATGCCCGCAATAGCGGGGATGCCGAAGCGGCCGCGGCCGCCGTGCTTTCGGCCTATACCATCGGCACTTCCAAACCGGCCACGGAGAAAACCGTCATCCGGCGGATCCTGCCGCGCGGGTAGAGCCATTCCGATGGTATCGGATGGGCTCTATCTTTCTTTGGACCACGATCTTGTCCGAAAACCGGTCCCCACTTTTCGCTGGCGCGGACCTGCGGTTCGGGATCACGTTTTACTGAACCAGCAGCAGCTTGCCGTCTTCGACCTGGTATTTTTCGAGTCGCTGCAGAAAGCTCATGCCGATCAGGTTGGTGTGCAGCGCCCTGTCGTCGAGCACGACGGCCTCGACGCCCTCGACGGTGATCTTGCCGATCTGCAGGCGATCAATCGTCACCACGGCGGCCTTGATCGCACCATTGGCGGTGTTGACCTGATGGCTGAAGTCCGTCGAATTGAGCGAGATGCCGATCCTGCGCGCAGTCGAGGTGTTGATGGCGACGAGCGTGGCACCGGTATCGATCATGCCGTCGATCTGGCGGCCGTTCAACTTGAAGACCGACATGAAATGCCCGCGCGAGTCCGCGGTGACCACGACCTTGCGGCCGAGCGGCTGCGGCGTTGTGGGCCTGTCCGGGACGGCGGCGAGATTCAGGTCGGTTTGTGTGTCGGCCGGCCTGGCTCCGATGGCGGATTTCAACAGCCGCTCGATTACCTGTGAATTGGACTGATAGACGATCGGCAGCGATGCCGACGTTCCGGCAAACACGCCAAGGATGAGGAGCTTGCGCAGCATGGACCGGCCTTTGTGGTTGCCGATCCTTAGTCCGACATGGTGATTGCCGCTTTAACGAGTGCGGAAACCAGCCGTTTGCGTAAACAATCGGTAAACGGATCTATTTGGTGCCGTACATGCGGTCGCCGGCATCGCCGAGACCCGGCATGATATAGCCCTTTTCGTTGAGCTGGCGGTCGATGGAAGCGGTGAAGACCGGAACATCGGGATGCGCCTGGGTAAACCGCTCGAGGCCCTCTGGTGCCGCCAGCAGGCAGAGGAAGCGGATGTTGGTGGCACCGCGGCCTTTCAGCTTGTCGATCGCCGCGATCGCCGAATTGGCGGTCGCCAGCATCGGGTCGACGACGATCACCAGCCGGTCGGCGAGGTCGCCCGGCGCCTTGAAGAAATACTCGACCGCTTCCAGCGTCTCATGGTCGCGATAGAGGCCGATATGGGCGACACGCGCCGCCGGCACCAGATCGAGCAGGCCTTCGAGCAAGCCGTTGCCGGCGCGCAGCACCGAGGCGAAGACCAGTTTCTTGCCCTCCAGCGTCGGCGCCTCCATCGTCTCGATCGGCGTCTCGATGGTCGTCGTCGTCAGTTCCAGGTTGCGGGTGACCTCGTAGCCGAGCAGCAGCGAGATCTCGCGCAGCAGCCGCCGGAAGCCGGCCGTCGAGGTTTCCTTCTTGCGCATGATGGTCAGCTTGTGCTGGACAAGCGGATGGTCGACGACGGTGACGCCCTTCATGGTGTTCTCCAACTGCGCAAATGAATGGTGAATGGTGAATAGTGAATAGTGAACTGGTTTGCGAGTCCTTGGTTGCGCGGAAAAACTCGCGGTTGACGAACCGAAGCGCCGGGTGAACCATTCACCATTCACCATTCACCATTCACCTGCCCTTGGCGCCGAGCCTGCCCAGCAGCACCGCCCTGGTCTTCCTGTCGACGAAGGCTGCCTCGATGGCCGTCCTGGTGACGGCGGTGAGCGCCTTGTCGTCCATCGCAAAATGCTCGGCAGCGATGTCGTATTCGCGTTTCAGCGAGGTCCAGAAATAGGGTGGGTCATCGGAGTTGAGCGTCACCTTGCAGCCCGCTGCCCGCAAGGCGGGGAAGGGATGGTCGGCGAAGCTGTCGAAGATTTTCAGGGCGATGTTGGAGCCAGGGCAGCATTCGAGCACGACGCCTTCGTCGGCGATGCGCCGCACAAGCTCGGGGTTCTCGATGGCGCGCACGCCATGGCCGATGCGAGACGGGCGGATGTGGTCGAGTGCCGCCTCGACGCTCTCCCAGCCCATCAATTCGCCGGCATGGACGGTGATGCCGAGGCCGGCCTCGCGGGCGATCTCGAAGGCCCTGACATAATCTTCCAGGTCGCCTATCCGCTCGTCGCCGGCGACGCCGAAACCGGTGACCAGCGGATGCCCGCAGCGCGCGGCGAAACGCGCCGCTCGCTCGATCGATTCGACACCGAAATTGCGCACGCCGGTGACGATCATGCGGCCTTCGATGCCGGTCTTCGCCTTGGCGCGGGCCATGCCTTCGCCGAGCGCGTCGGTATAGGCCTTCGGCGACAGCCCGGCCTTGCTGGCATGGTCGGGCGAGGTGAAAACCTCGGAATAGATGGCGCCGTCGCGGGCGAGGCTGGTCAGGTAATGATCGGCCAGCCGCGCATAGTCTTCTTCGG
The DNA here is from genome assembly GCF_040320585.1 of Mesorhizobium sp. M0663. Lineage (NCBI taxonomy): Bacteria > Pseudomonadati > Pseudomonadota > Alphaproteobacteria > Hyphomicrobiales > Phyllobacteriaceae > Mesorhizobium > Mesorhizobium sp. M0663. Next base: position 250,394 of record NZ_JAMYPX010000001.1, read on the forward strand.
TGCGGAACAGGTCCGACGAGAAGTCGTAGGCGGCGAGGAAAGAGGTGAAGTCGTGCCAGACGAAGGAGCCGTCCTGGATGTAGGGCGAGGCATCCTTGCCGTATTTCTCAGCCTGGCGGAGGACGAGTTCAGGCGCCGCTGCCCCTTCGATGTGGCAGTGCAGTTCTGCTTTCAAAGGCATTCAATTATCCCGTCAGGCTTTTTCTTATGACGCAAGTTCCTGTCGGAAAACCGTGTGACACTTTTCCGGAACCTGCTTCGAAGCGCGGCCGAACACCGCGCCTTAAACAATAGCGCCCGCACCATCGATCGGCTATGGTCCCGCCGATTTTATGGCGGATCAAAACGATGTCGGTTGAAAGAACCACTGCTGCGGGCGGCATGGAAACCTCCTATGGTTTCAGGCGGGTAGGACCAGGCGACAAGCAGTCCCTGGTCAATGATGTTTTCCACAAGGTGGCAAACCGCTACGACCTGATGAACGACCTGATGTCGGCCGGCTTGCATCGGTTGTGGAAGGACGCCATGGTCGCCTGGCTCAATCCACCGAAGCGGCCGGGCTGGAGCGTTCTCGACGTAGCCGGCGGCACCGGCGACGTCGCCTTCCGCATCGTCGAGGCGAGCGGCAGGCATGCCCATGCGACGGTGCTCGACATCAACGGCTCGATGCTCGCCGTCGGCCGCGACCGGGCCGAGAAAAAGGGCCTGTCGGCAAATACCGATTTCGTCGGGGCCAATGCCGAGGAACTGCCTTTTGCCAACGCTACTTTCGATGCCTACACCATTGCTTTCGGCATCCGCAACGTGCCGCGCATCGATGTGGCGCTTGCCGAAGCCTATCGCGTGCTGAAGCCTGGCGGGCGCTTTCTCTGCCTTGAATTTTCCGAGGTCGAGATGCCGCTGCTCGACAAGGTCTATGAGGCATGGTCGTTCAACGCCATTCCGCGGATCGGCAAGGCGGTGACCGGCGATGGCGAGCCCTATTCCTATTTAGTCGAATCGATCCGCAAATTTCCCAATCAGGTGAATTTCGCAGCGATGATCTCCCGCGCCGGCTTCGACCGCGCCTCGTTTCGCAATTATTCCGGTGGCATCGCCGCGCTCCACTCGGGCTGGAAGCTTTGAGGCTGGCCCGTATCTTTCGTAATCAATGTGCTCTTCGCCGGTCCAGGAGATCGGCGGGGCAAAGCCAGCCATGAGCAGCATCGGCGCTGGTTTCAGGCTCGTGCGGGCCGGCTGGGTACTGGTCCGCGAAGGCGTCATCGCGGCTTTGCCCGGCGACGAGCTCTTCGGCCTGCCGAAATTCGGCTGGCGCATGGCCCGGCTATTCACCCGCCGTCGCGCGCTTGCCTACGAGCGCGGCGACCGGCTGGCCAAGGCGGTCGTGCGGCTCGGCCCATCCTACGTCAAGCTCGGCCAGTTCCTGGCGACACGGCCGGACGTCGTCGGCAACGACATAGCGCTCGATCTCGCCATGCTGCAGGACAAGATGCAGACGTTTGCGAAGGCCGAGGCCGTTGCAGCGATAGAAGCCTCGCTCGGACGCAAGATCGACGAGCTCTATGTCAGTTTCGGCGAGGCCGTCGCCGCCGCCTCGATCGCCCAGGTTCATACCGCCGAAGCCCTGCAGGACGGCGTCATTACCCGGGTAGCAGTAAAGGTCATCCGGCCGGGCGTGCGCCGCCGCTTCTTTCGCGATCTCGAGAGCTATTTCCTCGCCGCCCGGCTGCAGGAAAAATACATCCCGTCGTCGCGCCGGCTGCGGCCGGTCGAGGTGACGGAGACACTGGCCCAGACGACCAAAATCGAAATGGACCTGAGGCTGGAGGCGGCGGCTTTTTCGGAGCTCGGCGAGAATACCAAGGACGATCCCGGCTTCCGTGTGCCGTCGGTCGACTGGGAGCGCACCGGTCGCGACGTGCTGACCATGGAATGGGTCGACGGCATCAAGATGAACGATATTGCCGGCCTAGCCGCCGCCGGCCACGACCTGAAGGCGATTGCCGCCAACCTCGTTCAGTCGTTTCTGCGCCATACGCTGCGTGACGGTTTCTTCCACGCCGACATGCACCCGGGCAACCTGTTTATCGAAGCCGACGGCACCATCGTCGCCGTCGATCTCGGCATTGCCGGCCGGCTCGGCAGGAAGGAGCGCCGGTTCCTCGCCGAAATCCTCTACGGCTTCATCACGCGCGATTACCAGCGCGTCGCCGAAGTTCATTTCGAGGCCGGCTACGTGCCGCGCCAGCACAATGTCGCGGCTTTCGCCCAGGCGATCCGGGCGATCGGCGAACCGATCCACGGCCAGCCGGCCGAGACCATCTCGATGGCCAAGCTGTTGACGCTGCTGTTCGAGGTGACCGACCTCTTCGACATGGCGACGCGGTCCGAACTGGTGCTGCTGCAGAAGACCATGGTCGTTGTCGAAGGCGTCGCCCGCACCCTCGACCCGGCCTTCAACATGTGGAAGACGTCGGAGCCGGTGGTCAGCGGCTGGATTGCCCGCAATCTCGGCCCGCGCGCCCTGCTGGCCGATGCGCGCGACGGTGCCAACGCGCTGCTGGCGCTGGCCCGTCAGGCACCGGACCTCGCCGCCCGTACCGAGCGGCTGTCGCGTGAGATCGACCTGATGGCCGAAAACGGCCTGCGCTTCGACGAGGGGACGGCGGACGCGATCGGCAAAGCCGAGGCGCGCCACACCCGCTCCGGCCGGCTGGCGCTGTGGGTGATCGCGCTGACGCTGGTGTATATCGCCTGGCGTATATTCTAGCGCTTGTTGCAAAGTGATTGCATTGCTATCATTGCACTCAGCAATTCCGGGCAAGGTGCAATCAGATGGCCAGCATCACGATCCGCAACCTTGATGACGAGGTCAAGGACCTGCTGCGCCGACTGGCGGCGGAGAATGGCCGGTCGATGGAAGACCAAGCGCGGGTGATGATCCGCGCAGCGGTCGAAGGTCAGTTCGGTTCGGCCGGTCGCATCGACCAGATCGAGAAAACACTGCGCGAACTGACGAGTTCGCAGAGTCCAGCAACGCCGGTGGTCGCCGTCTCCAGCCCGCGAGGCATCCTCTCCGGCAAGCGCATCCTGCTGATCATCGGCGGCGGCATCGCCGCCTACAAGGCGCTCGACCTGATCCGCCGGCTGCGCGAGCGCGGTGCTTCGGTGCGCGTGGTGATGACCGCGGCGGCGCAGGAGTTCGTCACTACGCTGTCGGCCGGGGCGCTGTCGGCCGACCACGTCTTCACCGAATTGTTCGATCGGCAGGACGAGCACGACATCGGCCACATCCGGCTGTCGCGCGAAGCCGACCTTTTGGTCGTGGCGCCGGCCACCGCCGACCTGATGGCAAAGCTCGCCAATGGCCACGCCAACGACCTTGCCTCGACCGTGCTCATCGCCACCGACAAGCGAGTTTTGATGGCGCCGGCGATGAACCCGAAAATGTGGGCGCATCCGGCGGTCCGCCGCAACCGCTCGATGCTGGGCAAGGACGGCGTCGCATTCGTCGGCCCGGCGAAGGGCGAGATGGCCGAGAGCAACGAGGTGGGCGAGGGCCGCATGGCCGAGCCGCTGAAGATCGTCACCGCGATCGAGGCGCTGCTCGACAGCCGGCCAAAGCCGCTGGCAGGCAGGAGGATCATCGTCACTTCCGGACCGACGCATGAACCGATCGACCCGGTGCGCTACATCGCCAACCGCTCGTCGGGCAAGCAGGGCCACGCCATCGCGGCGGCGCTGGCCAGGCTCGGCGCCGACGTGCGTCTCGTCTCCGGCCCGGTCGGCATTGCCGATCCGGCCGGCGTCGCCACGCTGCACGTCGAAACCGCCGTCGAGATGAAGGACGCGGTCGAGCAGTTGCTGCCGGCCGACGCGGCGGTGTTCGTCGCGGCTGTCGCCGACTGGCGCACTCAAAGTTCGGCCGGGGAAAAGATCAAGAAGATGGCGGGCGAGGGGCCGCCCTCGCTGCAGATGGTGGAAAATCCCGATATTCTTGCCGGTGTCGGGCACCACAAAAAGCGGCCGATGCTGGTGGTCGGTTTCGCCGCGGAGACGCAGGATCTGGTCAGGAATGCCGAGGCCAAGCTCGCAAAAAAGGGCGCCGATCTTATCGTCGCCAATGATGTCTCGCATGAAGATGGTTCCCCGGGCGTGATGGGCGGCGACCGCAACAAGGTGCGAATCGTCTCGAAGGCCGGCGTCGAGGAATGGCCGGAGATGAGCAAGGACGAGGTGGCGACGCGGCTCGCGGCACTAATCGCCGACCGGCTGAAGACGGTCGTTGTCTAGTCAATCTCCCCCACGGAGATTGACAGCTTCGCCGGCTTCGTGTCGGTCGTCCCCGAAATCCGCAGGGCGGCGAGGCATCCCAGGATGCCGAGCGGTATGAAGGCGAGGAACAGCCAGGCGGCGACGTTCGCCGCGGCCTCGCGGTTCAGGCCTTCGGAAAAGCCGCTGGCGTTGGCGACGATGCCGGTCAGTGCCGCACCCACGGCATAACCGATGCGCTGCATGGTCGGCACAGCGGCCGAGGCGATCGTCTGCTCGCCTTCCTTGGCCGATGCCACGATCACACGCGTGACGAACGGGCCAGGCGATGCCGAAACCGCCGCCTTGCAGCAAGGCACAAAGCAGGATCAACGGGATAGAGCCGGCCGGCACCGTATAGGCGAAACCGGCGACGCCCGTGGCGATCATCAGCGCCCCGCCGACGATGATCAGCCGCTCTCGCTCTGGCGGCGCATTGGCGACGAGGATCGACAGGATCGACCAGGCGATCGATTCGGCGGCGATGATGTAGCCGGTGGTCAGGATCGGAATGCCTTGCAGGCTGGTCAGAAGCAGCGGCCCGTAGACCGCGAACGAGCAGGTCGCCACCGAAAACGCCGCGACCATGGTCATGCCCGCGCCGACCGGCGAGCGCCATGAGAACAGCCGCGACGGGAACAGGCGCGAGCGCGGCTTCAGTGCGTCGATATAGATAAACAGCGCCAGGCCGATCAGGCCGAGGGTGAGCAGCAGCGACGAGCGCAGCAGGGCGATGTCGACGCCGGCAGTGGCAATCAGCACGACGCTGCCGGCGAGGCAGCCAAGTGCCGCAAAGGGGAAGGGCGGCGCCGAGCCGCCCTTCGCCTGCGGCCTCGTTGCTTCAGGCGTATCGAGCACGAGGAAGCTTGCCAGCGCCATGGCCGTGCCGCCGAGGGTGAAGACGCCGAAGGCCCAGCGCCAGGACGAGAATTCGGTCATGACCGCGCCGAGCACCGGCCCGCTGAAGGCGGCGACACCCCAGATCGCCGACATGACGCCGAAAAGCTGCGGCCAGATCGCGCGGGCAAACAGCCGCTCGACCGAGACGAAGGCCAGCGACACCAGCGCGCCGCCACCGAGCCCTTCGATCAGGCGGAACAGCGGCATCGAAGGCGCGGTGGCGCAGACCAGCGCGCCGACGGCATAGAGCATTGCGGCGACCATCATGTTGGTACGCAGCGCGACATAGCTCACCAGCCGTCCGGCGGCCGCACCGGCAACGATGGCGCCGAACTCGTAGATCGCCAGCGACCAGCCGACCAGTTGCACGCCGGCGAGGTCGCCGACCATGGCCGGCATGACCGTTGCTACCATGGTTTCGTTGGTGGCGTGCAGCAGGATGCCGAGGCCGATAAAGCAGAAGCGCGCCAGGTCGCCGCTCGCCCACAGCGCGCGCCAATCGACCCCGTTTGTGCTTGTTTTGGTCATCCAGCCCCCCGAGCTTCCCTAGACGCTGGTCTAAAATATTGGAGCGCTCTTCGTCTCCAAATGGGCACGCGGCGCTTCGGGGACGGCTTGTAAAACCTCAACCGCAGTTGAGTTCAAGCGGTTTCCGGTGTGCTGAGATGATGATGTAGGCCGGAAGCCAGGGTGATCGTGCATCTCGGCTCCACGATCAACCCGCTCTGCGGCGCAACTGATACTGGCTGACGCCGATTGCGATGTTCACGCCGTTCTACCAATCGATTTAGCAGCACCTCAACCGACGCATATCCCAGATACTGGTTGCCAGCTTCCGCAAATATGGTTAATATATTAGCAAGAAGAAATATTCCCGCTTACAGTCGTACTGGAGCACGACAATGGGCGCTGCCGATTTGCGCAGGCCAAGTATTGCGGCGATTCTGTGCGCCGCAGAGGGCCCTTCATCCGAAAGAGTCTTGTCACCCGAAAGAGTCTTGGGAGGCCCGGCGGCTTAAAGCCGTTGCTGGCGGCCTCATAACTTCCGCATCCCCCACAGCATAATCGATCGAACCGAATCGAGGGCTTTGTTGCGCCCTCATGCTGCCGACCAGTGCCAGAGATGGCCTGCGCAGCACCCTCTAGCTCTGGCAAAATCGGAGGAAAACATGATTATTGGATGTAGATGTAGTGGTTTAAAGGTGGCCGCGGCTGCGGCTTTCATGGGTGGGGCACTGTTGCTTGGAACAGGCGGAGCGCTAGCGCAGACCTGTCCCGGCGTATCGCAGACACAGTGCACGGACTTCTGCGGCACCGCTGGCGTGGCCTCCTGTACAAAGACGGGGTCGGTTCCGGACTGCGTGTGCAATGAGACCACGAAGGATGTGAATGGCAATGCGTTCGGCACGGCAACGCAGGATACGGCTGAAGGCCAAGGCAACATTGGCAACAAGACCGAGACGGCCTGCGAGGGTAATCCCGGCCACTGCAAGTAGTAATATCCGAAATTTTCGAATAAACATCTATGTATTTGGCTGTTGACGGGTTTATTCTATAGGTTCGTAGAATTCCTCTGCGGCACTGCCAAGTGCAGATTAAAGAGCTGGAAGGGACTACCTTTCCCTTCCGGCTCAGAGGTGGTCAGAACATGATGCGCAGCGTTTTGTTCGTTACGGTAATCCTCGGCGCGGCGGTAACGCCCGGGAGTTCCATGGGACCGACACCATCGGTGACTTCCGGCCAGGTTTTGTCGGCCTTCAATCAGCTCTCAGCTCTCCTCGAGCCGTCCTCCATCCGGCCCGATACCCCCGCCTATCGCTCGCAAGCCGTGGAGCGCGGCGATATCGTCACAACGGTGCAGGCGGCTGGCACGCTGAACGCGCTAGTTATGGTGGAAGTCGGTTCTCAGCTCTCGGGTCGGGTGAAGGAACTCTATGTCGACTTCAACTCCAAGGTCACCAAAGGCCAGGTGATAGCCCGGGTTGAGCCGGAGATTTACGAAGCGAGAGTAGCGCAAGCCCTTGCCGAACGGGAGATGGCGCAAACGCAGGTTTCGGTACATCGGGCGCAGATCGAGCGGGCCAGGGCAGAGATGGAGACCGCCGAGGCCAGATATGATTCTGCAGCCGCACAGACTACACGCGCCGAAATCGCGCTCGATGGTGCGGCGCAGGAAGTGAACCGCAAACGTTCCCTGGCTAAGCAGAAGATCATCGCGGTGGGAGAATGGGAGCGGGAGAATACCGCGCACAATTCTGCCAAGGCGCAGGCGACTGCCGCCCAGGCCGAGGAACTGTCGCAATCGGCAGTCGTTCGAGCCGCCAAGGCGACCCTCAACATGGCAGAAGCGGAGCTCGCCAACACGCTTGCCCAGGTGAAGCAGAAGGAAGCGGTGCTTCAGCAGGCCCAAATTGATCTTGACCGCACCTATGTACGCGCGCCGGTCACCGGCACAGTGGTCAATCGCGCCGTCAGTGGCGGTCAGACCCTGGCGGCTAGCCTGCAGACCCCGATACTGTTCACCATAGCTCAAGACCTGACTGAGATGCAGGTGGAAGCTTCCGTGGTGGAAGCCGACATTAGCCGTTTTGCGCTCGGGCAGCCGGTTACTTTCACTGCCGATGCCTATCCCGACCGAATTTTCACCGGCACGGTAAAACAGATACGCAAGGCACCGCAGGTCGTTCAAAACGTCGTCACATACATAGTGGTGGTCGGTACGCAAAATTCCGATGAGCTGCTGTTGCCCGGCATGACCGCCAATCTGAGCGTGGTAATGGCCAAGCGACAGGGGGTCTTGAAAGTGCCCAATGCGGCCCTGCGTTTTCGGCCGCCGAGTGATACCGGGGACGAGGCGCGATCAACCGCGCCGGCCATTGCCAAAACGGGCGTAGAGGCGGGAAGCCCGGGCGAGGTATTTGTATTTGGGCCAGACCGCGAGCCGAAGCTTGTCTCGCTCCGGCTTGGAATCACCGACGGTCGTGCAACAGAGGTGCTGGCAGGCGACCTGACTGAGGGGCAGCAGGTCATTACGGGGCTTGCTACTGCTCCGCGTCGGGACGATGACGCGTCTTCCGTCCTGGTCAAGTTCCGGTTGTGGTGAGGTATTCATGGCTCTGATTGACGTCGACCGGCTGCGCCATTGCTACCGTGTTGGCGGAGAGCCGGTGTGGGCGCTCGAAGGGGTGAGCATGACGATTCAACGAGGCGAATTCGTCGCGGTGATCGGATCTTCAGGATCGGGCAAGTCTACCTTCATGAACATACTGGGCTGCCTCGACAGTCCGAGTGAAGGCCGTTATCGGCTGAACGGGGTAAACGTCGGTGGACTCCATCACGATGAACTCGCTGCGATCCGCAATAGGAACATCGGTTTCGTGTTTCAGTCGTTCAATCTGCTGCCGCGGGCCAGCGCACTAGAAAATGTGGAACTGCCGCTTGTCTATCGCCGCATGTGGGCTGGTGAGCGGCGGCGCGCAGCGCTGGCGATGCTGGCCAAGGTAGGGCTCGCCGATCGGGCCAGACATACTCCTGCCGAACTCTCGGGCGGACAACAGCAGCGCGTTGCCATTGCCCGCGCCCTGGTGACGGAGCCTTTACTTTTACTGGCCGATGAACCCACTGGTGCGCTCGACAGCCAGACAGGGCTGGAGATCATGGCAATTTTCCGCCGACTCAATGGAGAGGGCCTGACCATTGTGCTGGTCACCCATGAGGCTGAGATAGCTGCCCATACGGATCGCATTGTAGCCTTTCGAGACGGCCGCGTTCTGTCAGACACCCCTGTCATACAGCAGGTCCGACCTTTGGATGACACTCGCCGTCTAGCGCTGGCGTACAACAATGTCCGGTAGCACAAGAACCGCCCTGCGATCATTACGCTCCCATCATATGCGCAGCGCGCTCACCATGTTGGGCATCATCATCGGTGTGGCCGCTGTCGTGGTGATGATCGCGATCGGGGTTGGTGCGCGCGAACGGATCACTGCGCAGATCCGCAGCCTCGGCGCCAACCTCATCAGCGTCAGTCCGGGCAGTGCGAAGATGGGCAGCGTCCGCCTTGGGGCCGGTGGCGCGCCGCGGCTGAGTGAAGAGGACGCGGCGGCGATCGGAATGGAAATCCCCGGCGTCGTGGTGGCGGCGCCACTCCTCTACGCCCGCGAGCAGTTCACGATCGGCTCCGCCAATTGGCAAGGCGTGCTTCGCGGCGTGACGCCGGAATATTTCTCAGCGCGCGAGTGGAGGGTTGTTGCCGGGCAGGAGATGACCCCGGAGGACAACAACCGCGTCGCCAACGTGGTGCTCCTCGGAACGACGATGCGGGAGAAGTTGTTCGGAAAAGCCGATCCGCTGGGCGCCGCGATCCGCATCCGCGACGTGCCGTTCACGGTGATCGGACTGCTGGAGCGGAAGGGCCAGAGCGTGTGGGGCGATGATCAGGACGATGTGGCACTTGTGCCGCTGAGGACGGCGCGACGTCAGTTCATTGGCACGAGCCGTGCCAATCCGACCTTCGTACACAACATCACCGTCAAGTTCGCCGATTGGACCTCGGCCGAGGGCACGATGGCAGCGATCCGCCAACTCCTGTGGCAGCGTCACCGGTTGCGGACAGGTCAGGAAGACAGCTTCATGGTGAGCAACCTCGCCGAAGCTGCGAATGCCGAAGGTTCGACCACACGCGTGGTGTCGCTGCTGCTTTCGGCGGTGGCCTCAATTTCGCTGGTCGTGGGCGGGATCGGCATCATGAACATCATGCTGGCGACGGTGACGGAGCGGGTCCGCGAGATCGGACTGCGGCTTGCGGTGGGCGCGCGACGGCGAGATATCCTTGCCCAGTTTCTCGTTGAGGCAGCAACGCTTGCCCTGCTCGGGGGTATTCTAGGTGCTGGTATTGGGATTGTTGCTGCAATCGCCGTTGGGTCTATCGCTCAATGGCCGGTGATCATCGATCTAAGCGCCGTCCTGCTGGCTATCGGCTTTGCCGCGGCTGTAGGCGTCTTTTTCGGCTACTATCCCGCCCGCAAGGCCGCAAGCCTACAGCCGATCGAAGCGCTGCGCGCAGAATGAGTTTGGCGCCACCGCGCGATCATCGGTCAATTTCGAAGCCGCAAGGCGCCCAATCAAAAGGCTGCCACGCGCCGGCGACTACGCGGCGCGGAACCGTCCTATCCCGGCGCATGATGAAAGGCCACGGGCCGTATTTGCCACAGGCCGCTATTTGAACGAATGGATCAGGTCCAGCGAAGTGACGGCGACCGCCAGGTTGACGCCGGTCTGTGCCTGGACACTGAGCGGCTGCAGCGAAAAGGCGCTGTCGAGGCCGCCGACCAGGAGATTGGCGCCGCCACCGGTGACCACGCTGGCCTCGGCGTTCACGCCATAATAGCTGCCGGCAAGGTCGCCTTCATCGTGGTTGCGGGTCGCCGCCAGGACCGCCCATACCAGCTGGCCCTGATGCGTCCGGCCGACATCGACGCCGAGCTTGGAAATCACCCCGGTATAGACTTCGGAGGGGCCGCCACGATGCGGACGAAAGACACAGGAAACACCCTTGTTGGAGGTGACGAGATAGGCCGTGCCGCCGTCGATGGTGCAGTCGAGCACGCCGAGCTGGAGTTTGCTGGCGCTGGCGGGAGCGGCAACGACGGTCGTGGCGAGAACAGCGGCACAAGCGAGTTTCTTGATCATGGCAGGGTCCTTTCGAAATTGCCTTGTACAAACGGCTGAGCACGCCGAGCGTTCCGCCGAAAACTTGGCGCCAGCAAGGCGAAGCTAAACGCAGGGTTGTCGGAGTGCGGAAACGGAGGCCCGATTAACCGGCCGCTCAGCCGGCACTGGTGCGGGCCAGGCCGTCCTTGGCCGGCTGGTAGGTCGGATTGAGGTGCACGGCCTCGCGGTAGGATTTCGCGGCCCTGACCTTGTCGCCGCGCCGCTCGTAGATCAACGCCTGGTTGGACCAGGCCTCGGCATTCTTGCCGTCGAGCTTGATCGCCATGTTGAAGTCGGCGAAGGCATTGTCCTCGTCGTTCATGGCAAGGTAGGAGAGGCCGCGTCCATTGTAGGGCTCGGAGGCGTCCGGCGCCAACGAAATGGCGGTCGAGAAATCCTCGATGGCAAAGGCGTGCTGGCCCTGGCTCTGGTAGATCAGGCCGCGATTGTGATAGGCGCGCGCATCGGTCGTGTCGAGCTGGATGGCTTTCTGGAAATCGTTGAAGGCTTCCTGGACCCGGCCCGCCCTGCGGTAGAGATTGCCGCGGCCGATATAGGCGGCGTCATAGTTGGAATTGATCTGGATCGAGCGATTGTAGTCGGCGAGCGCGCTCGCCTGATCGCCGAGGAAGCGCTGGATGAGCGCACGGTTCGAATAGGCCTGGTAAAAATTCGGATTGAGCTGGATGGCGGTGTTGAAGTCCTTCAGCGCCGCCTGGTACTGGCCGCCGCGGCCATAGGCCGAGCCGCGCACATTGTAGGCTTCCGGATCCTGGGGGTTGCGCTGGATCACCGCCGACAGCGAGGAGATGTTCTCGCTCGAGCCTTGCGCCTTGTCGATGTTGTTGAACTCGCCGGTCGGAACGCTCTGGCAGCTGGCAAGCGCCATCCCGGAAAGCAGGGCTGCCGTCAGGGCGAGGCCGCGCCACGCGGTTCTGCGCTCTACGGTGATTGCGTCCATGTCTGCCCTGTCCTTACTGCGCCGTCTGGTCCGTTCCCCCTCCGAACCGCCATCTCTCCCAACCGGTCCTCTCGGACCGGGTCGAACTCACAACAAAAAGGTGGCGGCGATTCCGCATCGCGCCACCTTGGATATCCTTGGAAAAGGACGAAAAATTGACGTCAGAACCGCGGCGGACGCGGAGCACCGGCACCGGCAGCACCGGCCGCGACCGGACGCGGGGTCATCGGCAGCAGGCCTTCGCGCTGGGCGCGCTTGCGGGCCAGCTTGCGGGCACGGCGCACGGCTTCCGCCTTTTCACGGGCGCGCTTCTCGGAGGGCTTTTCGTAATGTCCGCGCATCTTCATTTCGCGGAAGATGCCTTCGCGCTGCATCTTTTTCTTGAGCGCGCGAAGCGCCTGATCAACATTGTTGTCGCGGACGAGTACCTGCACGTGCAATCCTGTCTTTCGGGTTTGAAATCAACAGGCAAGCGGCTACAGCCGCAAGCCTCCGCGGCGCGTTACACCACGAATTGGGGCGGCTGATAGCAGAATCAAGGGGCTCTGTCCACAGCCGATTGAGAGGCGGTGCCGATCCCGAAACGAACAACCCGCCTCAGGGCCGTCCTTGGTGTGAATCAGCACCATATGGAAATTAGTAGCATAGCTGCCGGCACAAAGCAAGAACAAAATTCGCCTTGGGCCAGATAGGCGCCGCTACGCCGTGGCCAGGTGGAGCTGCTCGAAACCCTCGAAGAACTCGCCGTAGTCGCAGGTTATTTCCTCGCCGGCGGCGATGTCTCGAGTCGCGGTGGCCCCGCCATATTGCGAAAAGTCGGTGTTCGGCTTGTCGGCGTGGTTCATGAAGCGGCCATTGTCGACCTCATAGACCATGAAGCCCGGCCGGTCCGGACTGGGATAGGCATATCTGTCGAGCAATTCCTTGAGGTGCGGCGGCGCCGTCTCGTGTCTTTCCATCGGGATCAGCCGGTCGAAGTCCGGATCGAGCCGCCAGATCTGCGCCCCTTTCCGGATCGGCTCGGCGGCGAACACGCCGACGCCTTCGATTGCGCTTGCAGCGATATAGGTCCTGATCAGCAGCATGTTTCCAACCCGTTTTCGAGGAGAAGACGGAATCGTCAAATCGCCGGGAAAAGCAAGACCGGTTTTTCCGGTATTGCGGCTGGCGGGCCGACGCCGACCGCGAAAACGCTTCACGTGCGGGTGATCGAGACACCGCCGTCGGCGAACAGTGCCGTGCCGGTGGTGAAGCTCGATGCATCGGAAGCCAGGTAAAGCGCCGAGCGGGCGATCTCCTCTGGCTCGGCGACGCGCTTCAAGGCATGCAGGTTTTCGACGAAGGCTCGCGATTCCGGTGTCTTGAACGTTGCCGAAGGCGTGTCGGTGCCGCCGGGCAGCAGCGCGTTGACCCGAACGCCCTTGGCGCCATATTCGGCGGCTAGAACCTGCGTCAGTCCGATCAACCCGGCCTTGCTGGCGGCATAGCTGGTCATGCCGGGCATGCCGACGGTGTGGCCGACGAAAGTGCAGGTGAAGATCAGCGATCCGCCGCCGCGTTCGACCATCGCCGGCACCTGATATTTCGCGCCAAGGAATGCGCTGGTCAGGTTGGTATCCAACGTTTCTCGCCAGCCCTCCAGCGAGAGGTCGGAAATCGGACCCATCTCGCCGACCGAACCGGCATTGTTGAAGGCGATATCCAGCCCGCCGAAGTTCTCGACCGCCACCTCGACAAGGGCTTTTGCATGGGCTTCGTCGCGAACATCGCCGGCAAGCGCAACGGCCGTACCGCCGGCGTCCGCGATTTCGGCTACGAGCGCATCGAGTTCGGCCTGGCGGCGGGCCGCGACGACCACCCTGGCGCCTTGCTCGGCAAAGAGCTTTGCCGTGGCGCGGCCGATGCCGGAACTGGCGCCGGTGACGATGGCGACTTTGTTGGCAAGTGTGAACATTTTCTGCATTCTTTTTTCGCGCCGGCTCCGGCCGGCAATTGGATGCTTGGTCGCAAATCGGGGCGGTGCGGACCACCCGATACTTGCGCAGGCATCTGCGAAGATTTCTTGACGCCGGAGGGGCAGAGGGCTACCAAGTCACCATTCAACCTTGCGGGTGGACGCGCCACCCATTCCAATGACCCCCCAAGACATAATGATCAAGTTGTTGGCCCCCGGCTTCGAGGGCGACAGCGAGTTGACGATCGCCCTTCAATCGGAATTTGGCAAAGGCTTTCCCCTTGAAAACCTCCGGCCGCTGCTGACGTCCGGCAACCTTCATACACAGGCCGCTGCCGCGTACTTGGTGGCCGAAGCCAATTCCAAAATGAGTTACAAGATGAATTGCGTCGTCGCGGAGATCGCCGATCTGCTCGACAGTGAATCTTCGGGTATCCGGTTCGACGCGATCGAGGCGCTTCTGGGATGCACGACGCCGGCCGATGGAGCCGTTCTCGGTCGCCTCATGCTGCGGCTGGATGACGAACATGCCGGTGTGCGGTGGAGGGTCGTCCAGTTCATCTGCCTTGCGGAGCGCTGGCAGCTAAGGCTTGCGGTGGAAAATGCCGCTACCCTGCGTCCGGACTCGGCTTTCAAGACACTGGTCAATGCTTATGGTCAATATAACATGCCGAGCGCCAAGGACCTGCCACGGTTGCTCGCGCATCCGGATGCCGTGTTGAGGCGCTTTGCTGCGGCAGTGGCTATTAGGCCGCGCCAGGTGATCGTCGAGCGCTTCGTGGCCATGGTGGAGCAGTCAGACGATGCGGAAATTCGTAAAATCGCCGCCGATTGCCGTGAGGGTTATTTGCGGCCGATCTATGCAATCGGGCCGTGCATCCTGAAGCGTGCTCCGGCTGACCCCTCAAAAGGCGAAGCTCAGAAGAGCGACCAGTGAAAGCACGGCGCAAAACGGCAAGCGCCGTCGCAAACAGGGGCAAGGCGACTATCGCCTAAGCAGCCAGCCGAGCCGATCGAGCGAAAATGCGTAGCTGACAGCGATCAGCAGGGCGACGGCAATGCCGGCTGTCGTGTAACCGGCCAGGTGGAATCCGGCAGCGCCGCCGAACAGGATGACGAGTTCGAGCACCAGCCGCAAACCGCCCGGCACCGGAACCGGCGCCCGCCCCGAGCGGCTCGGATCGTTCGGCACCGCGAAGATTCCCCAGAGCGCGGCGGCAACGAACGGCAATGCCACGGCAAGGATCCAGCGCCACATGCCCGCTGAGAGGCTCCAGCCCGCCATGCCGAGGCCGAGCAAAGCGGCGAGCTCCAGCAAGAAGCGCAATGTCAGATTCCACCAGACGTTACCCACCGCCATAATCCTCCGATCGTCAGGCGACGGATAGCGGTGGAAGGCAATTGCATCAACCTGCCCGGATGCGGCTTTTTCACCACGGCGCAAAACGGCAAGCGCCGTCGCAAACAGTGCAAGGCTGGCAGCACGGTTTCGCTAGTGATACAAGCTCGCGCGCCGGGGTTGGCTGATCTGCCCGGCCGCCATTTGCGAGGCCTGCAACGTTGAAGAAATACTCGGTATTCGCCATCGCCCGCGAGGCCATGCGCGGCCATAAGGGTTGGGAGGAACAGTGGTCCTCGCCGGAGCCGAAGAAGGAGTACGACGTCATCATCGTCGGCGCCGGCGGCCACGGCCTGGCCACCGCCTATTATCTCGCCACCGTGCACGGCATCACCAATGTTGCGGTATTGGAAAAAGGCTGGCTCGGCGGCGGCAATACCGGGCGCAACACCACCATCATCCGCTCGAACTATCTCTACGACGAGAGCGCCGGCATCTACGACCATGCGCTGAAGCTGTGGGACGGGCTCAGCCAGGAGCTCAACTACAACGTCATGTATTCGCCGCGCGGCGTCATGATGCTCGCCCACAACATCCACGACATCCAGGTGCTGAAACGCCACGTCCATGCCAACCGGCTGAACGGCATCGACAATGAATGGCTGACGCCGGAGCAGGCCAAGGAATTCTGCCCGCCGCTCAACATTTCGCCCGGTGCGCGCTATCCGGTGATGGGCGCCTCCCTGCAGCGCCGCGGCGGCACGGCGCGTCACGATGCGGTTGCCTGGGGCTATGCGCGCGGCGCCTCGGCGCGCGGCGTCCACATCATCCAGAATTGCGAGGTCACCGGCGTCAAACGGGCGCCGAACGGCGCGGTCACCGGTGTCGAGACGACGCGCGGCTTCATCGGTGCCAGGAAGGTCGGCGTGGTTGCCGCCGGGCACTCATCGGTGATCATGAACATGGCTGGCGTGCGCATGCCGCTGGAAAGCTATCCGCTGCAGGCGCTGGTGTCGGAGCCGGTCAAGCCGGTGGTGCCTTGCGTGGTGATGTCGAACACCGTGCATGCCTATATCTCGCAATCCGACAAGGGCGAACTGGTCATCGGCGCCGGCACCGACCAGTATGTCTCCTATTCGCAGACCGGCGGGCTGCACATTTTGCAGCATACGCTGGACGCCATCTGCGAGATGTTCCCGATCTTCACGCGCATGAAGATGCTGCGCTCATGGGGCGGCATCGTCGATGTGACGCCGGACCGTTCGCCGATCCTGGCCAAGACGCCGGTGCCCGGCCTCTATGTCAATTGCGGCTGGGGCACAGGCGGCTTCAAGGCGACGCCGGGTTCGGGCCATGTCTTTGCCCACACGATCGCCAGGGACGATCCGCACCCGATCAACGCGCCCTTCACCATCGAGCGCTTCCGCACCGGCCGCCTCATCGACGAGGCGGCGGCGGCAGCGGTGGCGCACTGATGATGACCGAGATGGCCGTCGCTATGCCGCTGATGCTCGCCGGCGAGCAAGGCCTGTTCCATATCCCCACGCCAGAGGAGGTGCGCCTGCAGCCCATCAGCCGCGCCGGCAATGAAGCGGATTGGCCGTTTTCCGTCGACGAGGGTGTACTCGCCTGCGCCTGGAGCGCCGGTCAGAGAGTGGTCACCTTTATGGAGAACCGGCCAGCCGATCTCGAGGAAGGCGAAAAATTCGAGCGGCGCTACGTCATCGTGACGACCGAACCGATGACGCTTTCGGTCGGCAATATGGCGTATCGCGACCTTTTCCGCCCGGTAGCCAGCATCGAGGAGCGCATCCGGCTGGTGGCGCCCTTCGTGACGATGGGCCAGAGGCTTTGCGACCAACCTGCCGGCGCTCGCGTCGGCCACGGCGAACTGTAGGACCAACCATGCTTCTCATCCGCTGCCCCTATTGCGAGGAAGAGCGTCCGGAGCTCGAATTCCGCAACGCCGGCGAGGCGCATATCGCGCGATCCCCAAACATCGCCGGCGAGAGCGACGACGATTTTGAAAAGTTCTTTTTCATCCGCTCCAATCCCAAGGGGATCATCTATGAGCGCTGGCGGCACATGCATGGCTGTGCGCGGTTCTTCAATGCCGTGCGCGACACCGTCAGCGACAGGTTCCTGATGACTTACAAGGCCGGTGAACCGAAGCCCACCAAGCTGCCGGGAGCCGCCAAATGAGCGCCACGTTCCGCATTGCCGGCGCCGGGCGGCTCAAACAGGCAAAGATAGCTGGCTTCAGCTTCGACGGCCGCCCCTATACCGGCATCGAGGGCGATACGTTGGCCTCGGCGCTGCTTGCAAACGGCGTCCATCTCGTCGGCCGCTCGTTCAAGTACCACCGGCCGCGCGGTTTTCTGTCGGCCGGCGCCGAAGAGCCGAACGCGCTGGTCGAGATCAAGCGCGACGCGGCACGCAAGACGCCGAACGTTCGTGCCACGGTGCAGGAACTCTATGACGGATTGACCGCACAGTCGCAGAACTGCTGGCCGTCGCTCGCTTTCGACATCGGTGCCGTCAGCAGTATTGCCTCGCCGATGCTTTCGGCCGGCTTCTACTACAAGACCTTCATGTGGCCGAAGGCCGCGTGGAAAAACCTCTACGAGCCCAAGATCCGCGCCGCCGCCGGTCTCGGCGTCGCTCCTGACCAGCCGGATCCCGACCACTATTCGGCGCGCTTCGCCCATTGCGAGGTGCTGGTGCTTGGCGGCGGTGCCGCGGGCATCGCCGCGGCATTGGCCGCGGCCGAGACCGGCGCGCGCGTCATCCTTGCCGACGAGCAGGCGGAATTCGGCGGCAGCCTGCGCTTCGAGAGCGGCGCGAAGATCGAAGGCCAGGACGGCTTTTCCTGGGCGCAATCGGCTCTCGCCAAGTTGAGCGCGATGGACAATGTCCGCGTGCTGCCGCGTACCACGGCCTTCGGCTATTACGCGCAGAATTTCGTCGGGCTGGTCGAGCGCGTCAGCGACCATCTGCAGAACCCCGGCCGCGACCTGCCGCGCGAGCGACTGTGGCAGGTTCGCGCCAAACGCGTGGTGCTGGCGACCGGCGCCATCGAGCGCCACATGGTGTTTGCCGATAACGACCGGCCGGGCATCATGCTGGCGTCGGCGGCGCGCACCTATCTCAACCATCACGGCGTCGCCGTCGGCAGGAATATCGGCGTCTATACGGCGAACGATTCCGCCTATGCGGCGGCGATCGACCTGAAAAAGGCCGGCATCAACGTGGCGGCGATCGTCGACCTGCGCGACAACCCGACCGGGCCGGCGATCGACGAGGCGAGGGCGCTCGGCATCGAGGTCAATTTCGGCCGCGCGGTGATCCGCGCCAGCGGCAAATTGCGGGTGTCGTCGATGACTGTGCAGCCGAAGAATGGCGGCGGCGAGCGCACCATCCCGGTTGACGCGATTCTGATGTCGGCCGGCTGGACGCCATCGGTGCATCTGTTCTCGCAATCGCGCGGCAAGGTCGCCTTCAATGACGAGAGCAAGCGCTTCGTGCCCGGAATTTATGCGCAGGACTGCGTCTCGGTCGGCGCCTGCAACGGTACCGACGGGCTGTCGGCGACGATCGACGAGGCCTATGCAGCGGGCGCCAAGGCGGCCAAGGACGCCGGCAGCAGGCCGGCCAAGGGCACCAAGCCGAAGGTCGACGCCGGCGAGAGCTGGTCGCGCGGCATGCTGGGTGCAGCACCCGGTGCCGGATCGGATACGACGGTCAAGGCCTTTGTCGACTTCCAGAACGACGTCACCGCCAAGGACATCCGCCAGGCAGTGCATGAGGGCATGCGCTCGATCGAGCACGTCAAGCGCTTCACCACCAACGGCATGGCGACCGACCAGGGCAAGACCTCCAACATGCACGGCCTGGCGATTGCCGCCGAGACGTTGGGCAAGCCGATCCCGCAGGTCGGGCTGACGACGTTCCGCGCGCCCTATACGCCGGTGACATTCGGCTCGATCGTCGGGCACGCGCGGGGTCCGCTGTTCGACCCGACCCGCAAGACCGCGATCCATCCCTGGGCCGAGCGCCAGGGCGCTGTATTCGAGGATGTCGGCCAATGGAAGCGCGCCTGGTATTTCCCGAAGCCGGGCGAGGACATACATGCCGCCGTCGACCGCGAATGCGTCACGGTGCGCAAGACAGCCGGCCTGTTTGACGCCTCGACGCTGGGCAAGATCGAGGTGGTCGGGCCGGATGCGGCCAAATTCATGGAACTGCTCTACACCAATCCATGGGAGAAGCTCGAGCCCGGCCGCTGCCGTTACGGCATCATGCTGCGCGAGGACGGCTTCATCTATGACGACGGTGTCGTCGGCAGGCTTGCACCCGACCGTTTCCATGTGACGACGACGACCGGCGGCGCGCCGCGCGTCATGAACCATATGGAAGACTATCTCCAGACCGAGTTCCCGCATCTCAACGTCTGGCTGACCTCGATCACCGAGCAATGGGCGGTGATTGCCGTGCAGGGACCGAAGTCTCGCGACATCATTGCGCCGCTGGTCGAGGGCATCGACATGTCGGATGAGGCGCTGCCGCATATGTCGGTGCGCGAAGGCCGGATCTGCGGCGTGCCGACCAGGCTGTTTCGCATGTCGTTCAGCGGTGAGCGCGGCTTCGAGATCAACGTGCCGGCCGATTACGGCGAGGCAGTCTGGGAAGCGCTATGGGCCGAGGGCCAGAAGCATGGCGCCTGTGCTTACGGCACCGAGTCCATGCATGTGCTGCGCGCTGAAAAGGGCTACATCATCGTCGGCCAGGATACCGACGGCACGGTGACGCCGAACGACGCCGGGCTCGACTGGGCGGTCGGCAAGAAGAAGACCGACTTCGTCGGCATTCGCGGCATGGCGCGGCCGGATCTGGTCGCCAAGGGCCGCAAGCAGCTTGTCGGCCTGAAGACCAGGGATCCCAAGGTGGTGCTGGAGGAGGGCGCGCAGATCGTCGCGGACCCGAAGCAGGCAATCCCGATGAAGATGATTGGCCATGTCACCTCGAGCTATTGGTCGCAAAATTGCGGCCGCTCGATCGCGCTGGGGCTGGTCGCCGGCGGCCGCGATCGCACGGGCGAGACGCTCTATGTGCCGATGCCGAACGGCGTGATCGAGGTGGAGGTCACCGGCATGGTGTTCTTCGACGAGAAGGGGGAGCGCCTCAATGGCTAAGGCCGCTTTGAAAACCGACGCCGCCGGACCCTCAGTCGAACGCCGTCCGGCTCTCGCCGGCCAGTCGCTTTCCGCCGCCGGCGTTACACTTGCCGTGCTGCCGCCGGCCGAGCGCATATCGCTGCGCGCGCCGGAAGCCTCGATTGCGGCACTTTCGAAAGCGCTCGGCGTCGTCCTGCCGCAAAGGCCGAAAACCTCGGCGGCAAAGGCCGGACGCACGGCCTTGTGGCTCGGGCCGGACGAATGGCTGGTCATCGACGAGAGCGGAAAAGATCCGCTCGCCGACTGCGCCAGCATTTCCGTACTGCATTCGGCGGTCGGCATCTCGCACCGCAACGTCGCCATATCGGTTATCGGTCCGGCTGCCGCGGCGACGATCAATGCCGGCTGCCCGCAGGATCTGTCGCTCGACGCCTTTCCGGTCGGGGCGGCGTCGCGCACCATTCTCGGCAAGGTCGAAATCGTGCTGTTGCGCACGGCGGCCGACGCGTTCCGCGTCGAATGCTGGCGTTCCTTTTCCGATTATGTCTTTACTTTTCTATTGGAGGCAGCGCGCGACGCGGCAGCATAGGCATGTTCGCCGCGCCCGACCGTTCTGCGACAGCGAGCCGAGGGAGAATGCAAATGCCGCCGAACTCCGCGCCGAAGTCGCCGGTCAAGACGCCGGCCGTGCGCTCTTTCGAAGACGAGCAGCGCACGGGGACGGATATCGAAGAGGAACTCGAGGAAGGCCTCGAGGATACATTCCCGGCCAGCGATCCGGTGTCGATCACCGGAACGGCCATTCCCGGCGCACCGGCAAGACCCGGCAAGCCCAAAAGCGTGGTGGGACAGAAGCGCAAGAAGTGATCTGCGCGGGGTGACAAAAAGCAGGGCTGAGGCCGGCACGATGGGCGGCCGGAAATTGCTGCCGCCCTTTCGTTTCCTCACCGCGTATTGTCGCCCGATCGGCTCAGAAGCTGCTTGGCACGATCCACGGGTCGATGCCGATGCCGAGCCTCGGGCCCTTGCTGCCGACCTTGTGGGCCGCGGCATCGGCCTTTTCAAGCGATCCGGTCGGCGCGCAATCAAGCT
Source organism: Mesorhizobium sp. M0663 (assembly GCF_040320585.1). NCBI lineage: Bacteria > Pseudomonadati > Pseudomonadota > Alphaproteobacteria > Hyphomicrobiales > Phyllobacteriaceae > Mesorhizobium > Mesorhizobium sp. M0663. Next base: position 271,837 of record NZ_JAMYPX010000001.1, read on the forward strand.
TCGCACCGGTCTTGGTATCGATGCAGGTCACTTCTTGCTTGCCTGACTGATTGCTGCCGGCAAATGCGGCGCCAGAGAGTGCCAGCAGGGCGGCGAGCGTGAGGATTGCCTTCTTCATCGTCGGTCTCCGGTTCAGCTATTGAATTTCTCGTACATGTACGGCATTGCGTACAGATACGCCCTGGACTCCCGATATTCAAGCAAAATCGTACGCGTACGGAGAATTGCCGAACGCTCGGCGCCGCAGCGCAGATCGTTCGGAGAAGATCCTGCAGATCGGGAGGAGCGCCGCTCTTCAGCAGTTGACCGGCGGCGTGAGCGGCGCAATCTCGTGCGCGGCGATGGCTTCGAGCATGATGTCGCCGATCCGTGTGATGAACGTCGTCTGGTCGCCGAACGGGTAGAACGGGAAGGTGATCAGCAGCGAGATGGCGCCGTGGCCGACCGCCCACAGCATGGTGGCGATGGCGCGTGGATCGCCTTTGAGCCTGCCGGCGGCAACGCAGGCTTCGACCCTCGCGATCAGCACTTTCATCGCCGGGTTGCCGCTCTCCATTTCGGCGAAGGTCTTTCCGGCTGGCGGCCTGACTTTTTCTGTCATGAAGACGGTGCGGTATTCGTTGGGATTTTCCAGCCCAAAGGCGGCGTATTCGACAAGCACCGCCTTGAGCGCCTCGATCGGGTCGTCGGCCGTATGATTTGCGATGCGCCTGGCCAAGGTCTCGAAGGCATCCTCGGCCAGCGCGAACAGGATGTCCTGCTTGTCGGCGAAATAGGAATAGACCGACATCGGCGCATAGCCAACGCGCTTGGCGAGCTTGCGGATGGTGAGGCCGTCATAGCCTTCTTCCTGGACAAGCTTGTGTGCGGCGTCGACAAGTTCGGAACGCAGTTCGGCCTTTTGTTTTTCGCGGCGCTCCTGGACGCTTAGCTGCAACTTTCTACTGCCTTATGACTGATGGCTGGATGCAGCATATATACGCTGTACGGCGTCGGGCAAGGGTGGCACGAAGCAGAAGCTTGACTGTCGCATGGCTGGCGATCGCGCTCGGCTTCGCCATGGAAGCTCTCATTCTGACCGTCAGATTTGCGGCAGGTGCCTACCCCGCGACGACGCAGGTTCTGATCGAACTGGCGCAAGGCGTGACCTGGTCGTTCTTCGTCTGCGCCGGCGTCAGCCTCGGCACGGCGCTCACCAAGGTGCGAGCCCGATCGAATACGGGCTGCTCGGCTGGACACTTGCGTCGCTGGCATCGAAGGAAGAACCGCGTCCGCTCCATTTCGCGCTGGCAGGCGCCCTGATAGGCGCGGTATTCGGCGGCGGCATCACGGTGCTGACCATCGAAACGGCCGCGGCAAATGATGCTGCTCTCGCAATGCCACAGGCGATCGCAACCGGCCTCAACGAGATCGTGTTCCCAATCGGTTGTTCACTGGTCGTCTACATTGCGCTGCAGGTCAGCCGTCACATGAAGTACGTCGCGGCCGAAGCCAAATAGATTTGGCACAGATAGATTTGGGCTTCTCCGCCTGACGAGAGTCAGACCGCTTCCGGCTGGCGTTCGATCAGCGTCAGCGTCAGCCAGCGCGCGGTCAGCGCCGGTTTTTTCGAGCCCTCGATCTCGATCGTCACGTCGTGCGCCGTCTGCACCCACCCCGACGGCCTGACCTTGACGTCGGCCAGCACGAAACGGGTGCGGATGCGCGAGCCGGTCTTCACCGGCGCCAGGAAGCGCAGCGAATCGAAGCCGTGATTGACGCCCATCTTGCTGTTTTCCAGCGGCGGCATGGTTTCGAAGGTCATCGCCGACAACAGCGAAAGCGACAGGAAGCCATGCGCGATGGTGCCGCCGAACGGCGTTTCGCGGCTGGCGCGTTCCGGATCGCAATGGATGAACTGATGGTCGTCGGTGGCATCGGCGAACTGGTCGATCATGCGCTGGGTGACGACCCGCCATGGCGACACGCCGACTTCCTTGCCGACGTTGGCCAGAAGCACATCGAGACTGATCGGTTCCACGCTGATGTCCTCCATCTTCACCCCCGGCATTTCACTCGCCGGATGGCGTGCGTCTCATTCCTTGAACAATGTCAGCCCGTGTTGCACCGACTGCCCGCCATCGATCGGCAGGATGGCGCCGGTGACATAGCTGCCGGCCCGGCTGCACAAATAGAGCGTTGCGTCGGCAATGTCATCCGGTGCGCCGATGCGGCCGATCGGAACGTGGTTGCCGATATGTCTTGCCTGGTCCTCGGTGCCGGTGGCGAAGGCGGTCATCCGGCTCTGGAAAGGGCCAGGCGCAAAGGCGTTGACGGTGATGCGGCGGGCGGCGAACTCGATTGCCAGGATGCGCGTCAGGTGGTGAACCGCGGCCTTCGAGGCCGAGTAGGAGTAGGCATCTTCGGCCAAAGGCTGCGTGCCCATCACCGATCCGAGGTTGATCACCCGGGCCGGGTCGGCATCGCTGGCGGCGGCCTCGAGCAGAGGCAGCAATTCGCGCGTCAGGTGGAAGACCGAGGTGACGTTGACGCCGAACACCTTGGCCCAGGCATGGTAGGGAAAGCTTTCCAGCGGCGCGCCCCAGGAGATGCCGGCATTGTTGACCAGAATATGCAGCCGCTCGGTCCGCGCCCTGACCTCGGCCACAAGCGCCGCAATGCCGGCCTCGCTGGAGACGTCGCCGGCAAAACCTTCCGCCCGGCCGGATGCGCCAAGGCCGTTCAACTCGCCCGCTACCCTGACGCAATCCTCGCTCTTGCGCGAGGCGATCATCACCGAGGCGCCGGCCATGACCAGAGCGGTCGCCGCCATGCGGCCGATGCCGGTCGCGGCGCCGGTGACCAGCGCCGTCTTGCCGGCGACTGAGAACAGCTCGTCCAGATAGCTCATCGTACCCTCCGTGCAGTTCACCGCGCTTTGGTTCAAGGAAGCGGCTTCACGTCGACAAGGCTAGCCGAACTTCGATCATGCTTGCCATGGGTAAAGTAGCTGGGGTGGGGCACGCTTAGCGGCTGAATGGTTAAGCCCGAAATGCAAGGTGGTCATTCGGCCGTGACATGGGTCGGATGAATGATGCGGCCGTGCCCGTTAGCGAGCACCTTGGTAAGCTGTTCATTTCGCGCGTGAACCAGTCGTCGTTACTCCTCCGCCCCAGCCGCAGGCGGGTCTTGAGGAGTTGGGAGGTGGCCGAGCAGTGGGGCGGGACTGACATTCGTATTCGTGGACGGGGACTATGCTTTCGGGGGGAAAGCCATGGGTAAGAAACAACGCACCGTCCTGCTGGCAGCGGTTTTTGCGACTGTCTTTGGCGTCTTTTTGCTGATCCTGATCCTGCAGATGATCAGTTTTTTAGAGGACTAGACCGAAGCGAAACGCGTCCCTTTCCGGAGGGGCTCTACCGCAGGCTTTCCAGCTCGCGGATGCGTTTGGCGCCGTCGGCCTCGAGCTGCCTTGTGACGGCGCCGATCAGCGCTTCGGCAACGACGAAAAGGGCGGCGGATGAGTCCCAGGCCGAAGGCACGGCGGTGCGCCCGGCGATGACGTGGCGGGCGAAGCGGGCGATCGGCGACAGCCACTGGTCGGTAAACAGCACGATCTGCACGCCACGCTGGTTGGCCGTCTCGGCAAAGCGGACCAGGCTGTCCTGGTAGCGCCTGATGTCGAAGATCACCAGCACGTCGCGCTTACCCATGTCGATCAGTCGGTCGCGCCAGACGCTTTCCTGCCCGCCGAGGTGAAAAACGTTGGGCTGGATGATGGCGAGGTGGGCGGCCATGTAGCGCGCCAGCGGGTCGGTGAAGCGGCCACCGATCAGGAATGTCTTGCCGCGCCGGTCGGCAAGCTTGGCGACGATGTCGGCAAGCTGTTTGTCCGAGAGATGCCGGAAGGTCTCGCGCATGTTGTCGAGGGTCGCCTCCAGCATCGGCGACACGGCGCTGCTGCCCGGCGATGGCGGATTGAGCGTGCGCGAGGCCGGCGACTGCAATTGCGCCGCCAGCTCGTCTTGCAGCGTCGACTGGAATTCCGGATAGTTCTGGAAGCCGAGCCGGGCGACGAAACGCAGGATCGTGGGCGATGATACGCCGGCCGTAGCCGAGAATTCGGCGACCGTCTTCAGCCCGATCAGCGGATAGCTGGCGATCAGCGCTTGCGCTGCGCGCCGCTCGCCTGCCGGCATGGTGCCGATGCGGTCGGAGATCAGTTCGGCAATGCTGGAAACCATGTTTTTCCCCACCCTGGCCGTGCCGTTAGCGCATTATCGAAATCGCGTTTGACAAAGCCGGCCAAACTGTATGAAATCATCCGCAGGGACGCAATGAGGCAAAATACGTAACATACGATACAGCGCTCCCCGGGGACAGCAGACAATGGAGACAGCACGGCCCGCCAGCCTTGCATCGCCTGAAACCGTAAGGGTGACGAACCCCGGCGGATCGAGCCCCTTCGTGCTGACCTGCGACCACGCCTCAAATTTCCTGCCACCGGAATTCGGAACGCTCGGCCTTGCCGCCGAGGATCTTTCCCGCCACATCGCCTGGGATCCCGGCGCCTTGCCGGTGGCGCGCCGCATGGCCGAGGCGCTCGATGCGACGCTGGTCGAGACCTGCATCTCGCGGCTCGTCATCGACTGCAACCGCCCGCTCGACGCGCCGGACCTGATAGTGACGGTCAGCGCCAGCGAAAAAACCGTGGTCCCGGCCAACCAGGGACTTTCGGCCGACCAGCGGGAGGCGCGCATCGCGCTGGCGTGGCGACCGTTTCACGAGCGGATCGCAACGATCGTAGACGAGCGCCCGGCGGCCGGGCGGGAGACCAGGCTGGTCTCGATCCATTCCTTCACGCCGCTCTACAAAGGCAAAAGCCGGCCCTGGCACATCGGCATCATCCATGACGAGGACCGCCGGCTGGCGGCGCCGCTGATCGCGGCGCTGAAGCGGCTCGCCGGCGTCACCGTCGGCGTCAACGAACCCTATTCGCCGGCCGACCGGGTCTATTTCACGCTGGAACGCCATGCGCGCTCGCGCGGGCTGCCTTGCGCGATGATCGAAATCCGCAACGACGAGATCTCCGGCGCGGCCGGGCAGCGGAAATGGGCGGATCTGCTCACCGGCATTTTTCTCAATCTGGAGCCCGAGGCGGCCAATGGCCCCAGACCAAGCGCAGTCGGAAAGTCAGTTCAATCGGCCAGCTAAGAAACCAAAAGGGGACTTCAAAATGGTAGCACCGGGTTACAGTGAAGTTGATAAGAAGGAGGACCTGAAAGTTCTCCATGGAATGGGCTATGCTCAGGAACTTTCTCGAAGCATGAGCCGCTTCTCGAATTTCGCGATCTCGTTCTCGATCATCTGCATTCTCTCAGGCGGCATCAATTCCTTCGCGCAAGCGACATCGTCCATTGGTGGCGCGGGCGCTGGTATCGGCTGGATCGTCGGCTGCATGGTTTCGGGACTTTTCGCGCTCGCCATGGCCCAGATCGCCTCTGCATTTCCGACCGCGGGCGGCCTCTATCACTGGGCATCTATTCTGGGGAACCGTTTCACTGGCTGGCTGACCGCATGGCTCAACCTGCTCGGCCTGATCACCGTGCTCGGTGCGATCAACATCGGCACGGCTTTCTTTTTCGTCGGCACTTTCGGCGCAGCCTTCGGCATGACCGGCACGCCTGGTGAGATCGTCGGGTTTGTCGCCTTCATCACGGTGTTGCAGGCGCTGCTCAATCATTTCGGCATCAGGTTGACGGCTATGCTGACGGACGCCTCCGGCTTCCTGATCCTGGCAACGACAGCCGTGCTGATCGTCGCTTGCCTGGTGTTTGCGCCAGCGATCGACATCACGCGGCTGTGGACGTTCACGAACTATTCGGGCGATGCGGGGGGCGGTGTTTTCCCGCAGTCCGATTCCATGACGTATCTCTTCCTGCTCTGCCTGCTGCTGCCGGTTTACACCATCACTGGCTATGACGCGTCGGCGCATACTTCGGAAGAAACGTTGAGGGCGGCCCACTCGGTTCCGCGGGCAATCGTTTCGTCCGTACTCTGGTCGTCGCTGATCGGCTGGGTGATGCTGTGCGCGATCGTACTGGCGATTCCGGATCTGGCGGCCGGCGCCAAGCAGGGCTGGGGCGTGTTCTTCGCCACGATGGACGCAATCTTGCCGGCGTGGCTGAAGACACTGCTCTATCTGGGCATTCTGATCGCGCAGTTCCTCTGCGGTCTGGCAACGGTCACCTCTGCCTCGCGCATGCTTTTCGCCTTTTCGCGTGACGGCGGCATGCCGGTCGGCTCGGCCTCGCTAGCCAAGGTCAGCCCGACCTGGCGCACGCCGGTCAATGCGATTTGGACGGCTGCTGTGCTCGAGGTCATCTATGTCTTTCTTGCCCAGTTCATCTCGGTCGGCGGCACGAACATCTATACCATCGTCGTCAATTCGACATTGGTGTTCCTGTTTCTGTCCTTCATTATTCCGATCGTGCTCGGCATGATGGCTTTCGGAACGGAGAAATGGCCGAACCCCGGCCCATGGAATCTCGGCGCCGGCCTGTTCAAGCTGTTTTGCATCCTGTCGGTCATCGGCATGGCGATCATCTTCTACATCGCCATCCAGCCGCCGAACGACAAAGTGCTCTATATCACCCTGGGCTTCATTGTGCTGACCGCGGTGCTTTGGTTCGGTTTCGAGAACCGCCGCTTCCAGGGTCCGCCCATCGGCGACCAGATCGCAAAGCGCCAGGCGGCGATCAAGGCAGCCGAGATAGCCGTCGGCGAAGCCGGCGCCTGACGCTCTCTGATGACCATGGCCGGCATCGTGCCGGCCATGGATTTCCGTTTCCTTTTCAAAGTGACAAGCCCGAAACGACAAGCGCTGGAGTGCCAAAGGAATGGCCGGAAATTTCTCCTTCGATCAGTTGAAGCAAGCGGTCTCCAGCGGCGAGGTCGACACGGTGCTGGCCTGCATCGTCGATATGCAGGGGCGGCTCGCGGGAAAGCGGTTCCTGGCCCGGTATTTCGTCGATTCCGCGCATGACGAGACGCATGGCTGCAACTATCTCTTGGCCGCAGACATCGATATGGAACCGGTGCCCGGCTACAAGGCGGCGAGCTGGTCGAAGGGTTATGGCGATTTCGTCATGAAGCCGGACCTTGCGACGCTGCGGCGCGTTCCGTGGCTGGAGAAGACGGCGCTGGTGATCTGCGACGTGCTCGACCACCATACCCATGACGACCTGGCGCATTCGCCGCGCGCCATGCTGAAGAAGCAGGTCAAGCGGCTGCAGGATCGCGGCTATATCGGCTATTTCGCTTCCGAGCTCGAATTCTATCTGTTCAGCGAAACCTACGATTCCGCCCGCAAGAAGCACTGGCAGGGCCTCGAGACGGCATCGCCCTACATCGGCGACTACCAGATCGGCATCACCACCAAGGAAGAAGGCGTCATGCGCCGGCTGCGCAACGAGATGGAGGCGGCCGGCATCCCGATCGAGAATTCGAAGGGCGAGTGGGGGCCAGGCCAGGAAGAGATCAATGTCCGCTACGCCGAGGCGCTCGACATGGCCGACCGCCACGTCATCCTGAAGAACGGCGCCAAGGAAATCGCCGAGTCCGAAGGCAAGGCGATCTCGTTCATGGCCAAGTACAATTACGGGCTCGCCGGCAATTCCAGCCACATCCATAATTCGCTGTGGAGCGCCGACGGCAAGACGCCGTTGTTCTACGACAAAAATGCCGAGTGGACGCTGTCGACACTCGGCCAGCAATGGGCGGCCGGCCAGCTCAAATATGCCAAGGAATTCACCTGGTTCCTGGCGCCCTACATCAATTCCTACAAGCGCTTCCAGGCCGGCACCTTTGCGCCGACCAAGATCATGTGGAGCGAGGACAACCGCACCGCCGGGTTCCGTCTTTGCGGCGAGGGCACCAAGGGCATCCGCATGGAATGCCGCATCGGCGGCGCCGATTTGAACCCCTATCTGGCTTTCGCCGCGCTGATCGCGGCCGGGCTTGCCGGTATCGATGAAAAGCTTGAACTGCAGAAGCCCTTCGTCGGTGATGCCTACCAGGCCTCGCAGCTGCCTGAAATTCCAAAGACATTGCGCGACGCCACCGCGACGCTGGCGGAATCGAAAATGCTGAGGCAAGCGCTCGGCGACGATGTGCTGGAACATTACGTCCACACGGCACACTGGGAACAGTTCGAGTACGACCGCCGGATTACGGACTGGGAACTGCACAGGGGGTTCGAGCGGTATTGACGGCGTTGCGCTTTACGCAATATTGTTGCGGTTATCGCACCAGCAACACGCAGGAGGCAGCGTTTGCCCAAAGGTAGAGCCCATGTCGACAAAGCGTGGTTCATGAGTCGAATGAACGAGCGCAAGCTCACGGTACGCAGCATGGCCGGCCGCATGAACATACACTACAGCGCCTTGTCGCGGACACTGAACGGTGAACGGCGTATGCAGGTCGACGAGATACGCAAGATCGCTGAAATTCTCGACCGGCAGGAAAGCGAGATATTGGTGCACCTCGGAAGTTCCAATGATGCGGCGAGGCCACCGGAGCCTGATCGCCGGTCTGGTTTCGAGGAGGGGCAAGTGGATTTCGTGGATGACATGAACGGCAACAAGGAAGAGTACATCGTGCCGCCTCGGGGTGCCGATCCGTTGTTTGGATGCATGGCCGGGACGCTCACCCTGCTTCCGGACGTCGACTATACCGCGCCCGCCGATCCGGATTGGGGCAATGTCTATGACGAGTGAGGGGGTTCTGCTCGACACATGCTTCATGCTGTGGCTGTCAACGGAGCAGCCGGTCACGAGGGCTGCGGTCGAGAAGGTGACCAGCGCACGCAAAAATGGCAGCGTGATCGCCGTTTCCGTGATGTCCGCCTGGGAAATCGGCATGCTTGTAGCCAAGGGCCGGTTGCCATTCATCAAGTCACCGCTCGCATGGTTCGAACGGTTCGTGCAGACCGGGGCAGCGAGCGTCGAGGGGATCGACAGTGAGCTTTTGGTCGAGTCTTCGTTCCTGCCCGGCGTCGTTCACAACGATCCAACGGATCGGATCATCATAGCCACGGCGCGCTCGAAAAACCTCGAGATCATCACCCGCGATCGCGCAATCCTTGCCTATGGCGCGGCCGGCTTCGTCAAAACAGTGCCTTGTTGATTTGGAGACCTCTTTGGAAACCGTGAAGATAAAATCCCCCGTCGACGGTTCGATCTATGCCGAACGGCCTCTTGCCACCGACCAGGCGATCGGTGCCGCGGTCGAACGTGCCAAGGCGGCGCAGGAGAAGTGGGCTGAGACGCCGGTCGTCGAGCGCGGCAAATACATGCTTGCCATGCTGGAAGCGCTGGTCGCCATGACCGACGAGATCGTGCCGGAGATCGCCTGGCAGATGGGCCGGCCGGTGCGCTATGGCGGCGAGTTCGGCGGCGTCAGGGAACGCGTCAGCTACATGGTCGAGATCGCCGAGGCGGCCCTGAAGCCGGTCATGGCCTCCAATCCGAAGGACGGCTTTCGCCGCTATGTGAAGAAGGTGCCACTCGGCGTGGTCATGGTGATCGCGCCGTGGAACTATCCCTATCTCACCGCCGTCAACACCATCGTCCCGGCGCTGATGGCGGGCAGCGCCGTCATCCTCAAGCATGCGGCACAGACATTGTTGGTCGGCGAACGGTTTCAGCAGGCGTTTGATAAGGCCGGCCTGCCCAAGGGCCTGTTCCAGAACCTCGTCCTGAACCACGCGCAGACTGAAAGGCTGCTCGGCTCCGGCAAGATCGACCATGTCAACTTCACCGGCTCGGTCGCCGGCGGCCGCGCCATCGAAAAGGCGGCGGCGGGCACCTTCATGACGCTCGGCCTCGAACTCGGCGGCAAGGATCCGGCCTATGTGCTGCCGGACGCAAAGATGGACCATGCCGTTGCCAATCTGGTCGACGGCGCCTTCTACAATTCCGGCCAGTGCTGCTGCGGCATCGAGCGCGTCTATGTCCACGAGAAGGTCTACGATGAATTCGTCGAGGGCTTCATTGCCGAGACCAGGAACTACGTCGTCGGCAATCCGCTCGACCAGGCGACCACCATGGGGCCGATGGCGCAGGCGCGCTTCGCCGACCTGATCCGCGAGCAGAAGGCCGAGGCGTTGCGCAAGGGCGCCAGGGCACACATCAATATGAAGGTGGCCAACGACAGGCCAGGTTCCCCCTATCTGGCGCCGGAAGTGCTGACCCAGGTCGACCACCAGATGAGCGTCATGCGCGAGGAAAGCTTTGGCCCGATCGTCGGCATCATGAAGGTGCGCAACGACGAGGAAGCGATCGCGCTGATGAACGACAGCCCCTATGGGCTGACGGCCTCGATCTGGACGCGCGACACCGGCCATGCGGCGGCGATCGGCGATCGCGTCGAGACCGGCACCGTGTTCATGAACCGCTGCGACTATCTCGACCCGGCGCTGGTCTGGACCGGCGTCAAGGACACCGGCAAGGGCGCGGCACTGTCGGCCATCGGCTACGACAATCTGACCAGGCCGAAATCATACCATCTGCGCGAGGTGATCTAAGGTGGCGATCGACAAGCATGCGATCGCTGTTGAGGGGGAGTAATGGCGGATACACAACAATCGGCGCTGCCAGATCGTGAGGGTCCCGAGGGTATCGGCGGATGGCTTGTCCTGCCGATGCTCGGGTTGATGCTCACGCCGATACTGGGGTTGGTACAACTTCACAATTCCGACTATCTCGGCATGTTACAGAACTGGCAGGCCTACAGTTTGTCTCAAGGTGTGCTGATTCTTGCCGAATTGGTGATATCCGGCATACTAAACCTTACGGCCCGGGCCCTGTTATTGTTCTTCATGTTCAAGCGCTGGCAGATATTCCCCGGCTGGTACATGATTTGGGCATTCGCGATGCCGGTATATGCCGTTCTCGATCCATGGGCTGTGCATCTGGCTTTTCCCACCGTCGTTCCAGAATTGGCCGATGCGTACGACGCAGACACCGTGGGCGGAATTTCGCGCTCGATATGGGCCGCAGTCATCTGGGTTCCGTACATGATGCGGTCGGAACGTGTGGCCAACACCTTTGTGAACTAATGACATCCAAGAGCACGAAAGCAGTCAAGAAGGTCGAAATGACAAAACTCGTTTCCAAATGGAATTACCCGACGACCGTCCGCTTCGGCGCCGGACGCATCAAGGAGCTGCCGGAGGTGCTGGCGGCGACCGGCATCAAGCGGCCGCTGTTCGTCACCGATCCGGGACTGGCCAGGCTGCCGGTGGTGGCCTCGACGCTGAAGATCCTCGACGACGCCAAGGTGCCGTATGGCGTGTTTTCCGAGGTCAAGCCGAACCCGGTGGATTCCAACCTGACCGCCGGCATTGCCGTGTTCAAGAAGGGCAAGCATGACGGCGTCATTGCCTTTGGCGGCGGCTCGGCGCTCGATCTCGGCAAGCTCATCGCCTTCCAGGCCGGGCAGACACGGCCGGTCTGGGATTTCGAGGATGTCGGCGACTGGTGGACACGCGCCGATGCCGATGCGATCGCGCCGATCATCGCCGTGCCGACCACGGCCGGCACCGGCTCGGAAGTCGGCCGCGCCGGCGTCATCACCAATGAAGCGACCCATACCAAGAAGGTCATCTTCCATCCAAAGCTTTTGCCGGCGATCGTCATTGCCGATCCGGAGCTGTCGGTCGGCATGCCGGGCTTCATCACCGCCGGCACCGGCATGGATGCGCTTGCCCATTGCCTCGAAGCCTATTGCGCGCCGGGCTATCACCCGATGGCCGACGGCATCGCCGTGGAAGGCATAAGGCTGGTCTTCGAAAACCTGCCGAAAGCCTATGGCAACGGCAAGGATCTGGTCGCCCGCGCCAACATGATGAGCGCCGCTGCCATGGGAGCGGCCGCCTTCCAGAAAGGGCTTGGAGCGATTCATTCGCTGTCGCATCCGATAGGCGCGCTCTACGACACCCACCATGGCATGACCAACGCCGTGTTCATGCCCTACGTGCTGGCCTTCAACCGAGAGGCGATCGAGCCGCGCATAGCCCGGCTCGCCGCCTATTGCGGCATCAAGGGCGGCTTCGACGGTTTTGCGAAGGCGATCATCAAGCTGCGCAAGGAGCTCAAGGTGCCGCATGCACTGCCCAGCCTGATCAAGGGGCTCGACATGGACAAGAAGCGCAAGGGCCTGATCGCCGACATGGCGGTGGTCGATCCGACCGCCGGCGGCAACCCGGTCAAGCTGACCAAAAAGGCGGCGCTGACGCTGCTCGAAAACGCCATCGCCGGCACCGTCTGAGACAATTTTCGCATCGGAAATCGACTTGGGAAAAGAGGCAAAGGAAAGGGGGAAAGATGAAAGGCAAGATCGAAACTAGTTAGCCGGAAAAAGAATCGCGAAGCGATTGCTACAGCCGGTTAAAAAGAGTTTACTTTTTCATACTGCGGGGCATCGCTTTCACAAAGCTTTCATCTGGCTGTCACACGAAAAAGATACCGCATCGCAGGCGTCCAACGGCGTCAGTTCAACGGAGAGAACACATGTTCAAATTCACGGGAAAACTGCTTTCCCTTTCGGCCGTCGCCCTGATGGCGACCTCTGCCATCTCGTCGGCCCAGTCCATGGATGAACTGGTCGCCGCAGCCAAGGCTGAAGGCCAGCTCACCACCATCGCGCTGCCGCATGACTGGTGCGGCTACGGCGCGGTCATCGACGGCTTCAAGGCAAAATATCCGGGGATCACCGTCAACGAGCTCAACCCCGATGCCGGCTCCGGCGACGAGGTCGAGGCGATCAAGGCCAACAAAGACAACAAGGGCCCGCAGGCGCCCGACGTTATCGACGTCGGCCTGTCCTTCGGCCCGACCGCCAAGGCCGACGGCCTGCTGATGCCCTACAAAGTGTCGACCTGGGACTCGATCCCCGACAGCGCCAAGGATGCCGAAGGCGCCTGGTACGGCGATTATTACGGTGTTCTGTCATTTATGGTCAATAAGGATCTGATCAAGGAATCACCTACCGACTGGGCGGACCTCCTGAAGCCGGAATTCGCCAATTCGGTCGCGTTGGCCGGTGACCCACGCGTGTCGAACCAAGCCATCCAGGCTGTCTACGCTGCCGGCCTTTCCGGTGGCGCGGCCGCTGGTGAAGCCGCCGGCACGGCTGGCCTCGACTTCTTCAAGAAGCTCAACGCTGCCGGCAATTTCGTCCCGGTCGTGGGCAAGCCAGCAACGCTCGCCCAGGGCCAGACCCCGATCCTAATCAACTGGGATTACAATGCGCTCGCTGGCCGCGACACGCTGAAGGGCAACCCACCCGTCGACGTGATCGTGCCGAAGACCGGCGTCGTCGCCGGTGTCTACGTGCAGGCAATCAGCGCCTATGCGCCGCATCCAAATGCAGCCAAGCTGTGGATGGAATACCTCTACTCGGACGAAGGCCAGATCGGCTGGCTGAAGGGCTATTGCCACCCGATCCGCTTCAATGACCTCGCCAAGAACGGCAAGCTTCCGGCCGACGTGATGGCCAAGCTGCCGCCGGCCGAGTCCTATGCGGCGGCGGTGTTCCCGTCGCTCGACGAGCAGGGCAAGGCGAAGGAAGCCATCAGCAAGAACTGGGACGCCACTGTCGGCGCCAACGTCAAGTAAGACTTGAATCCACCGGGCGGTCGCGAGGCCGCCCGGCTCTCTAGCAGACGGTAGCCGGCCATGGCCGATCTCTCGCTTTCAAATCAGGCATCTGCCACCAAGCCGGCGCCACCGAAGGAGGCGACCGCCTTCCGTTTGCCGACGCAATGGATAGGAGTGGCGCCGTTCTTCATCTTCGCCCTGATGTTCCTGATCCTGCCCACGCTCTATCTCGTCGTGGGGGCTTTCCAAGGCAGCGAAGGCCAGTTCACGCTAGACAACATCTTGCAGCTGGTCAGCGATCCTTCGATCAGCAATTCCTACTGGTCTTCGATCAAGATCAGTTTCTGGTCGGCCATCATCGGGGCGTTTGCTGGGCTCGCAATAGCGATCGCGATAGTGCGCGGCGGACTTCCAAGCTGGACGCGCTCCGCGACCCTGACCTTTTCGGGCGTCGCCTCGAATTTCGCCGGCTTGCCGCTCGCCTTCGCATTCTTGGCTACGCTCGGCCGTGTCGGCATCGTCACAACGCTTCTGCGTGACGTCCTCAATATCAACATCTATGCGATGGGCTTCAACTTCCTCACCACATCGGGGTTGATTGCGGTCTATCTGTTCTTCCAGATACCTCTGATGGTGGTCATCATCGTGCCGGCCATTGACGGCTTGAAGAAGGAATGGGGAGAGGCCGCCGCCACACTCGGCGCCACTCAGTCGCAGTATTGGCGCATGGTGGTCATCCCTGTGATATGGCCGAGCTTCCTCGGCACGGTCATCTTGTTGTTCGCCAACGCTTTCGGCGCCATCGCGACTGCTTATGCGTTCGCCGGTCCGACGCTTAATATCGTTCCCATTAAGCTCTACTCGCAGATGAATGGCGACGTGTTGCACAACCCACAACTCGCTTATGCCATAGCCTTCGGCATGATCGTTATCACCGGCCTTGCGAATGTCTTCTACATTTGGTTTCGGACTCGCTCCGAAAGGTGGCTCAAATGAAGTCGGGTAAGTTCTGGGCCTGGGTCTTATTCATTGTCGGGGCCGCCTATTTCTTCATTCCGCTGATTGCGACGGTGGAATTCTCGCTGCGCATGCGGCGCGGCGTTCATTCATTCGACGCCTATCAGGTCGTGCTGGGCGACGCGCGCTTCCAGTCAACCTTCCTGTTTTCGGTCATCGCGGCCGTCTGCACCATCATTCTCGGCGTGCTGATCGTGGTGCCGGCGGCGTACTGGATCCGGTTGCGTCTGCCGCAGTTGCGGCCAATCGTCGAATTCATCACCCTATTGCCGCTGGTCATTCCGGCCATCGTCATCGTTTTCGGCTATATCAGGATGTACGGTTCGAATTCGCCATTGCCGTTCCTGGGTAGCAATTGGGGTGCGAACGCGTTGCTGGTCATTGGCTATACGACGCTGGCTCTGCCTTATATGTATCGGGCCGTTGACACCGGCCTGCGCACCATCGATGTGCGCACGCTGACCGAAGCCGCGCAAATTCTGGGCGCCGGCTGGGGCACGATCATTGGCCGCGTGATCCTGCCCAACGTGCTGATCGCAGTGCTGTCCGGTGCCTTCCTGACTTTCGCCATCGTCATTGGTGAATTCACCATGGCCAGCCTGCTCAGCCGCCCGGCTTTCGGCCCTTATCTGCAGAACATCGGTGCCAACCGCGCCTATGAACCCGCCGCCCTTGCGGTGATCGCCTTCGCCATTACCTGGGGCTGCATGTCGCTGATCCAGATCCTGTCGCGCTTCGCGCCGCGATCGGCGAACAGCCCGAACTGATCGACAAGCCGAAAGAAAAAGCCATGGCCGAGCCATTCCTCTCAATCCAGCAGGTGCGAAAATCCTTCGGCGCCGCCACGGTGGTGCAGGATTTCAATCTCGACGTCGAGCCGGGCGAATTCGTCTCGTTCCTTGGCCCGTCGGGCTGCGGCAAGACGACGGTGCTGCGCATGGTCGCCGGCTTCGAGGAGCCAAGCGCCGGCAAGGTCGTCGTGGCTGGCAAGGACATCACCCGGCTGAAACCCAATCAGCGCAATATCGGCATGGTGTTCCAGGCCTATGCGCTGTTTCCGAACCTCACGGTGGCACAGAATATCGGGTTCGGGCTGAAGGTCGCCGGTATGCCAAAGGCCGATGCCGACAGGCGCATTGCCGAAATGCTCGACATCATCAAGCTGCCGCAGATGGGCGACCGCTATCCCTATCAGCTCTCCGGCGGTCAGCAGCAGCGCATCGCGCTGGCGCGGGCGATTGCGCCCAAGCCGAAACTGCTGCTGCTCGACGAGCCGCTGTCGGCGCTCGACGCCAAGGTGCGCGTGTCGCTGCGCGAGGAAATCCGTTCGATCCAGAAGAAGCTCGGCATCACCACCATCTTCGTCACCCACGACCAGGAAGAGGCGCTGTCGATCTCCGACCGCATCGCCGTCATGTATGGCGGCAAGGCCGAGCAGGTCGGCACGCCGTTCGAGATCTACAACCGGCCGGCAACCAAATTCGTCGCCAATTTCGTCGGCACGCTGAACGTGCTCGAAGGCACGGTCACCGACGCCGCTTCGGGCAAGGTGCGCGTCAACTCGCAAGAGGTCTCGCTCAAGGGCAAGCTCAACGGCTCGAAGTCCGGCGACACGCTGTCGCTGGCGCTGCGGCCCGAGGCGATCTCGCTCGGCCGACACCCCGGCCGCGATTCCAGCCTTTCGGGCGAAATCGCCGAGGTGCATTTCCTCGGCTCGGTCATCCGGGTTCGCGTCGGCATCGGCGGCAGCACGGTCTCGCTCGACACGTTCAACAGTCCGGCCACACCGCCGCCGGCCGTCGGCGAAAAGGCCGAGATTTCGTTCTCGTCGGGCGACATGCTGGTGCTGCATTAGGAGAAGAGTGAATGGTGAATAGTGAATAGTGAATAGTGAATAGTAAGAATGCGCTTTACGCGCCGAAATTCCTCTGCAAGCAACCATTCACCATTCACCATTCACCATTCACCATTCACCAGCAGCCAAAGCCGTCGCCGTTTTTGCAGTGCCAATCGCCCGGCTTCACCGCTACGATAAGGCATGGCGCTTTTTGAACTCACCCTTGTCCTGCTTCTCATCGCGGTCGCCCTGACCGCGCTGTCGCGGCGTCTGCAGATTCCCTATCCGTCATTGCTGGCGCTGGCCGGCGCCGGCATCGCCTTCCTGCCGTTTGCCCCGACCATCGAGATCGACCCAGAGCTGGCGCTCGCTCTGTTCATCGCGCCGGTTCTGCTCGACGCGGCCTATGACACGTCGCTGCGCGATCTCAACCGCTACAAGGTTTCGCTCATCCTGCTGGCGCTTGGCGCCGTCATCTTCACCACCGTGACGGTCGCGCTGGTCGGCTGGACGATGGCAGGCCTGCCCATTGCCGCGGCCATAGCGCTCGGCGCGATCGTAGCGCCGCCCGATGCGGTGGCGGCGGCGGCCGTGCTCGGACAGTTCAAGGTGCCGCACCGCATCACCGCCATCCTGGAAGGCGAGAGCCTGCTCAACGACGCCACGGCGCTGCTGATCTACAGGATGTCGGTTTCCGCAGCCGCCGGCTCCATCCTGTTGAGCAGTGCCGTTCCAATGATCCTGCTGTCGACGGTCGGCAGCCTTGCCGCAGGCTATGTGCTCGGCCGGTTGTCTCTCGCCATACTCGGCCGCATCGACGACCCGGCGAGCGGCACCGTGGTGCAATTCGCCTCAACCTTCGGCGTCTGGATCCTGGCCGACAGGATAGGGCTTTCTGCCATCATCACGATCGTCGTCTATGCCATGACGATCGCACGTACATCGCCGCGCCGCATGCCGGCAAGGAATCGTGTCAGCTCCTACTCGGTCTGGGAGACGGCGGTGTTCGTGCTCAACGTGCTGGCCTTCGTTCTGATGGGCCTGCAAGCGCGGTCGATCGTCGGTCGACTTGCCGAGCAAGGGCAAAGCGAGGCGTTCGTCTTTGCCCTGGCTGTGCTGGCCGTCGTCATCGTATCACGGCTCGTCTGGGTGCTGGGCTGCGGCGCGATCCTCAGAGCGCTGGCACGTCTGGGCGACGAGGACAGGCGGAAGGACGCACCGACATTCCGCGGCGGCGTGCTCATCGGCTGGTGCGGCATGCGCGGCCTGGTGACGCTTGCGGCAGCCTTCGCCTTGCCGGCCGACTTTCCCGGCCGTGATCCGATCGTGCTCGCCGCTTTCACGGTCGTGCTCGGCACATTGGTGCTGCAAGGCGTCAGCCTGAAACCGTTGCTGCTTCTGCTCAATCTCGACCTCGACCGGACGGTCGACCGGGAGGTGGCGCAGGCGCGCGTCGCCATCATGCAGGCGGCGCTGGACGTGCTCAGCGGCAAGACATCGAGCGCGGCCGGGGCGGTGCGAGAGCAATATGCCGCCCAGCGCGCCATCGCCGAAAACCCGGAGGATGCCCAGGCGGCGACCGAGTATGACAGATTGCGTCTTTACGCCATCAAGAGCCAGCGGGATGCGCTGGAGCGTTTGCGCATCGACGGAACGATCGGCGACGAAGCCTACCACCGCCTTGAGGAAGAAATCGACTGGTCGGAACTGGCAGCATCCCCGCCCGGTCGGTTCCAGCCGCTGACCACTTAGCATCTGGCCCAAGCTCCCTCCGCCCGGCTGCACATTGCAAGGCTGTCAGCGAACGGCTACTGCCAGCAGGAAACTGAGCCGGATAAGCAATGAAGCTGGTCAGCTATAACATCCAGTACGGCTTCGGCAGCGATGGCCGCTACGACCTGGCGCGTTGTGCCAAGGTCGTGGCCGGCGCCGACATCGTCGCCTTGCAGGAGGTGGAACGGCACTGGTTGCGCAGCAACGAGGACGACCAGCCGGAACTTCTTTCGCAATTGCTGCCCGACTATCATTGGGTCTACGGGCCGGCCTTCGACATGGATGCCAGCCACCGGCGTGAAGGCCGCATCGTCAACCGGCGGCGGCAATTCGGCACCATGGTTCTGTCTAAGCTTCCGATCGTCTGGTCGCGGCTGCATACGCTGCCGCTCAGGCGCACGCTGCGGCCGCTCAACACCCGCAATGCCGCACTCGAATGCATGATCCGCACCCCTGCCGGTCCGGTGCGGGTGCTGTCGTTGCATCTGGCGCATATCGCGGCCGAGGAGCGGCTGGAGCAGATCGACTATTTGCTGGCCGAGCATCGCCGCGCGCCGTCCGAGGGCGGCCCATGGAGCGGCGCCGACGACGAGCCGGCGCGCAACTGGAGCAATGGCGAACAGGAGCCAGAAAACCCCGTAGCGGCGATCTGGTTGGGCGACTTCAACATGGAGCCGGATAGCGCCGAGTACCGGCGCATTGTCGGCAGCGCGCCCTATCATCGCGGTGCCGCCTATCTCGACGGTTTTGTCGATGCCGCCGCCGTCGCAATGGAACCGACAGCGGATTTCCACACCCATGTGAAGACTATCGATGGCAGGCTGGCAAAGCGCCGGCTCGACCATTGCTTCGTCGGCGGCATGTTTGCCGGGCGCGTGCGCTCGGTCAGCGCCGATATCGACCAAATCGCTTCCGACCATTTTCCGCTCTGGGTCGATATCGACCTGGAGACGCCGATCGTCATCGGGACGGGCGGCGGATGAACCGCCGATGAGCCTGTTTGTCTTTTTCGCGGTGCTCGCCGCCGCTTCCATGCATGCGATCTGGAACGCGCTGGTCAAGGTCCATCTCGACCGTTTCCTGTCGATCACACTGATGACGCTCGGCATGGGTGCCGCTGCGCTGGTGACGTTGCCTTTCGTCGAGGTGCCGAAGCCGGAAGTGTGGCCATACATCCTCGCCTCGGTTGTCTTCCACATGGGCTACAGGACGTTCCTGATCGGCGCCTACAAGGCCGGCGATTTCGCCCAGACCTATCCGCTGGCGCGCGGCACCGCGCCATTGCTGGCCGCTTTGGGGGGCGTTGTGGTGGTTGCCGAGATGCCGGCGCCGCTCGCCATTCTCGGCATCCTCTTGTTGTCGGCGGGCACGCTGGTGCTGTCGTTTCGCGGCGGCGCGCATCTGGAGAAATTGAACCTGCGCGCCGTCGGCTTCGCGCTGGGCACATCGATCTTCATCGCCAGCTACACGCTGTCGGACGGCAGCGGCGCGCGGCTGGCCGCCACCGCGTCGAGTTATGCCGCCTGGCTGTTCGTCTGCGATGCGCTGTGGGCGCTGGTGCTATGCGTCGTCTTTCGCGGCCCACAGGCGCTGCCGGTGCTGGCGCGCGACTGGAAGGCCGGAATCTACACCGGCGTGCTCAGCGGCGGCGCCTACTGGATCGTGATGTGGGCGATGACCAAGGCGCCGATCGCCTCGGTGGCGTCGCTGCGCGAAACATCGATCCTGTTCGCCATGATGATCTCGGTGTTCGCGCTCGGCGAGAAGATGACGGCATGGCGAGGTGCCGCGGTGCTTAGCATCGTTGCCGGCGTCGTTGCGCTGAGAATGGGATAGTCACGCGATCTCCAGGTCAAACACCATCAGCCCGTCGGTGCCTTCGAGCGCCGCGACCAGTTTTGCGCCGGCTCGCTGATGCGCTTCATGCTCCAGATAGGCATCGCGTGCCGCAGCGTCGCGAAAGTCGATGGTGAAGCCGTGCGTGAAGCCGCGGGCGAAGGGTTCCGGGCTGGTATTGGCGCTGAATTCGACCCTGCCCATGCCGTCGATCACCGCCCGCAACGCTTCGAGATCGGCATGGATTGCCGCGCGCTCGGCGTCGGCGACATCGTTGCGAAATCTGACGAAGACACAGTGCCTGATCATTCTTTGTCCCTCATGCCGCTTGGTTGGTGGAAAACACCGCCGGCGGCAGCGGCTCGCGGCCAAGGATCAGATCGGCGCCTTTTTCGCCAACCATGATCGTCGGGGCATTGGTGTTGGAGGAGGGGATGCGCGGCATCACCGAGGCGTCGCAGACGCGCAGGCCCTCGATACCGCGCAGCCTGAGATCTGGCGTCACCACGCTCATTGCATCGTAGCCCATGCGGCAGGTGCCGACCGGGTGGTGGTCGGTCTTGGAACTGAGGCAGGCGTAGTCGAACAGCTCGTCGCCGCTCTGCAGGTCGGGTCCCGGCAATATCTCGCGCAGCACATAGGGCTGCAGCGCCTTCTGCCGCATGATCTCGCGCGCCAGCCTCAGCCCCTTGATCGACATGTCGCGGTCATAGGGATCGGACCAATAGTTCGGATCGATCAGCGGGCGGTCGGCCGGGTCGGCACTGTTCAGCCGCACGGTGCCGCGCGAGCGCGGGCGCAGGAAGGCCGAGTTCAATGTCACGCCCGGATTGTTCAGCTTCTCGACGCCGGCCTCGATGCCGGAGCCGAGGCCGAGATGCAACTGGATGTCGGGAGAGGCGGCGGTTGGATCGGCGTACCAGAAGCCGCCAGTCTCAAACAGGCTGGAAGCCACCGGGCCTTTCTTCAGGAGCAGATACTGCAGGCCGGCCCAAGCCGTCCAGTGCAGCTTGGCGTAGTTGTCGTAGGTGTGATCGCCGGTGCATTCGGCGATGACGAACAGGTCGAGATGATCCTGCAGGTTGGAGCCGACGCCGGGCAAATCGTGCACCGGTGTCACGCCGATCGTCTTCAGATGGTCGGCCGGGCCGATGCCCGACTGCATCAGAAGCTTCGGCGAGCCGATGGCGCCGGACGAGACGATCACCTCGCGCTCGGCGCGCAGGATCGTTGGCTGGCCGCCCGGCCTGTCGACGATCTCGACGCCCACGGCGCGGCCCTTGTCGACGACGATGCGTGTCACCAGAACGCCGGTCCTGATGGTGAGATTCTTGCGCTCGCGGATCGGCCTGAGATAGGCGACCGAGGCGGAGGAGCGCTTCGCGTCCTTCTGCGTCAGCTGATAGTAACCGACGCCCTCCTGGGCTACCCCGTTGAAGTCGGGATTGAAGGGGATGCCCATCTCTTGTCCGGCACGGAAATAGGCCTCGCAGATCGGCAATGGTGCAATCGGGTTCGACACGCCGAGCGGGCCCTGGTCGCCGTGAAAATCGTTGGCGTAACGCTGGTTGTTCTCGGCGCGCTTGAAGTAGGGCAACACATCGCGATAGCCCCAGCCGGCAAGGCCTTCTTCCTTCTCCCAGGCGTCGTAGTCGCGGGCGTTGCCGCGCGTGTAGATCTGGGCATTGATCGAAGAGCCGCCACCGATCACCTTGGCCTGCGTGTATCGGAAGACACGGTCCTGCATGTGCTTTTGCGGCACCGTCGACCAGCCCCAGGCGGCGATGCCCTTGGTCATCTTGGCAAAACCGGCCGGCATGTGGATCAGCGGATGCCAGTCCTTGCCGCCGGCTTCGAGCAGCAGCACCTGATGCGACGGACCTTCGCTCAGCCGGTTGGCGAGTACGCAGCCGGCCGGGCCGGCGCCGACGATTATGTAGTCCGTCATGGCGTCACCTGTTCATAGCCTCGGCACCGACAGCGCGCCATCGACATTGATGACCGAGCCGGTCGAAAAGCCGAACTTGCCACCGGCGAGTGCTGCCACGGCGGCACCGATATCTTCGCTCTCGCCCCAGCGCATCGCCGGCACCAGCCCGCCGTCGATCAGCCCGTCATATTTGGCGGTCACACCCGCGGTCATGTCGGTGCGGATGATGCCTGGCCGCACCTCGAACACGGCGATGTTTTCGGTGGCAAGCCGCAGCGCCAGGTTCTTCACCCACATCGAAAGCCCAGCCTTGGAGATGCAGTAATCGGAACGTTCCGGCGAGGCCATGGCGGCGCTGACCGAGGTGATGGTGATGATCGATCTCGCACCATCGCTTGGCAGGCCGAGCATCGCTTTGGCGACGGCCTGGCTGAGGAATACGGTGCCGCGCAGATTGATGCCGAGCACCCGGTCGAAATTTTCGGGCTTGAGCTCGAGCAGATCGCCGCGCAGGACGGCACCGATGCCGGCATTGTTGACCAGGCAGTCGATGCGACCGAAGGCGCTTGTCGCGGCATCGATCAGCGCTGCATGGCCGTCGAGGTCGGCGATGTCGCTGCTGGCATAGGCGAACTTCGCGCCGCGCCCTGTGATGTCGGCGGCGAGCCCGTCGGCGGCTTCGTCGGCAAGGTCTGAGAGGAGGATGTCGAAGCCTGCGTCGGCCAGCGCCTCGGCGCAAGCAAGGCCGATCCCGCGCGCGCCGCCGGTGACGATCGCTGCCGGGCGGCTCATGTTGCAAGCTCCGTCTTGCGGATATGATCGGCGACGCGCAGCGCCTGTGCGGCGATCGACAGCGCCGGATTGACGGCGGCCGAATTCGGCAGGAAGCCGGCATCGACGACGAACAAATTGCTGTGGTCGAAGGAGCGGCAGAACGGGTCGAGCGGCGAGGTCGCTGGATCGTTGCCCATCTTCACCGTGCCGCATTGGTGCGAGGGCGTGCGCTTGTCGAACGGCCGCGACAGGACGATCGGATAGCCGCAGGCGCGGAAATTCTCGCGCATCACCTTGGTCAGTCCGTCGAGCGACTGCATGTTGGAGCGCCGCCACTGCATGACGATGTCCTTGCCGTCGACCATGATGCGGCTCTCGGGATCGGGCAGGTCCTCGCACATCAGATACCAGTCGACGGCGTGGCCGGCCATGAAATCAAGCGCGAATTTGGGCGCGCGCCTGACATTGGCCTTGAGGATGTTGCCGTCGATCTTGCCGAGGAGCTGGACATTGCCGAGCGGCTTGCCGCCCTTGCCGTCGGACAGATAATAATCGTTCAGCATCAGCGTCTTCTGGTAGACGGATTTGTTCCGGCGGCGTGGATCGATCGCCAGCATGGCGCTCGAATTGTGATTCATGAAGTTGCGGCCGACCTGGTCGGAGCGGTTGGCCAGGCCTTTGCCACCGCCTCTGCCCTGAGGGGTGGGCGAGCGCAGCAGGATGGCGGCGGAATTGACTGCGCCGGCCGATAGGATGACCAGCTTCGGCGCGACTTTCTTCAGCGTACCGTTCTGTCGATAATGGACGGCGATGATCGTCCTCGCATCCGGCGATGCCTCGAGATATTCGACATGGGCGCCGGTCTCGAGCTTGATCTTCTGGTCGGCAAGGGCGGCGGCCAGCGGTCCCGTTTGGGCGTCGACCTTGCCGACGCCGGTGTTGGGAAAAGCGTCCCACGGCGTGCTGCCGTCTTTCAGCCAGGCTTCGATGTCGACGCCGAGCGGCAGCGATGCCGGGTGCAGGCCCAGGCTCTTCAACTCGGCGCGGGCACGCGCGATTGGCGGCTCGTCGGGCACCGGCCCGAAAGGGTAGGGCATCGAGTGGAACGGCTCGGTCGGGTCTTCGCCGAGTGCACCGCGCACGCGGAAAAGCTGCTCGGCCCTGGAATACCAGGGTTCGAATTCCTCATAGGAAAACGGCCAGGCCGGCGAGATGCCGCCATAGTGCTCCATCTCCGAAAAGTCTTCCCTGCGGTAGCGGATCAGCACCGCGCCGTAGAATTTCGAATTGCCGCCGACATAGTAGTAATTGCCCGGGTTGAAAGGCGCTCCGCCGGCCTCGAGCCACATCTCCTTCGGCCTATAGTGGCCATCGACGAAGATTGCGCGGGTGTCGCGTGTGTGCGGCGTTGCTGGCAGTGGTTCGCCGCGCTCCAGCATCAGGATCGAGGCGCCACCGCCGGCAAGGCCAGAGGCGATCGTGGCGCCACCTATGCCGGAGCCGATGATGACGATGTCGGGATTTGTCATGGCGGTCAGACGATGCGTTTCTCGGTCGCCGGATCGAAGAACACCGCCTTGGTCAGGTTGAAGGCGAGCGGCGTGACCGTGCCGGGCTGGATTTTGGCATCGGCGCGCAGCCGCGCCACCACCGCCTTGCCGCCGAGATTGGTGACCGCGAACGTATCCGAGCCGGCCGGCTCGATGACCTCGATGTGACAGTCGGCGCGGGCGATGTTCGAGGCGTTGCGTTCGGCACCCTCGGGATCGGTCAGTGCTTCCGGGCGGACGCCGAAGATGATCGGTTTTCCCTGGAATGCCGACAGGCCGGCCGGCGCATTGCCCAGCGGCAGCGAGATCGGCTGGCGCGCCTCGCGCTCCATGACGACGGAGAAGCTGCTGCCGTTGCTGCCGATCGTCGCCGGGATCAGGTTCATCGCCGGCGAGCCCATGAAGTCGGCAACAAACAGGTTGACCGGATTGTTATAGATTTCGGCTGGCGTGCCGAACTGCTGCACCTCGCCGTCGCGCATCACCGCGATCTTGGTGGCCAGCGTCATCGCCTCGATCTGGTCGTGGGTGACGTAGACGATGGTGGTGCCGGTGGTGGCGTGCAGGCGCTTGATCTCGATGCGCATGTCGACACGCAGCTTGGCATCGAGATTGGACAAAGGCTCGTCGAACAGGAACAGCTTTGGATCGCGCACCAGCGCCCGGCCCATGGCGACGCGCTGGCGCTGGCCGCCGGAGAGCTGGCTTGGCTTGCGCTTCAGCAAATGGCCGATCTGCAAGACCTTCGCCACCTTGTCGATCGCCTTCTGGCGCTCGCCGGCCGGCACGCCGCGCATCTCCATGCCGAAGGCGATATTGCCGGCAACCGTCATGTTCGGATAGAGCGCGTAGCTCTGGAAGACCATGGCGATGTCGCGCTTGGAGGGGTGGAGATCGTTGATCGTGCGTCCGTCGACGCGGATTTCCCCTTCGGTTATGGTTTCCAGGCCGGCAATAGTGTTGAGCAGCGTGGACTTGCCGCAACCGGAAGGCCCGACCAGCACGAGGAAGCCGCCCTTTTCCAGGTCGAGGTCGATGCCTTTTAGGATCTCGACCGCTCCGAAACGCTTCTTCAGCCCGTCAATTTCCAGAAAAGCCATGCGATTATCCTTTGACGGCGCCGGCCATCAGGCCGCGCACGAAATAGCGGCCGGCGAGCACGTAGACGAGGAGCGTCGGCAGCGCGGCGATCATCGCCGCCGCCATGTTGACGTTGTATTCGACGACGCCGGTCGAGGTGTTGACGACATTGTTCAGCGCCACCGTCATCGGCATCACGTCGCCTGAGCCGGCATAGGCGGAAGCGAAGAGGAAGTCGTTCCAGATGTTGGTGAACTGGTAGATCACCGTCACCACGATGATCGGCAGCGAGTTGGGCAGCATGATGCGCCGGAAGATCTGGAAGAAGCTGGCGCCGTCGATCTGCGCCGCCTTCACCAGCTCGTTCGGAAACGCTTCGTAATAATTGCGGAAGAACAGGGTGGTGAAGCCGATGCCGTAGACGACGTGAACGAACACCAGGTTCACGGTCGGATTGCCGAAGCCGAAGGTGAGGCCGGTCGCGTTCTGCAGCTTGACGCCGAACCGGCCGAGGCTGCCGAGGATCGTTGCCATCGGCAAGAGGACGGACTGGAACGGAATGAAGCAGGCAAACAGCATCAGCCCGAACACCAGCGTCGCCCCGCGAAAGCGCCATTTCGTCAGCACATAGCCGTTGAGCGCGCCGAGCAGGGTCGAGATGATGACGGCCGGAACCACCATCTTGATCGAGTTCCAGAAATAACCCTTCATGCCGACGCAGGTGAGACCCGAGCAAACCTCGCTCCACGCCCTTATCCAAGGTGCGAAGGTCGGCTCCTGCGGCAGCGCCAGCATGTTGCCGTTCTGGATTTCGTCCATGGTCTTGAACGAGGTCACCAGCATGACGAACAGCGGCATCAGATAGAACAGCGCGAACAGCGCCAGCAGCCCGTAGATGACAATACGGTTGACCGTCCTGGCGCTGATACCGCCAGTGCTCTGGCGAGCAGGAGTGGCCACGGCGCTCATCGCGGCTTCTCCCGAAGCTCGGAATAGAGATAGGGAACGATGATCGCGGTGATGGTCATCAGCATGATCACGGCGCTGGCCGAGCCGACGGCCATCTCGTTGCGCTTGAAGGTGTACTCATACATGAAGTTGGACGGCAGCCAGGCCGAACCGCCCGGCCCGCCGCTGGTCAGCGCGACCACCAGATCGTAGGATTTGATGGCGAGATGCGCGAGGACGATCAAGGCGGACAGGAAGATCGGCCGCAGCAGCGGGATGACGATGCGACGGTAGAGCTGGAAGGTGGTGGCGCCGTCGATCTGCGCCGCCTTCAGGATCTCGCCGTCGATGCCGCGCAGGCCGGCCAGGAACATCGCCATGATGAAGCCCGACGCCTGCCAGACGCCGGCGATGACCACTGTGTAGATGACGAAATCCTTGTTCTTGATCCAGTCGAAATGGAAGCTCGTCCAGCCCCATTGGTGCAGCGTCTGCTCGAGGCCGAGGCCGGGGTCCAGAAACCATTTCCAGGCAACGCCGGTGACGATGAACGACAGTGCCATCGGGTAGAGGTAGATCGGCCGCAGCACACCTTCGCCGCGGATCTTCTGGTCGAGCAGGATCGCCAGGAACAGGCCGAGCGCCAGGCAGATGGAAATATAGAGGAAGCCGAAAATCCCCATATTGGTGATCGACGTGTACCAGGAGGACGGCGGATCGCTTTCGAAAGTCCAGCGCCATAGCCGCTGATAGGCGCGTGGCCCGGTGATCGCATAGGAGGGAAAGGTCTTGGAATTGGTGAAGGACAGATAGATCGTCCACAGGATGAAGCCGTAGACGAAGACGATAGTGGCGGCGAAGCTCGGCGCCAGCACGAGCTTCGGCAGCGCGTCCTGAAGGCGCGAGCGCACCGTGGCGCCCGGACGGGCATCGTGCTCCGGCGTCAGCGTGATACTGGTTTCAGCAACTGTGCTCATCTGTCCATTCCGTATGGCGGGTCCGGAATTCTGCTGTCTCGGGCTCTGCGGCACGAAAAGCGTGCCGGTCGGCGCAACCGCAAAACCTCGCCGCAGGGGATCTCCCCGGCTTGCGCCGGGGAGATCATTCACATGGGCGGGTGCCTTACTTGGCGTCTTCGATCGCGCTGACCAGTTGGGTCACGGCCTCGTCCGAGGTCTTGATCTGGCCGTGCACGAATTTCGAGACGACATCCTTGTAGGCGTTGGCAACCGCGGGAGGCGCGCCATAGCCCTGCGCCAGCGAACCGAACAGCGTGCCGCCTTCATTGGCGGCCTTCAGGTCGGCCATGCCCTTCTTGCCGCAAGCGTCGAAATCGGTGTCCGGCACGTCGGTGCGGGCCGGAACAGAGCCCTTGACGACGTTGAAGGCCGACTGGAAGCTCTTCGACAGCGTGGCGGTGGCCAGGGCGATCTGGGCGGCCTTGCGGTCCTCCGGAACGTTGAACATGCCGAACATGTCGGAGTTGTAGACGACGCTGCCGTCGGTGCCCGGGAAGCGGTAGCACAGGAAGTCGGTGCCCGGGACCTTCTTGGCGGCGTTGAATTCGCCCTTGGCCCAGTCACCCATCACCTGCACCAGCGCATCGCCCTTGATGACCATGGCGGTGGCGAGGTTCCAGTCCCGGCCCGAGAAGTTCGGGTCGACATAGGTGACGAGCTTGGCGAGATTGTCGAACGACTTCTTCATCGTGTCGGACTTCAGCGACTCCTCGTCGAGGTCGTTGAAGGCCTTCTTGTAGAACTCAGGCCCGCCGGTCGACAGCACGACTGAGTCGAACATTGTCGCTTCCTGCCAGTTCTGGCCGCCCAGCGCGAGCGGGATGACGCCCGCCGCCTTGGCTTTGTCCAGCAACGCAATGAAGTCGTCGAAGGTCTTGGGCTCGGTGCCGCCGATCTTGTCCATCACCGCCTTGTTGATCCATAGCCAGTTGACCGAGTGGACGTTGACCGGAGCCGCGACCCACTTGCCATCATAGACGGAGAATTTCTGCAGGGCCGCGGGAACGGACTTGTCCCAGCCTTCCTTTATCGCCGTCTCGGTCAGGTCGCCCATAACGCCGGCTGCGGCGTAATCGAGCACGGTATAGCCAAGCATCTGCGAGGCGGTCGGGTAGTTGCCCGCTGCCACCATCGCCTTCAGCGCGGTCATGGCAGCGTCGCCGCCGCCGCCGGCCACCGGCACGTCCTTCCAGGCAAAGCCTTCCTTGGCCAGATCCTGCTTGAGCACGTTCAGAGCGGCAGCTTCGCCGCCCGACGTCCACCAATGCAGCATCTGGACTTCCTTGACGTCCTCGGCATGGGCCGCGAACGCAACGCCCGATGCGAGAGCCGTCCCGATAAGCAGTTTGCGCAACATGTACTTCCTCCCTTGTTGAACTTACACGACCGGCGGATGCCCACCGGGTTCTTCCCAACTCAGCCGACCCACCATCCGGTGCGCTGGCCGCGATGAAACTGGATTGTCTTTTCCTCGGTATAATCCTCGACGGCGCGCTTGCCGAGTTCGCGTCCGAGACCGGACTGCTTGTAGCCGCCGAAAGGCAGCTCGGGGTAACCCTCCATGAACGTGTTCACCCAAACGGTTCCCGAACGCACATTCCGCGCCACCGACATGCAGGTATCGATGCTGGCGCTCCACACGCCCGCCGACAGACCATAGGGCGTGTTGTTGGCGATGTGCAACGCCCTTTCAATCGATTCAAAAGTCAGCACCGAGAGCACCGGACCGAACACTTCCTCGCGTGCAATGGCCATGTCTTCGGTGACATCGCGAACGATGGTCGGATCAAGATACTGGCCGGCGCTCGAAGCAAGCTGATTGCCGCCGCTACAGATCCGGCCGCCGCCGTTTTCCGCTGCCGTCACGTAGCCGGTGACCTTGGCCATATGGTCGGCGGAGATCATCGCGCCGACCTTGGTGCGGTCGTCGAGCGGGTCGCCGACAACCACCTTGGCGGTGAGGGCTTTGACGGCGCCGAGGAACTCGTCGGCGATCGCCTCATGGACGATCAGCCGGCTGCCGGCATTGCAGCATTCGCCGGCATTGAAGAAGCCGCCGAACACCGCCGCGTCGGCGGCGGCCTCGAGGTCGGCATCGGGAAAGACGATCTGGCCGTTCTTGCCGCCGAGCTCCATCGCGACTTTCTTCAGCGAGTTGGCGGCAGACGCCATGGTCATCTTGCCGACGCGGGTGGAGCCGGTGAACGACACCATCTCGACCAGCGGATGGCTGACCATCGGTGCGCCGACATCGGCGCCCAACCCGGCAAGGATGTTGACGACGCCGTCCGGCAAGCCGGCCTGCATCAGTATCTCGCCGAGCACGAAAGTCGAGGCCGAGGTCATCTCGCTCGGCTTGACCACCGCCGTGCAGCCGGCGGCGAGCGCGAAGGGTAGTTTCTGGCTGACGATAAGGAACGGGAAATTCCACGGCGTGATGATGGAAACGACGCCGATCGGTTCGCGCAGCACGACGCCGAGCATGGCGTCGCCGAGATTGGCGTAGCTTTCGCCGTGAAGCGTGCGGGCAAGTGCCGCGGCATAGCGCCAGATATCGACGGCGCCGCCGATCTCGCCGCGCGCCTGCGCAATCGGCTTGCCGGATTCCAGTGCGTCGAGCCGGGCAATCTCGTCCAGCCGCGCCTCGATCAGGTCAGCAGCTTTGAGCAGGATCGCGGCGCGTTCGGCTGCCTTCATGCGCGGCCACGGGCCGGTCTCGAAGGCCTTGTGCGCGGCCTGAACCGCCGCCTCTACGTCCGCCGCGCCGGCCTGTGCATAGCGCGAGACGGTGAAGCCGTGGCCGGGGCTGCTGCGCTCCAGCGTGCGGCCGTCCTGGGCGTCGATGAACCTGCCGCCGATCAGCAGCCGGTACCTTTTCGGCGCTGCGGCTGCCTCGGCGGGCATGGCGATGTTGAGGGGTGCGTTCATGTGATTTCCAGGTTCCTAAGATCTTGAGAACGCCGGCTTCTGCTTGGTCTTGAAAGCCTCGACGCCGGTCCTGAGATCGCTTGTCAGCGCGATGAAGCCGCTGGCCAGCGCTTCGGTCGCGGCAGCACTCTCTTCGCCCTCGGCGATTGTAATCATCAGCTTGGCGGCTTCGGTCGCGAGCGGGCCGCGCTCGGCGATCTTGCCGGCCCAGGCCTTGGCTTCGGCGAACGCCTTACCGGTCTCGACCACCCGGTCGACAATCCCCAGAGCAAGAGCCTCGGTAGCCAGAAACACTTCGCCGCCGAGCGCCATCCGCCGCACTGCCTGCGCACCGAAGCGGCGCACGGCGCGCTGGGTGCCGGACCAGCCGGGAACGACGCCGATCGAGGTTTCGGGGAACCCCAACTTCACCTGCGTTTCCGCCACGCGAAAGTCGCAAGCCGCCGCCAGTTCCAGCCCGCCGCCCAGCGCATGGCCGGCAAGAACGGCGATCGTCGGCTGCCGCAGCCGCGCCAGCCGGTCGAAGACGCGGTGGCCGTAGCGCACCCATTGCACCTGGAAATCGGCAGCGCTCATTTCTGCCCAAGCCTCGACGTCGCCGCCGGCGCAAAAGCCCTTGCCTTCGCCGCAGACCAGCACGACGCGGACGCCGGTTGCTGTCTCGGCCTCGTCGAGTGCCGCTTCCAGCGCCCGCAGCATCGGAATATCGAGCGCGTTGAATTTCTCCGGCCGGCGCAGCGTGACAATGCCGATGGCGCCGTCGGTTTCAAAGGTTACCAGACGCTCAGCCATGTGCGGCTCCAAGCGACACGCCGCCATTGAGCGATAGGCCGATCGGCCGGTCCCGGTAGAGCGCATCCGGCGTCACTTTCAGGTCGTTGGCGACGGCGAGCGGGATCTCGGCCTGCGCCAGCACATCGCGCTCGAGGTCGATGCCCGGCGCCAACTCGGTCACCATCAGCCCCGCAGGCGTCAGCTTCATCACGCAGCGCTCGGTGACATAGGTGATATCCTGTCCCTGCGCGACGGCACGCTTGCCCGAGAAGGAGATATGCTCGACCTCGCCGACGACTTTCTTGACCTTGCCCTCCTGGTCGATGCGGATGCCGCCACCGGCAAGCGACAGCTTGGCGCCGGCATTGAAGAAACCGGAAAAGACGATCTTCTTCGCCCGCGCGGTGATGTCGACGAAGCCGCCGGCGCCGGCGGTGACATGCGGCCGCGCCGAAAGCTTCGAAACATTGACCGAGCCGTGCCGGTCGATCTGCAGGAAGGACAGCAGGGAGGCGTCGAAGCCGCCGGCCTGGAAATAGATGAACTGGTGCGGCGAAGGCATGAAGGCGTCGGCGTTCGACGAGCAGCCGAACTTGAAATCGAGCAGCGGCACGCCGCCGACCGCGCCCTGTTCGATGACCCAGGTGACCTTGCCGTGCTGGCCTTCCTCGAGCAGGATGCGCGGCACATTGGCCGAGATGCCGAAGCCGATATTGACCGCCATGCCGTCGGCAAGCTCCATGGCGACGCGGCGCGCAATGACCTTCTGGACGTTCATCTCGGCGTTGCGAAAGCTCGACAGCGGCCGGAAGATCTCGCCGGAGATGGCCGGATCGTAAGGCGTCAGCGTCGTCTGCAACTGGTCGGGCGCCACCACGATATGGTCGACCAGCACGCCGGGCACGCGCACATCGTGCGGCTTCAGCGTGCCGTTCGCGACGACGCGCTTGACCTGCGCGATGACGATGCCGCCATTGTTGCGGGCGGCCAGCGCCTGTTCGAGGCCGCCGAGATAGGCACCCTCATGCTCATAGGTAAGGTTGCCGCGCTCGTCCGCCGTGGTGGCGCGGATGATCGCGACCTGCGGTACGATCGAGCGGAAATAGAGCCATTCCTCGCCGTCGAACTGCTGCACCGAAACGATCGGCTCGCTGGCGGCAGCATTCATGGCGCAACCCTGATGGCGCGGGTCGGCAAAGGTATCGAGCCCGACCTTGGTCAGCACGCCGGGGCGCTTGGCCGCGGCCTCGCGATGCATGTCGAACAGGATGCCGGACGGCACGTTATAGGCGGCGACCGAATTGTCGCCGATCATCTTCCAGATCTGCGGCGGTTCCGACGATGACGGCCCGGACGGATAGGAGCCGCACAAAGTGCGCTTCAACAGGCCGGGCTTGGCTAGATGGTCGATGCCCTTGATGCCGTACATGTCACCGGCGGCGATCGGATGCAGCGTCGTGATGTCCCTGGGATGGCCTTCCGCGTCGAAGCGCTCGCCGACGGCAGCCAGCACCGCATCCGGACAGCCGAGGCCGCTCGACGATGACACGGAAACGACCATGCCATCCCTGATCAGGCCGGCAGCTTCAGCCGCTGAAACGAGCTTGCTCACGCGGCGCTCCCGAGCTTCGGGTCGATGGCAACGGCGTTTCCGGACCTGGCCGATTGCAATGCCGCCTCGGCTGATGTCAGCGACCAGACGCCGTCCTCGCCGGTGGCGGACGGCTGGCCGTCGCCACGGATCGCTGCGTGGAATTCGCGCAGCGAACGGGCATAGAGGTCTTCGCGGTCGAAGCTCAATTCCTCCTCGCCCTGTGCCGTGCGAAGCAAGACCGAGCCGACCGGCTTCTGCGTCATCACATTTTTGGCGATCAGCGAGCCTTCGCTGCCATGCACCTCGAAGCCGGTGCCGGCGAATTTTGTCGTGAAGCCCTCATGCGATTGGGCGATGACGCCCGATGCGAAGCGCCAGAGGCACATGGCGCCGTCTTCCAGTCCGCCGGCGGCCATGCCGGCCGACTGCGTGAATGCCGAGATCTCGACGGGATCGTCGCCGAGCACGAAGCGCAGCGTGTCGGCATCGTGGACGGTGATGTCGAGCACCACGCCGCCGCCGGCGTCCGGCCTGGTGATGCGCCAGCCCTGCAGGTTTTCCGGCAGATAGACGGAGTGGAAGACGCGCGCGGCGATCAGCCTGCCGATGCGGCCGGCAGCGATCGCTTCGCGCATCGCCCGATGCGAGCCGGCATTGCGCAGATGGTGATTGGTGCCGAGCACGACGCCGGCGGCCCTGGCCGCCGCGACCATCTTGCGCGCGTCGGCGCTGGTCAGCGCCAGCGGCTTTTCGCACAGCACATGCTTTCCCGCCTCGATGGCGGCGAGTGCCTGTTCGAGATGCAATTCGTTAGTGGTCGAGATGTAGACGGCGTCGATATCGGATTTGAGCAGGGCGTCGAGCGTCGAGACCGCCGCCGGAATGCGGTTTTCACTGGCGTAAGTGGCGGCGCGCTCCGGGCTGGAGCTCATCACCGCGGCGATCTCGCCGTCCTTCTGCGCGCGGATGGCGCCGATCATGAACTGTCTTGCGATCGTGCTGGCGCCGATCAGCCCCCAACTGACGGTCATGCCGCGTCTCCCATTCCTGCACAGCCATGCTCGTTGCGATCGGGGCCGCAGCTTTCCCTGACCACGAGGTTGACGGCGCCGATATGATCCTCGGCGCGCGTGGTGCGCGATTGGATCATCTTCAGCACGACATGGGCGGCGCGCTCGCCGAGGCCGGCGGTGTTCACCGCGACGCTGGTCAGCGCCGGCATATAGTGCTCGGCCTCGGCGACGTCGTCGAAGCCGACGACGGCAAAGTCCGCGCCGGGTTCCAGGCCGCGCTTGCGCAGCGCCAGCAAGACGCCGAAGGCGACCGCATCGTTGAAGCAAAGGGCCGCGGTCGGCGGCGCGGCCATGGCAAGTGCGGTTTCCAGGCAGGCAATACCGCCCTTGCGGCTGGTTTCGCCCTCGAAGACCAGCCTGTCGGCCGGTTCGATGCCGAGCGCTTCACAGGCCTCGCGAAAGCCGCCCAGGCGCTCGTGATAGACGACAAGGTCGGACGAGCCGCCGAAGAAGGCCAGCCGGCGATGGCCCTTGCCGATCAGATGGGCGGTGGCGAGATAGGCGCCGCGATGATTGTCGGGCGTGATCACCGGGATACGGCTTTCGGGAAGCCGGCGCATGACGAAGACGACCGGAACGCCTGCGGTCTCAAGGCGACGGAACGCGCCAGGCGTGGTGCCGCGCGCCGGCGACACGACGAGCCCGGCGACACCCTGCTCCATCAACGATTTCAGAACCTCTTCCTGGCGCACCGGGTTTTCAGCCGTATTGGCGATGAAAGGCACGACGCCGGCCGACTGGAAGACGCGCTCCATGCCGACCGCGAGCTCGGCGAAAAACGGATTGGTGAGATCGTTGATGACCATGCCGATGACGTTGGAATGGGCCTTGCGCAGATTGGCGGCGCCGCGGTTGTAGACATAGCCGACGTCCTCGATCGCCTTGCGCACCTTGAGCGCGGTTTCGGGCCGGATCAGCCCGCTGCCTTGCAGCACCAGCGATACCGTCGATTTGGACACGCCCGCCTCACGGGCTATGTCGAGTATCGTTGCCTTGGCCCGGCTGGCCATCCAGATCTGTCCTCCCGGTGGTTTCTTGTGCGATTTTATTGGAACGATCTAATCCCTGGGGCGCATTTGAGTCAATCGCGTTTTTGCGAACCCGGGAAAAATGCGGCTCGGTGGCGCAATCCTCCGGCAAGCAGGCTTTCGGCTGCTGCGATGCAGCAATTTTTGCTGCACGAGGCAGGGCGGCAAAATATCTTGATTTGTTGGAACGTTCCAGTTAATAGGCGTTGGTAAGGGAGAGAGCCATGGACATCACCTTGCCCGGGGAAGGCGCCGGCCGTGTCCGCTACCGGCTTGTCGGCCAGCCGGTGCAGCCTGTGGCCGGCGCTCGCTTCTCGCGCATCGCCTACGCCGCCGCCCATGTCGTTGCCGATCCCCGCGCCATGACCGATCCGTGGTCGAGGCCCGCGGTCGACTGGGACAAGACGATGGCGTTTCGCCATCACCTCTGGCGGCTTGGCTTCCGTGTCGCCGAAGCGATGGACACCTCTCAGCGCGGCATGGGTTTCGACTGGGCGAATGCCAAGGAATTGATCCGCCGCTCGATCGCCGAGGCGCGCAGCGTCGAAGGCGCCGATCTTGCGTCGGGCGCCGGCACCGACCATCTGGCGCCGGGGGGCGCCAGCAGGCTAGACGATGTCATCGCGGCCTATGAAGAACAGCTCGGCTTCATCGAAGGGCTTGGCGGCAAGGCGATCATGATGGCCAGCCGGGCGCTTGCGGCGGTCGCCAAAGGCCCCGACGACTATATCGGCGTCTACGACCGCATCCTGTCCCAGGCCTCCGGCAAGGTCATCCTGCACTGGCTGGGCGACATGTTCGACCCGGCGCTGAAAGGCTACTGGGGCAGCAGCGACTTCGAAACTGCGCTGGAGACGGTGGTCGCGATCATCGAACGCCATGCCGGCAAGGTCGAAGGCATAAAGATATCGCTGCTCGATGTCGGCAAGGAGATTGCGCTCAGGGACCGGCTGCCCGAGGGCGTGCTGATGTTCACCGGCGACGATTTCAATTACCCCGAGCTGATCGCCGGCGACGGCGACAGACATTCGCACGCGCTGCTCGGCATTTTCGATGCGATCGCGCCGGTCGCCAATGCAGCGCTGGCAAAGCTGGCCGACGGCGACCGCGCCGGCTATGACGCGCTGATGGCGCCGACAGTGCCGCTGTCGCGCAAAATCTTCGAGGTGCCGACCGAATATTACAAGGCCGGCATCGTCTTCATGGCATGGCTGAACGGCCACCAGGAGCATTTTTCGATGATCGGCGGCATGCAATCGGCGCGCGGCATCCGTCACTATTCCGATGTCTTTCGCCTTGCCGACCAGGCAGGGTTGCTGGCCGACCCCGAGCTTGCCATTGCCAGAATGACAAGCCTCTGCGCGGTAGCGGGCGTCTGATCGCGAGCGCTACAGCATCCGATCAAAGGTTGCTTCGGGTGGCTTTGCGATTTGCCTTGTCTGGGCAAATCTGTATGCGGTATGCGTCCGGCAACAGAGAAGCCGATCCGGCGCTCCGCCGGCCAACTGGCAAAAAGCTGCCGTTCTGCATTGGGGTAAGCTGATGACCTTCGACCTTCAGGGCAAGCGCGTTTTCGTGGCCGGACATCGCGGCATGGTCGGCTCGGCCATCCTGCGCCGATTGGCCGACGAGGATTGCGAGGTTATGACCGCCTCGCGCGCCGAGCTCGATCTTCTCGACCAGGCCGGCGTGCGGCGCTGGATGGCCGACCGCAAGCCGGATGCAGTGGTGATGGCGGCGGCCAAGGTCGGCGGTATCCTGGCCAACAACAGGCTTCCCGTCGATTTCCTGCAGGACAATCTCGTCATGCAGAACAATGTCATCGACAGCGCCTTCCGCAACGAGGTGCAGAAGCTGCTGTTTCTCGGTTCATCCTGCATCTATCCCAAATTCGCGGCGCAGCCGATCTCCGAGGACGCCTTGCTGACCGGGCCGCTCGAGCCCACCAACGAATGGTATGCGATCGCCAAGATCGCCGGGCTGAAACTGTGCCAGGCCTATCGGCGCCAGTACGGCGTCGACTACATCTCGGCGATGCCGACCAATCTCTACGGTCCGGGCGACAATTTCGACCTCAATTCCAGCCATGTCGTGCCCGCTCTGATGCGCAAGGCGCACGAGGCCAGGCGCGCCGGCCGCAAGAGCCTGGAGGTGTGGGGATCGGGCACGCCGATGCGTGAATTCCTGCATGTCGACGACGCCGCCGACGCGCTGGTCTGGCTGCTGAAGAATTATTCGGGCGACAGCCACATCAATGTCGGCTCTGGGGAAGACATCACCATTGCCGACCTTGCCCGCACCATCGTGTCGGTCGCCGGCGCCGATGCCGCGATAACGTTCGATGCGACGAAGCCGGACGGCACGCCGCGCAAGCTGATGGACGTGTCGCGTCTGTTCGCCACCGGCTGGCGCCCGCGCTATTCGCTGCGCAGCGGATTGGAACAGACCTATGCGTGGTTTCTGGAGCACGTCGAGAGCGGCGATCTCCGCCTCGGCGCCGCCTGAGGCCGGTATAGGCCGGGAACGTCAGTCGACGAAAAATACCGACGGCCAATTGAGGGATTGTCTGGATGGTGGGCGTGACAGGGATTGAACCTGTGACCCCTGCAATGTCAATGCAGTGCTCTCCCGCTGAGCTACACGCCCATCCGAAGCCGCGCATACACCATTTTTGGTTCTGCACGTCAATAGCGGGAAAGGGGAAAGAATGGCTGGCTTGCGGCGTCGGTCAAGACGCGACAAAAAGCGCGTCAGGCGGCCTGCAGCATCTTTTCGACTTCGTTGACGAGGTCGCGCAGGTGGAACGGCTTCGATAGCACCTTGGCGTCTTTCGGCGCCTTGGAATCAGGGTTCAGCGCGACGGCGGCGAAGCCGGTGATGAACATCACCTTGAGGTCGGGATCGATCTCCGTGGCGCGACGGGCGAGCTCGATGCCATCCATCTCGGGCATGACGATGTCGGTCAAAAGCAGCGAAAAAGGTTCCTCGCGCAGCCGCTCATAGGCACTGGCGCCATTGTCGAAATCGCTGACCTGATAACCGGCGCGCTCCAGCGCCTTGACGAGGAACCGGCGCATGTCGTCGTCGTCTTCCGCCAGCAGAATGCGTGCCATCTTGTCCCGTCCGAATCACCCAACCGACAATGCCGTGCGGCAAGCCCGTTAACCATGCTGTATATGAGGAGGCGACGGTAAACATCAAGTGAACGTTGGGCGCACAATCCTGTTTTGGCTTGCGCTTCGGCGGCTGGACATGCGGGCGGCGAGGTGGCACTTTCCTATCATGATGCATTGGTATTCCCGGGTTCGTTCAAATTGAAAACGGCAGCCGAGGATTTTTCGGTCGTTCCTCCCTTCGAAATCCGATCGGGCGCCGAACAGCGCGTTCCCTTCCTCTTCAACTCGCCGCATAGCGGCCGCTACTATCCGGACCGGTTCATGGCTATGGCCAAGCTGGACCGCAACGCCATCCGCCGCTCAGAGGACTGCTATGTCGAGGAATTGTTCGGCGGCGCCGTCGCGCTCGGGGCGCCGATGCTGGCGGCAAACTTCCCGCGCGCCTATCTCGACGTCAACCGGGAGCCGTGGGAACTCGACCCGCGCATGTTCGCCGAACCGGTGCCGTCATTCTGCAACATCCGCTCGGCGCGGGTGGCCGGCGGGCTCGGCACCGTGCCCAAGCTGGTCGGCGAGGGGCTCGACATCTATTCCGGCCGCTTGCCGCTGGCGGAAGCCGTGGCGCGCATCGAAGCGGTCTACAAGCCCTATCACGAGACGCTGAAACGGCTTTTGACCAGAACCCATGCGCGCTTCGGCTACGCCGTGCTGATTGACTGCCACTCGATGCCGGCAAGCATAAGGGTCGGCGACAGCGGATTGCGGCCGGACTTCATCGTCGGCGACCGCTTTGGCATTTCCGCCGCGGCGGCGTTGACCGAGACGGCGATCGGCCTGCTCACCGGCATGGGCTACAGCGTCGCCCACAACAAGCCCTATGCCGGAGGCTTCATTACCGAGCACTATGGCCGCCCCGTGCGCCATCTGCATGCGCTGCAGATCGAGGTCAATCGCGGGCTCTACATGAATGAGCGGACGTTCCAGAGATCGGCTGGTTTCGACGCCCTGGCCGACGATCTGGCGCGGTTTTCGGCCGAACTGATGGCGATGCCCGATCACAATTTCATGGATCTGCCGCTGGCCGCCGAATAGCCGCGGAATCGCGGTACTCGCCGCTCATGCGGCAGCGTAAAAAAAGACCGCATCGTTTGCACGACACGGTCGAAGTCTAGGGAGGAAACGCCCAAGGAGGGCATGGACAGGAACCCCTGTCCGAGAACAAACGTATTGTGCGCTGCACAAATGTCAAGGCACGTTCCGGCTTTTTTAATTCACTGTGAAGTGGAAATTGCATTTCCATGACGGCGGCGTTGCATTCGAGCAACAGTTGGCACCATGCGAAAGGCTCCGAACGCCTTTGTTTCGGCATAAATCCGTAGGCAAACGGGCATCTCCAAACATGCTGGAGCGGGAGAATCAGTTGGACATCAGCATCGAGTTCATGCGGCGCATTGCGCGTGCCGCCGCAGCCGAGACCTTGCCGCGCTTCCGCAACCAGGGCGCGGTCACCAACAAGGAGCGCGGCAGCTTCGACCCGGTCACCGAGGCCGACCGCGAGGCCGAGCGCGCCATCCGGGCGCTGATATCAGCGCAGTACCCCGATCACGGCATTCTCGGCGAGGAACATGGCGGCGAAAACATCTCCAGCCGGCATGTCTGGGTGATCGATCCGATCGATGGCACGCGCGCCTTTATTTCCGGCCTGCCGGTATGGGGCACGCTGGTCGGGCTGACGGTCGACGGCGATGCCGTCGCCGGCATGATGTCGCAGCCCTTCACCGGCGAGCTGTTCTACGCCAATGCCTCGGGCTCGCATTATGAAGGTCCCGGTGGCCCGCGAAAACTCGCGACGCGCAAGACGACGAATCTCGCCGAGGCGACGCTGTTCACCACCACGCCGGCGCTGTTCAAGGGAGACGCGCGCCTGCGCTACGACCTGTTCGAGCAACAGGTCCAACTCGCCCGCTACGGCACCGACTGCTATGCCTTCGCCATGGTGGCGGCGGGCAGCGTCGATATCGTCGCCGATCCCGGATTGAAGCCCTACGACATCGTCGCGCTGATCCCGATCATCGAGAAGGCGGGCGGCGTCATCACCACTTTCGAAGGCGGACCGGCGGAAAAGGGCGGCGACATTCTGGCAGCGGCGACACCGGAGCTGCACGCGGCAGCAATGGCGGCGCTGCGCGGCTGAGATTGGCCATTGCTGCCCAGGCAAGATCGTTGCCATACCTCCTGACAGGATGATGTCAGTTGGCATGCGCTATGGAACGCTGTCAGCCGGGGAGGACCATAGATGCCGACGCAGCCAGCAGCCAGCCATTCCGATGCTCCGGCGGACGGGCGGAGCGATTTCGATTTCTTTTTCGGGCGCTGGACCGTCGGCCATCGAAGATTGCAGAAGCGGCTGCAGGGCGACGGCAACTGGGATGTGTTTGGCGGCACGTGCGAGGTGCGGCCGATCCTTGGCGGCCTCGGCAATGTCGACGACAATTGGATTGAATTGCCCGGCGGGCCCTATCGCGCCGCCACCTTGCGGACCTTCGACCCTGCGGCGAGGCAATGGTCGATCTGGTGGATCGACGGCCGCAATCCGTCGACCATCGATGTTCCGATGCGCGGCACTTTCGTGGCGGGCGTCGGCACGTTCCTGTGCGAAGACGTCTTCGACGGCCAGCCGATCCAGGTCCGCTTCCTGTGGTCGCGGATCACGGACGGGTCGGCGCGCTGGGAGCAGGCCTTTTCGCCGGACGGCGGCAAGGCATGGGAGACCAACTGGATCATGGATTTCGCCCGCACGAGCTGAAGCCGGACAAGGTATGTGGCTCAGACGTCACCGGTTCCGGGGATGAAGGCATCGAATGCGGCTAGCAACTGCTCGCGATAGAGATCGGCTTCCTGCAGGATCTCATGGCGGGCGCCGTCGATCATCACTAGCGAGCCGACGCGCAGACGTCTCGCATAGGCCTCGACTGCCCTGGTCGAGACGACCTGGTCGGCGCCGGCGGCGATCATCAGCAAGGGCACGTGGATCTTGGCCATGAAATCCGGGTCGCTGACGATCAAGGACGCCTCCGTCGCCGCCTTCAGCCAGCGGATCGTCGGTCCGCCGAGCGCCAGCTGCGGATAGGTTTCGTAGATCAGCGTATTCAGCCGATAGCGTTCCGGGTCGCTGGTCAGCTTGTTTATGGCGAAGGGCACCGATTCCTTGGGCCGCGGCCCCCATGCGGCATAGAGTCGGCCAAGGCCGAGAAGGCAGAACAGCGAACAGATGCGGCGGACGGTTTTTACCGAAACCGGCAGGTCCGGCACGGTGAAGAACGGTGCGATCAGCACCATGCGGCGCACGCGGTTCGCCATCGAGGGCGCGGCGAGCAGCGCAATCACCGCGCCGGCCGAGTGGGCCAGTATGTAGTAGGGTCCTCGGCAATCGGGCAGCACGATCTCCTCGAAGAACTGCTCCAGATCGCCGGTGTAGTCGAAGAAGCTCCGGACGAAGCCGCGCTGTCGGTCGCCGATCAGCCGGTCGGAAGCGCCCTGGCCGCGCCAGTCGAGGGTTGCCACGCCAAAGCCCCGGTCGGTAAGGTTGCGAATGGTCTCGAAATACTTCTCGATGCACTCGTTGCGGCCGGTCAGGACAACGACGGTGCCCTTCATCGGGCGGGCAACCGCGGCAAACAGCCCATAGCGGATCTTCTTGCCGTCGCGCGTGGTGAAGAAGCCGCCGGCCGTGTTTTCCGGCAGCGGATTGCCCGGAGTTTCGTGGAAGAGAGGGGGCTGGTGGAGAAGATCGGTCATACGGTGTTTGGTTGGTGTCGGTGCCGGCGTGGGCGCAAGTCAGGCATAAACGCCCATGCGCCAAAAGCAAAAGGAATTCGGGACGCCGGGGAGGTCGACCCAGGCAGCGAACAAGTAAGGCCGGAAGCAGCCTTGGCGTGCTTCCGGCCTCTGTCGACCGGGAGGAAGGGACGTTACACCCGGTTCGGCCTCGTCGTGTCGCCTTTTCCGGCGACCTGTTCGTGATCTCGAGAACAGTTTTAGTGCCGCCTGGCTGAACGCTCGCCGAAGCCACGGTTCATCTGCCGTTCATCGGCATCGGGACGTGGGCCGGGACCGGTTCCGTTCGGACGCGGGAAAATCTTGAAATGCCGTCGCCGGCTTCCCAAATTTGTCATGCGGTCGCCAATGTCGGGGCCACTGGTCCATCCGGAACGCCGTCACGGGTTTCGCACCGGCCATACGCAACCTTGTTGCTCAACAGGAGAACACACCATGCGTCACGTTGATTTTTCCCCGCTCTACCGTTCGACCGTCGGTTTTGACCGGCTGTTCACCATGCTCGATTCGCTTGCGCAGCCGGAAGGCCAGACGTACCCGCCTTACAACATCGAGCGCACGGGCGAGGATGCCTATCGCATCTCGATGGCTGTGGCCGGCTTCTCGGAAGATGAGATTTCGATCGAAGCTCACCGCAATGTGCTGACCGTCAAGGGTGAGCGCAAGGAGGAAGGCAATGGCGAAGGCTCCGAACTGCTCTATCGCGGTATCGCCAGCCGAGCCTTCGAGCGCCGCTTCCAGCTTGCCGATCACGTCGAGGTTGTCGGCGCCGCGCTGAAGAACGGCCTGCTCTTCGTCGACCTCAAGCGCAACATCCCCGAAGAGCTGAAGCCGCGCAAGATCGCGATCACCTCGGCTCCGGCCAAGGCCAAGCAGATCGAGGCCAAGACTGCCGCCTAAGCCAGGCAGCTAAACTCCGGGACGCCAACTCCCCGGGAAGAAAGGGCGGTGCAGCAATGCGCCGCTCTTTTTGCTGGTGGGCAAGGCTTGCTATCCGGCGAGCAGGTAGCCGAAACGGTCGACCTCGTCGGGCGTGGTCGCGAAGCTGGTGACAAAGCGATAGAGCGCTTCGTCTTCGCCAATGTAGCTGTCGTAGCCGAGCGGCCTGTGCCAGTCGTGGAAGGCCGCCCCTGCCGCTTGCATTCTTTCGGCCTCGGCCTTTTTCATGACTGCGAAGACCTCGTTCGCCTGCGGCAGCCAGGCCAGCCGGGCCGAAGGGGAATCTTCTATCGCCGCGGCAAGCCGTGCCGCCATCGCATTGGCGTGCCGTGCTGTGTCGAGCCATAGCCCACCCCTGAAATAAGCATCGAATTGCGCGGCGATGAAGCGCGATTTCGAGAACAGCTGGGCCGCGCGCTTGCGCAAAAAGGCCAATTCCTTGGCTCGCTCGAGGTCGAACAGCACGATCGCCTCGGCGCACCAACAGCCATTCTTGGTGCCGCCAAAGGAGAGGATGTCGACACCGTGCTTCCAGGTCATTTCGGCCGGCGTCGTTTCCAGCGCGACGAGCGCATTGGCAAAGCGGGCCCCATCCATGTGCAGCGGCAGTCCATGCTGCTTTGCGATCGCCGAAATCCTGGCGATTTCGTTCAGCGTGTAGACGGTGCCGACTTCGGTCGACTGGGTGATCGAAACGGCAACCGGCCGCCCGGAATGGACGTTTTCGGGTGCGAAACGGTCCACCGCCCGTTCCAGATTGCCGGCATCGATCCTGCCGAGTGCGCCTTCGACTGTATAAAGCCGCGAACCGCCGGTGAAATATTCCGGTGCACCGCATTCGTCCTCGATGACGTGCGATTCGCGATGGCAGAAGGAAATGCCGCCTGGCTTGTTATAGGTAGTCAGCGACAGCGAATTGGCAGCGGTGCCGGTGGCGACGAAAAACACCGCGACCTCGCATTCGAAGATTTCATTGAAGCGCTGGTAAACGGCCTTGTCGAGGGCACCGTCGCCATAGGCGGTGGAGAAGCCGTCGGCATGGCCCGACAGGCCGGCAGCGATACGGGGATGGGCGCCTGCCCAATTGTCGGAAGCGAAAATCATGCGTCTGCCTATGCTGGGGAAATCGATGCGAGCTTGGCCGCTTTCGCATGTCGGCCGCAAGTGGCAGATGCCGAAAATCCGCTAAAGCCAGCGAAACGCATGAGCGTAGATGCGGCGACTGAAGGCTACGCTGACACGGCGTTCCGCGCAATTTTCTGTCGCGAAAGCCTCAAGAATTTTGTGAATCGGTCTTGTGTGCATCCAAAATTTCTGTCATAAAAATTTAGGACAGTAGTGCTGTCTTATTTTGT
Organism: Mesorhizobium sp. M0663; assembly: GCF_040320585.1. Lineage (NCBI taxonomy): Bacteria > Pseudomonadati > Pseudomonadota > Alphaproteobacteria > Hyphomicrobiales > Phyllobacteriaceae > Mesorhizobium > Mesorhizobium sp. M0663. The sequence goes on from NZ_JAMYPX010000001.1 coordinate 315,885, forward strand.
CGCACAAAACTGGCCGCATTGGCATATGATTGCGCCTCTGCGGCATTGCCGCGAGCGACAGCTAGACAGCCTGGCTCCGGCCTGTACGAATACCATATGCGAACCATGCGGAAAGCCGCACGGTCGGCAAGAACTTCGCAAGACGTGCCGCAAGATTGAAAGGGGAGCCACGCGCTTCCCGACGGAAACCAGCGCCCGAAGGGGACGGAACGGAGGACAGGACGATGACGGACATGACGCCATCTGCGACGAAGGCCGCGCAGACGAAAGCGGCAGCCGTCAAAAATCCGTCCCTGACCAATATTGGGCGAACCAGCACCGGCTATGCCGCGCACGGCCTCTATGATCCGCGCAACGAGCATGATGCCTGCGGCGTTGGCTTCATCGTCAACATGAAGGGCGGCAAGTCGCATCAAATCGTCGAGGACGGCCTTGCCGTGCTCGAAAACCTGACGCATCGCGGCGCCGTCGGCGCGGATCCGCTGATGGGCGACGGCGCCGGCGTGCTGGTGCAGCTGCCGGACCGCTTCTTCCGCGAGGAGATGGCCAAGCAAGGGGTCGAACTGCCGAAGCCCGGCCACTATGCCGTCGGCCATGTGTTCATGCCGCGCGACCCGGAGCTGCAGGCGCATATCGAAGGCATCATCGCCGAGGTGGCGCAACTCGAGGGCCAGCCGCTGCTCGGCTTTCGCGACGTGCCGGTCGATAATTCGTCGCTGTCCAAGGCGCCCGACATCGCCGCTTCCGAGCCGGTGCACCGACAGGTATTCCTGGGCCGCGGCGCCGAGATCGAGAACGACGACGATTACGAGCGGCGGCTCTACATCCTGCGCAAGGTCATTTCCGGCCGTATCCACGAAGAGACCAAAGGCGTCGACAACGGCTTCTATGTCGTCTCGATGTCGTCGCGGACCATCGTCTACAAGGGCATGTTCCTGGCCTATCAGGTCGGCGCCTACTACAAGGACCTCACCGACCCGCGTTTCGAGACGGCGCTGATCCTGGTCCACCAGCGCTTCTCGACCAACACGTTCCCGTCGTGGAAGCTGGCGCATCCCTACCGCATGGTCGCCCACAATGGCGAGATCAATACGCTGCGCGGCAACGTCAACTGGATGGCGGCGCGGCAGGCCTCGGTCGATTCCGAACTGTTCGGCAACGACATCTCGAAGCTGTGGCCGATCTCCTATGAAGGGCAGTCCGACACCGCCTGCTTCGACAATGCACTCGAATTCCTGACGCAGGGCGGCTATTCGCTCGCCCACGCCATGATGATGCTGATCCCGGAAGCCTGGGCCGGCAACAAGCTGATGGGTCAGGACCGCAAGGCCTTCTACGAGTATCACGCAGCCCTGATGGAGCCGTGGGACGGGCCAGCGGCGGTTGCCTTCACCGACGGCCGCCAGATCGGTGCCACGCTCGACCGCAACGGGCTGCGGCCGGCGCGCTACATCGTCACCGACGACGACCGCGTCATCATGGCCTCGGAAGCCGGCGTGCTGCCGGTGCCGGAGGAAAGGATCGTCAAGAAGTGGCGGCTGCAGCCCGGCCGCATGCTGCTGATCGACCTGGACAAGGGCCGCATCGTTTCCGACGAGGAGATCAAGTCGGAGATCGCGACCAGGCACCCCTACAAGAGCTGGCTCGCCAACACACAGCTCATCCTCGAGGATCTGAACCCGGTCGAGCCGCGCGCCCTGCGCAGGGATGTCTCACTGCTCGACCGCCAGCAGGCGTTTGGCTACACCCAGGAGGACACCAAGCTGTTGATGTCGCCGATGGCGACCACCGGCCAGGAAGCGGTCGGCTCGATGGGTACCGACACGCCGATTTCGGCAATGTCGGACAGATCAAAGCTGCTCTACACCTATTTCAAGCAGAATTTCGCACAGGTCACCAATCCGCCGATCGACCCGATCCGCGAGGAGCTGGTGATGAGCCTGGTGTCCTTCATCGGGCCGCGGCCCAACATCTTCGATCTTGTCGGCAATTCGCGCCGCAAGCGGCTCGAAGTGCGCCAACCGATCCTGACCAATGGCGATCTGGAGAAGCTGCGCTCCGTCGGCCACACCGAAGACCGTTTCGACACCAAGACGATCGACATCACTTACGGTTCGAATGAAGGCGCGGCCGGCATGCAGGGCGCCATCGACCGGCTATGCGAGCGCGCCGAGGCGGCGGTCGCCGGCGGCTACAATATCATCATCCTGTCGGACCGTCAGCTCGGCCCGGACCGCATCGCCATTCCGGCACTGCTGGCGACTGCGGCCGTGCACCATCATTTGATCCGCAAGGGATTGCGCACGTCGGTTGGGCTCGTCGTGGAATCCGGCGAGCCGCGCGAGGTGCATCATTTCTGCTGTCTCGCCGGCTACGGCGCCGAGGCGATCAATCCCTATCTCGCTTTCGACACGCTGCTCGACATGCACAAGCGTGGCGAATTGCCGGCGGAGGTCGATGCCTACGAAGTCGTCTCCCGTTACATCAAGTCGATCGGCAAGGGCATCCTGAAGGTGATGTCCAAGATGGGCATCTCCACTTACCAGTCCTATTGCGGCGCGCAGATATTCGACGCCATCGGGCTCAAGTCGGACTTCGTGCAGAAGTACTTCACCGGCACGGCGACGCTGATCGAAGGCGTCGGGCTGGACGAGATCGCCGCCGAAACGGTCAGCCGCCACACCGACGGCTTCGGCAACGACCCGGTGCTGCGCAACAGCCTCGAGGTCGGCGGCGAATACATGTTCCGCATGCGCGGCGAGGCCCATATCTGGTCGCCCGACGCAGTGGCGACCTTGCAGCACGCCGTGCGCCAAGGCTCGTGGGAGACGTTCAAGGACTATTCCGCCCAGATCGACAGCGAGACGGCGCAGGCGCAGACCATTCGCGGCCTGTTCAAGATCAAGCTTGCGCAAGAGACCGGGCGTAAGAAGGTCAAGCTCGACGAGGTGATGCCGGCGGCCGATATCGTCAAGCGCTTCTCGACCGGGGCGATGTCCTTCGGCTCGATCTCCAGGGAAGCGCACACGACACTGGCGCGCGCCATGAACGCCATCGGCGGCAAGTCGAACACCGGCGAGGGCGGCGAAGAGGCCGACCGCTATCTGCCACTGCCGGGCGGCGGCAAGAACCCCGAACGCTCGGCAATCAAGCAGGTCGCTTCGGGACGCTTTGGCGTCACGGCGGAGTATCTGGTCAATTCCGACATGATGCAGATCAAGGTCGCGCAAGGGGCGAAGCCCGGCGAGGGCGGCCAGCTGCCGGGCCACAAGGTCGATGCGACCATCGCCAAGGTCAGGCATTCGACGCCGGGCGTCGGCCTGATCTCGCCGCCGCCGCATCATGACATCTATTCGATCGAGGATCTGGCGCAGCTCATCTACGACCTGAAGAACGTCAATCCGGCGGCCGACGTATCGGTCAAGTTGGTCTCGGAAGTCGGCGTCGGCACGGTTGCGGCCGGCGTCGCCAAGGCGCGTGCCGACCACATCACCATATCAGGCTATGACGGCGGCACCGGTGCCTCGCCGCTGACCTCGCTCAAGCATGCCGGCAGCCCATGGGAGATGGGCCTTGCCGAGACGCACCAGACGCTGGTGCTCAACGGCCTCAGGTCGCGCGTCGCGCTGCAGGTCGATGGCGGCCTGCGCACCGGGCGTGACGTCATTATCGGCGCACTGCTCGGCGCCGACGAGTTCGGCTTTTCGACCGCGCCGTTGATCGCGGCCGGCTGCATCATGATGCGCAAGTGCCATCTCAACACCTGCCCCGTCGGCGTCGCGACACAGGACCCGGTGCTGCGCAAGCGCTTCAAGGGCACGCCCGAGCACGTCATCAACTTCTTCTTCTATGTGGCGGAAGAGGTGCGGGCGCTGCTTGCCGAGATGGGCTACACCCATCTCGACCAGATCATCGGCGACACCGACCTTCTGGAAAAGCGCGAGCTGATCCAGCACTGGAAGGCACGCGGGCTCGACTTCAGCAAGATGTTCTACAAGCCCGATGCGCCGCACGAGGCGGTGCACTGGACCGAGCGGCAGAAGCATCCGATCGACGACGTGCTCGACCGCAAGCTGATCGAACTCGCAAAGCCGGCGCTCGAAGCCAGGCAGCCGGTCAGTATCGAACTGCCGATTCGCAACGTCGACCGTTCGACCGGCGCCATGCTGTCGGGCGAGGTGGCAAAGCGCTTCAAGCACAAGGGCCTGCGCGAGGACACGATCTCGGTCAAGCTCACCGGCACGGCCGGCCAGTCCTTTGGCGCCTTCCTGGCGCGCGGTGTCTCGTTCGAACTGGTGGGCGCTGCCAACGACTATGTCGGCAAGGGCCTGTCGGGTGGCCGCATTGTCATCCGCCCGCCGGAGAACACGAAAATCGTTGCTGCCGAGTCCATTATTGTCGGCAATACCGTGCTCTACGGCGCAACCGAGGGCGAGGCCTATTTCTGCGGCGTTGCCGGCGAGCGTTTTGCCGTGCGCAATTCGGGTGTCGCCGCCGTCGTTGAAGGCGTCGGCGACCATGGTTGCGAATACATGACCGGCGGTATCGTCGTCGTCATCGGCCAGACCGGCCGCAACTTCGCCGCCGGCATGTCGGGGGGCGTCGCCTATGTGCTCGACGAGGCGGGTGATTTCGCCGAACGCTGCAACATGGCGATGGTCGAGCTGGAGCCGGTTCCGGAAGAGGACGACCTGATGGAAAAGCTGCTCCACCATGGCGGCGATCTCGACCATAAGGGCCGTGTCGACGTATCCGGCGATATGACCAGCCATGACGAGGAGCGGCTCTACCAGCTGATCTCCAACCACGTCCACTACACCGGCTCGGTACGAGGTCGCGAAATCCTCGACGACTGGGCGACTTTCCGGCCGAAATTCCGGAAGATCATGCCGGTCGAATACCGCCGCGCGCTGATCGAGATGGAGCGGATGCGCATGAACGTGGCGGCGGAATAGATTTGGAAATTGCCGGGAGGCCGTGCGTCCCGGCAACCCTCTTCATCAACAATCCTGACCTCGGACTGAAGGTTGCCACAGCTGCCTTATGAGGTTAACGGGTGCGTCGCCAGGCGTGCCTTCCGGACAGTAGGGACTGGACTATGGGCAAGGTAACAGGGTTTCTCGAGATCGACCGGCAGGTGCACAAGTACCAGCCGGCTTCCGACCGCATCCGGCATTTCCGCGAGTTCACGCTGCCGATGTCGGACAAGGAGGTCGAGAAACAGGCCGCGCGGTGCATGGATTGCGGCATTCCGTATTGCCATGGACCGACCGGCTGCCCGATCCACAACCAGATCCCGGACTGGAACGACCTCGTCTACAATGGCGACTGGGAAAACGCGATCCGCAACCTGCATTCGACCAACAATTTTCCGGAATTTACCGGCCGCATCTGCCCCGCACCTTGCGAGGAAGCCTGCACGCTGAACCTCGAGGATATTCCGGTCGCCATCAAGACGATCGAGCAGGCGATTGCCGACAAAGCCTATGAAACCGGCCATATCCGGCCCTATCCGCCGGAACGGAAGACCGGCAAGCGCGTCGCGATCATCGGCTCGGGGCCGGCAGGCATGGCGGCTGCCCAGCAACTCGGCCGCGCAGGCCATGACGTTCACGTCTATGAGCGCGAGAGCCGGCCGGGCGGGCTGATGCGCTACGGCATCCCCGATTTCAAGATCGAGAAGCATTATATCGACCGGCGCATCGAGCAGATGCAGGGCGAAGGTGTCAGCTTCCATTGCGGCGTCAATGTCGGCGTCGACAAGCCGGTCGCCGAACTGCTCGCCGAATATGATGCCGTGCTCTATTGCGGCGGTTCCGAAACGCCGCGCCCGGCCAACATCCCGGGCGACGATCTCGACGGCGTGCACGACGCCATGCCCTATCTGGTGCAGCAGAACAAGCGTATCGGCGGCGAGCCGATCCAGTCGGTCGCATGGCCGTCGCGCCCGATCGTCGCCGGCGGCCAGCATGTCGTCGTCGTCGGCGGCGGCGACACTGCCTCAGACTGCGTCGGCACCGCCTTCCGCCAGGGCGCGGTGCGCGTCACCCAGCTCGACATCCGGCCGCAGCCGCCGGAAAAGGAAGACAAGCTGTCGGTCTGGCCCTACTGGGCGACCAAGATGCGCACGTCATCGTCGCAGGCCGAAGGCGCCGAGCGCGAATTCCAGGTGGCGACGCTTGAATTCATCGGCGAGGACGGCCAGCTGACCGGGGTCAAATGCTGCGAGGTCGACGAAAAGCGCAAGCCAATCGCCGGCACCGAATTCGTCATCCGCGCCGATCTCGCGTTCATCGCCATCGGCTTTGCCGGGCCAGCCGCTCGCGGGCCGGTCTCGGAACTCGACGGGCAGATGAAGATCGTCACCGACAGCCGCCGTTCGAAGAATGTCGAGGCCAATGACCGGGACTACAGGACCAGCGTCGAAAGGCTCTATGCGGCGGGCGACGTGCGGCGCGGCCAGTCGCTGGTCGTCTGGGCGATCCGCGAGGGCCGCCAGGCGGCGCGCGCCATCGACGAGGCGCTGATGGGATCGAGCGTGCTGCCGCGCTGAGCCCGTTCCGAAGAGGTTCTGTTTACTGGCGGATCGCCGTCGTCGTATCGGATGCGGCCGCCGTCGCAGGCTGTGTCTTGGGTGGCCACGAGAAATCGTCGGCACGGCCCGGTGAGGCGTCGGGCGCCTTGCCCTCGATGACAAGCCTTTCGCCCGGCAAATGCTTGTCCGCTTTTGCCGGCGGGGCGGCGCCGAGAAGTTCCGAGCCGCCGTCCAGCGCCGGATCGCTGAGCAGCATCGGCACGGTGCGATCGACAGCTATCGGTGCGGCAGCAGGTGACGGCGCCTCGACGGGAGCGCCGGCCGGGGCAGACGCTGTCACCACGCTTCCCGGCGCGGCCAGCCCAAGGATCTTCATCAGCGGCTTTTCGGTATAGAAGGCGAGCTTGCGCTTGCCGGCCTTCGACATGTTGATGCCGTCGTCGGAGCGCAGGCGCACCGATTGGCCGTTGATGTCCGGTCCGCTGGTGATGAAGGCGCCGTTCTCGTCGACGAACCCGTCCCAGACGTCGACGAATTCGCCGCCGTGGCTTTCGGCGGACGAGCGGAAGATGTCGTTGAAGGCCAGCATGTCGGAGGTCATTTTCGAGACCCGGAAGGCCGGCATGCCAACCCACAGATACGGCACCTTGGTTGCTGCGATGGCCTTGCCGAACGCTTCGGTCCGGCGCTCGTATTCCTTGGTCCAGTTTTCGGATCGCGGCTGCTCGCGCACATCGCCGACGCGCATCTGCTGCCGGTCGTTGGATCCGAGCATGACGACGACGGCTGCCGGTTTTTCGGCAGCGATCAGCGACTTGACCTGGTCTGGCCAGTTGTAGACATCGTCACGCACGAAGCCGGACGATCCGTTGGCACGGACGACGATCCTGACGCCGGTGTTCTCGGCAAAGGCGGCGTCGAGCCCCTCAGCCAGCCCAGACGCCATGAAATCGCCGACCACCAGAACGACGCGTGCATCCGGCGCCTTCTCGGCCACCGGGGTTGTCGGCTCGGCCGGCGGCGGCCGGCGAACTGACCGGGGCTTTCTCAGCTTGGGCCTGGGCTTTGTTCTCTGGAATTCTCTCTGGAATTCGGGCGGCGGCTGCTCAAACCGCTCGCTTCTGCGCGGAAACAACAGGTCGCGCAGCGACCAGCCACGACTTTCCGGCTCCTGCGCCATGGCCGAGGTATGAAAGGCACTGGCGGCGCCGACTGCCAGAACGGCGATCGCCAGAACCAGGATCGGCACGCGACGAACGATTAACCGGATGCGCGCAGCCGAAACCAATCACCCTCTCCATCCCGCAACCGGCTCTAGTTCTGCCTGAGCCATTTGAGCACTTCCTTGCTCGGATACCCGTCCTGGGTCAAGCCGGCCTTTGCCTGGAAGGCCATGATGGCGGTTTTCGATCCGTCACCGATCTTGCCGTCGAACTTGCCGTCGTAATAGCCGTGCTCGGAAAGTCGCTTCTGAAGCTCCTGCCTTTCCTCGAAGGAGAGCTTGGTAAACGGTCGCTTCCAGTCCTGCACAAGCCCGCCATAGCCGGCAATTTCGTCGGCAAGAAGGCCCACGGCGAGCGCATATTTGTCGGCATTGTTGTAACGCTTGATGACCGAGAAATTCTTGATCATCAGGAAAGCCGGCCCGCCGCGGCCGCCGGGCAGCTTCAACGTCGCCTTGTCCGCACCGTTCTTGAACGGCTTGCCGTTGGCACGGCTGACCCCCAGCGCCTGCCATTGCGACAGCGACTTCGAGCCTCCGGGCAGCTTCTTGCCGTCCGGAAGGCTGACCTCATAACCCCAGGTCTTGCCTGCTTGCCAGCCGTTCTTCCTCAGCAAATTGGCGGCTGTCGCCAGTGCGTCGGGAATCGAATTCCAGATGTCGCGCTTGCCGTTGCCGTCCATATCGACCGCATAGGACTGGTAGCTGGTGGGGATGAACTGGGTATGGCCCATCGCGCCGGCCCATGAGCCGCTGAGATGGCTTTCGTCGATGTCGCCGGTCTGCAGGATCTTCAGCGCCGCGATCAGCTGGGTGCGGGCAAATTTCGCTCGCTTCGGGTCGGCATAACCAAGCGTCGCCAGCGAGCGCACCACATTGCGCATGATATCATCGCGCTTGAGGGTTTCGCCGTAGTTCGATTCCATAGACCAGATGGCCAGCAGGATGTAGCGGTCGACGCCGTATCTTGCCTCGATCCTGTCCAGCCAAGGCTTCCATTTCCTTGCCATCTGCTGGCCGACGGCGACCGACTGGTCATGGACGCGGTTGTCGAAATAATCCCAAGCGGGTGCGGTGAATTCGGGTTGAGTACGGGCCTTTTCCAGCACCACCGGGTCAGCATCGTTGATGCCCTTGAATGCCTGGTCGTAGACGGAGCCGGAAACGCCGCTCGCCACGGCGGTAGCACGGAAGCTGGCGACCCATTGGCGGAAGCCGGCATCGGCAAAAGCCGGCCCGCTGGGCATGAGCAAGGCAAACGAGAGGCTGGCGGCCGTCAGGACGCTGGTGAAGCGCCTTGCGGCGTTGCGAACGGACATCTTTTCCTCCTTCTTCATCTCAGGAAGACTATTCATCGCCGAACCCGGTTAGCATTTGGTTTACCATAGGTGTCGTCCGGGGTGAAAAGATGCGTCAATGCTTTACCAGCTGAGATTTCTGACCCGCCGTTCAGTAATCCTCGATTTCGGCATGAAAATGTCTCGAATCGGGATTGCCGAACAGTCATGCAAATGGATAATTGGCACATGAAGAGAGTTCGCAAGGCAGTGTTCCCGGTTGCCGGTCTCGGCACGCGCTTTCTCCCCGCCACCAAGGCCATTCCCAAGGAAATGCTGACGGTCGTCGACAGGCCGGTCATCCAGTATGTGGTCGATGAGGCGCGCGAAGCCGGGATCGAGCATTTCATCTTTGTGACCGGCCGCAACAAGGCGGTCATCGAGGATCACTTCGATGTCCAGTTCGAGCTCTACGACACGCTTGTGCAGCGCGGCAAGGACGACCAGCTCGCCCGCCTGCAGCGGCTGCAGCCGGCGCCGGGGCAGACCAGCTTCACCCGCCAGCAGGTACCGCTCGGCCTTGGTCACGCCGTCTGGTGCGCGCGCGAGCTCGTCGGCGACGAGCCCTTTGCGCTGCTGTTGCCCGACATGATCATGCAGTCGGAAAAAAGCTGCATGAAGGACATGGTCGAGCTTTACGCCGAGACCGGCAACAACATCGTCGCCGTGCAGGAATGCGATCCGGCCGAGGCGCACAAATACGGCATTGTCGGCCGCGGCGAGGACGCGCATCACGGTTTCCGCATCACCGGCATGGTGGAAAAGCCGAAGACCGGCACGGCGCCGTCGAACCTCTACATCAACGGGCGCTATATCCTGCAGCCGGAGATATTCAAGATACTCGAAGGTCAGGAAAAAGGCGCCGGCAACGAGATCCAGCTCACCGATGCAATGCTGAAGCTGCAGAAGCAACAGTCCTTCTACGGCTACCACTACCGCGGGCGGACGTTCGACTGCGGCTCGCCCGAAGGCTTCGTCGAGGCCAACGTTGCCTTCGCACTGTGGCGCAGAGACATGAATGCCAGCATGGCCGGTGTCATTCGCACGCTTCTCGACGAACTCGCGCCGTCAGAACGCCGCGGCGTAGCCTTGTAGTTTCAACACCGGTTGCCGCGCTGATCGGCTAAAGCGCGCCGCGTTCGACCGGCCTCATGCGACGCGCTTTAGGTTCTTGTTTTACGCAAGTCGTTATCGCAAAACCGCTGCACACTTTTGCGCGACATGCATTTAGCGCTGCAACTTCAAGCCGACGAAGATACTGTTGGCCGTGTAGTCGCGCCCAACCAGGTTGCTGGTCAGTTTTTCAGTCCTGGCGCGGGTGGTGAGCCCGGTGTAGCGGTTCAGCCACCACGTCAGCCCAGCCTCGGCGCTCAGCGTCAAATCATGATCGTCGGAGCCGGTATAGTCGCGCCATTCAAGGCCGAGAGCGGCATTTCCGGTCAGGTTGGCGCGGATCTGCCGCTCGCCGGTGAGGCTGCCGGAATAGAGCATGTCGCCGCTTTCGCCCGCATTCGTCGTGTTCTCGGCGGTCGTCTGTGCGGTGAGCCCGATCGTGGTGCCGCGTTCCGGCGACCATTTGAGATCGGCATTGACCGTCGCGCCCGAAATAGCCGGCAGGGCATCGTCGTCGATAGCTTCGCGCAGCCAGCCGACCGAGAACTCGCCGCTAAGCTTCTCGCGGAGATCGAGCTCGACGCCGGCCCGTGCGCCAAGCCTGGTCGAGGAGCGCTGGAAGCCGTTTGGATCGACGCGCAAATCATAAGCGCGCCGGCCGATCTCGATTTCGGTGAACGGGGTGATGGCAGGCGAGATCTCGTAACCGGTACGCAAAATGGCCGTGTAGAGCGTCGAGTCGCGGCCCTTCTGCGACAGCGATCCGCCCGACGAAAGCTTGGCGTCGCCAAAGATGTCGTGCTCGACCGCGCCAGTCAGCGCGAAGCGCATTTTGCCGGCATCCTTCTCGACGGCGAGACTGCCGTTCACGGTCTGGCGCACCGGCTGGCCAACGGCGCCGACGACCGCGTCCGGCGCCGAGGCCGATTCGGGCAAGGCCTCATAGCCCAGCTTGGCGATGGCGCGCAGATCATTGTCGAGATCGATGTTGAGTGTGCCGTCGACGCGGCCTTGCGCCTCGTGAATGTCATAGCCGGACAAGGTTTCGCGGAAGATGCCATAGCCCTCAACCGTCGCCGAATTCTCCCGCCAGTCGGAGACGGCGTTGAAGCGCAGCGTCGTTTCCGACAGCAAGGCCGGCTTGCCGAGGCTGCTCGAATCGGCGTTTGTCGAAGACGTCAGGCCTTGCTCGAGCGTCGGCCGGATCACGAAGGAGCCGAGCTTGATGCCGGTGGCGGCGAACGGGTCGTCCTCGTTCTTGTTGTCCTGGCCTTCGATGGCTTCGGTGCGCTCGGCGCCAGGGTCGAGCTTGAGCCTCTCGGCGGAATCGATGGTGACGGCACGGCGGTTGACCGTATCCTGCTCGTCTATGGCGGCGGTATCGGTGTCGTCGGTCGCCGCCGCGGCTGCAGTCGCGGTTCTCTTGCGCTTCTGGCTGTCAGCGGTCTCGTCTTCGGCGTTGGCCGCATTGGCGGCGCGTTGCGTCGCGCTTGGCCGCCGTCGGGGGGGCGGAGCAGGGTTGTCGGGAAATGGATCGCCGCTGGCCGCTGGTTGATCGAAAGTGCCGCCGGTTGTGGCCGCCTCGCCCGTGCCGTCGTCAGGCAACGCCCCTTGGCTGGCCGGGCGATAGGTAGGCAGCGGCGTATTGTCGTTGGCGGTTGCAGCAGCCTGCGCGGCTTGGATTCCGGCTATGCTCGATTGCCTGATCTTGTACTGCTGGTCGTCCAGGATTGTCGATTCCGAAACCTCGCCGCGCAGCTCGGTTTCCTGGGCGCAAAGCAGTGCCGGCCGCGACAACGCAAAGACACTGGTTGCCAGCAGCAAAGCGCAGACCGCCTTGCCCTTTCGTCCCATTTTGTTTTGAGGCTGAAACCCGGACATCGGCACCACTGCTTGCGCGGCGCACGGGCGCCATACTTACGAAACCGTAAATGGGGATGGTTAACGGAGCGTTGAGGCATGGCCCGTCAGGAGGTTCGGGACGGCAATTCCGTTGGACAGGCGCGCGCCGAAGCGCTAATCGCATCGTCCATGGACGTGAAATCCCCAGACAGGAAGCGGCATGACGGGCAGGCCGCGATTGCCTCGGCGCTGAGAACCGTGGCGACGGAGCAGGCCGGCGTCGCGGCACTGGCAGACGCTCTCGAAAACGGGCTGGCCGAGCCGTTCGCACGAGCCGTCGGCATGGTGTCGCAGATCGATGGCCGCGTCATCGTCACCGGGGTCGGCAAAAGCGGCCATATCGGCTCGAAGATCGCCGCAACGCTCGCCTCGACCGGCACGCCGGCCTTCTTCGTCCACCCTGCCGAAGCCAATCACGGCGACCTTGGCATGATCGCCAGAAACGACGCCATAATCGCGCTTTCGTGGTCGGGCGAAAGCCTTGAGCTCAAGGGCATCATCGCCTATTCGAGGCGCTTCTCGATCCCGCTGGTCGCGGTCACCGCGGGTGAAAAATCGGCTCTGGCGCGCGCGGCCGACGTTGTGCTTCTGCTGCCGCGAGCACCGGAAGCCTGCCCGCACGGGCTTGCGCCGACGACCTCGACACTATTGCAAATGGTGATGGGCGATGCGCTGGCCATCGCGCTCCTCGAGGCACGCGGCTTCACCCCGGACCATTTCCGCACGTTCCATCCCGGCGGCCAGCTCGGAGCCAACCTGACGCAGATCCGCGAGATCATGCATGTCGGCGACAGGCTGCCGCTGGTGTCGTCAGGTACCGGCATGCGCGAGGCAATCCTCGAATTGTCGCGCAAGGGGTTTGGCTGCGTGGCCGTGACTGCCGCGGACGGCAAGCTGATCGGCATCATCACCGATGGCGACATCAGGCGCCATATCGGCAGCGATCTCCTGGCAATGAGCGTCGATCAGGTGATGACCAGAGAGCCGAAAATGGCCGCGCCCGACACGCTTGTTGCGACGGCGCTGCAGACGATCAACGACTCGGCTATCACCAGCCTGATGGTGGTCGAAGGCAGGCGGCCGATCGGGCTCGTCCATCTGCACGACCTGCTGCGCATCGGTGCTGCCTAGCGGGCTTCTAGACCGCCTCGACCGTCAGTTCCAGGTCGGTATCAGCGGCGCCCGTCACGCGCACTTGCGTGCCGGCCGGCAGGTCAGGGCCGGAGACGCGCCACAACGTGTCGCCCAGCTTTACGCGGCCGCGCCCGTCCTTGATCGGCTCGGCAAGGGTCGCCGTCCGGCCGACCATCTGTGCGCCGCGACGGTTGAGCAGGGGCTGGTCGGTTTCATCATGGCGCCCGCCCACCAGCCGCTTGCCGACATAGGCCGAGACCAGCGACAGCGCGAGGAAGGCGAGGACCTGGACTTGCCAGGTCCAGAAACCGGCATCCCAGATGAGCAGTGAGACGACGCCGATCAACAGCGCGGCAATGCCGATCCATAGCATGAAAATGCCCGGCGCGATGACCTCCATTACCAGCAGGACGAAGCCGAGGACCATCCAGCTCCACGGGCCGAGTTCGGAAACAATGCGGTCGAGCATGGCTGTGGCCTCAGGTTTCGCTCGGACGAACGACCGGCGGGCGGGCGGCCCGTCGTGCGGCACCGGCGGTGCCTTCGCTTCGGAAAACTTCCTTGGCGATTTCGCCAATACCGCCGAGCGTGCCGATCAGCGATGAGGCCTCCATCGGCATCAGCACGAGCTTGCTATTTGTCGCTGAGCCGATCTTGGTCAGCGCTTCGGTGTATTTCAGCGCGACGAAGTAGTTGAGCGCCTGCACGTCGCCTTTGGAAATCGCCTCCGACACCACCTGCGTGGCGCGTGCTTCAGCCTCGGCCGAGCGCTCGCGCGCCTCGGCATCGCGGAAGGCGGCTTCCTTGCGGCCTTCGGCCTCCAGGATCTGCGATTGCTTGAGGCCTTCGGCGGCGAGGATCTGCGCGCGCTTATTGCGCTCGGCCATCATCTGTCGGCCCATCGATTCGACGAGATTGGCCGGCGGGTTGATGTCCTTGATCTCGACACGAGTGATCTTGATGCCCCAGGGATGCGCCGCCTCGTCAACGACGCGCAGCAGGCGCTCGTTGATGGCGTCGCGGTTCGACAAAAGTTCGTCGAGGTCCATCGAGCCCATCACGGTGCGGATGTTGGTCATCGTGAGATTGAGAATCGCATTCTGCAGGCCGGAGACCTGGTAGGCGGCCTGCGCCGCGTTGAGCACCTGATAGAAGGCGATGCCATCGACGGCAACGGTGGCATTGTCGCGGGTGATGATCTCCTGCGTCGGAACGTCGAGCACCTGCTCCATCATGTTCATCTTGGCGCCGACACGGTCGACGAAAGGCACGATCAGGTTGAGGCCTGGGTTCAATGTCTTGGTGTAACGGCCAAAACGTTCGACGGTATAATTATAGCCTTGCGGAATTGTTCGGATGCCCTTGATAAGCACCAGCACGACAAGGGCGACAAGAACAAGAAGCGCGATATCAAAACCACTGAAACCCATTTGGCTCTCCCCTCAAAGGCCGGCCATGTTGGATATTCCACGCGACCGATTCCCATCAAACACTTAAGTGTGTTTCAGCAATGTTACAATCAGGTGATCACGGATTGCGGGTGCATAGACGGGTGATCTGTTCAGGCCCAGCCGGACAGCTCGCGCCGCACCATCGCCTCGATCACCGCCATGCCCTCGGCACTGTCGTTGAGGCAAGGGATGTGTGCGAACTTTTCGCCGCCGGCATGATGGAAGGTCTCGGACGCTTCCCTGCCGATCTCGTCCAGCGTCTCGATGCAGTCGACGGAAAATCCTGGATTGACGATGGCGACCGATTTCACGCCTTCGCGCCCTAGTCTTTCGACCGTCTTGTCGGTGTAGGGCTGCAGCCACTCCTGCGCGCCGAAGCGCGACTGGAAGGTGGTAATCAGCTTGTTTTCATCCCAGCCGAGCTTTTCGCGCAGCAGTCGGGTCGTCTCGAGGCAATGGGCCTGGTAGGGGTCGCCCTTGTCGGAATAGGGTTTCGGAATGCCGTGATAGGAAGCGATGACAATTTCCGGTTCGAAGTCGAGGCTCGCCAGATGCTTTTCGATCGAACGGGCGAGCGCCTCGATATAGGCCGGCTCGTTGTAATAGGGTGGCACGCTGCGAATGGCCGGGGCGCGGCGCATCTTCATCAGCGCGCGAAACAGCTGGTCGTTGGCAGTCGCAGTCGTCGTCGCCGAATATTGCGGATAGAGCGGGAAAGACAGGATGCGGTCGCAGCCTTGCTCGACCAGTCTCTCGGCCACGCTCTCGGTCGAAGGGTTGCCGTAGCGCATCGCCCAGTCGACGACGACATTGGGTAGCTCGCCGAGCGCGAGCGCGAGCTTCTCGGCCTGGGCGCGGGTGTAGGTTCGCAGCGGCGACTCGTTGCGCTCCCGGTTCCATATCCTGGCATAGTTGGCCCCTGATTTCTTCGGCCGGGTGGTGAGGACCACGCCGTAGAGGATCGGATACCAGATCGCCTTGTTGAGCTCGATGACGCGCGGATCGGACAGGAACTCCCGGAGGTAGCGCCACATCGGCTTGAAGCCGGTGCCGTCCGGGGTGCCGAGATTGATCAGCATGACACCGACCTTGCCGGTCCTGACCAGAGGGCGCCCTGCCGACGGCGAGGCGGCAGTCTTCTCGCCTTTGATTTCAGCAGGGTTGGCAAGCGTCATGAGGTTCTCCAACACCGCGAACCAACGGTGCCGCGGCGAAAGTAGCGATGCCGCGCCGGTTTTCAAATGCTGCGTCTGGCCGCACCTTATCCCAGAAATGCAAGACCCGCCCGGTCTGCCGGGCGGGTGCATTGCGTTCCTGCGGCCGGATTACTTCGAGGCCGCCGGGATCGTCAAGGTTGCGCCGACCGGAAGGCGGCGTGGCTCGTAGGCTTTGTTGGCATCGGAGATTATTTTCCATTTGGTGCCGTCGCCATAAGCCTTCACCGCGAGATCCCAATAGGTATCGCCGGCGACGATTACATGGCTGCTTTCGGCCGGTGCCGGCTCAGCCGGAGCAGGGGTCGCCGGAGCCGGTGTGGCCGGAGCCGCAGGTGCCGCCGGCTGGGCCGGCTCGGCGGGTGCGGGTGCCGGCGCTGTTTCAGCCGGGACGGCCGGCGGGGTCTTGGAAATGTCGCCGGAGCCGGCCGGCATTTCGGGCATTGCCGGCTCAACGGGCTTTGCCGGCGCAGCCTCAGCAGGTTTTGGCGGTTCGGCAGGGTTGGCAGGTTCTGCGGCCGGGGCCACGGTCGCGGCGATCTCGGTGATGCGGCCGTCGAGCTTCGGCGTATAGGGCCGGTGCGCGCCTAGGTAGTCGGCGACGACCTGTTCCAGCCCCGGGCCGTAATCATAGGCGTTCTTGGCCTTCTCGGCGAACACCTTGTAGCCGTCGCCGCCCTGGCGGACATAGTTGTTGGTGGCGACCAGGTAATCCTTGTCCGGCTTAATCGGCGTCCAGGCGCCGCCTTCCATGACCTCGACCGATTTGACTCGCCCGTTAGGCGGCGCCGATTTGTCGAACGCATATTTCAGGCCGGCAACCTGCGGGAAGCGCCCGGCGCCGTCCTCGATCTGGCTGAGGCCGCTTTCGAGGCCGGCAACCAAATCCTTGCCGGAGATCTGGAAGGTCGCCAGCGTATTCTGAAACGGCAGGACGGTGAGAACCTCGCCCATGGTGACGGTGCCCTGGTCGATGGAGGCGCGCAAGCCGCCGCCATTCGAGATGACGATCTCGACACCTTGGCCCTTGACCCGGTCGAGGACGGCGTCGGAGACCAGATTGCCCATCTCGCATTCGCGGGCGCGGCAGTTTTCACGACTGCCGTCGATCGCCTTGGTGGTCTCGGCGACTTCCTTGTTCTTCAAGGCCTCGATCGGCGCGCCGAGTTCCTTGATGCGGGCAAGCACGGCGGGGTCGGGCGTGATCGATTTGTCGAGATGGATGGGATCGCCGCTTGCCTCCTTGACGACGCCGTTGTCGTCGAACACGACCTTGAACTCGCCGAGATATTTCGAATAGGACGCCGCCTGCACGACCGGCACTTTGTAACCGTCCGGATTGTCGACCATCGTCGGATATGGGCCTTCCGCCTTGGGGTCGGTGTTGGACAGCAGCGAATGGCTGTGGCCGCCGACCACCACGTCGATGCCCGGGATCTTGGCGATCACGTCGCGCTCGCGCTTGTAGCCGATATGGGTGACCGCGATGATCTTGTTGACGCCCTCTCGCTTCAGTTTCTCGACCTCAGCGGTGATCGACTTGACGTCGTCTTCGATGGCAATGTTCGGGCCAGGGGTGGCAAGCTCCGGCGTGTCGTTGGTGACCGCGCCGACGATCCCGATCTTCTGGCCGCCGACCTCGACCACGATCGACGGCTTGACGCGGTCGCCGAGCTTGGATTGCGCATTGGCCTTCACATTGGCGCCGAGCACCGGAAACTGGATCATGTCGAGAAACGGCGCCAGCGCCGACTCGCCATCGTCGAACTCATGGTTGCCCAGAGCCTCGGCATCGAATTTCATCTGGTTGAGGAATTCGCCTTCGGTCTTGCCTTTGTAGGTCGTGTAGAAGAGCGAGCCCTGGAAATTGTCGCCGGCGCTGAGCAGCAGCACGTTCTGGCCTTCCAGCTTCTTGCGCTCCTGCGCGATAGCGGTGACTAGGCGGCCGGCGCCGCCGACGCATTCGCCCTTGGTCTCCTCCTCGGCCGAGCAGGTCGATTCGTACTTGTTGTTGCTCTCGATGCGGCTATGCCAGTCGTTGATGTGCAGGATGTTGAGCGTGTAGTCGGCAAAGGATACCCCTGCCGACAGGCCAAGCGCCGATGCCGACAGCGCGGCGATGGCAGCAATCTTCTTCATTCTCGTCTCCCGGATAACCTGACCAGAGGCGTTTAACGCTCTTGTTTGACTGGGATGTAACAGCCCTCTTGGGCTATGTTCACATCGTGTTTCAGTCGATGCAAGCGGAAATCGGCATCAGCTTTGCCGGCGCAAGAAGACGGCGGCTTGAAGCCGCCGCCCTTGTGCAAAGTAAATTCGGAATCGGATTTCAGGTGCGCCTGGTCAGCACAAAATTCTGCCCGCTCGCGCTGGTGCAATTGAGCTGGCTGGTGGAGACCATCAGGCAGTTGAAGCTGATCGGCGTCTGGCGGATCAGCGAAGTGCCATGAATCTCGACCGAGGTGCCGCCGGTCATGGTGTAGCTGCCATCGGCAAGCTTCTGGCCGGTGTCGGTTGCGACGGTCGCGAAGCTGCCGCCCTTGAAGGTGGACAAGCCCGTGCCCTGCGCGTCGATCCAGGAGCCTTCAACCCCCTTGGCCGTGATCACCGGCGGCTCGCCTGGGCCGGTTGTCGTGCAGGCCGCCAACGCGACCGTAGCGGCCGCGGCAATGCCAGCCGAAAGCAGTCTTTGCGCAATCGTCATCTTCAAGATCCTCTCCTCTCGCATCGGCCCGAAAATCGATCCGATTTTCGGAAAGCACGATGCGCACATTCAAAGTGCTAGAGCGTACTTTGTGCGTCCAAATGGACGCACGTCGCTCTAGGCCGCCCCTCTTCAATCGCCCGATTTCCGGGCGATTGCAAGCTGGCGGAGTGTCCAGGCAACGCTGCTATCGAACGAGGATGTTGCGGAATTGCCACGGGTCTTTGGTGTCGAGATCCTCGGGAAACAGACCAGGCCGATTGTCGAGCGGTGTCCAGTCGGTATAATAGCTCCTGACCGGCCCGAGATATGGGTTCTGCACGTCGAGGCAGCGCTTGTAATCCATCTCGTCGGCTTCGACGATGCCGGCCTCGGGATTTTCCAGCGCCCAGACCATGCCGGCCAGCACCGCCGACGTGACCTGCATGCCCGTAGCATTCTGATAGGGCGCCAGCTTGCGCGCCTCGGCCAGCGACAGCTGCGAGCCGTACCAGTAGGCGTTCTTGGCGTGGCCGTAGAGCAGCACGCCGAGTTCGTCGACGCCATCGACCAGTTCATTTTCGTCGAGCACGTGATGCACGGGCTGAGCCTTGCCGGCGACACCGAACATCTCGTGCAGCGACAGCACTGCGTCGTTGCAGGGATGATAGGCGTAATGGCAGGTCGGCCGGTATTGCACCTTGCCCTTCTTGCCGCGCAAGGTGAAAAAATCGGCGATCGAGATCGCTTCGTTGTGTGTCACCAGGAAACCGTATTGCGGGCCGGGCGTCGGACACCATGTGCGCACGCGTGTATTGGCGCCGGGCTGCTCCAGATAGATCGCGGCCTTCGAACCGTTCTTGTGGCTTTTGGCGTTCTTCGGCATCCACGCCTCATGCGTGCCCCAGCCGAGCTCGGCCGGCTGCAGCCCTTCCGAAATGAAGCCTTCGACCGACCAGGTGTTCCAGAACACGTTCATCGGCTTGGGCTTCTTGGTGCGCTGGGTGTCGCGCTCGGCGATATGGATGCCCTTGACGCCGGCCTTCTTCATCAGCCTGGCCCAGCCTTCGCGATCGTGCTGCGCGGGTTCCGAGAAGTCGAAGCCAAGATCTGTGGCGAGATTGACCAGTGCCTGCTTGACGAACCACGAGACCATGCCCGGATTGGCGCCGCAGCACGAGATCGCCGTGGTGCCGCCCGGGCTCTTCGCGATTTCAGTACGTACGGTCTCGCGCAGCGCATAGTTGGTGCGTGAGGCGTTGTCGGCCTTTTCGTCGAAATAAAAGCCGAGCCAGGGCTCGACCACCGTGTCGATATAGAGGACACCAAGCTTGCGGCAGAGCTTCATCAACTCGAGCGAGGAAGTGTCGACCGACAGGTTGACGCAAAAGCCCTGGCCGCCGCCATTGGTCAAAAGCGGTGTCAGCAGCTTCTTGTAGTTCTTTTTGGTCACTGCATCCTGCATGAAAGTGATGCCGCGCTCGTCAAGCAATTTGCGGTCGGCGTCGCGCGGGTCGATGACCGTCATGCGCGACTTGTCGAATTTGAAATGGCGCTCGATCAGCGGCAGCGTTCCCCGTCCGATCGAGCCGAAGCCGATCATCACGACAGGGCCGGTGATCTCACCGTAAACGGGCCAGTTTTCATTCGCCATTTATCGATTACTCCCTCAAAAAACGCTTCGGAACAGCGGCTTGGCCGCGGCGCGACAAACCATAGATCATTGTCACAATAAAGCGAAAAGCGGACGGCCGGCGTTACACCGCGCCATCCCGGCTACGGCTCGACCAGTCTTGCGAATTCAGGCTTGAAGAGGTCACGTGCCTCGGAGACCGCCAGGTCCAGCAGATCGTCGGCGCAGGCCTCGGCTCCGCCTCAGCTGCTATCGACAGTACCAGGATCGCGGCCATGAACGTGACCGGCCTGCCAAGATGCTGGATCATTGTTCCCCCAAGCCACAAGTTACAGTTGTCTTCCGCCGACAGTCACGGTCGGCTGTCAGGCCCTTATAGTCAAGTTGTGCCCCGTTCAGTGCCAGACGCTGCTCAGCGAAAAGACGCTGCCAGCGCCGCCCCAGATGCGGATGGCGCATCCGCGCGTTTCAGCGGATTTTTGCCCTCGGCGCGGCTGTGGAGGCTCGAACCACCAGTTCTACCGGCAGAACGACCTGGCGGGGGGCTTCATTGTCAATAACCATTCGGGCGGCAAGCCTGCCTTTTCCGATCACGTCTTGCGCCACAGTGGTCATCGGAGGCGTGGTGCGTGCGGATTCAGCAGTCCCATCGAAGCCAACGACCGATACGTGGCCCGGCACGCCGATGCCGCGGCGAACCGCCTCGTCCAGTATTGTGATCGCCTGCCAATCCGACATGGTCAGGATCGCGGTTGCTTCAGGCGCCCTGTCGAACACCACTGCTCCGGCAGATGGCTCGCCTGGGATCGTCTCGAGGATCGGGACATCGTCGATCGACAAATTCGCCTCCGCCAAACCCTGTTTGAAACCGTCGAGCCTTTCATCGTCGAGCGGGAAGCCGGCCAGAAGCGGGCGCATTGCCTGTCCGGGCATGTGGACAATCGGTGGGCCGGGAGTCCGTCGCACCGAAAGGATGGCAGGGGATCGTCCATAATTATGCGCGGCTGGCCGATGGGCAGCTCTTCTGTGCCCAGGGTGCCATTCAAGTCGTTCCGGCGTGAGGGGAGGAAAATGCGATGGAACTCGCTTATGACAGTCATCTGCTTGCTCGAATTCTGCTAAGCGTCGCGACTGTGGGTTACGGTGTAGCGACGATCAAAGCCGACTTGAACGCCACACATGCAACCAATCCGTTGTGGACCCCACACGCCCGGTTTCATGTCGTCTGGCAGGTGCTGAGCTACACCGGAGTGGCGCTGATTGCGCTCGGACTTATCTGGATCAAGGGACAACTCGAAGCCGAGCGGCTCTATCTCGCCGGGGGATTGGCCGCGGCTATGTATGGAGCATTCTTCGCGGCCATGCTCTCGCGGCCGATCTATGGCGGCGTGCTGTATGACGAGAACGGCTATCTGCCGTTCCGGCCGCCGTTTGGACCGGCGGGCTGGCGGTGGGACGTCAACGTCACCGTCTTTACCGCGATGTCCGCGATCCTGCTGCTGGGCCTGGCTGCGATTTAGGGCAATTCCAGGAAAGGTGTGAAACGGTTTTCCGTCCGGGATTGCGCAGAAACAAAGAGATAGAGCGGTTCGGCGTTTCCGTGAGACGATGAACTGCTCTAGGACAGCGCCAGCGCCCTGAGCCACGCGACCAGCCGGTCACGGTCGGCGGTCATCCCCTTGTAGTCGAGTTGTGCCTCGTCCAGCGCCAGAAGTTGTTCGGCCAAGGACGCCGCGAGCGCCGCGCGGTCGGGGTGGCGTTCCAGCACGGCGAGCGGGTCGAGATGGATGCGGATGGTGAAGAGTACGTCGCCCGAAACGGGGAGCTTTCTCAGCGTCTGCCGCTCGACCCGGATAAAGACATGGGCGTCGATGTCGCCGTCCGGGAATCTCGACGGGCGACTGCTGGCGCGGTCGATACGTTCGAGGTTGGAGAGCGGATGGTAGAGCGCGTCGCCCGCCTGGATCGACCAGTTGTAGCGCTCGACGGCTTGGCCCTGGAGGCCGTCGAACATGCGGTTGATGAGATCGGCCGGGCGTGTGCCCGGGCCGAAACCCGGTACCGGCGCGTGGATCTGCTGCAGCGGCTTGCCGAATTTTTCGATCAGCGACCATGACGAGGGGAAGCAGAGCGAGCCGGCCGCCAGACGCCAGCCGCTGTCGTCGCGGCGCATCAGGATCAAATCCTCCTGCACAAGCAGCGAGGCCGCGACAAGCGGCGCATCGCTGAAAGAAGCTGCGGTGCCCGAGCCTTCGAGATCGTCGGTGCCGCCGATCACCTCGATCGCATTGTCGGTACGCCTGTGGGTCTCAGGAAAGTTCGCCGCCAGATGCGCACCGAGCAGATCGAGCACTTCGCGCTGAGCGTCGCGCGTTGTTTGCTCCTCGACAAAAACCTTGCCGGGAATTTCCGCATAGAGCCGGCGTTTTTCGGCAAGATAGGGCAGCAGATATTCGTCGACCTCGATCCAGCTATCGAGATTGAGCGGCTTCAGCCCGATGGTGAACAGTTTCGACGAGCCGTCATAGGGTGTGTGGGTCGGTGTGCGGAAACTCATGCTTCTTTGTAGGCTTCCAGTGCGGCAGCGGCCATTCTCGCCGTGAATTCGGTGATTTCGTAATCGGCGGCACCTGCCTTGGCGAAGGGATCGTCCGCCAGTCTGGCATCGAGCTCCTCGCGTGGACCGCGCGCGATGATGATGCCGCCGGTCCTTGGCCGCTTTGGCCCGGAGGCGACAAAGATACCTTGCGCATAGCAGGCCTTCAGCCACTCGACATGCGCTTGCTGCAGGCGGTCGATCTCGGTCAGCGGCACCTTGTAGTTCAGCGAAACCACGAACATTGTTGTCTCCAGATGCCTCAGCCCAGCCGCGCCGGGATCAATCCGCGCAGCGAGTTGCCGACGAACAGCGCCTTGGCCGATTTCAGTTCGTTCCACGTGTAGACCGCTTCACCGGCGCGGCCTTGATCCAGCAGTTCGCCGCGCAGGACGCCAGGCAGCAGGCCGCAATCGAGCCGCGGCGTGGCCAGCACGCCGTCGCCGAAATCGGCAAAGACATTGGTGATCGTGCCCTCGCAGATTTCGCCGCGCTCATTGGCGAGCAGCACCTCGTCGGCGCGCCCGGCGAGATATTCGGCGCGGGCGCGCGTATAGGTTTGTCGGCGGCTGGTCTTGTGGCGCAGCAGCATATCGCTCGAATCAAGCCGCACGCGCGCCAGCTGCAGGGTCCAGACCTTGTCTGCGGCGAGCGGCTCGTAGGGCTGCACCGACACCGCCACTTCGCCCTTGCGCGACAGGCCGAGGCGAGTGCGCAATGCGATGTGCTGGCGGCCGATCGCATTCATCAGCGCTTCGCCGATCCTTTGCGGGTCGCAGGCGAAGCTGAGTTCGCTTGCCGAACCGTAAAGCCGCGCGAGATGGCGGTCGAAACGGAGGAAACCCGAGCCGGGTTCCCAGCGCATAGTTTCGATCAGTTCGAAATCGGCAGTGTTCCCGTCGCGAAACGGGCTTTCAGCAGACACTCCTGGTACTCCTCTTCGGCTGTCGAATCGAAGACGACGCCGCCGCCGACATTGTAGACCGCCTCGCCATTGGCAAAGAGCGAGATGGTGCGTATCGCCACCGAAAAGCGCATCCGGCCGCCGGGCGCGATCCAGCCTATGGCACCGCAGTAGACATTGCGCGGGCCACTTTCCAGCGCGCGCAGAATTTCCATAGCGCGGATCTTCGGTGCGCCGGTAATCGAGCCGCAGGGGAACAGCGCGGCGAAAATCTGGCGGATGGCGAGGCCGGGCAAGAGTTTCGCCCGCACACGGCTCACCATCTGGTGGACGGTCGGGTAGCTCTCGATGCGGAAAAGCTCCGGCACATCGAGCGTGCCAACCTCGCTGATCAGTGAAATGTCGTTGCGCAGGAGATCGACAATCATCCGGTTCTCGGCCTGGTTCTTCTCGTCGTTGCGCAAGAACGCTTTCAGGCGATCGTCCTCGGCTTTTGTTGCGCCGCGCGGCGCGGTGCCCTTCATCGGATGCGTCTCGATCATGCCTTCCGCGTCCACCTCGAAGAACAGTTCGGGCGAACGCGACAAGACGATCGGATCGCCGAGCGCGACCAGCGCCCCATACTTCACCGGCTGGCGTTCGGTCAGCGCGTCGAAGGCGACCAGCGGATCGCCCGACCATTGTGCGTGGACCGGAAAGGTCAGATTGCCCTGGTAGCAGTCGCCCTTGCGGATATGGTCATGCAGCCTGGCAAAGCGTTTGGCGTAGTCGTCCGAAGACCAGGCTGCCTTGGCGTCGAAGATTGGGCCGTTGCTAGCCGGCAGATCGCCTGGCGCGATCGTCTCCTCGACTGGCGCGTCGAACACGCCGAGGCAGAAAAGCGGGGCGCGGCGGCCGGCCGGCAGCAGCGGAACGAGCTTGGGTTCGAGCAGGTAACCGGCCTCGTAGGAGAAATAACCGGCCAGCCATTTGCCGCCGTCATGTGCTACCTGCGCGGCTTCCAGCGCAGGCAAAAAGTCCGCCTCGCCATGCGCTGCGATTATCTCGGCCGGCCGGTCGAAAACGAGCTGCCGCGCGGTCTCGTCGTTCCTGAAAATTGCAAAGGGCAGGGGCAGGGACATAAGGCTCGAATGCTGCGGTCACCAGCGATCGATCTATATGGGGGCTCGACCGTGTGCAATCGAGGGAGCGGCGTCTCAAGACGCAAAGGCGCGGCGGCAAAAACAAATGCGGCGCCAGTGGGCGCCGCCTTGTTCCAAAATGCCACCTTGCGATGGATCAGGTGTTGCTGGCTTCCCCCGCGGTCGGGAAGCGGCGCGCAAATTCCTTCTCGTCACCGGCGGCAAGCAGTTTCGCCTGCTCGATCCAGCGTTCACGTTCGATACGGCCGTCGAAATTCAACGTCGCCTCGATCCGCTTGACATCGTCGGGTGTCCAGGCGGCGATCTGGGCATAGGTCGTGACCCCAAGCCCTTTGAGCAGCCGCTCGTTGGTCGGGCCGATGCCGATCAGGCGACGCAGATCGTTGGCTTTGCCTGCCGCGGTGGCTGTTGCCTTGCCGGTCGCGGCTTTCTTTGCAGATGGCGCTGCCTTGCTTGCCGCCGGCGCAGCCTTGCTTGCCGCTGGCGCGGTCGTCGGCGCGGCGCTCGCTTTCGATGCAGGCGGTTTCGGTGTTGCCGTTTTCGCGGCACTTGCGCGTGGCGCGGTCGCGGCCTTCGCCGTTGCAGATTTCTTCGGCGCCGGTTTGGCCGGTGCGGATGTCGACATCAGCGTTGACGGCGCCTGCATCGCGGCTTTGGTCGCGCCGGTCTTGGCGGCTGGCGCCTTGGCTGTTGCCGCCTTCGCGGTTGGCGCCTGGGTGGTTTTCGCCTCGCCCAGCCGGCGTTCGAGATCGGCGCGGGCGCGGCCGCATGCATCCAACTCACCGGTCAGACGGTCGCTATCGGCCCGCAATCTGTCGCGTTCGCTGCGCGTGCGGTCTAGATCGCCGCGCAAACTGTCGAGTTCGCCACGCAGGCGTCCCCAAATGAACCAGCCAACCAACACACCTACCAGGAACGCCAGGAGCATGTAGAAAAAAGTGCCCATTGTCTTTCTCTCTCCAGTCCGATCCGTCCGCCCTGGCCTGTGGAGCCATGACCTCGGCGAAGGACCATTCGATGGTGGTTCCGCAATTTGCAGAACAGCCGGCTTCGATCGAGCTGTCGGCGACCGGTTTGCCCCTGGCCAACAACCGTTGTCGCATCCGCCGACACGCCATGACCGGTCGGGATTTTCCGACCGGATCCATTCGTGCCCGGCTGAGCTTGAGGGCGGACGCTATCATACAGCTTACGGGAATCTAACGGAAAACTTCCATGGAAAGTTATTTAAGAACAAATATCCAAGACAAGAATAGAACCATCGCCAATATGCATTGCAGCTAAACTGTTCTGGAAAACCCGGTCATCCGGTGTTGCGCATCACCCAGTGTTGCGCATCAATTGTCCAGTGCTTCCAGCTCGTCGATCAGTCCGCTGATCACGCCAAGCCCGATCTGCCAGAAGGCAGGGTCGGCCGCGTCGAGGCCGAACGGCGCTAGAAGCTCGGAATGATGCTTGGTGCCGCCGGCGCGCAGCATGGCAAAATATTTCTCCTGAAAGCCGCGCTCGGCGTTCTGGTAGACCGCGTAGAGCGAGTTCACCAGGCAATCGCCGAATGCATAGGCATAGACGTAGAAAGGCGAGTGGATGAAGTGCGGGATATAGGTCCAGAAAATCTCGTACCCTTCGCGCAGCTTGATCGCCGGCCCGAGGCTTTCCGCCTGCACTTCCAACCAGAACTGGCCGAGCTTGTCGGAGGTCAGTTCGCCGCTCCTGCGCTCGGCATGCACTTTGCGCTCGAACTCGTAGAAGGCGATCTGGCGCACGACCGTGTTGATCATGTCCTCGACCTTCTGGGCGAGCATGGCCTTGCGTTCGCGCTTGTCGGTGGTCTGCTCGAGCAGCGAGCGGAAGGTCAGCATTTCGCCGAACACCGATGCGGTTTCGGCCAGCGTCAGCGGCGTCGACGCCATCAAGGCGCCCTGGCCGCCGGCCAGCACCTGGTGCACGCCGTGGCCGAGCTCGTGCGCCAGCGTCATCACGTCGCGCGGCTTGCCCATGTAGTTGAGCAGCACATAGGGGTGCGCCGAAGGCACGGTCGGATGCGCGAAGGCGCCAGGCGACTTGCCGGGTCTCACCGGTGCATCGATCCAGTTGCGGTCGAAGAAAGATCTGGCGATCTCCGCCATGTCGGGCGAAAAGCGCTGGTAGGCGGAAAGCACGGTGTTCTTGGCCTCGTCCCAGCCGATGACCGCCTGCGGGGTCTCCGGCAGGGGCGCATTGCGGTCCCAGTGGTTCATCACCTCCATGCCGAGCCAGCGCGCCTTCATCGCATAATAGCGATGCGACAGGCGCGGATAGGCGTCGCGAACCGCGGCGGCGAGTGCATCCACTACGCTGCGTTCGACGCGGTTGGCGAGATGGCGGGAATCGGCAATGTCCTCGAAGCCGCGCCAGCGGTCAGAAATCTCCTTGTCCTTGGCCAGCGTGTTGGTGACCAGCGTAAAGACGCGCAAATTCTTGCGGAATGTCGTGGCCAGCGCCTCGGACGCCCGGCGGCGCACCTCGCCGTCTGCGTCCTGCAGGCGATTGAGCGCCGGCTCCAGCGTCAGCTCCTCGCCGTCGACGTCGAAGCGCAAATCGGTCATCGTCTCGTCGAACAGGCGGTTCCAGGCCCCGCGCCCGGTGATCGACTTTTCGTGGAAGAGTTGCTCGATACGGTCTTCGAGCTGATAGGGCTTGTCCTTGCGCAGATCGAGCACCCAGGGCCGGTAGTGGGCGAAGGCGAGATCGGCGGCGAGTGCGTTTTCGATCGCGCCATCCTCGATGAGGTTCAGCTCGAGCGCGAAAAACAGCAGGTGCGCGCTGGCATCGGTCATCTTTTCCTGGATGTCGCCATAGAGCTTGGCGCGCTGTGGATCCGACGTGTTGCCGGCATAGACAAGCCCGGCATAGGAGACGATCCGGCCGATCAGCTCCTCCAGCGCTTCATAGGCCTGAAGCGCCTCGCCCAGCCTGCCGGCGCTGCCACGCCCGGCCTCGGCGGCGAGCGTGCCTTTCCAACGGCTCTCGAAGGCGATGGCATCGGCGGCGGCCTTGGCGATGTCGCGCTTCAACTCGGGCGCTTCCATGCCCGAATAGAGATCGGCCAGATTCCATTCCGGCAGGTCGCCAAGCTCCGCCACGCCCTGACCGGGCGCCGCCGCCAGCTTTCGAGCAAAAACCATGCGCATTGCCGATCCTTCCAGACACAAAAATTCGAGGAAACGAGAAGCCGGTCAAATCCTAAGGAATTCATTCACCGGGTTTTTTGAAAGCTTATTTAGAACCCTGTGCCAAGATGATCCATAGGGCGCATTCTCGGGCGGGCACGGTCGGATCAGTCATGGCAGCTTCCATACTCATAGTCGATGACGATCCCGTGCAGCGCAGGCTGCTCGAGGCGGCGGTGACGAAATTCGGCCACACCGCGATCGTCGCCGATGGCGGCGAGGCCGGTCTCGATCTCGTCGACGGGCCCAATGCGCGCGACGTCTCTGTGGTCATCCTCGACCTTATGATGCCCGGCCTCGACGGCATCGGCGTGCTGAAGGCGATGCGCGAGCGTGGCATCCACATTCCCGTCATCGTGCAGACCGCGCAGGGCGGCATCGAAACCGTCGTTTCGGCAATGCGTCACGGCGCCTTCGACTTCGTCGTCAAGCCGGCCTCTCCCGACAGGCTGCAGGCGTCGATCGGCAACGCCCTCAAGGTCGAAGCGCTCGAAGGCGAACTGAAGCGCTCGTCACGGCAGCGCGGCGGCCATCTGACGTTCAAGGACATGATCACCCACAGTCCGGCGATGGATCGGGTGATCCGGCTCGGCCGCAAGGCGGCGGCGTCCAACATTCCGATCCTGATCGAAGGTGAATCCGGCGTCGGCAAGGAACTGGTGGCGCGCGCCATCCAGGGCAGCGGCGACCGCCGCTCGAAACCCTTCGTCACCGTCAATTGCGGCGCCATCCCCGACAATCTGGTCGAATCGATCCTGTTCGGGCACGAGAAGGGCTCGTTCACCGGCGCCACCGAAAAACATACCGGCAAGTTCGTCGAAGCGCACACCGGCACGCTGTTCCTTGACGAAATCGGCGACCTGCCGCTCGACGTGCAGGTCAAGCTGTTGCGCGCCGTACAGGACGGCGAGGTCGATCCGGTTGGCGGGCGCTCGACCGTCAGGGTCGACATCAGGCTGATCTCGGCAACCCATCGCAACCTGCTGCAGCAGGTCAAGGACGGCAAGTTCCGCGAGGACCTGTTCTACCGGCTGAACGTCTATCCGATCTTCGTGCCGCCATTGCGCGACCGTCGCGACGACATCCCCTATCTGGTCGAGCACTTTATGGAGAAGGTGGCACCCGCCGATCCGCGCCACCGCCTGCGGGGCATCTCGGCTGCGGCGCTTGCCATGCTGCAGGCCTATGATTGGCCGGGCAATATAAGGCAGCTCGAAAATGCCGTCTTCCGGGCTTCGGTGCTTGCCGACGGCGACATGCTGACCGAAGAAGAGTTCCCGCAGATCCGGGCGCAAGTCGAGGGCACGGTCAATCTCGATTCGGGTATCGCCTTGCCAGCTCCAGGGGGGCCAACTCCAGGGTGGCCAGCTTCCGGAGTGGCTTCGGGCAGCCAGCCGCGCGACAACATATCGGCCGCTGGCGGCATCGCAGCCGCCGACGCCGATGCACCAGCCAAGCCTCGTTTCGGCACGCTGCGGGCGCTCGACGAGCGCGGCAATGTGCGTGCGCTGGCCGACGTCGAACTCGAAATGATCAAGCTCGCCATCGATCACTATAACGGCCAGATGAGCGAAGTCGCCCGCCGCCTCGGCATCGGCCGGTCGACGCTCTACCGCAAGCTCAAGGAATACGGCATCGACCCGGAAACCGGCCGCGTCGAACGGCTCGCTTCCTGAGTCATAGGGCCAGGCCGGTTCTCATCCGGACATCATTCCACGCAACTGCGCCTCGAAATGATGTGTTCGCCACAGTGTTCACGTATTAAGGCGGACGGTAACAGATCGTGTTTCGAGCTGGCGCCAAAACATGATCTAAACCAACGGTTTACCAAGATATCCTGCGCAATATTTTTGGCGGGATATCGCCACCGTGTTACCGCATTTCGGCTTCAATAAGCGATGATTAACCATTAGGATCGATATTCGGATGCACACACCTCGCATCCGTTTGGTCAAATCCGGGGACAAAACGGCAGCCTGCAAGGCCTTTTGATTTGAACAGAATCGAACGACACAAAAACGGGCGGCATTATCACATGAGCGTCTGGCCGAGATGGCTGGCAGCGGTGATTGTTGCCGTCGGGTTCCTTGCAGCGGCGGCAACCGGCGCCAGCGCCGAGACACGTTCGCTGAAGCTCTATCATCTCCACACGCATGAAAAGGCGGAGATCGTCTACAAGCGCAATGGCCGCTACGACCAGGCGGGCTTGCGAAAGATCAACATCATCCTGCGCGACTGGCGTCGCAACGAGCCGACCAAGATGGATCCGCGGCTGCTGGACCTTGTCTGGGAAGCGTACCGGGAGAGCGGCGCGACCGACTACATCCAGGTCGTCTGCGGCTATCGTTCGCCGGCCACGAATTCGATGCTGCGCAGCCGCAGCAGGGGCGTCGCCGAAAAAAGCCAGCACATGCTCGGCAGGGCGATGGATTTCTATATTCCCGGCGTGCCGCTGAAGAAGCTGCGCGACGTCGGCCTCAGGATGCAGGGCGGCGGCGTCGGCTACTATCCCAGCTCCGGCTCGCCCTTCGTGCATATGGATGTCGGCAATGTACGCCACTGGCCCGGCATCAGCCGCCAGGAACTGGCGCGCGTGTTCCCCAACGGCAAGACGTTGCATGTGCCGAGCGACGGCAAGCCGCTGCCTGGCTATCAACAGGCGCTCGCCTCCTACAAAGCCCGCAAGGGCGCCGGCGCGCCGGCCATTGAACTCGCCAGCGCAAGCGGCGGTGCCAAAAAATCCCGTGGCTTCCTGGCAGCCCTCTTCGGCGGTGGCGACGACGAGGCGGACGACAGCGCCGACGTGGCGATGGCCGAGCCAGCGCCAAAGCCCCGTAACGTGAAGCCGGCGCCATCCGCCAAGAGCAGCAACCTGCCTGGTATTGCTATCGTCGCGCCTCAGGATGCCAAGCGCGCCGAGATCCCGGAAGTCGCCGATGCTCCAGGGCCTGCGCCAGAACCGGAGAACGACACGCCGGAGACGATCATCGCGGCATTGCCGGCGCGCAGCATCCCGCTGCCGGATTTTGCTCCGCGTCCGAAGACCGACGTCGGCGCTCAGCCGCCTGAGAACGTTCCGTTCGGCGTGGCGGATGCGGCTGGATCGACTGAACAGGCGGTGGCGACCGCGCAAGCGCCGGCAAGCGTGACGCCGGCCAGTGTGGCACCGGCAAATGTTCCGTTCGGCATAGCAGACCCGTCTGCTGCCGCCGGCCCGGTGCAGGTCGTTGCAAACAATATTCCCGTGCCGAGCTGGCGGCCCGATCATTCGCTGCCGGCCGATCTTTCGCCGGCGGGTCTTGCGCCGCAGGACAAGCAAGTGTTGCTGGCGCTGGCAAGTGCGGCCGAGCGGAGCAACACCGCCACCGACGCATTCTCGGTATTGCCGTCGGCGCGGCCCGACAGTTCCCAGCCCGACGAGGTCAAGGCCGTTCTGGAAAGGGTCAGCGCGACCGACGAATACAAGGTCGCGTCGCTTTCCGAGCAAGCATCGGTGTTCGAGGAACCGGCGAGCGACGACGGGGCATTGAGCGACGGGGCATCGCCGCGCGAGGCCATCGTTGCCCGCGCGGCCGGCTCCGATCCGGCCGCCGTCATCGGTGCAGGCGTGAAGACCACACGCAAGGAACCCAGGGCCACCGCCCGCGACCTGAAGCCCGGCCCCAAGCCGGTGGTGGTCGCCGCCGCGCCGCAGGCCGCCCGGTGGGCGCTGCACAGCGGTGAGTATGTCGCAACCGTTTCAGATGCGACAACCGCGCCGCGCTACGCCTACGACTTCGTCCGTACGGCACCGAGCGAGGTCTATACGATAGGCTTCCAACCGGGCAACGAGATGGCCGACGCAAACCGGTTCACCGGCAAAGCCGTCAAGTTCATGTCGGTTGCCCGCTTCAAGACTGAGTAGGCCGCGCTGGGCACCTCGCGTGACTGCCTCCACCGCCGGCACTGGCTTCCTTCATCCAGGGATGCTAACCACTGGTCGGCATTCTCCCGCTTCGTCTAATGGTAGGACAGCGCCCTTTGAAGGCGTGAATCGTGGTTCGAGCCCATGAGCGGGAACCAGCCGGCGAACCAGATCGGCGGCGGCTTTTGATGCAGAAGATGCTAGTCTAGCGCCCGAGCTTGCTTGCCGCGCGCGCCAAGGCTTCGATCTCGTCCCATTTGCCGGCCTTCACCAGATCGTCCGGCGCCACCCAGGAACCGCCGACGCAGATGACGTTGGGCAGGCTGAGGTAGTCGGCGGCGTTCTTGCCGGTGATACCGCCGGTCGGGCAGAATTTCACGTCGGCAAGCGGCGAGGCGAAAGCCTTGAGCGAGGCAATGCCGCCCGATTGTTCGGCCGGGAAGAATTTCAGAAAGCGCAGGCCGGCTTCGCGCGCGGCCATGACCTCTCCAGGCGTGATGGCGCCGGGCAGCAACGGCACGTCGCTGTCCTTGGCTGCCGCGAGAAGCTCGCGGGTGATGCCGGGGCTGACGATGAATTTCGAACCGGCGGCCGCCGCCTCGCCGAACTGGCGGGCGTCCAGGATGGTGCCGGCGCCGACGACGGCGTCTTCGACCTCGCCTGCCACCCGGCGGATCGCCTCCAGCGCGTCGGCGGTGCGCAGCGTGATCTCGATCGCCGGCAGGCCGCCGCGGGCCAGCGCCCGGGCCAGCGGCACCGCGTCGGCGGGATTGGCGATCTTCAGCACCGGTATGACCGGCTGGCCGTTGAGGAGCGACAGGAGCTTTTCGGTCGTGCTGGGCATTCGTCGTCTCTCCTCTGTTGATCAAGTCGACCGGTTAGCAGAAGGCGGTTTTTCTGTCCACGAAACGCGGCGTGTCGCGATGTCACGCGTGGTGTTCGAAACCCGTCGCGAGTGGACCGCTCTCGGCTCTGCCTTGATCCGGCTGTCGTGAGCGTTTAGTGGCTTGGAGATGACACTGTCCAGCCAAGCCTTCCGTGTTGCCGCGCTTTACCGCTTCGCTCGGCTCGACACCTTCGAGGCGCTGCGCGCGCCGCTTGCCGCCTTCTGCTGCGTACGCGGCATCAAAGGCACGCTGCTGTTGGCGCGTGAGGGCATCAACGGCACGGTCGCCGGCAGTGAAACGGCAATCGCGGCGCTCATCGATCATCTCGAATCCATCGACGGTCTCGCCGGTCTCGAGATCAAATACAGCAACGCCGCAACGATGCCGTTCCACCGCATGAAGGTGCGGTTGAAGCGCGAGATCGTCACCATGGGCGTGGACAATATCGATCCGGCGGCAGGTGCAGGCACCTATGTCACGCCGGCCGACTGGAATGCACTGATCTCGGATACGGGTACCATCGTCATCGACACGCGCAACGCCTACGAGGTATCGCTCGGCACCTTTAAGGGCGCTGTCGATCCCGCCACCAGCAGCTTCCGCGAATTCCCGGCCTGGGTCGAGCAGCATCGGCACGAGCTAGACGGGCGCAAGGTCGCCATGTTCTGCACCGGCGGCATACGCTGCGAGAAGGCGACGGCCTATGTGAAGTCGCTCGGTTTGGAGGATGTGTTCCACCTCAAGGGCGGCATTCTGAAATATCTCGAGGACGTGCCCGCCGAACAGAGCCTCTGGCAAGGCGAATGCTTCGTCTTCGACGAGCGCGTTTCGGTATCGCACGGGCTGGTCGAAGGCGAGGCCGAACTCTGCCGCGCCTGTCGGCATCCGCTAGCCGCCGAAGACCGGCTGTCGCCGAGATATGCTACCGGCGTTTCATGCCCGCATTGCTTCGATGCCCGCTCGGACGAAGATCGCGCCCGCTACGCCGAGCGCCAGCACCAGGTCGAGCTGGCGCAAGCACGCGGCGACCGCCACATCGGAAGTTAGCTTCACGTTAAGCAACTTTACGTCAAGCAACAGCGAAGCGATCGATGACCCACAGCCATGTCCCGTCGCTCTGCCGGCGCGCGACCTCGGTGGTGATGGTGCCGTCGGGAAGCCGGGTCGAGGTCAGCGCCAGGTCGCCATTGACGACAGCCGGACGCTGATCTCCGGACTGAAATTTTCGGCCGGTTGCGGTGATCTCCGCGAACAGCCCCCGGATGGCTTCGCGGCCGAACGTCAGCTGTCCGCCACCGCTGTCGATGACGGCATGCTGCTCGAAAAGCGCGGCCATGCCGTCAATGTCTCCGACCCATTGCCGTGAAATCAGCAGGCGCTCCAGTTCCTGGGGATCGCGTGCCGGCTGGCGGTCTGTCTCATCGGTCATGCCAGGCTCCTCTCAAGCGACATGCCGCGACATTAGTCGAAGTCGGGGGCGGTTTCGACACGTCCAATGTCCAGAGCGTCGCGTGTTTTTTGGGCGCGGAAGGAGGCTGCAGCACTGTGATTTCCGCGTGAAATCCCAGCAGATGTCGGTGCGAGGTCATGCGTGGCAGCGGGCAAAAGGATGCGCCGCGTCATTGTAATGTCAAACTGCGGGACCTAGGTCTTCGACGTGCAAACCTGCCCGCGCACCTTCGGCCGGGCCAATTCTGGAGGCATAGATGTTCGATCCCAAGAAGCTCCTCGACGATCTGCTCGGCTCGCAAATTCCCGGCACCGGATCGACCGTCCGCGACAAGGCCGGGCAGGCGGTGCAGATGGCCAAGGACAATCCGCTTGCAGCCGGTGCGCTGGCCGCGGTGCTGCTCGGAACCGGCCCAGGCCGCCAGGTCACCGGTGCGGCGGTGAAGCTTGGTGGGTTGGCTACGATCGGCGGCCTCGCCTACAAGGCCTACCAGAACTACAAGAACGGCAACGCGCCGGCCGAGACGCAAGCTGCAGGCGAACCGGAATTGCTGCCGCCGCCGGCCGATACCGCCTTCCATCCGTCGCAAGCGCCGCAGGACGAAGACGAATTCACGCTGACGCTGGTCAGGGCGATGATCTCGGCGGCGAAGGCCGACGGCCACGTCGATGACGAAGAGCGGCAGAAGATCGCCGGCAAGCTCAGCCTCGCCGGCGTCGGCGCCGAAGCGGAGAAATTCCTGATGTCGGAACTCGAGGCGCCGCTCGATCTGGATGTGCTGATCGCCGGCGCCAAGACCGATGCGCAAAAGCTGGAACTCTACACCGCCTCGCGTCTTGCCATCGATCCGGACACGCGGGCCGAACGCGGCTATCTCGACCTGCTTGCCGGCCGTCTCGGCCTGCCGGACGCGCTGGTCGATCATGTCGAGGCGACGGTGACGGCGGCGAAGGTGCCGGCAGCGGGCAGCACGGCCAAGCCGGTGAGCGGTTCGCGCTGGTAGCTTGGGGGAGGAGCCTCGGAGAGCTCGGCGGCATTCGCGTTAGCTTCTCGTTAATCCGGTGGGCGCATGATTCAGGCAGTCGGATCGGCTTTCCTCCTCCCAAGCCCGGTTCGGATCAGGGGCGGTCGCTAATGGCCGCCCTTTTTGCGAGCACAGCCGTTGCGCCGGCTTGCCATGGTTCCCGTCATTTGCGATGCCTCATCCCTTTCAGGGAGTACAGCCATGACCGACTATAAAACCGCCATCGTCACCGGCGCCGGTACGGGCATCGGCAAAAGCGTCGCCACGGCGCTGCTCAAGGCCGGCTGGATTACGGTCTTCTGCGGTCGCCGCAAGCCGGTGCTGGAGGATGCGATCGCCGCGGCCGGGCCGACACAGGCCAAAGCATTGGCCTTCGCCTGCGACATCAGCAAGGCCGATCAGGTCGACGATCTGTTCGAGACGGTGGCTGCGGCTTTCGGGCGCGTCGACCTGCTCTTCAACAATGCCGGCACGAGCTACAAATCGACGTTGATCGACGACATCCCGGTCGACGTGTGGAACGACATCGTCGGGGTCAACCTGACCGGCTCGTTCCTGTGCGCTCGCGCCGCTTTCGGCGCTATGCGCAGGCAGCAGCCGATGGGCGGCCGCATCATCAACAACGGCTCGGTATCGGCCTATGCGCCACGGCCGGGCTCGGTGCCCTATGCGGCGACCAAGCACGCCATCACCGGGCTGACCAAGACGCTGGCGCTGGACGGCAGGCCCTTCGACATTGCTTGCGGCCAGATCGACATCGGCAACGCGCTGACCGACATGGCGCAAGCGATGACGGTCGGCGTGCCGCAAGCCAACGGCACCATTGCCGCCGAAGCGGTGATGGATGTCGAGCGCGTCGCCGATGCCGTCCTCCATATGGCCAGCCTGCCGCTCGACGCCAACGTGCTGTTCATGACCGTGATGGCGACGAAGATGCCATTTGTCGGGCGAGGCTAAATTGGTCTCAACCCGGTCCTAAATCAGGGCCGGGTGACCGGAAGCGGCACGCCGGGTAAATATAGCGAAATCGGGCGGATTTCGTAGACGGCGGTCGGATTGACGCGGCGAAGGTCGCGCGCAATGTCGATGGCGGCGTCACGGTTGGCGCAGTCGACGACATAGAGCCCCAGCAATTGTTCCTTGGTCTCGGCGAAGGGGCCGTCGATAACCATTCCGGTGCCTGGCCCGCGCAAGGTGCAGGCGTCTTGTGTCGCGCCGAGCCGGGCCGCCGGCCCAAGGGTGCCTTGCCGGTAGAGCCGATCGTTGATCTGGAGAAGATCGGTCATCAGCGCCGCATCCTGCTCAGGCGTCAGTGCCGTGATTGCTTCTTCCTCGTGATAGGCAAGAATGGCATAGAACATCTGGCGTCTCCTTTCGTCGTCCTCACTTCGCCAGGAACGCCTCGATCCGCTCCAGCGCGCGCAGGATGTTCTCCTCGGAATTGGCGTAGGACAGCCTGACATAGCCTTCGCCGAGAATGCCGAAATCGGGGCCGCCGATCAGCGCCACGCCGGCATCCTCGAGCAGCGCCGAGGCGAGCTTCTTGGCCTTCCAGCCGGTCTTGGAAACATTGGGGAAGGCATAGAAGGCGCCTTTCGGCGTGATGCAGGAAACGCCGGGCAAGGCATTCAACCCCTCGACCACGACCTTCCTGCGGCGGTCGAAGGCGCGCATCATCTTGTCGACGTCGTCCTGCGGGCCGTCGATGGCGGCTATGCCGGCATACTGGCTCGGCGCGTTGACGCAGGACCAGCAATTGACCGCCAGCTTGCGCACCTTGTCGTAGAGATGCGCGCCCTTGTCGCCATTCGGCCAGATCGACCAGCCCATGCGCCAACCGGTCATCGCCCAGGTCTTCGACCAGCCGTTGAGCACGATCAGCCGGTCGCGGATTTCGGGGAAGGCGAGCAGCGAGCAGTGCGTCTCGCCGTCATAGGTCATCACGTCGTAGATCTCGTCGGAGAGGATGGCGACGTCCGGGTGCGCTTGCAGCCCCCTGACCAGCTTTTCAATCTCGGCGCGAGGCGTGACGCCGCCGGTCGGATTGGCCGGCGAGTTGAGGATCAGCAGCCTGGTCTTCGGGGTGATCAGCGCCAAGGTCTCCGCAGCCGAAAAGGCAAAGCCGTTCTCCTCGCGCATCGGCACCGGGATGGGGGCAGCACCGGTGAACTCGATCATCGAGCGGTAGATCGGAAAGCCGGGATCGGGATAGAGAATTTCGGCGCCCGGCTCGCCGAACATCAGGATGGCCGCGAACATGGTCGGCTTGCCGCCGGGCAGGATCATCACCGCTTCGGGCGAGACTTCGACGCCGGTGGTGGCTAGCGTGCGGCGGACCACCGCTTCGCGCGTCGCCAGCAGGCCGTTGGCCGGCGTATAGCCGTGATGGCCGTCGCGCAGCGCCTTGATCGCGGCCTCGACGATGTGCTGCGGCGTCTTGAAGTCGGGCTGGCCGATGCCGAGATTGACAATGTCGCGGCCCTGATGGGCAAGTGCCGTGGCACGCGCCAGCACTGCGAACGCATTTTCCTCGCCGAGGCGGTCGAAGGCCGAAATCGTGTGGAGCATTTTTCCTGTCCGTGTGGTTCTTTCAGCGAGCGTGCGTTTTTGTGAGCGTCCGCCCGCAAAAGTCAAACGGATTGGAGTTTTCGGTGTCGGAAAATCTCAAGAATTGGCAACCGCGCCCGCGGCCCGAACGCAAGGTGCTGGAGGGGCGAACTGTCAGGCTGGAGCCGCTCAACGCCGAAAAGCACGGCGACGGACTGTTTGAGGCCTCGTCGGTGGCCGATGTCGACGGCCGCTTTGCCTGGCTGCCAGACTACCCGCCGGAGAGCCGCGCCGCCTTCCAGCCATGGCTGGACAAGGCGGAAGCCAGCGAAGACCCGCTGTTCTTCACGGTCATCGACAAGGCCAGCGGCAAGGTCGCCGGGCGCCAGACGCTGATGCGCATCGACGCCGCCTACGGCGTCATCGAGATCGGCAACATCTATTGGGGCCCGCTGATCTCGCGTAAGCCGGCGGCGACGGAAGCGCAGTTCCTGTTCATGAAGTATGTCTTCGACGAGCTTGGCTACCGCCGCTACGAATGGAAATGCAACAACCGCAACGAGCCGTCGAAGCGCGCGGCGGAACGTTTCGGCTTCAAGTTCGAAGGCATTTTCCGTCAGCATCTTGTGGTCAAGGGCGAAAACCGCGATACCGCGTGGTATTCGATCATCGACAGGGAATGGCCTGATCTGCGCAGAGCCTATGAGGCGTGGCTCGATCCGGCTAATTTCGACAGCGAGGGCCAGCAGAAGCGGCGGCTCGAGGATTTCCGCGCCGAGTTCGGCGCCTGACCATGATCCCGAAAAGTGGACGCCGGTTTTCGGATAAGATCATGGTCAAACAAGAAGACAGAGCCTCCATCCCAAGTCTGCCGGGATGGATTAGGCTCTAGCAGGGGCTATAGATGGCGCATACCCACGACCACGCTTCGCAGGGCCACGACCACAGCCATGGCGCAGGTCATGTGCACGGCTCGACCGACAAGAAGCGCGTGCTGATCGCTGCCTGCCTGACCGCCGGCTTCATGGTCGCCGAGACGCTGGGCGCCATCTTCACCGGTTCACTGGCGCTGCTGGCGGATGCCGGCCATATGCTTGCCGATTGCGTCGCGCTCGGCCTTGCCTGGTATGCCTTTCACCTTGCGAGCCGGCCGGCGACCGTGCGCCTCACCTACGGCTTCGGCCGGGTCAAGACGCTGGTCGCCTACACCAACGGCATCGCCATCTTCGCCATCGCGCTGTGGATCGTCTACGAGGCTTGGGGCCGCTTGCAAGCGCCGGCTCCGGTGCTCGGCGGGCCGATGCTGGTCGTCGCGATCGCCGGCCTGCTGGTCAATCTCGGCTCGTTCTACGTGCTGCATGGCGGCGACCGCGGCAGCCTGAACATGCGCGGCGCCATCCTGCACGTGCTCGGTGACCTGCTCGGCTCGGCCGCGGCGATCGTGGCGGCGCTGGTGATCCTGGCGACGGGCTGGACGCCCATCGATCCGATCCTGTCGGTGCTTGTCGCGCTGCTGATCCTGTCCACGGCCTGGTCGCTGATGCGCGAGGCAGCTCACGTCCTGCTCGAGGGCGTGCCGGCAAGCCTCGACCGCGACCTGATCGCGAGGGATATCGAAGGCTCGGTCAAGGGCGTGCGCGAGGTGCATCACATGCATGTCTGGTCGCTCGACGGCTCCAGCAACATGGCGACATTGCATGCCTGCCTCAATGACGGCGTCGATGCGCATATGGCGGTAAGCGCGATCAAGAAGCGGCTTGCGGCGGAACATGGCATAGCCCATGCCACGGTCGAACCGGAATTCGGTCAATGTGGCAGACAGACATGAGCATGATGACGAGCACGAGCATGCGCATGATACGGCACCGCACCGCGGCCATTATCACTGACTTCGGGAGTTCTGGGCATTGGCAACGATCGACATGAACTCTCGCCACCCTGGCGCCGCGTGATGGACCGCGACACCCGCAATGCGGCAATCGGCGCCGCCTGGGTTTTGCTGCTGTTCGGCATCGCAGCCTATTATCTTCCAACAGTGATGCTGGCGGTCGGCAAGGTCTCGACGGTTCTTGCCGGCGTCGTCGCGGCGATCTTCATGGTGGCAATCTTCGTCGTGTTCTGGCTGCGTAGCCGCAGCCAGCGCAAAAAGGGAAAGTGACATGCGCATTCTGATTACCGGCGCGGCAGGCATGGTCGGCCGCAAGCTCATCGCCAGGTTGGCCAAGGACGGGACGCTCGGCCGCCGCAAGATCGCCGCGCTCGACCTTCACGACATCGTGCCGCCGCAGGCGCCGGTGCTCGAAGGCATCAGCATCACCGCCCACACCGGCGATCTTGCCGCGCCCGGCGCGACGGCAAATCTGGTCGCGTTGCGCCCCGACGTGATCTTCCATCTCGCCGGCGTGGTGTCGGGTGAGGCGGAGGCCAATTTCGATCTCGGCTACCGCGTCAATCTCGACGGCACCAGGGCGCTGTTCGATGCCGTTCGGCTGGCGGCATTTGCGCCGCGCGTCGTGTTCACCTCGTCGATCGCCGTGTTCGGCGCGCCGTTTCCCGACATCATTCCGGACGAGTTCCATCCGACGCCGCTGACCTCCTACGGCACGCAGAAGCTGATCGGCGAGGCCCTGCTTGCCGACTATACGCGGCGCGGTTTCTTCGACGGCATCGGCATCAGGCTGCCGACCATTTGCGTCAGGCCGGGAAAGCCGAACAAGGCGGCCTCAGGGTTCTTCTCCGGTATCATCCGCGAGCCGCTGAGCGGCCATGAAGCGATCCTGCCGGTGCCGCGCTCGGTCGTCCACACACACGCCAGCCCGCGTTCGGCGGTGAATTTCCTGATCCATGCGGCTCAGATCGACGGCGCCGCCGTCGGCCCGCGCCGCAACCTGACGATGCCGGGCGTCGCCGTCACCGTCGGCGAACAGATCGAGGCGCTGGAACGTGTCGCCGGCGCCAAGGCGGCCAAACTGATCCGCGAGGAGCCCGACGAGACGATCTGGGCGATCGTCAAGGGCTGGCCGACGCGCTTCGAGGCGCGGCGCTCGAGGGAGCTTGGCTTTGCCGCCGAAACGAGCTTCGACGAGATCATCCGCGTCCATATCGAGGACGAGTTGGGGGGCAGGATTTAACGTGGCGCCGTCTTCCTTCTCCCCTTGTGGGAGAAGGTGGATTGGCGCGCAGCGCCAAGACGGTTGAGGGGTGCTGGACGGAGCGCTGTTGGCGCCAAGCTGGAACACCCCTCATCCGTCGCCTTCGGCGACACCTTCTCCCACAAGGGGAGAAGGGAGAGTCGCGCCTGGACGTCACCCGCCGGTCGTCAGGCTGGCCGAGAGCAGCAGCAGACCGAACAGGAAGACGAAGGCGGCGCCGCCGATCTCGACGAAGGAATGGATGCGGTTGCCCATGCGGCCGTCGCCGGCGAAATACACCGCCCAGTTCTTGGCGGTCACCGCAAGCGTCGCCAGGGCCGAGACGGTGATTGCGGTGCCGAGCGCCATGGCCAGCACCGAAAGGATGCCGCCGAACCACAGCCCATTCAGCAAGGCGAAGCTCAGCACGATCAGTGCGCCTGAACAGGGGCGGATGCCGACGGCGGCCACCGCCGACCAGGCCGTGCGCCAATCGAAGCGATCACCGGAAAGCAGCGCCGGGTCGGGCGCATGCGAGTGTCCGCACGTCTCGCAGACCTCGCCCGCCGCATGGCTGTGGTGATCGTGTGCAGCATGGGCGTGGTGGTGGTCGTGGGCGCCGTGATCGTGATGGTCATGCGCATGATCGTGGTGGTCATGCGCATCAAGCGCGTGGGAATGTGCCGCATGGGCATGTGAATGGCCGGCGTGTGAATGGCCGGCATGGGCGGCCGAGAGGCTGTAGCCCGGATTTGCGCCGAACAGGCGAAGGATGGCCGGGCCGGCCTTGCGCCACAGCAGCCAGGCGCCGAACAGAGTGACGAAGACATAGCTCATGATTTCGAGGAACCATGCGGCGTCTGTCATCGAGACAGCAGTGCCGCGCAGCAAGAAATAGGCGACCAGCATCACCACGATCGCGGTCAGCGCCTGCAGCAGGGCCGAGACGAAGGACAGCATGATGCCGCGCCGGAGCGCCACTTCATTGGCCACCATGTAGGAAGAGATCACCGCCTTGCCGTGACCGGGGCCGGCGGCGTGGAAAATGCCATAGGCAAAGGACAGGCCGATGAGCAGCCACAACTTGCTACCGTCCTGGCGCATCGCCTTCATCGCGCCGGCAAGCGCATGATAGAATTCCTGCTGGCGCAGATTGATCCACATCAGGATGTGGGCGAACGGGCCGGTGGCGGTTGGAGCCATGCCGTCATTGGTGCCGATGCCGAGTGAACTCTGGGCGTGGGCGGAGCCGAGGAAGTGCGTCATCACAAAGGCGACGGCCAGAAGACCGAATGCCAAACGCAGGGACGGTTTGGTCACTGGATCTATCCTTCCGGCTGACAGGTCAGTTCAAGCTTGGTGGCAAAGATCTTGCTCATGTCGGTGCCTGTCGGATCGTTGAAGAAGGCCTCGGTCAGGGTCTTCTGGTTCTGGGCGATCGCCTCGTCCGGGTTCGGGCGGACAACCTTGCTGGTGCAGGTCGGCGGCAACCCATCGACCTGCAGATTGGCATCCTCGGTGAAATCGATCGCGGTGTAGAAGGTCGGGTCGTAGACGCCGATATCTATCTTGCCGCTCAGTTTGATCGGCACCTTCGGTTCAGATTCAAACAGGATGATCAACTGGTCATTGTCGAAATTGGCCATCAAATGAGGCGGCGGGGTCATTGCCACGTCCTTGCCGTCGACGGTGACGAGCTGGAAATAGTTGAACTCGGCAAGCGAGGCATGGACGGTGTCGGCGACATCCTTCAGCTCTTTGTCGTCGAGTTTCAGGTCGGAATTCTTGTCGAACTCCATCATCACCGTGCTCGAAAACAAATCATCGAAGCGCCAGACATGGCGCAATGCCTTCACAGTTTGGTGATCCGGGCCGAGGACCACTTCGAGGCGGGCTTCAGCGAAGACGTGGGGATGCACCTCAGCCGGTCCGACGGCGGCAAACGTCGCGGTCAAGGCCGAAGCCAGCATCATTGCTTGCCGTTTCAGGTGCATTCTCGGTCGCGATTCAATCGGCTTCGGTGAATTGCCGACAGTTACCAGAAAGCGGGCGAAAATGGGACCGCAACGCGGCTGAAAGCTCATGCGTTGTCCAGCGTCTTGAACCACTGCACCAGGAAGTCGACGAAAACGCGAACTTTTGCAGGCAGATAGCGCCGGTGCGGATAGACAGCAAAAATGCCGCCGCCGGGCAGAATGCGGTCATCCAGCGCAGTCACCAGCTTGCCGCTTTCGATGTCGGGCGCGGCGATAAAATCCGGCAGGATGGAAAACCCCAGTCCAGCC
Source organism: Mesorhizobium sp. M0663 (assembly GCF_040320585.1). NCBI lineage: Bacteria > Pseudomonadati > Pseudomonadota > Alphaproteobacteria > Hyphomicrobiales > Phyllobacteriaceae > Mesorhizobium > Mesorhizobium sp. M0663. The sequence continues at coordinate 359,191 of NZ_JAMYPX010000001.1, forward strand.
ACGGCGGCCGCCCTCGCCGCCATCGGGCTGTTGACCTCGATCGGGCCGGAGACCGAAACACTCACCGTATCGGCACCGTCGCCCTTGAACGGCCAGTTGGTGAGCCAGCGGCCATTGGTGTCGATGATGCAAGGCACGCGGGCAAGGTCTTGCGCCCTGACCGGCATGCCGTGCTTGGCGATCAGTTCGGGAGACGCGCAAAGCCGTACCGAAAACGGCGCCAGGCGCCTGGCGATCAGTGAGGAATTTTCCAGCCGCGAAATGCGCACTGCCAGATCGAAACCCTCTTCGACCAGATCGACGAAGCGGTCGTCGAGATGAATGTCGAGCACGATGTCGGGATGCTGCTTGGCGAAGTCGATCAGCGATTGGCCGATCGGCGCGTCGGCAAAGGTGCGCGGCGCCGACAGCTTGATCCTGCCGCGCACGTCGCCGGAGGATTCGCGCACCGCATCGGCAAGGCTGTCGACCTCGCGCACGATCTCCGAGGCGCGCCGGTAATAGGTGTGGCCGGCTTCGGTCATCGAGAACTGCCTGGTGGTGCGGTTGAGCAGTAGCGCGCCGAGCTCGTCCTCCAGCTCGCGCACATATTTCGACAGCAGCGCCTTCGAGCGGCCGATCTTGCGTGCCGCCGCCGAAAAGCCTTCGGCCTCGACGACATCGATGAAGGCGCGCATGCGGGTCAGCGTATCCATGTCATGCGCCTCCTTGGTGGGCTGAAAGGATGCGGGCGGCGAGCGTAATCAACTGCCGGTCGCTGTTCTTCGGGCCGAGCAGCGAAAGACCGAACGGCGCCCCGCCGGTCTTGCCGAGCGGCAGCGTGATCTGCGGAAATCCAGACAGGCCGGAAAGACACAGCAATCTCAGCGCGCGCTCGCGATAGATCTGCAAATCATCAAATAATTCGGCCTTGAGCGGCGCGGCACCCGGAGCGGTCGGAAGCACAAGAACGCCGTCCTCGCCAAGCAGGTCGGTAAGCTCGAGGCGAAACGAAACGCGACGTTCCGTTTCGTGCTGCGCGGTTGCCGGGCCGACGGTCGCGCCATGCTCGAAGCGCTCCTTGACGCCGGGTCCCAGCATGCGGTCGCCGCCAGCGATCCAGGCGCCGTGGCTTTGCCAGGCTTCATAGCCTTGCAGCTTGCGGAAGCACCAATAAAGATCGTCGGTGGAATGCGACAGCGGGCCAACGCTGCGCGGCGCGCCCAGCACCGAAGCGACACTGCGGACCATGGCGCGATATTCCTCGGCCTCCAGCGGGCCGAGCACGAGGCTGTCCAGCGCGTCGAGGGCAAGAGGGCGTACCAGTTCGTGGCGGTGCGGATCGTCGCCGAGCAGCACCGTGCCGACCTTTTCGTAGGTGACGATATCCCTGGCAAACCAGCCGAACGTGTCCAGCGAAGGCGCCAGCGGCATGGCGCCGTCGAGCGAAATGCGGCCATGCGTGGTCCTGAGGCCGATCAGGCCGCAGAAGCTTGCCGGCGCACGGATCGAGCCGCCGGTGTCGGAGCCGGTGGCGATATCGGCCAGCCCGCCGGCGACTGCAGAAGCAGAACCCGAGGACGAGCCGCCGGTGACGCGGTCGGGTGCCGCCGGATTGATCGGCGATGGGAAATGCGCGTTCAGCCCCAGCAGGGAAAAGGCGAGTTCGTCGGTCTGCGTCTTGCCGACGAAGCGGGCGCCCGAATCAAGCAGCGTCTGGACGGCCGGCGCGGTGGCCGTGCCCGGCGAGGCTTCGCGGTATTTCTGCGGATTGCCGCAACCGGTGCGGTACCCGGCGACGTCGAAGATATCCTTGACGGCCAACCGCAAGCCGGCAAGCGGGCCGGATTGCGCATTGGTAACAGGGACTTGATCAAGATCGAGAAAAGCGTTCAGCGGGCCGCGAGTGCCTGTCATGCGTTCGATATCCGGGTGTGCTTGCCGCAGCATTGTTCTTCTGGTCCCGCAGCATTGTTCGATGCCACAAATTTTACAACCTGCGATACGATTTTTATTGATTGTGAAATCTTTCGATCTTATATCGCGCTTGCCCAAAGTCGCACGTGCCTGTGGGTGTCCGCCGATCCTCGAATGGTGAGGGCAATCGGTAAGGTAACTGGAGCCAACCCCTCCAGTCGGTTTAGCGGCCAACCGCCAACCGAGGACACCTTGAAGCAACGACGGTGCGGGCCTTTCTGGTGTTCTGCCGGTCGTCCAAAGACCGGGGTTACTGAAGAGGCACACCTTCATTGCCGGCAGTGCGGACGGGTCTCCCATCCAAGCCAAGGCAGACAAAGCGAACCGAGGCCGGGCAAGGCCAAGGTTCACCGCCGCGAGACGGCGCTTCATGGTTCCGGGGTCTCCACCGGCTGGTTCCATGGATTTCCGTCCCGCCTTTGTCCACCGCGTGTTCGCGAGGCCGAGAGCCCGCGTCCGCAAGCCTTTGTGCGCGCCGAAAGGCGCTGATGGAGAGACCCCGATGGCTACCCAGCGCATCCTTGACTTTCTCGCCACCCGACGTCCGAACGGCCCGTGCCTCGTCGTCGACCTCGATGTCGTGCGCGACAATTTCCGCGCCTTCGAGAAGGCGCTTCCCGATTCCAAGATCTACTATGCGGTGAAAGCAAATCCGGCGCCGGAAATCCTGCGCCTGCTTGCTGCGATGGGCTCGTCCTTCGACACCGCTTCCGTTGCCGAAGTCGAGATGGCGATGGACGCCGGTGCGCCGGCGGACCGCATCTCCTTCGGCAACACCATCAAGAAGGAGCGCGACATCCAGCGCGCCTACCAGCTCGGCATCCGGCTGTTTGCGGTGGACTGCGTCGAGGAGGTCGAGAAGATCGCCCGCGTCGCTCCCGGCGCCCGTGTGTTCTGCCGCGTCCTGACCGACGGCGAGGGTGCCGAATGGCCGCTGTCGCGCAAGTTCGGCTGTGTGCCGGCGATGGCGGTCGACGTGCTGCGCCATGCCAGGGCGCTCGGCCTCGACGCCCATGGCGTATCATTCCATGTCGGCTCGCAGCAGACCGACCTGACCGCCTGGGATCGCGCGCTGGCCGACGCCAAGAAGGTGTTCGCGACGCTGGCCGACGAAGGCATCGTGCTGAAGATGGTCAATATGGGCGGCGGCTTCCCGACCCGCTATCTCAGGGATGTGCCGGTGGCGCAGGCCTATGGCCAGGCGATCTTCTCGGCGCTCAGGAAGCATTTCGGCAACGCCATCCCCGAGACGATCATCGAGCCGGGCCGCGGCATGGTCGGCAATGCCGGGGTGATCAAGTCGGAGGTCGTGCTGATCTCGAAGAAGGCCGATAACGACAATGTGCGCTGGGTGTTCCTCGACATCGGCAAGTTCGGCGGTCTTGCCGAGACCATGGACGAGGCGATCCGCTATCCGATCGTCACCGCGCATGACGGCAGCGAGACCGCGCCTTGCGTGCTCGCCGGCCCGACCTGCGATTCGGCCGACGTGATGTACGAAAAGACGCCGTACCCGCTGCCCTTATCGCTGACCATCGGCGACGAGGTGCTGATCGAGGGCACCGGCGCCTACACGACGACCTACGCCTCGGTCGCCTTCAACGGCTTCGAGCCTCTCCGATCCTACGTGATCTGAGGGCTCGCAAGAGTTGCTCAGATCATCCCCGGTGGGCGCCTGTCGCCCGCCCGGGCTCGCCTGTGGAACAATCCGCTTGTGAAGGATCGCGGAAATGAACATTGCAGATCTCAGCGTTGAAGGCGTGGGAATCTCCCCCCTCGAGGGGGAGATGGCCGCGAAGCGGCCAGAGGGGGTCGGTTCGACTGGACTCGGCCTCCTGCCGCAGATGGAGGCCGGCGCTTCACGCGCGACAACCCCCTCTGTCGCCTTCGGCGACATCTCCCCCTCGAGGGGGGAGATTGCGGTCGTCGCCGAAACCGCCGCCGACGTCCCGGCTCGCGAGGCTTTGCTCGATCGCGCCATGGGGCCGAAGCGCCGGAAGAAGTCGTCGGAAAAGCTGCGGCGCGGCCGCCGGCCTTCGGAGGGCCTGGCCTTTGTCGCGCGCGACGCGTCGGGCACTGTTGCCGGCACGGTGCGGCTGTGGGACGTGGTGCTGGGCGAGGGCAGCACGGCAGCGCTGCTGCTCGGCCCGCTTGCGATCGACCCGGCGCTGAAAAATGCCGGCATCGGCTCGGCGCTGATGCGCCATGCGGTCACTGAGGCCGAGCGGCTTGGCCATGCGGCGATCCTGCTGGTCGGCGACGCGCCCTATTACGAGCGCTTCGGGTTTTCGGCCGCAAAGACCGGCTCGCTGGCCATGCCGGGGCCTTACGAGCGGCACCGCCTGCTGGCGCGGGAACTGGTTGTCGGCGCACTCGACGGCGCGCAAGGCACGCTGAAGGCGGCAGGGCGCAAGCTGAAGGCGCAGAGACTGCCGCTCGCTGCCTGATGGTTCGAAGCAAGCCGCCCGCCATCGTGCGGCGGCTTGTTTCACCTCAAGCGATCAGCCGATCAGTTGGCTGAGCGCCATGGCGACGCTCATGTCGCCTTCGACCTTTATCTTGCCGGACATGAAGGCCATGGTCGGGTTGAGGTCGCCTGATATCAGCGAGTCCAGATCGTCGAGCGAAAGCTTTATGGTGCAGTCGGCCGGCCCGTCGATGGTCGAGACATCAGCGCCGTCGATGACGATGACACCGTCGCCGCCGGTATCGAACTTCACGGAACGGTCGAACCCGGCACTCGCCACGCGCGCGCTGATCTTGTCGGCAATTTCCTGAACGCCCATGGCGGTTCTCCTCGTCTCGTTGCGTTTGTCGCTCATTGGCACTTCGATCCGGGACACTTCGATCTGGCCGAAGTCGCCGTCTTGCGCATTTCGCGATCACGGTCGCCGGCGCATATAGCTTCGGGTTGACGTTTACGTCAACGCGGCTCCCCGAGATGAAGATGGGGTTTATCGCCGCAGCATCACGCGGGCATGACACCTCGGCGGCCTGCATGTTGCCACGCGATGTTGCCGAGGGTATCAGGCACCCACGAATATCGGCGAGCCGCCCCGGTGCTTTCCAGAAACGAACCGCCCAGAAACGAACCGCAAGTCTATGCCCGCCGGTTGCGCGCGGTGCTGATCAGATCGATCCCGCTGCTCGAGGCGCGCGGTATTGCCGTCGTCATTCTGGCTGCCCTGGTCGGGGTGATGGCGGGTGCGCTGGTCACCGGCATGAGCGGACTGGTGCAGGTCCTGCACGGGCTTATGTTCGGCGTTCAGCCCGGCGGTCGGCTTTCGGCGATGTTTTCGCTGCAAAGGCCGGAGCAGGCGCTGATCCCGGCGATCGGCGGCATCCTGCTCGGGCTGACGGTGATCTGGCTGAGAAAGCGGAAGTTCCGCACGCCGGTCGATCCGATCGAAGCCAACGCGCTTTATGGCGGCCGCATGTCGCTGACCGACACCTTCATCATCGCCGGGCAGACGATGATCTCGAGCGGCTTCGGCGCTTCGGTCGGGCTCGAGGCCGGCTATACGCAGGTGGGTTCGGGCCTGGCGTCGCGGCTGGCGCGCTTGTTCAGGCTGCGCCGCAACGATGTCCGCATCCTGGTCGGCTGCGGTGCCGCCGGCGCGATCGCCGCCGCCTTCGACGCGCCGCTGACCGGCGCCTTCTACGGTTTCGAGCTAGTCATCGGCATCTACTCGGTCGCCAATGTTGCGCCGGTGATGGCCGCCGCGATCTCGGCCTCGCTGACCGCAGAGGTGTTCGGCGGCGTGCCGTTTCCGCTGGAGCTCGCCGGTCTGCCGCAGCTCACCGTCAGCCAGTATTTGCCGTTCATGCTGCTCGGGCTTCTGGGCGGCGGTGCTTCCATCGCCATCATGCATCTGGTGAGCCTGATCGAGCGCCTCTTTGCCCGGCTGTCGATCGACGCCTCGCTGCGCCCCGCCTTCGGCGGCGTGATGGTCGGGCTGCTGGGGCTGGTCACGCCGCAGGTCCTGTCCAGCGGCCATGGCGCGCTGCACCGCGAATTCGCGATGAATTACGGGCTGGCCGTGGTGGCCAGCGTCTTCGTGCTGAAGCTGGCGGCCTCGGCGATCTCGCTCGGCTCCGGCTTCCGCGGCGGCTTGTTCTTTGCCTCGTTGTTTCTCGGCGCGCTGCTCGGCAAGATGTTTGCCGGCGCGATGGCATTCGTCTCGCCGGCGACCGGCATCGACCCTGCCGTCGCCGCCGTCGTCGGCATGACCTCGCTCGCCGTCGGCGTCGTCGGCGGCCCGTTGACGATGACCTTCCTGGCGCTGGAATCGACCCGCGACCTGACGCTGACCGGCGTGGTGCTGGCCGCCTCGCTCATGGCGGCGATCCTGGTGCGCGAAACGTTCGGCTATTCCTTCTCGACATGGCGCTTTCACCTGCGCGGCGAAACGATCCGCAGCGCGCATGATGTCGGCTGGATGCGGAGCCTGACTGTCGGCTCGATGATGCGAAAGGATGTCCGCACCATCGACGCCTCGACGACGCTTGCGGAATTCCGCAAGCAGGTGCCGCTCGGTGCCTCGCAGCGCGTCATCGCGGTTGACGCCGACCTGCATTATGTCGGCGTGCTGATCGTCGCCGAATTGCACAGCCATTTGTCGGATGACGAGATGCCGGTGCTGTCCTTCGCCAAATTCAGGGATGCGGTGCTGGTGCCGAGCATGAACGTGCAGACGGCCGCCGAGACCTTCCAGCGCGCCGGCGCCGAGGAATTGGCGGTGGTCGAAGATTTCACCGATCGCAAGGTGGTCGGTCTGCTGACCGAAGGCCACCTGATGCGGCGCTATGCCGAGGAACTCGACAAGGCGCGGCGCGATCTGTCGGGAGAGGGGTAGCCGCGTCCTGTCCCGATAGCGATGCGACACACATGTCGGCTGCTGCGTAAGGAGGGCTCACGTCAACGGCCCGCTAATCGCGGGCTCCGAAATCCGATTGCGCGGACTGTCTTCTTCCTTGTGGAAGAGTGTCTTGAAGAAAAGAGCGTCGGGAACCGCCTTGATTACTTTTGCGATCACGGCGGTCGCGAGCACGGCAAACGCTAGGCGACCGAGAAGCACGCTCGTAACATCAGCGCCAAGTGTGACAACGACCAACGTATCCTCAATGAGGCTATGGGCAAAACCCATGAACACGCAGGCGAGGAATATCTGACGCGGCTCCGCGCTAGGCGTGCGCGCCTCGCGGATCAGCAGTCCTGCGCCATAGGAAATCCCGAGAAACAGGCCAACAGCGGCGAAAGGTACCGTCTGCTTTTCGATGCCGGCGAGCCGAAAGAGCGGTGCAAGCCCTCTGTTCATCCACTCCAAAATGCCCGACATCTTGAGAAGCTCGATCACCCAGCTCAGCGCAAGCAGAACAACGAGCATGATGCCCAGGGTTTTGAGCGTACCCAGGAGAAAGCCGCCCCAGTCGGTGCTTTCATTCGTCGGCATCCACGCTGGCTTCACCCGTCCTGACAGCCATCCGGTCACGGTGAATATCTGATGCAGAAGGACAGCAAAGACCAAACCCCCGCCAATACGAAGCGCCGCGGTGACCAGGAAGCTCGGCCCGGCCCTCTGAATGATCCGTTGCTCGATCGGAATGGCATGTGCAAACAGCAAGAGAGCCGAAAGAACCGTCATGTCGGCAGTGCTGAGCGCCGAAACCGGAACCAAGGTGAATACGATCACAAGCGCGCCCCAGATCCCGACCAGCAATCCCGTCAGCCAGGCAAAGGCGAGTTCAGGTGGCAACCCCACCTGCAACATGAGCGGGGAGAAGAACGGAGAAATCGCCTGGATGACGCCAAGGTCCTGCAGCAGCCGCGTGGCAATCGCAACCGGAACGATCACGCGAACCAGTTCCCAATAGATTTCAAGCGTCTCCAATGTCTTGCGATAGAAGGCGGCGCAAATTGCCATCATGCTGCTCCATCATTCCTGGAGCCGTCTGAGTAGCGTGAGACGCTTCGCATTTGTGGTCAAAGTTTGCGATTCCGTGCAATAAAATTGCAACGCACCGACGATGAGCGCGACCGACATGGACAAGATCGACAGAAGGCTTCTCAACCTGCTCCAGGATGATGCCTCACGAACTAACGCCAAACTGGCGGGGTTAGTCGGGCTTTCCCCTTCGAGCTGCCTGCGCCGCATACGACGACTGAAGAAGAGCGGTGTCATCAGCCGCGTTGTCGCGCTTCTCGCACCGGCAAAGGCTGGCCGGGGCTTGAAGGCGATCGTCGCCGTCGAACTGGAGCGTCATGGCGAGCAGTATATGAGGGACTTTCTCGAGTTGGCCGCTCAGGAACCGGCCGTCACTCAGGCCTACAGTGTGAGCGGCGAAACCGACGCCGTCCTCATGCTCCGCCTGACGGATATGGAAGAGTTCGATGCGCTGTGCGAGCGACTGTTCCGAGACCGAAGCAACGTCGCGCGATACCACACGATGTTCGTGATCCGAACGGCCAAGGAAGTGACCGCAATTCCACTGTAGTGTTCGGGTTGCGATAGACCTGCCAGGCCCTGAATTCAGCGGCCCGGCGGAGAAACTCTACGAACATTTCAATATGCCGAAAGGGGGTAGTGAAGGCAGCTTGGAGGCAACGCCTCGCGCACGCGAGGACAATCGCCAGCGCCGAATGTCGGAATTGGGCGCCAGCTCGACGCATTTCATGGCGCCTCCCTCACGCCCAGGCATGAAGCTGTCCTTGTTGGCTCAAGGAGAATTTGCATGCGTGGTCATTGCTTATGTGGCGCTATTGCCTTTGAAGTCGATGGCCCGGCACAGGCCTGCGTGGTCTGTCATTGTGAAAGTTGTCGGCGGCAATGTTCTGCGCCGATGACCTCCTATATTGGCGTCTTGAACGGCCAATGGCGATGGCTGGGCAAGCTACCGAAGGTATTCAACTCTTCTCCCGGTGTGGAAAGAACATTTTGCGATCACTGTGGTACGCCGCTGTCCTTCCGCTCAAAAAACATGTCTGATGTCATGCATTTTTTTGCGGCAGCGATGGAGGAGCCAGAAAAATTTGCACCTACGCTGCATGTTGCTTTTGAGGAGAAGCTCCCTTGGTTGAAACTCGCCGACAACCTGCCGACTCGTGTTGGGCCTGACTATACGAAAGACTAGGATCTGCTCGCATCGAGACATACGGTGGAAGCTGCGGACAGCATCCGGAAGCGAGATGATGCCTCCGTCCGTTCAAACGGCGGTCGAACATTATCGATCGCGGCTGCTCTCGATCTGCTTGAGCGGCAGCAGGTAGGCGATGATCTGCTGATCGCCGAGTGCTGGATCAAAGCCAATAATGTCGGAGGCGAAAAGGTCGTGGGCGGGGCGTCTCTCGAAGCCAAGGCTTTCATACAGCTTGTATGCAGACATCATGGACGAGGCAGTGTGAAGCGCAAGGCCGCCTGAGCCCTGCAGACGCGCTTGCATGACGCACCATTCGCAAAGCGCGCGGCCATATCCGCGGCCCTGTGACGAGGGAACAACCGCGAGAGTCCTGAGGCCTGCCAGCCCGGGCGGCCAGCCCATGCCGTCAAAGGCGGCATCGGCGTAGTAGGTGACCGTCCCGACGAGGCGTCCCTCGGCTTCGAGCACCGCGACGCTGGCTTTCGCCCATCGCCCCGCGACATCCCGCGCATCCTTGACGTAGGGCTCGAAGATGTGCGGTGCCAGAACGGGCCGTAACGATGCGAAAGCCTCTGAGACGAGCAACCCAATTCCATCCAGTTCCTGACGGCTTGCCAGGCGGACGCGTGGCTTGGATGCGATCTGCATGCATGTCCTCACTGCTCCAGTAATTCGACCATATGTAGGGCTCCCTCCGGCTGGCTGGACTTCGCCCGGCTTCGGCCGTCGGCCGTATCCCGCAGCGCGATTCACCCGGAGAGGTTCGCTGCCACAATAATGACCGGTACCAAGATTCCAATGGACCTGAGCCGTCGAGCCGCGACGACGAGTTAATCGGCGGAGCACCTCAAACTTTCGGTAACAGTTTGCTCATGCTTATGCGCTCCTCGACCTCGTATCCGCACTTTCGGTAGAACCCAAGAACCGTCGAATTGGAAGCGACAATTTGGAGGTTGATCTTTATGCAACCAAGGCCGGCGAGCCGCCTTTCGGCCTCATGGATGAGGGCCTCGCCGATCCCTTTTTGGCGATGGGACTGCAAGGTAGCGATGCGCGATATCCACCCTCGATGGCCGTCATACCCGACCATGATCGATCCGACGACCTGATCGGCCTCAATCGCCACCAAAAGCAGGTTCGGCTGATGCCTCAGCTTCCCGCGAAGCGGGAGCGATCGTAGTTGCGCGACATCTCGAGCCCAGACTATCCGGCTCTATAGTGGAGCGTTACGGCGACCCAGCAGCAGAGCGATGCCCAACGCCGGAAGCGTCGCCGTCGCGACGGCGAAGAAGACGAATTGCAGCCCGGCCGACCCAGCGACCAAGCCGAGCGCCGGACTGCCGAAGCCGAGCGCCACGTCGAGGAAGACGGTGTAGAATCCCATGGCCAGGCCGCGGCTGCGTGGTGGAAGATGGCTTACGGCCTCGGCACCGAAACCGGGATAGACCAGCGAGTAGCCGAGACCAGTCAGGCCCGCTCCGATGGCGGCGAGAACGGGCCCGGGCGCAAGCCAGATCAGCATCAGCCCTGCCGCCTCGACCGCCACGAAGATCACGGCGACGCGCGCGCCCCCTAACCTGTCAGGCAGGTGGCCGAAGCACAGCCTTGCCGCGATCAGCGACGCGGCATAAGTGGTGAAGGGAAGCCAGACCGGCTGCCAGCCGCGTTCGGCAAAGAGCAGCGCGCCAAAGGACAGGATCGCGCCGTAGCCAAGGCTGCTGAAAGCAGCTCCGACGCCGGGAAGCCAGACCGCTTGCGCCACGCTCGTCCATGACTGTCGTGCGGCGCTCGCGGCGAGGCTGGTGCCACGCATAGGCAGGATGGCAAGCAGCGTCGCAAGCGGCAGGCCGACCGTCGCGAGTGCGATCGCGGCGAAGCCGCTCGTCCCGTAAAGCGCAGATCCGATCGGCGCGCCTAGCGCGAGTGCTGCGAACATCGCCGTGCCCACCCAAGCTATGACCTTTCCGGAGTTCTGTCCGCCCGCAAGGGAGAGGCCCCAGGCGACGCCGCCTGTGATGATGAAGCTCTCAGACGCGCCCAGTACCGCCCGGCCGGCGAAGAGCGCCGATGCGGACGCTGCCGGCCGGTCGAGCAATGCCAGCGAGCCGAGGTAAATGAACCCCGCCAGGGCAGCGGCAATGAGGCCGACGACGACGGCCCGCTTGCCGCCGCGCCCATCGGCATAATTTCCGGCTCCAATGCGCGACAGCATCGAGGCGACGAACTGGCTGCCCGTCACCAGCCCGACTGCGAAGGGGCCGAAGCCGAGTTGCTGGTGAAGATGCAGCGGCAGGACGGGTAGCGCCAAGCCGATCAGGAGGAAGCCGGCGAAGACAGCCGCCATGATTGGCACCAGTTCCGCCATCGCGCCATTTCGGTCAGAAGTCCGCGCCATTGTGGCCACCGATAACACTTTGACAGCCGGGCTGTTCCGATCAGTAACGTTCGTAGGTCACGCGCCAGCCTTCGGCCGGATTGTCCGGCGTCAGGACCAGTTTGTTGTCCGAGACTTCGAATTTGCGTTTCATGCTCTTCCCGACAAGGTTGCGGACCAGGGAGGACTCGATCGTGATGACGAAGGTCTTGTCCTGGTCGTTGATGGCGACCGGCCCGTAATAGGCTTCGTAGCCATTCGCCGTGTAAGGCGTGTCCGGCGCCTTAGCGTCGGGGTTCTGGGCCTGCACCGAGAGGGTGCCGGCCTCGGTGAAGATGACCTGGCCGGAATATGGCACGGGCTTGAGGTTTCCCTCGGCACCGGCCTCGAGCGACCTCATGCGCCATGCGCCGATGATCGGGGACTCTTGGGAGAAAGCCGGCGTGGCGACCGAAAGCGCAAGCGCAGCGATCTTCAATCTCATCGTCATATGTCGTTGTTCTTTTTCTGGTTTGTGGGTGCGGACAGGCCGTCCGCCCAATCTTCGCTTACACCGAAAGCATGACCTTGATGGCGCGCCGCTCGTCCATGGCGCGGTAGCCTTCAGCGACCTCGGCCAACGGCAGCTTGAGGTCGAAGACCTTGCCGGGCTTGATCCTGCCCTTGAGCACACGGTCCATGAGGTCGGGCAGGAAGCGGCGCACCGGCGCGGGGCCGCCCAGCATGCGCTTCTGGCCGAAGAAGAGATTCTGGCCATCGAAGCTCACGCCATGCGGCACGCCGACATAGCCGATGGTGCCGCCGGGGCGAGAGCAGGCCAGCGCCTGGTCGAAGGATTCCGCCGTGCCAACGCATTCCAGCACCGAGTCCGCGCCGACGTCCTTAGTGAGCCCTTTGATCCGGGCCACACCTTCCTCGCCGCGCTCAGCGACGATGTCGGTCGCGCCGAATTCGCGGGCGAGTTTTTGGCGGCTGGCGTGCCGGCTCATGGCGATGATGCGCTCGGCGCCCATCTCCTTGGCCGCAAGCACGCCCATCAGGCCGACCGCACCGTCGCCGACCACCACCACCGTCGATCCTTCTCGGACCTCGGCTGCGTCGGCCGCATACCAGCCGGTGCCGAGCACATCGGACACAGCCAGCAGGTCAGGGATGAGTTCGGCCGGCGGCACCTCGGCGGTGGCGACCAGTGTGCCATCCGCCAACGGCACGCGGGCGTAAGGCGCCTGCGCGCCCGACATGAACTCGCGCTGCACACAGGACGACTGGAAGCCGAAGCGGCAATGCGGGCAGGTATTGTCGGAGAGGCAGAACGAGCCGACGACGAACTGGCCGGGACGGACCGTGCGCACCTCTGCGCCGACCTCGACGACGATGCCACAATATTCGTGGCCCATATGCATCGGGCCGTTGACCGGCTGCAGCCCGCGATAGGGCCACAGGTCCGAGCCGCAGATGCAGCTCGCCGAGAGCTTGATGATAGCATCCGTCGGGCGAAGGATCCTTGGGTCTTCGACTTCCTCGCAGCGGATGTCGCCGGGCTTATGAAGAACGGTTGCGAGCATTTTGCTTTCCTTTCGTTCAATCGATGTCAGGCGCCGTAGTCGGCGTCGCTGACGTGTTCCAGCCAGTCCACCACCTTGCCGTCTTTGACCTCCTGGAGGGCAATGTGGATCATGGCCGTCTCGGGTGAGGCACCGTGCCCATGCTTCTCGCCGGGTGCGAACCAGACAACGTCACCGAGACGGATCTCCTCGACCGGCCCGCCCTCGCTCTGAACGAGGCCGAGGCCGGAGACGACGATCAACGTCTGTCCAAGCGGATGCGTGTGCCAGGCGGTGCGGGCGCCCGGCTCGAACGTCACCTGCGCGCCCTGCACGCGCGCGGCGTCGAACGGGTTGAACAGCGGATCGATGCGGACCGTGCCGGTGAACCAGTCGGAAGGCCCGTTGCCAGACGGCCTGGTGCCTGCGCGAAGAATATCCATGGTGATCTCCTGTCAGATGCGTTCGATGCGAAGCGGGAACTTGCCGCTTACGTGTAGGGCCTCTTCGCCCGCGTCGAAGCGGCCGAGCCTGATCAGCCCGGGATGGCGGTAGTCGGCGTAGAACATGGCCAGATTGCCCCAGGGCATGAAATAGCAAAGGTCGTATGGCCGCTCGTTGCCGAACGGGCCGCTGCCCTCCTCCGTCAGCTTGCGCGGCAGATAGGCAATCTTCTCGTTATGCGCGTAGTCGTCGATGGTGAGATCGAGCGGCAGCATGGTGAAGAAGTCGCGCGCCGACGGATTGTCGTAGAGCGTGGCGGTCATGGTCCGGCCATTGAAAATCATCTTGATCTTCATGTCGGTGGGCTCCTGGCTGCCTGGGTCGCTGCCCTGCTGGCTGCGGGCGGCCCGCGGCAGGACCGTTGCCGCGAGCGCGCCGCCGAGCAACGCGCGGCGGCTGAGGTCCGGACGGTCGATCGTCATGGCTGCCGTCATGGCTGCGACCTCCGGGCCAAATGCGATGCTGCAAAGGCGGCGAGCGCCGATCCACAGAGCAGCACCGCGCCGAAAATGAATGCACCCCACCAGCCGACCGTATCGAAGAGCGTGCCGCCGATCGCGGCGCCGCCTGTAATGGCGAGCTGGATGACTGCCACCTGCAGCCCGCCGCCGGCCTCTGCGTCGTCCGGCAACGTCCGGCTGAGCCACGTGCCCCAGCCAACGGGCGCGGCCGTGCCGAAGAAGCCCCAGGCAACGAGCAGCAGCGCTGTGGGAACCGGCAAGGCACCGAGGGCGATGAGCGCAGCTGCCAGCGCGGCCATGACCAGCGGGATGACGATGAGGATGCTGAACAGGCGCGTGCGCAAAAGCCGGCCTATGCAGAGGGTGCCGAGCACCCCGGCCAGCCCCATCGCCAGCAGGATCGCCGAAAGCGCGGCGATGTCGACCCTAGTGACGCTCTCGAGGAAGGGCCGCAGATAGGTGAAGAGCGCGAACTGGCCCATGAACAGCATCATGATCGACGCCATGCCGGTGGCGACAGGAAGACGGCCGAGGAGCGCCAGCGGATTGCTTGGACGCTTCCTCCGGCGCGGGGGCAGCGCCGGCAGGCTTGTCCACTGCCAGACCAGCGCCAGGAGCCCAAGCGGCACGACGAGGAAGAAAGCGCCGCGCCAGCCGACATAGGCGCCAAGAAAACTGCCCAGCGGCGCGGCGATGGTGGCCGCAATGGCATTGCCAGCGTTTAGCATGGCGAGACCCTTCGGAACCATGTCTTGCGGCACGAGGCGCATGACGATCGCGGTCGACATCGACCAGAACCCGCCGATCGCGATGCCGAGCAGCGCCCGGCCGACCATGAGGAACGCGTAGTTCGGCGCGAAGGTGACAGTGAGCCCGGACACGATGAGGAGAAGGGTGAAGCCGGTCACGACCAGTCGGCGGTCGATCCGGCGCGTGAGGCCGGCGACCAGCAGGCTGGTCACGACGGCGAAAGCGCCCGAAATCGAGATCGCCTGTCCCGTGCGGCCCTCGGTGATGCCGAGATCGGCCGCTAGCGGCGACAGCAGGCTGACCGGCATGAATTCCGACGCGATGAGCACGGAAACACACAGAGCCATCGACAGCACCGCGCCCCATGCGGCGCGGTCTTCGACAAGCCTTGTGTCGTAGGTCGTTTCCATAATTGGCATCCTTGCAAGGCGACGGGGGTGGATCAGCCGCCCATCCCCGTCACCATGCTGGAAGATATTGCAGAGGAACCCATTCTATTAGACTGAGTAATTCGCATGGACTTATCTGCTTATGATATAAATGTCCGACGGGAGGTGCCCTATGCAGCGCGATGGCATGAAGGATTTGCTCTGGTTCGTGGCGGTCGCCCGGGAGCGCAGCTTCACCAAGGCGGCGGCCAAGCTCGGAACCTCGCAGTCGACCCTGAGCTCGACAATCAAGGAGCTTGAAGCTCGTCTTGGCGTCCGCCTGCTGACGCGTACGACGCGGAGCGTCGCTCCGACCGAGGCCGGCGAGCGACTTTTCCAATCTCTTGTTCCCCGCTTCGAGGAAATCGAAGCGGACCTCGCAAGCCTGGTGGCCTTTCGCGACAAGCCCTCCGGAACGGTCCGTATCACGCTTTCCGACCATGCGCTCCAGACGACCGTCTGGCCGAAGCTGCAGCCCTTGCTCAGCGACTATCCTGACGTGTGCGTCGAACTCTACAGCGACAACGGCATGAAGAACATTGTGGAGGAGCGCTTCGACGCAGGCGTGCGGCTTGGTGAGAGCATCGACAGGGATATGATCGCAGTGCGCATCGGGCCGGATTGGAGGCTCGTGGCCGTGGCTTCGCCGGAGTACTTTTCCCGCCATCCGGTTCCGACCGCACCGCAGGATCTGGTCGATCATGACTGCATTAATATGCGGCAGGCGACGTTCGGCGGATTATATGCCTGGGAATTCGCCAGGGATGGCCGCGACCTTCGTGTGCGGGTGGAAGGCCAACTCACCTTCAATTCGTCCATTCCCATGATCGAGGCTGCGATAAGCGGTTTCGGGATCGCCTATGTCCCGGAAAACCTCGTCAGCCACCACATCGCCAAGGGATGCCTTAGGCTCGTGCTTGACGACTGGAGTCCGCCATTTGCGGGCTATCACCTCTACTACCCGAGCAGGCGACAGCTCTCGCCTGCGATGGCGGTGATCATTGAGACGCTCCGCCATCGCATCTGACTCCCAAGACTGTGCCTATGAATCATGAAGCTGACATTGGTAAATGGTAGGTTCTGACCCAAGCCATTTGACTTCTACGCTGCGGGCGGCTGCTTTCGCCTCAAAGCAGACGTGTAGCTCGCTCGCCTCTATGCCTGTGATTGACACAGAAGCAGTCATCGAAAAGGAGCCAAACTCGCAGGCTGAACTGGCCAAGAATTCTCGTGGATAGCCGAGGTTTTTCTCGAGCCTAGGCCATGTCTTGGTCGTCAATGGGTAGGACAGGGTTGTTCAGTTATCCCCCGGCAAGGCGCGGCAGCAGGAAAATCTCCGCCCCTTCCGGCAGTTCCTTCGACCAGGTGTCGCGATAGATCGTCCCGTCGATGGCGACGGCGATGCCGCGATCGATGTAGGGCTCGAGGCCGGGATACTGTTCAGCCAGTTTCCTGAACAGCTCCCTTATGTCCTTCGCCTCGATTTCGACCTTGCTCTTGCCTCCGGCGATCGCGCCGAGCGACCCCCAGAGCGTTACTTCGACCATCAGCCTCCCCGTTCCGCCTCGATCGCCGCCAGGATGCGCGGCGGCGACATCGGGATATGCGTCATCCGCACGCCCGCGGCGTTCGAGACCGCATTGGCGATCGCCGCCAGCGGCGGCACGATAGAGGTCTCGCCGACGCCGCGCACCCCGTAAGGATGGTTAGGATTGGGGATTTCGAGGATCTGCGTGTCGATCATCGGCAGGTCCGAGCAGACCGGGATCCGGTAATCGAGGAAGCCAGGGTTCTGCAGCCGCCCGTCCTTGCCGTAGATATACTCCTCGTTGAGCGCCCAGCCGATGCCTTGTGCGGCACCCCCCTGGTATTGCCCCTCGACATAGGTCGGATGCACCGCCTTGCCGGCGTCCTGAACGACGGTGTAGCGCAGCACCCTGGTCGAGCCTGTCTCGGGATCCACCTCGATATCGCAGATATGGGTGGCGAAGGAGACGCCGGCGCCGTCGGCGAC
This sequence comes from Mesorhizobium sp. M0663, assembly GCF_040320585.1. Classification (NCBI taxonomy): domain Bacteria; kingdom Pseudomonadati; phylum Pseudomonadota; class Alphaproteobacteria; order Hyphomicrobiales; family Phyllobacteriaceae; genus Mesorhizobium; species Mesorhizobium sp. M0663. Next base: position 376,359 of record NZ_JAMYPX010000001.1, read on the forward strand.
GAGCTCACTGTGGCCTGCGATCGGTCCCCCCGTCTTCCCTGACGCGGCTGCGATCTCCTTCAGCGACAATGCTGCAAGGTTGTCGTATTTCTCGCCCTTGGCAATCGCGTGACCTTTTTCCCAGACCACGTCGTCGACGGGAATGTCCCACATCTGTGCGGCGCGTTCCCGCAACACCTTGATAGCGTTGCGAGCGGCGGAGATCGTCGCCATCGAAGACGAGAAGGTGCCGCGGCTGCCGTCCGTCATATCGTTGTAGCCGAGGCTGGAGGTATCGGCGACCACCGCCTTGATTTGCCCATAGGGGATACCGAGCTCCTCCGCCGCCACCAGCGACAGCGACGCGCGCGAACCACCCACGTCCACGGTTCCGACGGCAAGGGAGACCGAGCCGTCCATGCCGATGTTGAGGTCGGTGCAGGTCTGGCCACCGAAATTGAACCAGAAGCCGCAGGCCATTCCGCGGCCCTGGTTCTTGCCGAGCGGCGCCTTCATGTGCGGATGATTCTTCACCGCCTCCAGCGTCGGCCCGATGCCGATCGGGCCGTATACCGGTCCATAGGACGATCTGGTGCCTTCCTGCGCCGCGTTCCTGATCCGGAACTCGACGGGGTCCATGCCGATCTCCTTGGCCAGCTCGTCGACCGCACTTTCCACCGCAAACGCCGCCATCGGAGCCGACGGCGCGCGATAGGCCGCGGTCTTGGGCCGGTTGACAAGCACTTCGTAGCCGACCGTCCTGACGTTCTCGAGCTTGTAGCAGGCAAAGGCCGTCATGGCGCCGATCTCGGCCCACGTGCCGGCATAGGGGCCGCAGCTATAGCGCAGCGTCGCCTCGGCCGCCGTGATCGTGCCGTCCTTGCGGGCGCCGATCCGAACATCGATCGAGGTGGCGCTGGTCGGGCCGGAGGCGCGGAACACCTCGTCGCGCGTCATGACCAGCTTGACCGGCCGCCCGGCCTTGCGTGACAGCGCCAGTGCCACCGGCTCGGCCCAGACATGGGTCTTGCCGCCGAAACCGCCGCCGATCTCCGAGGAGGTGACGCGCAGCTTCGAGGCTTCCATGCCAAGCAGCTGGGCGCAGTGTTGGCGGTAGACAAAATGGCCTTGCGTACAGACCCAGAGGTCGGCGGTGCCGTCGGAGCTGACATTGGCCACGCAGGCATGCGGCTCGATATAGCCCTGGTGCGTCTGCTCGGTCTTGAAGGAGCGTTCGACGACGAAATCGGCCTGGCCGAAACCTTCATGGATGTCGCCATGGCCGTACTGGGTGCGCTTGGTGACGTTTGAAGGCTTGACGGGCTTTTGCTCGAGGCCCTCGGTGAAGATGGCGTCGTTGATCAGGGGTGCGGAGTGCTTCATCGCCTCGTCGACGTCGGTGACATGCGGCAGCACCTCGTAGTCGACCTCGATCAGCTTCAGTGCCTGCCTCGCCGTGCGGGCATCGACCGCAGCCACCGCGGCCACGGCATGGCCGTCATAGAGCGCTTTCTTGCGCGCCATGCAGTTGTCGAGGATGTCGTACATGGCGGCATCGCCGTCGGTGAGGTCGGGCAGGTCGGCCGCGGTGATCACGGCCTTGACGCCGGCGAGCTTCTCCGCCTTCGACGTGTCGATCTTCCTGATCGTGGCATGTGCATGGGGGCTTCTGAGAACGCGCCCGACCAGTTGCCCGGCCATGTTGAAGTCGGCGCCATAGCGTGCGCGGCCCGTCACCTTGTCGACGCCGTCGGGACGGATGGGACGCGTGCCGACAGAGGTGAAATTGCGTCCGGAGTAACGCGGATCGAAATTCATCGTCATGCTCCCTTCATCACGCTGGCGGCGTCCTGAACGGCACGCACGATCTTGTCATAGCCGGTGCAGCGGCAGAGGTTCCCGGCGAGGCCGAAGCGGATCTCCTCCTCGGTCGGATCGGGATTCTTGGCCAAAAGGTCCTTGGCAGCCATGAGGAAGCCCGGCGTGCAGACGCCGCATTGGAGTGCGGCGTGTTCCAGAAATTTCTGCTGCAGCGGATGCAGCCTGTCGCCATGCGCCATGCCCTCGATGGTCTCGACGTGCCGGCCCTCGGCCTCCGCGCCGAGCACCAGGCACGAGCACACCAGCCGATCGTCGAGGATGATGCTGCAGGCCCCACAGTCGCCGGTGCCGCAGCCTTCCTTGGCGCCCGTCAGCCCCAGGCGATCGCGCAGGACATCAAGCAGCGTCTCGTCCGGCTGGCAAAGAAACTCGACATTGTCGCCGTTGATTGTCGTTGATACTGCCACACCAGCCATCATTTGCCTCCTGCGCGTGCATAGGCGGTCGTGGCGGCCCGCTTGGCCAGCACACCCGCGACTTTCCGTCTGAATTCGATAGTGCCGCGCTTGTCGTCGATCGGGCGGCAGGCGCCCGAGCAGACCTTGGCGAGCCTCTCCAGCGTGGCTTCGTCCAGCTTGGAGCCGATGAGAACCTCGGCGGCCTCCTCGACCAGAATCACCGTCGGCGCCACGGCGCCCAACGCCAGACGGGCGGATTTGACGCGACCTTGCTCATCGAGCGTCAAGTTCACGCCGGCGCTTACCACCGCGATGTCCATCTCCGTGCGCGGAATGAAACGCAGATAGGCATCGCCCGAACGCGGCAGACGGCTGTCGAGCAGGATTGCCTCGACGATCTCGCCCTTGGCCAGCGACGTCTTGCCCGGCCCAGTCGGCACCGCTTCCACGGCAATCGTGCGCCTGGTTCCCGGGCCGACGACCACAGCCTTGGCGCCAGCGGCCACCAGCGCCGGCACGCTGTCGGCGGCCGGCGAGGCGTTGCACAGATTGCCGACGATGGTGCAGCGTCCCTGCACCTGCTTCGAGCCGATCAGCTTGGCCGCTTCGACGACGCCGGGCCATGCCTTCTGCAGGGCCGTGTTCTCGCCCAGCACGGCGCAGGGGACCGCGGCGCCGATGCTGAAGCCCTCGGCTGTTTCCCTGATCTCGCCAAGCCCGTCGATCGCCTTGATGTCGACGATCAGGTCGGGTTCGATAAAGCCGCCTTTCATTCGCACCAAGAGGTCGCTGCCTCCGGCGAGGATGGCGGCCGTGCCGGCTGAACCGGCCAACAGGCCGGCGGCGTCTTCAATTGAAAGCGGACGTATGTAACGCATCGTCTCCCCTTAGTGGTCATAGTCACACCAACTGATATAACCGTCTCTCCACAATGGCCATCCTGTTCGTGCATTCGCGGATTGGGCCAGGCGCCGCAATTTCATTTGCTCGCCCAATTGGACGCGCCGCCAGCCACTAATGCTCGATCGGTCCCTTCGGCATGACCAGCGCGGTGCCGGCTGTCGTCGGGCGCTCGATCATGCGACGGACGCGAGCGCAGTCCAGCACCGCGCCGACCCATCCGTAAGTCATCCGTAAGTGCGCTCCCTCTATGTCCTGTTTCGAACCAGGCGACATGTCTGCGCCGTACAGAGAGGGAAACGAACATGAGCACGCTCCTTGCACCAATTGTGATTGGCCCCGTATCGGTCTTGAGTACCTCGGTCCGTATCGATGGGCCGCTTCCCGGCTCGAGCATTTCCCTCCTGGTAAATGGCGTACCCGTCCCTGCGGTAAATGCCGGCGCCACAACCAGTACCTTTGTGCCGGTCGCCGCAGGCTCCCTCAACGTGGGGGATGCATTGACCGCACGTTGGACGCTCGGCGCCGAAACCAGTGATCCAAGCCCGGTCCCGATCGTCGTGCTCGGGTATCCCTCGACGCTAAGCGCATTGGTGTATTTGAGTCAGGTGCACGAGTGCGTCGACTGGGTGCTGATAGGCGCAGCCTATCCTGGCGCCACGGTCGAGATTTTCAACGGCGGCGCATTGATTGGCAGCGATACTGCACGCGGAAATGTCGTACCAGTGCGCATTCGCGGGGCGATCCAGGCCAACGATGTGCTTAGCGCAGTGCAGTCCGTTCAGACGCCTGCCGGACAGGTGAAGAGCAGTCAGACCCCGAGCTTGCCCGCCGAACAGACGCCGTATCGGGAAAATACCATGCCGGCACCAGCAGTCGGCCCGGTTCCTGGGTGCGCGCAAGCAGTACCCGTCAGGGGGTTGGCTCAAGGCGCCACCACGAAGGTCCACTTCAATGGCGACGTGCTGGAATATCCTTTCGTCGGTGCCAACCTCCTGGCGCTGCTTGGCCGTGCCGCGCACAATCCGGATGTCTTCAGCGCCACGCAGCACTTCGAGCGCTGCAATGCATCAAGTCCGTCATCTGCCCCTCCGGTGATCGTCGACGAAACCTTGCCGGTTAGAAAGCCCGTAATCGACGCCTCACAGTACTCCTGCCCGGCAGCCCGTGCTTTGCCTATCTCCAATCTCGAGCCCGGCGCGACATTGACGATCCAACTTGTCGATCCGACTTCGGGTGCAGCTACCGTGCTCGGGAGAATCGGAGTCGGCGAGGATGTGAGTTCCGGCCAATACTGGATTCCCGACGTGTCGGCCCTGATCCCGGCCTCGCCGCCGTTTCCATCGCTCGTCGTCATCCAGGAGCTATGCGGCAAGACATCCACATCGGATAAGTTGCTGGTGGTAGGGTCTTACCAGGGCAGCGTATTTCCGCCGACCGTCATGGAGCCTGCATTTGAATGTGCAAGCGGCGCTTTCGTCAACAGCGTCGACAACGCGGTCGTACGTTTGTACTCGGATGCGCCAGATTCTCCTGTAATCAGCAAGCCCGTATTCAGTTTTGGCGGCCTCGTCTGGGTCGAGACATTTCGGCCGTTGCGCGCCGGCGAGCACATTCACGCCGAGCTGGAGCTTACTTGTCAGCCCCTCGCGCTTCGGGTCGGGGGCCCGATCAAAGTGTCCGACCTGACCCCACTCAAGACCCCGGATATTCAACAGCCCGTCCGGGTCTTCCAGCGGCTAATTTACGTATCAGGCGTGATTCCCGGGGCGCGCGTGCATGTATTCGTGAACGGGAAGTGGCGCGCCAGCGATACGCCACTTGGTTGGACGACGCTCTTCTTCGGGATTTACGTAGGCGAGCTCAAGGTAGAAGACCAAATTACGGTGATGCAGACATTGTGCACGAAGATGTCTCCGCTCACCAGAGTTCCCGTCAATGTCACCCTCGGGGAAATGCTGCTCTCCGCGGCTCCCCCGTCCCTGATAGCGGGCCAGCCGGCGACGATAACCATCAAAGCAGTCGACGCCGATAACAAGTCCCAATCGGTTGGAGGGACCATATCGCAAGGGGGCGCGGTGGTCGGGGCCACCAACACAGCGTTCACGCTATCTCCGCCGACCGGCCAAGCATCGGTCAGCTTGCAAGTTGCAGCCGTTGGCTACAAGACCGAGACCATCAGTATTCCCCTTACTGCGGCGCCGGTCGTCAAGCCGGCGATGCTGACGATAGCAACGGGTCTCTGGTTCAACGCCACCAAGAAAGAAATCACTGAAATCACCTGGCACCTGCAGGGGCCATCCGGCAGCTTTTCAAAGACCGAAAAGCCGAACGCAGAGCCGGCGTTGGTTCAGTTCGCGTTGCCCAAGCCGGCCGGCGGCGGGTTCACGCCGTTCACTCTCAGCTGCGAGGTCACATTCCAGTTCCAGGATTTCAATTTCATCTCAGGCGTATCTGGGACGAGGTCGAGTGACTTTATCGAGGGAGGCCTCATAAAGCCGTCTCCATCAACCGTCGAGATGTATTGGAGCGGTACCGACCTGACGATCAACTTCCTGGTAAAGTGGATACAGCAGGGCGATTATTTCGTCATAGAGCTCATGTAGTCGAATCGCCAGCGGAAGGGCGTCAGGGTGGCTGGAGCGGTTCATCGTTTCACGGAAACGGCGAACCGCTCTGTCTCTTCCGGACGGAAAACCGTTTCACACTTTTCCTGGAATTGCGCTGGAGCGGGATGCGTTCAAATTGAACGGTGCATCCCGCTTTATCTATTTGTTTTAACCGCATTTCTGCGACGTCAAGTGATTCCACTTGGCTGCAAAATGCTTTAATGCTCGATCGGTCCCTTCGGCATCACCAGCGCCGTGCCGGCAGTCGTCGGGCGCTCGATCATGCGGCGGACGCGCGGTGGCTCGTTGCCGCTGTGCAGCGCCCTTATGCGCTCGCCGATGACCGCGTCGGCGTAGGTGGCGCGCCGATTGTGGCGGATATATTCGACCCAGGTCGGCGTGTGGTAGTGCTCGATCCATATCGACGGATTTTCGAGATCGCGCGCCAATGTCCAGTTGCGGGCGCCGTCACGTCGGCGGATGCGGCCGCGCTCGGCCATGGTGGCGAGGAATTCCGGTACGTCCTCGTTGCGGATGACATATTCGATCATGATGGCGATGGGACCGCTGCGCGGCTTGAGATCAAGCGCCAGATGCGGCTCCTGGAAGCGGTTGAGCGGGTCGAGGTTGAGCACCGCCTGCTGCGGCAGCGGCAGCAGCAGGCCGATGGCGCCTCCCGCCAGCATGGCGACGCTGGCCGCCATCAGGGCGACTTCGGCGCCATGCGCGTCGGCAACGACACCCCAGACCCAGCTGCCGAGCGCGATGCCGCCGAAGGTCGCGGTCTGGTAGACCGAAAGCACGCGGCCGACCACCCAGCGCGGCGTCGACATCTGCACGGTGACGTTGAAGTGCGAAAGCGCGGTCACCCAGCAGGCGCCGCCGAGCAGCAGGCCGAGCGACGTCTGCCAGGCATGATTGCTGACGGCGGCGTTGAAGGCGCAGACGGCGAAACCGGCGAATGCCATGCGCACCATGGTTTCGCTGGACAGCAGCAGCCGCAGCCTGACGCTGATCAGCGCGCCGCCGACGGCGCCGATGCCGAAGGCGCCGAGCATGATGCCGTAGCTCAAGGCATCGCCCTTGACGACGTCGCGCGCGACCAGCGGCAGCAGCGCCAGGACCGCGCCGGCGCTGAAGCCGAAAGCCGAGCTCCTGACCAGCACCTTGCCAATGTTGGGCGACATGGCGACGTAGCGCAGGCCGGCGCCCATTGCGGCGCCCAGCGTCTCGCGCGGCAAGGTCGATGCCGGCAGTTCCGGCTTCCAGCGGGCCAGCACGACGATGAGGCCGACATAGCTCAGCGTGTTGACGGCGAAGGCCGCGGCAGCGCCTGCCGCGGCAACGATGATGCCACCGATCGCCGGGCCGACGCTGCGCGTCAGGTTGAAGCCCATCGAGTTGAGCGCGATCGCCGCCGGCACCTTGGTGCGAGGCACCATGTCGCCGACCGAAGCCTGCCAGGACGGGCTGTTGAGCGCGGTGCCGCTGTCGATCAGGAAGGTGAAGGCGAGCAGCGTCCACGGCGTCATCAGGTCGAGATAGGTGAAGACGGTCAGAAGAGCCGAGACGACGAGCATGAAGATCTGCGCGATCAGCATGATTTTGCGCCGGTTGAAGCTGTCGGCGATGGCGCCGGCCAGCAGCGCAAACAGCATGATCGGCAAGGTGGTCGAGGCCTGGACCAATGCCACCTGGTAGGACGAGGTGGCGATCGTCGTCATCATCCAGGCGGCGCCAACGCCCTGGATGAGGCCACCGAAATTGGAGACGAGGCTGGCGGACCACACCGCCCGGAAGATGCCGTGCCGGAACGGCGCCAGCGCCGAGGCGCTTTCGCTTTCCGGTGTGTCGTCGTTCATAAATGCTGTCCCGGGCTCAAATGCGTTTGTTCTTCCGATCAATCGGCCCCGCAAGCCGTGGGTTCAAAAAATAGAACATCATTTCGCAAAGGGCGAACGCATTCTGGAAAAACATCATGGTCCAACAACAAGATAACGAGTGCGGAGCCGGTCAGCGCACGTCACTGCGTGCGCCGATTCAGATGCTGGCATGAAGGTAATTCGGCCCTTCAGGCTCCACAGCTCGGACTTGATCAAACTGCGGTCCGTACGTAGGAAAATTGCCAGAAGGAAATTACCGAGGGACTGAAATGAAAGCGCGAGCTCTCAAGGTGATGTCGATTGCCATTCTCATAGTGGCTATACCTCACGTATTTTTTAGACCGCTTGCGAGCATGAGCGGCCTGGCTTTAATACAAATATTTACATGTGCTATTTTGTACACATATCTTATGTTGAACATACTTGGTGACAAATTGTATGAAAAGAACGTAGTATTGTATATTATCGCTTGTCTAATAACTACATTTTACCCATATGAGAACGTATTTTTGATAGCCGGCAGCATATATGGATTTATTGTCTTATTTATTTTTCCTATATCTCTCCTTTTTATACTGAGATCCGTCCGAATCGAACTACGATGATGGTGCACTTTTTGCTGCCCAACCGACAGGCTCTGTGTTCGGATTGATCGCATGCCTCGCCTTGCCCGCATTGTCGTTCGCCGTCTGCCGCACCACGTCACGCAACGGGGTTACGGGCGCACCAAGGTGTTTTCGCGTACGAAGACTACGCACTCTGCAAGAGCCTGCTGGTGGAGCATTGCCCACTAGCCGATCTGATTCCGGAATAGTTGCGGACCATCAAGCTTTGGTGATTGCCGCGCCCCCCAAGGAACGGCTGATTCGGCTACAATCCAACTGCAGACGAATCTGACATCAACGCGATTTGACGGAAACGAATTCAATGAATTGGCGGTGAGCGATGGGCTTTACGGCCGCGAAACCGGGTCGGATCGCAACTGTGGCGGCTCGCCGATTGCGATAAGCTCCCGGTGCCGAGACGGATGGGCGTCCGCCCCGGTTTGGGGTGACGCTGGTTGCTTGCCACTGCGCGGCAGAGCGCGGATTTCGCGAGACTGGTTTCGGGGGATGGGGGAAATAATGAGCGATTCATTTCAGGAAGTGACGTCCGTCTCGTGGTTCGGGCGGATCAAACGCGCGCTCGCCGGGGTCGTCTTCGGGCTGCTCCTGATCGTGCTGATGGTGATCGGCCTGTTCTGGAACGAGGGCCGGGCCGTGCAGACGGCGCGCTCGCTGGCCGAGGGATCGGGCGCGGTGGTCTCGGTCGGCGCCGACAGCGTCGATGCCGCCAATGACGGCAAGCTCGTCCATGTCACCGGGGCGGTGACGGCGAGCAGCGGCCTTGCCGATCCGGACTTCGGTATTTCGGCGCAGGGGTTGCGGCTGTCGCGCGGCGCCGAGATGTACCAGTGGAAAGAAGAGGAGAAATCCGAGACGACGAAGAAGCTGGGCGGCGGCGAGGAGACGGTGACGACCTACAGCTATTCGAAGGTGTGGGACGACAGCCAGATCAATTCGTCGGAGTTCAAGAAGCCGGACGGCCACGAGAATCCGCCGATGGAGATCCACAGCAAGCAATTCCAGATTCCGGACGGCAAGCTCGGTGCTTTCACGCTCGACCGGCCCGTGCTGGACCTGATCGGCGGCGACAAGACGTTCTCACTGTCTGCCGATCAGTCGGCCGCCATAGACGCCGCCTATACCGGCACCAAGCGGGTCAACATCGTCGACGGAAAAATCTATCTCGGTTTCAACACCACGTCGCCGGCGCTGGGCGACTACCGCATCGGCTACGAACTGGCGCCGCTCGGCGTGGTCAGCGTCGTCGCGCGCCAGACGGGGGGCGGCTTCGAGCCATACCAGACAATCGCCGGCGACCAGTTGCTGATGGTCGACACCGGCAATGTTCCGGCGGAAAAGATGTTCGCCGAAGCGGTCAGCGCGAACACGCTGATCACCTGGCTGCTGCGCGCCGCCGGCGTGCTGCTCCTGGCCATCGGCTTTGCCCTGCTGCTCGGGCCGATCGGCGTCATCCTCGACGTCATTCCTTTGCTCGGCAGCATGGCGCGGATGGGTACCGGCATCATCGCGTTCTTCCTGGCGATCCTGGTCGGGGCGACGACGATGGCCATCGCCTGGTTCTGGTACCGGCCGGTGCTGGCGGCGGGCATCCTGGCAGCGGGCGTCATCGCAGCGGCGGCGGTCTATTACCTCGGCCGCTCGCGCAGGCCGGCTCCGCCGGTTGCGGCGCCGAGCGCGGCCACATGATTTGCAGGCGCCGGCGGTTCTAGCGGTTCATCGTTTCACGGAAACGACGAACCGCCCTATTTCCTGGAATTGCTTCTAGCGGTCCTCGAAGCCGGTCAGCACGCCGACGGCGTTGATGCCGATCTCCTCGACGGCGTAGCCGCCTTCCATGACGAACAGCGTCGGCAGGCCGAGCCTGGCGATGCGGCGGCCGATCCTGGGGTAGTCGGGGGTCTTCAGCTTGAACTGGCTGATCGGGTCCTTCTCGAAGGTGTCGACGCCGAGTGAAACCACGACGACGTCGGGAGCATAAGCCGAAAGCCTCGTGCAAGCGTCCTCGAGTGAGGCGTTCCACACGTCCCAGCCGGTGCCGAAGGGCATCGGGTAATTGTCGTTGAAGCCTTCGCCGTCGCCCTCGCCGCGTTCGTCGGCATGGCCGAGGAAGAAGGGATATTCGGTCATCGGATCGCCATGCAGGTTCAGCACCTGAACGTCACCGCGGCGATAGAATATCTCCTGGGTGCCATTGCCGTGGTGATAATCGACGTCGAGGATCGAAACGCGCCCGGCGCCACGGTCGCGGAACCATTGCGCGGCGACGGCGGCGTTGTTGATGAAGCAATAGCCGCCCATGAAGGCCGCCCCTGCATGGTGCCCTGGCGGTCGGCAGAGGGCGAAGGCGGAAGGCTCACCGGCCTTGACCAGCGCGGCGGCGGTCAGCGCGACGTCATAGGACGACTTGATCGCATCCCATGTGCCTTTGACGAACGTCGCGCCGCCGTCGAAGGAGTAGAAGCCGAGCAGCGCATCGATGCCTTTCGGGCGCACGTCGCCGCGCAGTCCGCGCGTCGGCCAGGTGAAGGGAATGGCCGAACCGCTGCGGCCCGATGCTTCCCAGAGCGGCCACACGGTCGGCAGGAAATCGATGTAGTCGCTGGCATGCACCTTCCTGGCGGCGGCGAGGTCGTGGCTTTCCGGTGGCAGGATCGGACCGAGCTTCTCGCTCTCCACCCGCGCCCTGATGAACTCGGCGCGCGAAGGCTTTTCAAAAGCCGGCACGATGGCGCCGGCGATCAATTCGACATTGCCGGCATGACCGGCATGGAAAGGCGAAAAAACAGTCTTCATGAAATTGTTCCGTGGTGAGACGCGGCGACCCTAACCGTCCTGCACTGCCTTTCACAAGGCGCTGGGCCAACCGCCCATGGCTTGCTGGCCCGGCAGCCGGTCGTCTAGCCTGCCGGCAGCGCAACCGAACCGCGGGTAATCATGAGTTCAAATGCCGACCTGATCGTCACCAATGCCCGTGTGCTGACCATGGACGAAGGCAATCCGACGGCCGAGGCGGTGGCGATAAAGGACGGCAACATCCTGGCGGTTGGCGATCGCCGGACGATCGAGGCGCTGAAAGGGCCGGCCACGAAGATCATCGATGCGCAAGGCGGTTCGGTGGTGCCGGGCTTCATCGAAGCGCATATGCACCTTTTCGGCGGCGCGGCCGAACTCGACAATCTGCATCTTCAGGGCGTGCATGGCTTCGATGCGCTGAGCGACGCGATCCGCGCCTACGCTGCGGCACGGCCGAACGCCAAATTGCTGCTTGGGGCCGGCGTCGACTACACCATCCTTTCCAAGGAAGAGCCGGTCACCCGCCATCATCTCGACCGCATTATCCCCGACCGGCCGTTCGCCATGTCTGCTTCCGATCACCACACGATGTGGGCCAACACCAAGGCGCTGGAACTGGCAGGCATCCTGCACGGCAAGCAACTCGGCCCCGGCAACGAGATCGTCATGGGCGCCGACGGCCTTGCGGCGGGCGAATTGCGCGAGGGCGAGGCGTTCGGGCCGATCCTCGAGCTTTCCGGGCAGAATCGCGTTCGGCTCGGCCTCGCGACAGGCGGTGAGCCCGACCCATACCCTTCCGCCGCTGAAATCGCGGCCGACCGCGACCTGATGCATCGCGGGCTGGAATGGTGCGCCCGCCACGGCATCACCTCAATCCAGAACATGGACGGCAATCTCTACCAGCTCGAACTGCTTGCCGGGTTGGAGCAGGAAGGCCGGCTGCTCTGCCGCACCAAGATACCGTTCCACTTCAAAAATTTCATGTCGCTCGACAGGCTGGAAAAGGCATCGAGCATGGCCAGCTCCTACCAATCGGAATGGCTGTCGTCCGGCATGGTCAAGGTGTTTTATGACGGCGTGCTGGAAGGCTGGACCGCGGTCATGGTCGACGACTATGCCGACCGGCCGGGCTGGCGCGGTGAGCCGCTGTTTACGCCGGAGCATCTCGCCGAGGTGGCGGTGGAGGCCGACCGGCGCGGGCTGCAGGTCGCCGTGCATTCGATCGGCGACGGCGCGGTGCGCGCGGTTCTGGACGGTTACGAGGCGGCGCAGCGGAAGAACGGCAAACGCGACAGCCGGCACCGGGTCGAGCACATCGAGGTCACCACTGCCGCCGACGTGCCGCGCTTCGCCGAACTCGGCGTCGTCGCCTCGATGCAGCCGCCGCACCCGCCCGGCGCCATGGACTTCCCGCTGGAGCCGACGCTCTCGCGCATCGGCCGCGAAAGATGGCCGCTCAGCTATGCCTGGCGGACGCTGAAGCAGGCGGGTGCGCATGTCGTCTTCGCTTCCGACTGGCCGGTGTCGCGGATCGAGCCGATCCTGGGCATTCAGGCGGCGATGCTGCGCAAACCTTGGGCAGACGGCGTTCCCGACCAGAGCTTCTCGCTGTTGGAAGCGCTTGCGGGCTATACAGTCGAAGGCGCTTATGCCGAATTCATGGAGCACCGCAAGGGCCGGCTGAAAACCGGCTATCTGGCCGATCTGGTGGTGCTGTCGGCCGATATCGAGACAACTGAACCGGGTTTGTTACACAAGGTGCATCCGGTGACTACCATCTGCGGCGGCAAGATCAGTCATCAGGTTGATGATGGGGCTGACGATGGCACGGAGCTTGCGTTCTGAACCGAGATTCAGATGCATGGTTGCCAAGCCGACCGGCATATGCTGACAATCGAATGGGAACTGGATCCGCCAACAAGAGCGGACATGAAAATGGGGAAGTGCGTGCCGGATCAGCCGGGTAAGAGTGCAATCGAAGTCCGCGGCGTCCGCAAGGTGTTCGGTACCGGGGACGCACAAGTCGCCGCTCTCGACACGGTTTCGGTGTCGATCCGCGAGAACGAGTTCTTCACGCTGCTGGGGCCGTCGGGCTGCGGAAAGACGACGCTGCTGCGGCTGATCGCCGGCTTCGACTTCCCCAGCGAAGGCGAAATCCTGCTGCACGGCCACGACATCGCGCCGCTGCCGCCGTTCAAGCGGCCGGTCAACACCGTCTTCCAGTCCTATGCGCTGTTCCCGCACATGACGGTCGCCGAGAATATCGGCTTCGGGCTGGAGATGCTGGGCAAGCCGAAAGCCGAAATCAAGGCGCGCGTTGCCGAGATGCTGAAGCTGGTCAAAATGGAGGCGCTCAGCGGCCGCCGCACCAGCCAGATCTCCGGCGGCCAGCAGCAGCGCGTGGCACTGGCCCGCGCGCTGGCGCCGCAGCCAAAAGTGCTGTTGCTCGACGAGCCGTTGTCGGCGCTCGACTACAAGCTGCGCAAGGAGATGCAGATCGAACTGAAACGGCTGCAGCACCAGACCGGCATCACCTTCATCTTCGTCACCCACGACCAGGAGGAAGCGCTGACCATGTCGGACCGCATCGCGGTGATGTCGGCCGGCAAGATCCTGCAGGTCGGCACGCCCTGGGACATCTATGACAAGCCGGCCGAGCGCTTCGTCGCCGACTTCATCGGCGAAACCAATTTCCTGACCGCAGCCATCACCGACATCGGCAACGGCAAGGCTCGCGCGACCCTCAAATCCGGCGCAACGATCGACGCGACCGTGGCTGAAGGCTTCCAGCCGAAGGATAATGCTACCGTGGTGGTCAGACCGGAACACGCCAAGCTGACCAGCGGCAAGGGCGACCTTTCCGGAACCATCGAAAACATCGTCTATTTCGGTACCGACACGCATATTCATGTCCAACTGGACAGCGGCGAAGCCTTCACCGTGCGCCAGCAGAACACGCGCAGCGCAGGCTGCGGTTTCGAGCGGGGCGACAAGGTCGGCGTCTCGATCGGCAACGACGCCGCGCAAGTGCTGAGGGATTGATGGCGAGCGCGTTTTCCCAAGCTGCATTGTTCGAAGCAGAGGCGGAGAAGGCCAGCGCCAGGCGCCACCGCCTGCTTTCGTTGCCAGCTTTGATAATCATCGGCATTTTCGGCGTGCTGCCGCTTCTCATCATCGTCATCTATTCATTTCTTGCCGCAGCACCCTATGGCGGCGTGCAGTGGCAATTCTCGACCGACGCCTATCTGAACTTCCTGTTCCAGCGCGACATCTTCGACGACACGCTGCAGTTCACGCCGGATTTCCTGATCATCTATCTGCGCTCGTTCGTCTTCGCCGTGGTGACGACGGTCATCTGCCTGCTGCTCGGCTTTCCGACAGCCTATTTCATGGCCACGCGACCGCCAGCGCAGCGCAACTGGTGGGTGCTGCTGATCACCATCCCGTTCTGGTCGAACCTGCTGGTGCGCACTCTTGCCATCATGTTCATCATCCGCGACGAGGGCCTCATCAACAACGCACTGATGGCTCTGGGGGTGATCGAGAAACCGATCACCATGCTCTACACCAACTTCGCCATCCAGCTCGGCCTGCTCTATTCGTTCCTGCCGTTCATGGTGCTGCCGCTCTATTCCAGCCTGGAGAAGCTGGATTTCCGGCTGGTCGAGGCCGCCTACGACCTCTACGCGACACGTCGGCAGGTGCTATGGCGGGTGATCATCCCGCTGTCGCTGCCCGGCATCATCGCCGGCTGCCTGCTTGTGTTCATTCCGGCCCTCGGCGCCTATGTGACGCCGCTGATCCTCGGCGGCGGTATCCACCTGATGATCGGCGATCTCATCGCCCAGCAATTCGGCTCCGGGCGCAACTGGCCGCTCGGCTGCGCGCAGGCGCTGATCCTGATGGCAGCGGTGCTGGTGGCGCTCTACTTCTATGTCCGTAACACGTCGGGGAAGATGAGGCATGGCTGACCCCCGCAGCGCCGATATCAAGGACCAACCGGGCTTCCGCTCGATCGCCATCATCTGCCTCTGCGTGCTCTACGCGCCGATCCTGATCCTGATGATCTTCTCGCTGAACACCGGGTCTCTGGTCACGCGTTGGGAAGGCATCGGGCTCGGTTGGTATGGCAGTGCGCTGCTCAACCAGGAATTCCACAACGCCGCCAAGAACACGCTGATCATCTCTGTCACCGCCACGATCATTTCGACGATCGCCGCGACGCTGGCGGCGATCGGCATGACCCGGGTCAAGCCGTGGCGCGGGCTGTCGGCCGCCTTCATGGTCATCAACCTGCCGCTGATGGTTCCGGAGATCATCACGGCGGTGGCGACGCTCTCGTTCTTTGCGCTGATCGCGGGCACTCTCGGGCTCAATTTCGGCATCGGCAATCTGATCCTCGCCCACACCGTCTTTTGCATTCCTTTCGCCTATATGCCGATCCGGGCGCGTCTCGAGGACATGGATCTGACGCTCGAAGCTGCCGCGGCCGATCTCTATGCCACGCCCTGGCATGCTTTCCGGCGCATAACGCTGCCATTGCTGGTTCCCGGCATCCTGTCGGGTGGGGCGCTCGCCTTCATCGTCTCCTTCGACGATTTCACCATCACGCAGCTGGTCGCCGGCCCCGGGCAGACGACGCTGCCCCTCTACATCTGGAACCAGATCAGGCGGCCGATGACGCCGGAGATCAATGCCATCTCCACCATCCTGCTGCTGGTGTCGATCCTGTTCGTCTCGATATCGTTCCTGATCGCGCGCCGCCGCGCCAAGTGAGTCAATGGGAAGGCAAAGGAGACTGTGATGTCTAGGAAACTTATGGCTGCCGTTTCGACGGCAGCACTTTTATGGGCAGTACCTGCACTCGCCGATGGTGAGCTGCACATCTACAATTGGGGTGATTACACCAACCCCAAGCTGATCGAGAAATTCGAAAAACAATACAACGTCAAGGTGACGCTGGACGACTACGATTCCAACGAGACCATGCTGTCGAAGGTGCGCGCCGGCAATTCCGGCTACGACATCGTCGTCCCATCCGACTACACCGTGAAGATCATGATCGATGAGGGCCTGCTCGAAAAGACCGAGCCCAATGCGATGCCGAACGGCAAGAACCTCGACCCGCGCTTCGTCGACATCTACTGGGACAAAGGCCGTCACTACACCGTGCCGTGGCAGTTCGGCACCACCGCGTTCGAAGTCAACACCGACAAATACAAGGGCGACATCGACACGCTGGCAATCCTGTTCGACCCGCCGGACGAGTTGAAAGGCCAGATCAACATGCTCGACGATGTCAACACCGTGATGCACGCGGCCGAGCGCTATGCCGGTGTGCCGCGTTGCGGCGCCGACAAGGCCAATCTGAAGAAGGTCAACGACATTCTCATGGCCGCCAAGCCGTCATGGAAGACCTTCAGCTACGACACCATCACCAAGATCACCTCGGGCGATGTGATCGTCACGGAGGCGTGGAACGGCGCAACCTATCGTGCGCGCCAGAAAATTCCGGCGATCAAATACGCCTATCCCAAGGAAGGCATCGAAGGCTGGATGGACAATGTGGCCGTGCTGAAAGGCGCGAAGAACCTTGAAAATGCGAAGCTGTTTCAGGATTTCGTCATGGCCCCGGAAAACGCCGCGCTGATTTCGGAATTCGCCGGTTACGACAACGGCATTACCGGGAGCCACAAATTCCTGCCGCCGGACTTCGCCAGCGCGCCGGAAATCAATCCGCCGGCCGGTGCGCCGACTGCGGAATTTGTGCCACCTTGCCCACCGGAAGTGGTCGAGATCTACAACAAGATCTGGACCAATCTGCGCAAATAGGCTCGACGTGGGATCGATCGAAGGGAGGCTTCGGCCTCCCTTCTTTGCGACAAGGGGATTGGATGAAATCTTATCGCAACAGCGAACCGGCGCCGCCGATCATGCAGGGTTCGCCGCCGCGGATGGTGCCGCCGAAGCTCGACTGGGACCGGCCGCCATGGAACCGCTGGGCGTTTCAGCACATCCGCGAATTTCTGCCGACCGTCGAAGTCTGGCGCGGCAATGGCCATCGGCATCGCTTCGAGCGCGCCGAGGTCGATCTCGACGCGCTGCCCGTGAGCGACAGCATGGGGCAGCCGACGACGCTCGCCGGGCTGCTCGACGAGACCTATACCGACGGGTTTCTCGTGCTCAAGGACAGCAAGGTCGCCTATGAGCGCTACTTCAACGGCATGACCGAGCGCACGCTGCATTTGTCGCAGTCAATGGCGAAGTCGGTCACGGGCTCGGTGTTCGGCATATTGGTCGGGCACGGGGTGATCGATCCGGACTTGCCGGTGACGGCCTATCTGCCGGAGCTGGAAGCGACCGGCTGGGCAGGCGCCAGCGTGCAGCATGTGCTCGACATGACGAGCGGGGTGCGCTTTTCCGAGGAATACACCGACCCCTATTCCGACATCGGCCAGGTCGATGTCGCCACCGGCTGGAAGCCGGTGCCGCCGGGCAGCGATCCGGCCTTCCGCTGGCCATCGCATATGTTCGAACTGATCCTGGGGCTCAAGGAAAAGAGCCGGCCGCACGGCGCTGCCTTCGAATACCGCTCGATCGAGACCGACGTGCTTGCCTTCATCATGGAGCGGGTGAGCGGCAAAAGGCTGGCGCAGCTGATTTCGGAAGAGCTCTGGCAAAAGCTCGGCGCCGATGAAAGCGCCTGCTTCACTGTCGACAGCGCCGGTTATGCGGTCGCCGACGGCGGCTTCAACGCCACGCTGCGCGATTATGGCCGCTTCGGCCAGCTGATCCTCGACAATGGAGGCGGCATCGTGCCGGCCGACTGGATCGAGGCGACGCGCAATGGCAGGCATGGACCGGATTTCAGTCCCAGCCTGCCGGAAGGCAGCTACCGCAACCAGTTCTGGATCGAGGACCCGCGCTCGCGCGCGTTGATGTGCCGGGGCGTGTTCGGGCAGCTGATCCATATCGACTGGGATACGAAAATGGTCGTGGTGAAGCTTTCGAGCTATCCGGATTTCACCAACATCGGCTATTCGGTGGCGACCTTGAAAGCCGTGCATGCCATTGCCGCTGCGCTCGCCTGAACCTCAAAGAAAATCCGCAGGACCACCATGACCGGCAAGACCGCGTTCGAGACCAGATACGGCTTTCGCCGCAATGAGGTTCTGCTCGGCAACTGGCGGGAAAGCCCGTTCAGCCGGTGGTCGTTCCAGAATGTCGGCGAGCTGGTGCCGAGCGCTGCCGTGGCGGCACAGCCGGGCAGCAGCGAGGCGCCGGCGCAGGATTTCGGCGGGCTACTTGGCGAAAAGGTCGCTCTTGCAGGCGGCGCGGAGACGGTCGCGGCGTTTCTCGCGCGCTCCGATACCGACTCGCTGACGATCATGAAACGCGGCAAATTCGTCGGCGACTGGTTCGCGCCGCATATGGAGTTTGGGGCGCGCCACATCGTCTTTTCGATCAGCAAGTCGCTGACCGCCATTGTTGCCGGCACATTGGAAGGCGAGGGGATTTTCGATCCGCAGGCACCGGTAAGCCTCTATCTGCCCGAAGCCGCCGGCTCGGCCTATGGCGATGCGCGTGTGCGGCACGTGCTCGACATGAGTGTCAGCCTCGATTTCGAAGAGGCCTATCTCGATCCGGAAAGCGCCTTCGCCCGCTACCGCCGCGCCATGCTGTGGAATCCAGGCGGGGGCATCGAGAGCCTGGCCACTTTCCTCATGACGCTGCAGGGCCTGGCCGAGCCGCATGGCCGGACTTTCCGCTACCGCTCGCCCAATTCCGACCTGCTCGGCATCCTGCTCGAACGCGCGTCGGGCCGGCGCTTCGCCGATCTGATGCGCGAAAAATTATGGGCGCCGCTCGGCGCCGTCGGCGATGCCTCGGTGACAGTCGACATGGAAGGAACGGCGCGCACCGCCGGCGGCATTTCGGTGACACCGCGCGACCTCGCACGCGTCGGCGAGATGATGCGGCAAGGCGGCACGGCCAATGGCCGCCGCGTCGTGCCGGAAGCCTGGGTGCGCGACACGGCCGAAACTGGCGGTGACGCCGAGGCCTGGCGGCGCGGCACGATGGCGTTCCTGTTTCAGCGTGGCCGCTACCGCAACAAATGGTACCAGACGGGCGCCGCAAGCGGCGCCTTCTGCGGCATCGGCATCCACGGCCAGTGGCTTTACGTCAATCCGAAGGCCGAAATGGTAATCGCAAAAATGTCGTCGCAGCCGGTACCGGATCGACGATCCGCTCGATCTGGACATGACTTCTTTCTTCGAGGCGCTGAGCCGGATGGTCTGATCCATCCAGACAGCCCGACCTTTCCTGTGGACCTCTCGCCGGGTTGAAAATGGCGCAGTTGGCGCGGCAGTGCTCTGCGCCTATGGTCGCTGCTCGTTTCGACTAGCGACAGGTACGACATGGCAGCCGACATCAAGCGCATCGCAACCATCATAGCCGCCGAAATCGGCGCGCGGCCCGAACAGGCTGCGGCGGCGATCGGCTTGCTCGACGACGGCGCGACCGTGCCGTTCGTGGCGCGCTACCGCAAGGAGGTCACCGGCGGCCTCGACGACACGCAGCTGCGCGACCTTGCCGAGCGGCTGGCCTACCTGCGCGAACTCGACGCGCGCCGCGACACCATCCTTGGTTCGATCCGCGAGCAGGGCAAGCTGACCGACGAGCTCGAGGCAAAGATCGCTGCGGCCGGCACCAAGGCCGAACTCGAAGACATCTATCTGCCTTACAAGCCGAAGCGCCGGACCAAGGCCGAGATCGCACGCGAGCGCGGGCTCGGGCCTCTGGCGGAAGCTATTCTCGCCGACCGTACGGCTGTACCCGCCGAGCTGGCGCTGGCCTACATCAGCGAAGACGTGGTCGATACCAAGGCGGCGCTCGAGGGTGCGCGCGACATCCTGTCCGAACAGTTCGCCGAGAATGCCGATCTGGTCGGCAGATTGCGGACCTACATGAAGGAACGCGCCTTCCTGCGGTCGCGCGTCGTCGACGGCAAGCAGGAGGCGGGCGCGAAATTCTCCGACTATTTCGACCATGTCGAGCGCTGGGCCAACGTGCCGAGCCATCGCGCGCTGGCCATGCTGCGCGGCCGCAACGAGGAGGTTCTGTCGCTCGACGTCGAAGTCGATGCCGATGACGCCTCTCCGGTGAAACCGGTTGAGCGGATGATCGCCGACGCCTACGCCATCGGCCGCCAGTTGCCGGGAGACCGCTGGCTGATGGAGGTCGCCGGCTGGACCTGGCGCATAAAGCTGTCGCTGCACCTGACGCTCGATCTGATGCGCGATCTGCGCGAGCGGGCCGAAGAAGAAGCCATCCATGTCTTCGCCCGCAATCTCAAGGATTTGCTGCTTGCCGCGCCTGCCGGCTCGCGGCCGACGATGGGGCTCGATCCGGGCATTCGCACCGGCGTCAAGGTGGCGGTGGTGGACGGCACCGGCAAGCTGCTGGCGACGACAACGGTCTATCCGTTCCCGCCGAAGAACGATGTCCGCGGCACGCAGGCCGAACTGGCCAAGCTCATCCGGCTGCACAAGGTCGAGCTGATTTCGATCGGCAACGGCACCGGCAGCCGCGAGACCGAAAGGCTGGTGGCCGACATGCTGGCTGACATGCCTGCCGGGTCCGGGCCGAAGCCGCTCAAGGTGATCGTCAGTGAAGCCGGCGCCTCGGTCTATTCCGCCTCGGCAACGGCGGCGGCGGAATTTCCCGGCCTTGACGTGTCGCTGCGCGGGGCAGTGTCGATCGCGCGGCGCCTGCAGGATCCGCTCGCCGAACTGGTCAAGATCGAGCCGAAGTCGATCGGCGTCGGCCAGTACCAGCACGACGTCGATCAGTACCGCCTCGGCCGCTCGCTGGAAGCGGTGGTCGAGGATGCGGTCAACGCCGTCGGCGTCGATCTCAACACGGCCTCAGCGCCGCTTCTGGGGCGGGTTTCGGGTCTCGGCGCATCGCTGGCCGAGGCGATCGTTGCGCATCGCGATGCCTCCGGCCCGTTCGCCAGCCGTCGCGAACTGTTGAAGGTCTCCCGCCTTGGACCCCGCGCGTTCGAGCAATGCGCCGGCTTCCTGCGCATTCCAAACGGCAGCGAACCGCTCGATGCGTCAGCGGTGCATCCGGAAGCCTATGGCGTGGCCAAGAAGATTGTTGCGGCCTGCGGGCGCGACGTCCGCTCGCTGATGGGCGACAGCGCCGCACTCAAGGCGCTCGATCCGCGCGTCTTCGTCGATGAGCGCTTCGGCCTGCCGACGGTGCGCGACATCCTGGCGGAGCTGGAAAAGCCCGGCCGCGACCCGCGCCCCGGCTTCAAGACCGCGACTTTTGCCGATGGCATCGACGACATCAAAGATCTGAAGCCCGGCATGCAGCTTGAAGGCACTGTCACCAATGTCGCCGCCTTCGGCGCCTTCGTCGATATCGGCGTGCACCAGGACGGACTGGTGCACGTCTCGCAACTAGCCGACCGTTTCGTCAAGGACGCGCATGAGGTGGTCAAGGCCGGCGACGTGGTCAAGGTGCGTGTCGTCGACGTCGATATCAAGCGCAAGCGCATCGGTCTGTCGATGCGCAAGGATGGCGACGCTGGCGCACCGAAGCCGCGCGACAATGGCAGCAGGCCGGTGCCGCGCGCGCCCGCGCCCCAACGCCAGCCGGAGCGGCCGGTGCAGCAGGGCGCGTTCGGCGCCGCTTTGGCCGATGCGTTGAAGCGGAAGTAATTTCGCGAGCCGGGCTGCGCCGCCAGGTCAGACGGCGGCGCTCGACATTGATCATCCATCACCAATGCTCATGGATCGGCGAAGCTATTTCGTTTGATTTTTTCAGGACGGGAGCCGATAAGCCGCGCGTTTCAAGATTTCTGTTTCGATGCATGTCGTTATCTCCAAGCTGCCGAACACCCTCGGGTCAGGCCCGCGGGCAAGCTTTGGGCGACATGCATGAGTTTGGGAGACCGAGAGCCATGGCCGCCGACAAGAACGCATTCGTCTGGGATGATCCTTTCCTGATCGAGGACCAGCTTTCGGAGGACGAGCGCATGGTGCGCGATGGCGCCGCGGCGTTTGCCGCCGACAAGCTCGCTCCGAAGATCGAGGAAGCCTATCTCGAGGAGAAGACCGACGCCGGGATCTTTCGCGAAATGGGCGAGGCCGGTCTGCTCGGCATCACCATCCCGGAAGAATATGGCGGGCTCGGCGCCAACTACGTCACCTACGGGCTGGTCGCGCGGGAAGTGGAGCGGATCGACTCGGGCTATCGCTCGATGATGAGCGTGCAGTCGTCGCTGGTAATGTATCCGATCCACGCCTATGGCTCGGAAGAACAGCGCAAGAAATACCTGCCGAAGCTGGCGTCGGGCGAATGGATCGGCTGCTTTGGCCTGACCGAACCTGACGCCGGTTCCGACCCGGGCGGCATGAAGACGCGGGCCGAGAAGACCGCGAGCGGCTACAGGATCTCCGGCTCGAAGATGTGGATTTCCAACGCGCCGATCGCCGACGTGTTCGTCGTCTGGGCAAAGTTGTCCGACGAAAGTGGGGGCGCGCATGGCAACGAGATTCGCGGCTTTGTCCTGGAAAAGGGCATGAACGGGCTGTCGGCGCCGAAGATCGGCGGCAAGCTGTCGCTGCGAGCCTCGATCACCGGCGAAGTGGTGATGGAGGGCGTCGAGGTCGGCGAGGACGCGCTGCTGCCCAACGTCTCGGGTCTCAAGGGACCGTTCGGCTGCCTCAACCGGGCGCGCTACGGAATTTCCTGGGGCGCCATGGGCGCGGCTGAGGATTGCTGGCACCGCGCCCGCCAGTATGGCCTCGACCGTAAGCAGTTCGGCAAGCCGCTGGCCGGCACGCAGCTTTTCCAGAAGAAGCTCGCCGACATGCAGACCGAGATCGCGCTCGGCCTGCAGGGCAGCCTGCGCGTCGGGCGGCTGATGGATGAAGGCAAGATGGCGCCGGAGATGATCTCGCTCGTCAAGCGCAACAATTGCGGCAAGGCGCTCGACATCGCCCGCCAGGCCCGCGACATGCATGGCGGCAATGGCATCCAGATAGGCTACCACGTCATGCGCCACGCCCAGAACCTGGAAACCGTCAACACCTATGAGGGCACGCATGACGTGCATGCGCTGATCCTCGGGCGGGCGCAGACCGGGTTGCAGGCGTTCTTTTAGCATTGGCAGGTGTCCTCCGCTTCCAGCGCCACTGCTTGGCATCTCCCCTCGCAAGGCGGGAGATCGGCAATTTTCGCCAACGGCGCCACATTTTGTTCTTGCTTTGTGCCGGCAGCTATGCTACTAATTTCGCTATGGTGCTAATTCGCACCGACGACCCGCTCACCGAGGCGGGTTTTTCTTTTCAGCTCTTTTCGACCAAGCATCGCGCGTGCTGCTGACATCAATGTCGGCGGGAAGCGCCCGGTGCTGACCCGCCGGCCTTCGGCTCTGCACCGTTGCAACGTCTTGCCGCCACGCCACGGAATCCCAGGTCGGCGCTCCGTTTCGTGAAGCTGTGAAAGCTGCTTAATTTAGGTGCAGCGCAACATCTCTGCTTGGAGAATGGTCAGCATTCGTGTCAGGGTTCAGCGAACTCCTTTTGAAACGCCGACTTCAGGGGCACCATGGCAATTCTGGCAGCCGTCTATCACCTGACCCACTACAAATACGACCGGCCGGTCGTCTTGGGCCCGCAAGTCATAAGGTTGCAGCCTGCGCCGCATTCCCGCACCAAAGTGCTCAGCCATTCGCTGAAGGTCGGGCCGGCAAACCACTTCGTCAATTTGCAGCAGGACCCCTACGGCAATTTCCTTGCCCGTTTCGTCTTTCCCGAGCCGGTGACGGAGTTGAAGATCGAGGTCGATCTCGTTGCCGACATGACGGTCTACAATCCGTTCGATTTCTTCGTCGAACCGTCGGCCGAGACGTTTCCGTTCGAATACCCCGAAGAGATCCGGGACGATCTGACCATCTACCGAACGCCGGAACCGGCGGGGCCGCTGTTGGAGGCATTCCTGAAAACCCTCGCGCGCCACCCGACCAACACCGTCAATTTTGTCGTCGACCTCAATGCGCGGCTGCAGCGCGAGATCGCCTATATCGTGCGCATGGAAACCGGCGTCTTCTCGCCCGAGGAAACGCTGGCCGCCGGCAAGGGGTCGTGCCGCGATTCCAGCTGGCTCCTGGTGCAGATACTGAGGAACCTCGGCATCGCCGCGCGTTTCGTCTCCGGCTACCTGATCCAGCTCAAACCCGACCTCGTTGCGCTCGACGGGCCGCCCGGCACGGCGACCGATTTCACCGACCTCCATGCCTGGTGCGAGGTGTATCTGCCGGGCGCCGGCTGGATCGGCTTCGACCCGACCTCCGGCCTGCTCACCGGCGAAAGCCATGTGCCGCTCGCGGCAACGCCGCATTTCCGCAATGCCGCGCCGATCTCCGGCATGGCGAGCTTCGCCAATGTCGAATTCGGCTTCGACATGCGGGTAGACCGCATCGCCGAGCATCCGCGCATCACCAAGCCGTTCTCCGACGAGAGCTGGCAGGCGCTGGACGCGCTGGGGGTCCAGGTCGATGCTGCGCTCCAGGCCGGCGACGTGCGGCTGACCATGGGCGGCGAGCCGACCTTCGTCTCGATCGACGATTTCGAGGCTGCAGAGTGGAACACCGCCGCCGTCGGGCCGACCAAACGCGAAAAGGCCGACGCGCTGATCCGCCGGCTGCGCGAACGCTTCGCGCCGGGCGGCTTCCTGCATTACGGGCAAGGCAAATGGTACCCCGGCGAAAGCCTGCCGCGCTGGACCTTCTCGCTCTACTGGCGCACCGACGGCGAGCCGGTGTGGAGCGACCCGTCGCTGATCGCGCATGAAAAGAGCGAGGCGGATGTCGGACCGAAGCAGGCCGAAGGCCTGCTGACGGCGATCGCCGACGAACTCGGCATCGACAAGACCATGGTCAGCGAAGCCTATGAGGATCCGGCCGAGTGGCTGCTCAAGGAAGGCAAGCTGCCTGACAACGTCGATCCTTCCAATTCGAAGCTGGAGGATCCGGAGGAGCGCAGCCGCATGGCGCGGGTGTTCGAACGCGGGCTGACCAAGCCGTCGGGCTATGTGCTGCCCGTCCAGCGCTGGAACAGCCAGGCTTCCGGACCGCGCTGGCGCTCGGAGAAATGGAAGACGCGGCGCGGCAGGCTGTTCCTGGTGCCCGGCGATTCGCCGGTCGGCTACCGCCTGCCGCTCGGCACGCTGCCCTATGTGCCGCCGGCGCAGTTCCCCTACATAGTCCCGGTCGATCCATCGCTGCCGCGCGGACCACTGCCGGCGCGTGAGGCGATCTTGCCCGGTTCTGCTTCGTCGCCCGCTGCGGCCGAACTGGAGGGCGCCGACGAGATGGCGCGACGCCAGCAGGCGGTCTCCTTTACGGCCGTTACTGGCCAGCAGGACCGCGTTGAACAGGAGATTACCGAGATCGGCGGCGCCGTGCGCACGGCCCTTTCGGTCGAGCCGCGCGACGGACGGCTTTGTGTGTTCATGCCGCCGGTCGAGGCGCTGGAGGACTATCTCGAACTGGTGGCGGCGGCGGAGAAGGCGGCAAGGGCGATCGGCCTGCCGGTGCACATCGAGGGCTACGGCCCGCCGCACGATCCGCGCCTCAATGTCATCCGTGTCGCACCCGATCCCGGCGTCATCGAGGTCAATATCCACCCCGCCGCGAATTGGCAGGATTGCGTGGCGACGACCACGGCGATCTACGAAGAGGCGCGGCAGACGCGGCTTGGCGCCGACAAGTTCATGATCGACGGCCGCCACACCGGCACCGGCGGCGGCAACCACGTCGTCGTCGGCGGCGCCACGCCCAATGACAGTCCGTTCCTGCGCCGCCCCGACCTGTTGAAGAGCCTGGTGCTGCAATGGCAGCGACATCCGTCGCTGTCCTACCTTTTCTCCGGCCTGTTCATCGGCCCGACCAGCCAGGCGCCGCGCTTCGACGAGGCACGCCACGATTCGCTCTACGAACTCGAAATCGCGATGGCGCAGGTGCCACATCCGGACAAGGGCGCGGCACCCCTGCCGTGGCTGGTCGACCGGCTGTTCCGCAACCTTCTGACCGACGTGACGGGCAATACGCATCGCTCGGAAATCTGCAT
The DNA here is from genome assembly GCF_040320585.1 of Mesorhizobium sp. M0663. Classification (NCBI taxonomy): domain Bacteria; kingdom Pseudomonadati; phylum Pseudomonadota; class Alphaproteobacteria; order Hyphomicrobiales; family Phyllobacteriaceae; genus Mesorhizobium; species Mesorhizobium sp. M0663. The sequence continues at coordinate 402,577 of NZ_JAMYPX010000001.1, forward strand.
CGACAAATTGTTTTCGCCGGACGGGCCGACCGGCCGGCTCGGGCTGGTCGAATTCCGCGGCTTCGAGATGCCGCCCAACGCGCGCATGAGCCTGGCGCAGCAATTGCTGGTGCGCGCCATCATCGCCCGGGCCTGGAAGAACCCGCTCGACGGCCGCTTCGTGCGCTGGGGCACCTCGCTGCACGACCGTTTCATGCTGCCGCATTATGTCTGGGGGGATTTTCTCGACGTGCTGGACGACCTCAAGCTGAACGGCTTTGCGTTCCGTCCGGAATGGTTCGACGCCCAGCTCGAATTCCGCTTCCCGTTCTGCGGCGAGGTCCAGCATGCCGGCGTCAAGCTGGAGCTCAGGCAGGCGCTCGAGCCGTGGCACGTGATGGGCGAGCAAGGCGCGATCGGCGGCACCGTACGCTTTGTCGATTCCTCCGTCGAAAGGCTGCAGGTGAAGACCGATGGGCTCAACCCGGAGCGTCACGCCGTCGTCTGCAACGGCCGCGTAGTGCCGATGAAGGTGACCGACAACCGCGAGATCGCAGTGGCCGGCGTGCGCTTCAAGGCCTGGCAGCCGGCGTCGGGCCTGCATCCGGCGCTACCGGTCAACACCCCGCTGGTCTTCGACATCTATGACCGCTGGTCGGGCCGCGCGGTCGGCGGCTGCGTCTACCATGTGGCACATCCCGGCGGGCGCAGCTACGACACCTTCCCGGTCAACGGCAACGAAGCGGAGGCGCGGCGGCTCGCCCGCTTCGAACCACGTGGCCATACGCCGTCCAGCTATGTGCTGCGCAACGAAGAAGCCTCTGAAGATTTCCCGATGACCCTTGACCTTCGGCGGCCGCAAAGACTCTGATCAGCCATGGCGAAGGGGAATCACAAAAGGCTGCGCAGCAAGCCGCAAACCCACAGTCTGCTGGAGCACTATCAGCCGATCGAAGGCGTCGTCGACGAGATGGTCGATGCGTCGGGCAATCCGCGGCCGGCGTGGCGGCACTTCATCGAGGCGCTGGAGGACCTGGGTCCGGAAAAGCTTGCCCAGCGCTTCGCCCGCGCCGACCAGTACCTGCGCGATGCCGGCGTCTATTACCGCGTCTACGACAAGGCCGGCGCCAACGAGCGGGAATGGCCGCTGGCGCATGTGCCGCTGCTGATCGAGGAGCAGGAATGGGCTGGTATCAGCGCCGGCCTGGTCCAGCGCGCCGATCTGTTCGAGGAGACCATCGCCGACATTTACGGTCCGAACCGGCTGGTCGAGAAAGGCATTCTACCGGCCGGATTGATCGCGGCCAGCCCCGAATATTTGCGGCCGGTCGTCGGCACCAGGCCGGCCAGCGGCCATTTCCTGCATTTCTGCGCCTTCGAGCTCGGTCGTGGCCCGGACGGCCGCTGGTGGGTGCTTGGCGACCGCACACAGGCGCCGTCGGGCGCCGGCTTCGCGCTGGAGAACCGCGTCGCCACTACGAGGGCGCTGTCCGACATCTACGGCGAGATGCATGTGCACCGCCTGGCCGGCTTCTTCCGTCGCTTCCGCGACGCGCTGATCGGCATGGCCAAGCAAGCCGGCGGCCGTGTCGCCATCCTGACGCCGGGACCGCTGAACGAAACCTATTACGAACATGCCTATATCGCCCGCTATCTCGGCATCATGCTGCTCGAGGGCGAGGACCTGACCGTCTCGGGCGGCAGGCTGATGGTGCGCACGGTTTCGGGGCTGATGCCGGTGAGCGTCTTGTGGCGGCGGCTCGACGCCGCCTTTGCCGATCCGCTTGAATTGCGGCCGGACTCGCAGATCGGCACGCCGGGGCTGGTCGAAGCGGTCCGGCAAGGGGCGGTTTCGGCCGTCAATGCACTGGGTTCCGGCCTGATGGAGACGCGCGCGCTGCTCGCCTTCCTGCCGAAGATTTCGCGCGCCCTGCGCAATGAGGAACTGCTGCTGCCGACGGTCGCGACATGGTGGTGCGGGCAGGAGACGGAGCGTGAGCATGTGCTCGCCAATATCGATAGCATGGTGATCGGCCCGGCGCTGTCGACGCGGCTTGCCTTCGAGGACGACGGCTCGACCAAGCTCGGGTCAGCGCTGTCGGTCGAGGAACGGGCCGAACTCGTCGCCAGGATCGAACGGGACGGCGGCGACTTCGTCGGCCAGGAAGCGGTGACGCTGTCGACCACGCCTGTCTATGTCGGCGGCTGGCTGGAGCCGCGGCCGGCAAGCCTGCGCGTCTATCTGGCGCGGACGCCGGAAGGCTGGACGGTGATGCCGGGCGGCTTTGCCCGTGTCGGCTTCTCGCTCGACCCGACCGCCATCGCCATGCAGCGCGGCGGCCAGGCGGCGGATGTCTGGGTGGTCAGCGACAGGCCGGTCGAGCGCGAGACGCTGCTGCCGCAGGAGCACGACAGCTTCACCCGAACCTTGCCCGGCAGCCTGCCCAGCCGCGCGGCTGAGAACCTGACATGGCTCGGCCGCTATATCGAGCGGTCGGAAGACACGGTGCGCATCCTGCGCGCCTACCATGTGCGGCTGGCCGAGACATCCGATCCCGAGATGCCGCTGCTCGCCGATATCAGCGACTATCTCGCGCCGTTCGGCATCGACGTCGAGACGGCAATCCCATTGGGGCTCATCGGCACGCTGGACAGCGCCGTTTACAGCGCCGGGCAGATCCGTGACCGCTTCTCGCCCGATGGCTGGCTGGCATTGAAGGATCTGTCGAAGACCATCCATCAATTTGCCGCGACAGTGGCGCCGGGCGACGACGCGACAAGGGCAATGACGGTCATCCTGCGCAAGCTGGCCGGGTTTTCCGGCCTGCTGCACGAGAACATGTACCGCTTTGCCGGCTGGCGTTTCCTGGAAATCGGCCGCAGGCTCGAACGCGGCATCCAGATCGCCCGCACGCTCGCCCGGCTGACCGGAGCCCAGGCGCCGGAAGGCGCGCTCGACATGATGCTGGAGATCGGCGACAGCGTCATGACGCACCGTCGGCAATATCCGGTGCAGGCGGGGCGGCGCACGGTGGTCGACCTTCTGGCGCTCGATCCGCTCAACCCGCGCTCAATCCTTTTCCAGCTCGAACGGCTGAAAGCCGAAATCGCGCTGCTGCCCGCTGTCGGCGCTGAAGGCCATATGTCGCCGGCGGCCAAGGAAATCCTGCAGCTCAACACGTCGATCGCCATCAAGGAGCCCTCGGACATGACGGCCAAGGCCCTCGGCGATCTCGCCAATGAAATCGGCGGGCTCTACAACAGCCTCGCCAAAGCCTATTTCGGGTAGAGACAGCATGCTCTACGACATCAGGCTTCACCTGCGTTACGACTATGATGCGGCGGCCGGCGGCGGCCGCCATCAAGTGCGCGTGCTGCCGCCGACCATCCCTGGCGTGCAGCGCGTCATCGCCGCTTCACTGTCTTTTGTGCCGGCGCCCAGCGAACGTTCCGACTTTTCCGACTTTTTCGGCAACAGTGTCACCTCGATCGCCTTTCGTGACGCGCATGATGCGCTCGACATCAGGATGAGCGCGCGTGTTTCAGTGTCGCGGCCCGAACCCGGGCTCGACGTATCGCCGGACATACGCCGGCTGAGGGAAGAACTCGGCGCAGTGCACTCGCTGGCGCCGGCTTCGCCGCATCACTTTCTGGCCGCCAGCGATCATGCCGGCATCGACGCGGCAATCACTGCCTATGCGAAAGGCAGTGCCGGCAGTTCGACAGTCGGCACGGCCATGGCTCTGTGCAACCGCATTCACCGCGATTTCACCTATGACGGCGAGGCGACCACCGTGCAGACGCGGGCCAGCGACGCCTTTGGCCTGAAGCGCGGCGTCTGCCAGGATTTTTCCCACATCATGATCGCCGGCCTGCGCGGCCTCGGTATTCCCGCGGGCTATGTCAGCGGGTTCCTGCGCACCATCCCGCCGCGCGGGAAGCCGCGGCTCGAAGGCGCCGACGCCATGCACGCCTGGGTCAAGGTGTGGTGCGGGCGCGATGCCGGCTGGCAGGAATTCGATCCGACCAATGGCATGCGGGCAAGCAACGACCATATCACGGTCGGCTACGGCCGCGATTACTCCGATGTGGCGCCGATCGTCGGCGTGCTGAAAACCACTGGTGGACAGGTCGGCGAGCAGGCGGTCGACGTCATTCCGGTCGTGCTCGAAAAGGCGTGACGACGCACGTCTTCGTTGCACGGCGACGTCGATAGGCTGTTCTGGAACCAAGAGATCAAGAGGCGTTGGAACCCGCAGCCGGCAAGCGGCTTATCTACGGAAATTCCGTGGAGAGGACATGCTGGACAAATCCGGGTCGTCGTCTGGCCAATCGGCTGTGAGGAAAGCTGCACCAAAAAACGGGGTGCCGCAGAACGGAGCGCTGGAGAACGGCGCGCAAGCCTCGGCCGTTCGGGCCTCGCTCAACTATGTCACCGACACTGAACCCGGTATTCGCCGGCTGCGTTCGGGCAAAGGGTTCTCGTACAAAGGACCCGACGGGCGGATTGTCGACGGGGAGGCGCTGGCACGCATCAAGGCGCTCGCCATTCCACCGGCCTGGACGGATGTGTGGATCTCGCCAGACCCCGATGGTCATATCCAGGCGACCGGTCGGGACCAGCGCGGACGCAAACAATACCGCTATCACCCGCACTGGGCGGAGGAGCGTGACGGCGTCAAATATTCGAGCCTGATCGCCTTCGCCGAAAGCCTGCCCGAACTGCGGCGGCAGATCGACGTCGATTTGCGCCGTCACGGCCTACCGCTGGAACGCGTCGTTGCGGCTATCGTCTGGCTGCTCGACAACACGATGATCCGTGTCGGCAATGCCGCCTATGCCCGCGACAACAAGAGTTTTGGGCTGACCACGCTGCGTGACCGCCATGTCGACATCAAGGGCTCGAGCCTGCGCTTTGCCTTCATCGGTAAATCCGGCAAGGAATGGAGATTGAAGCTTGTCGATCGCCGGATTGCCAAGGTCGTGCGTGGAGCGCAGGACCTGCCGGGCCAAAAACTGTTCCAGTATCTCGACGAGGACCGAAACAGGCATCCGGTGCGCTCAGACGACGTCAACCGCTATATCAGGGAGAACGCCGGAGCGGAGTTCAGCTCCAAGCACTTCAGAACCTGGGGCGGCACCATCCATGCGGCGTCGCTGTTTGCGCAAACCGAACGTCCGGAAAGCCAGGCGCAGCAAAAGAGGGTGATGAACAGTGTCATCGACAAGGTTGCCGATCGGCTCGGCAACACACGCGCGGTTTGTCGCCAATGCTACATCCATCCGGAAGTGTTCCGCGCCTGGTCCGAAGGACGGCTGCTGGACGAAATGGCGGATGCCAACAAAGGCAAGCGCTCGATCGCCGGGCTCGACGACGAGGAGGCCTTGGTCTTGAGATGGCTGAAGGCGAGGGACTGACGCCAGACCGGGGGCGTATTTTTTTGTCGACGCCATGTCGGCATCGGTCCTAGTGTTTCGTCCTTTGATAGAGAAAAGGACGACCCATGCTCTACGCGATCCTCTGCTATGCCTCGGAAGACGTCGTCTGCTCCTGGAGCAAGGAGCAGGACGACGCAGTCATGGAAAAGCTTATCGGTGTGCAGGAAAAATATGCCCAGGCGGGCCGGCTTGGCCCGGTGGCGCGGCTCTTGCCGACGACCGCGGCGACGACGCTGAGGAAGGTCAAGGGCGAATCGATCGTCATCGACGGCCCGTTTGCCGAAACCAAGGAACAGTTCCTCGGCTTCTACACGCTCGAATGCGCCGACCTCGATGAGGCCGTCGACTTCGCGCGCGAGCTTTCCGAGGTCAACCCGAGCGGCGGCTCCTATGAAATCCGGCCGGTCTCGCTCTTCAATCCCGCCAAGGTTTCCGCATGACCGAACTCGCCTGGATCAGCACGGCAATCAGCACCGCTCGCCCGCAGGTGATGGGGGCATTGCTGCGCTACTTCCGCGACCTCGACGCGGCGGAGGAAGCATTCCAGGACGCCTGCCTGAGGGCACTGAACAACTGGCCGAAAAACGGTCCTCCGCGCGATCCGGCAGCTTGGCTGATTTTCGTCGGCCGCAACAGCGGCATCGATGCGGTGCGCAAGCGGGCCAAGCAGGCGCCGCTGCCGGAGGAGGACCAGATCTCCGATCTGGAGGATGCCGAGAGCGACGTCGCCGAGCGGCTGGACGGGGCGCATTACCGCGACGATATTTTGCGGCTGCTGTTTATCTGCTGCCATCCCGACCTGCCGGCCACACAGCAGATCGCGGTGGCGTTGCGCATCGTCTCCGGCCTGACGGTCAAGCAGATCGCCCGCGCCTTCCTCGTCGGTGAAAGCGCCATGGAGCAGCGTATCACGCGCGCCAAGGCGCGTATCGCCGACGCCGGGGTGCCGTTCGAGACGCCGGGAGCGGTCGAGCGCTCCGAACGGCTCGCCGCCGTCGCCGCCATGGTCTACTTGATCTTCAACGAAGGCTATTCCAGCAACAGCGGCGAGGCTTCGGCGCGTGCGCCGCTTTGCGAAGAGGCGATCCGGCTGGCCCGGCTGCTGCTCAGGCTGTTCCAGACCGAGCCGGAGATCATGGGGCTGACGGCGCTGTTGCTGCTGCAGCATGCACGCTCGCCGGCTCGCTTCGACGAGAACGGCGAGATCGTGCTGCTCGAAGACCAGGACCGCAGCCTGTGGAGCCGCAAGATGATCGATGAAGGCCTGGCGCTGGTCGATAAGGCGTTGCGCCATCGCAAGCCCGGTCCCTACCAGGTGCAAGCGGCGATCGCCGCACTGCATGCGCGGGCGGAAAAGCCCGAGGACACGGACTGGAACGAGATCGACCTGCTCTACGGCCTGCTTGAGCAGATGCAGCCGTCGCCGGTGGTGACGCTCAACCGCGCCGTCGCGGTCTCCAAGGTGCGTGGACCGGAAGCCGCACTCGCCATGATCGAGCCGCTGGAGGGAAGGCTTTCCGGCTATTTCCATTTCTTCGGCCTCGAGGGCGGACTGCTGATGCAGCTTGGCCGCGGCGAGGAGGCGCGCGTCGCTTTCGACCGCGCCATCGCGCTTGCCAATACGGCCGCCGAGGCAGCGCATATCCGCATGCATATCGACCGGCTGATGAAAGAAAGCGCCGTGCCGGAAACCGCCAAGACGGCACGCTAGTTCGCTCTATCTGGCTGGTTCAACAGTCGGACACCGGCTTGGACCATGCCGGGGTGGCGATTTCTCCCTGAAACGCGTAATGCCACGCCATGACAGCGCCTGGTGTGCCGACCGGCAGGGAGCGGGTATGGCGCAAGGCTTGGACCGACGCCATATGAGCGACGGGATCTGAAAGGGATGAAAATGACGATTGCGAAGGAAACGGCCGGGCTTCTGGCGAAACTGGGCGTTGCCGAGCGCGCGCTTACGGGCGGCGATCTTATCGTGCGCAGCCCGGTGACTGGCGAGCAGATCGCCGCGCTGAAGACCATCTCGCCGGCCGATGCGGCAACGACCATCGACAATGCCCACAAAGCTTTCCTGGCGTGGCGGCAGGTACCAGCTCCCAAGCGTGGCGAGCTGGTACGGCTGCTCGGCGAGGAATTGCGCACACACAAGGCCGAGCTTGGCCGGTTGGTATCGATCGAAGTTGGCAAGATCCCATCCGAGGGTCTTGGCGAAGTGCAGGAGATGATCGACATCTGCGATTTCGCCGTCGGTCTTTCTCGGCAATTGTACGGCCTGACCATCGCCACCGAGCGTCCCGGCCATCGCATGATGGAAACCTGGCATCCGCTCGGCGTGGTCGGCGTCATTTCGGCCTTCAACTTTCCGGTGGCGGTATGGTCGTGGAACGCGGCACTCGCGCTGGTCTGCGGCGACGCGGTTGTGTGGAAGCCGTCTGAGAAGACGCCGCTGACGGCGCTCGCCTGCGAAGCAATCTTCAAGCGCGCGGCAAAGCGTTTCGGCGATGCCCCGGAAGGGCTGGCGCCGGTGCTGATCGGTGATCGCGCGGTCGGAGAGATCATGGTGGACCATCCGAAGGTGCCGCTGGTTTCGGCCACCGGCTCGACCCGCATGGGCCGGGATGTCGGTCCGCGCCTGGCGAAGCGCTTCGCGCGTGCCGTGCTGGAGCTCGGCGGCAACAATGCCGGCATCGTCTGCCCAACGGCCGATCTCGACATGGCGCTGCGTGCCATCGCCTTCGGCGCCATGGGCACGGCCGGTCAGCGCTGCACGACGCTCAGGCGCCTGTTCGTGCATGAGAGCGTCTATGACCAGCTCGTTCCGCGCCTGAAGAAGGCTTATGAGAGCGTCTCGGTCGGCAATCCGCTGGAGACAAGCGCTCTGGTTGGCCCGCTGATCGACAAGGCTGCCTACGAGAACATGCAGAAGGCGCTGGAGGAGGCGGCTTCGCATGGCGGCACGGCAACCGGCGGAATGCGGGTCGAGAACGGCCAGCCTGAGGCTTACTACGTGCGTCCGGCGCTGGTCGAAATGCCGCGGCAGGTTTCGCCGGTGACGGAGGAGACCTTCGCGCCGATCCTCTATGTGATGAAATATTCTGACTTCGACGCCGTGCTCGCCGAGCACAACGCGGTGGGAGCGGGGCTGTCATCCTCGATCTTTACCCGCGACCTGCAGGAATCCGAGCGCTTTCTTAGCGTCGACGGATCGGACTGCGGCATCGCCAACGTCAATATAGGCACGTCAGGGGCCGAGATCGGCGGTGCCTTCGGTGGCGAGAAGGAAACCGGCGGCGGCCGCGAGAGCGGCTCCGATGCCTGGAAGGCCTATATGCGGCGCGCTACCAATACGGTGAATTATTCCAAGGCGCTGCCGCTTGCGCAGGGCGTGTCGTTCGACATCGATTGAAATGCCAGACCTCCGTCGCGGCGGCGCCAAGGCTGCCACGACGGCGGTCGGCTCGCGGTTCAGCTGGTTTCGGAAGTTACAACACAATTGTCGAAGGCTGCATCGATGATGGCGAGCTTGACCGCCTGGGCGGTCATGTATTCCTGGTAGAACTCGCTCGACACCCACATGACCGAATGACCACGCTGGCCCAGCCAGCCGATGCTGCCGAGTTCCTCGGCATCGCGCAATTTGCGTGACAGGTGAGTGCGGGAAAGCTTGAGCCAGTTCGCGAAATCCCCGATTGAGACGACACCGGTCGGGATTCGGTCCAGGTCGGCATGATCGGGGTCGACGCCGGACATCAGCCAATCCATGACGATGCCGCCATTGTCGAGCCAGGTGAACAAGGAAAAAGTCTGTTTTGGCTGCCGCACGGCATGCGACGAAAGCAGGCCGTCGGCCACCAGCGGCTGCAGTTTGGCGAGTACGTCCGGTTGTGCGACGAATGCAGCCAGTCGAGATCCACCATCCAGGCTGTCCAGCGTTTTCAGATGAGCCATGACCCAGCCGGCAACCGTCTCCAGAGTGCCCGCGGTCGGCTCAAAGGGGCGGATGCGCCCATATTTAATCGGCAGATGCCGGATGAAACCGTAATGCAGCATCTCCTTCAGGAAGGCATCGGCGGTGTTGCGGCTGGCCACCGAATGCCGGCAGATGTCGTCCATGAACCGTGCGGACGTAAGTCCCTTGCGATGATCGTCCGGCTCTCGATTGAAATACAAGCCAAGGCCGATATGGGCCATCAGCCAACGCTGTTGCGTGGCGAATACGGAAGCCAGCCGCGGGTTCGCTTCATAGGTCTGGAGAAGCGTCCGCGACTGAGCCTGGACATGGCGACGCAGTGCCGGATGGCTGGCAATGTCTTCAGAAACCAGCGCCATCCCCGCCGAGCCCAACCAAATTTGCAACTGGAAAATGCCGATCACAATTTCAGCCTTCGCGGGTCGTGTCCAGAGCCGGCGCATCAGGATACGAGCTGAATCCCGCCGGCTAGTGGGCTGAATTCCGCGACTTGATCGCCGAGGCCACTGATTTCGCTGCAGAGGGCCAGCCCGCTCGAACCCACCAATGATGACTTCGCCTGTCCAGCCCGTGCTCCCGCCGATGGCGACGCGGAACCAACACAAGCTTTGCTCGTTGAAGAACGCTGATTGGACTGAGACAGTGAGGGACTACAAAATGGAGAATGGCCTTTTCGCCACGCCGCCTGCAGCTTTCCGGCAAACAGAGTCGGTCTGGCCACGGGCGCTCAAGTGGCTGTTGCGCCGAGTGCGCAGCGCCTCCGACAGCTCGGGAACCATGTTGAAGCCAATCCTTTCCGGACCCGAGGACGATAGCGGGCCCACTCCGCCTCGACGCGCTTGAGGCTGACCGCGCTGCGATCTTGACGCCAAAATGACCGCTCACATATCCTTTTAGGGCCGCGCCGCAGCCGACAACCATGACCGCTTCGAAGGCCTGCCACGGCGGCGTATCCGCCTGATGCAGCAGGCGAGGGCGGTAGTGGCACGCAGCGGCGGGAACCATCGGGTGTGCTTGGCTATTAGATACAGGCGGCTGCTGGTCTGCCGGGCCAGGAGCCATTGCTATGATCATTAATCCCCCACCGGAAAGCGCCATCCCGGCATCCGTTCCGTCGGTCGATCCAAAAGCCGCCCCGACGCTTCGCAATGCCGAAGCGGAGGTCTTTTATATCGAAGCGATCCGCGAGCTTGTCGCGACCGGCATCCCCTTTCTCGTCGCCGGCACCTATGCCGTAAGCGCCTATACCGGGATCATCCGCCAGACCAAGGATCTCGACATTTTCTGCAAGGCCGGCGACTGCCCGCGCATCCTCGCCCATTTTAAGCAGATCGGCTACGCCGTCGTGGTCGAGGACGACCGGTGGCTCGGCAAAGTGTTCAAGGGCACGCATTTTTTCGACGTCATTTTCGCCTCGATGAACGGCACAATGCCTGTCGACGACCAGTGGCTGGAGCACGCCCGTCAGGGCGAATTGCTGGGCAGCCAGGTGCGGATCATCGGGCCCACCGAGCTTATCTGGTCCAAAAGTTTCATCCAGGACCGCGGTCGCCACGATGGGGCCGACATCGCGCACACCATCCTCAAGGCCCACGACCAGATCGACTGGCAAAGGCTGCTTTCCTACATGGAAGTTCATTGGGAAGTTCTGCTGATGCATCTCTTGAACTTCCGATGGGTCTATCCGACGGAGCGGGGCCGCGTGCCCGCCTGGCTGCTCGACGAGCTGCTTGACCGGCTGGCCAAGCAGCGCGAATTGCCACCTTCCCGGATGAAAATCTGCCGTGGGCGCATGCTTTCACGAACTGACTATGAGATCGACGTCAACGACTGGGGTTTTGCCGACGTCGGCGGTGAAGGAGAACATAGCAATGGCTAACGAGCTCGAAACTGCTTCGCCGAAGGCGGAAAACGGCAGCGCACTCAAGGTCGCCGCCATTGGCGATCTGCATGTCGGCAAGGAGGACCAGGCCTCGTACCGCGATCTTTTCGGCGAGATGTCGCGTGCAGCCCAGGTTCTCGTGCTGACGGGCGACCTTACCAACCTCGGCAAGCCTCGGGAGGCCGAAATCCTTGCCGAGGAACTGCGTGCCTGCACGATCCCGGTCGTCGCCGTACTTGGCAACCACGACTATGAGTCAGGCGCCGTCGAGCAGGTCACCGACATTCTGCGCCAGGCGGGCGTTCACCTGCTCGACGGCGAGGCGACGGAGATTCACGAGGTCGGGTTCGTCGGGGTCAAGGGTTTCGTTGGCGGTTTTGGATCGCGCATGCTCGGCTCCTTCGGCGAACCGGCGATCAAGTCAATGGTGGCGGAAAGCGTGAACGAAGCGATGCGGCTTGAAAACGCGATGAGGCAGGTCCGCGCCAAACGCACGCTTGTCGTTCTGCACTACGCGCCTGTCGTCGAGACGGTCGAAGGCGAGCCGCTGGAGATCTTCCCGTTTCTTGGTTCGTCACGCCTGGCCGAGACAATAGACCGGTTCCAGGTCAGCGCGGTGGTGCATGGTCATGCGCATCGCGGCGCCTATGAGGGCCGCACGCCGGGCGGAGCGTCGGTCTATAACGTTGCCATGCATGTCGCCAAGCCGACCGGCCGCCCCTACGCTGTGCTCGAAATCTAATAGGCTAGATGTTGAACGCCCGCTTCGGCGGAATATCGTTTTCATCCGGATTGGGAATGGGGTCCTCGTCGGGGAGCCTGTCGGGGTCCGGCTCGCGCACGGGCTTGGGATCGGGGATGGGAGGCGGCGGCACCGGGGTCGGGGTTGGCTCGGGTGTGGGAATAGTGGCCATCGTGATCATCTCCTCTTGGCGCAGAACAACGCAATGGGTCAGCTGGTTCCCGCCTTCTGGTCAGCCCATCTCCGGATTCGCCTGTCTGCTGCCCGACTTGCTTGATCGCAGCAGCAGAGCAAGCGGAACGAGCAGGGCGGTTGCCACCGCGCAGTAGCGGAAGACATCGACATAGGCGAGCAGCGTGGCCTGGCGGGCGATCAACTGGCCAAGCCAGCCGATCGCCTGCTGCTTCGCCTCGAGCATCGGCGAACCCTGGGCGACGAAATGCTCGGTCGCCTGCCGAAGCACCTGCTGATAGGCGGGCGACGACTGCACGGTGTGGCCGACCAGATTCGATTGATGGATCTGGGAGCTTTGCGCAATGACGGTGTTGGACAGCGAGACGCCGATGCTGCCGCCGATATTGCGCGCAACGTTGATCAGCGCCGATGCCTGGTTGGTCTTCTGCGGGGGCAGGCCGACATAGGCCGCGGTCGAGATGGGAATGAACAGGAACGGCAGTCCGACCATCAGGAAAACACGGGCAAAGGCAAAGAAGCGGAAGCTGGCGTCCGGGGTGAGCGAGGTCATATGCCAAAGGGCCACTGCGACCACCGACATGCCCATCATGATCAGGTATTTGGGCTGCACGATGGTGCCTACAAATCCGGATACCGGCATCAAGATCAGCATGGCGATGCCGCCCGGCATCATCGAAAGGCCCGAGAGCGTCGCGGTGTAGGCAAATGTCGTCTGCTGCAGCTGCGGCACGATCTGGGTGGTGCTGAACAGGATAGCACCGACCGCCATCATGACCAGGAAGGCCGTGCCGAATTGGCGCGTGAACAATAGACGCATGTCGACGACCGGATCGCCGCGACTGAGTTCCCATGGGATAAGCAGCAGGAACGCGATCGCGGAAATCACTGCGAAAGTGGTGATGAAATCCGAGGCGAACCAATCGTAGCGCTGGCCCCGGTCGAGAAAAATCTCCAGGCACCCCAAGGCAATCGCCACCAGGACGAACCCGACCCCGTCGATCTTCAGGCCGCCCTTCAGCCGTTCCTTGCGTTCGCGTTCGAGTACGTCCGGCTCGACCAACAGCCATTGCACCAGGGCCAGCGACAGGATGCCGAACGGCACGTTGATGAAGAAGATCCAGTGCCAGGAGAAATGGTCGGTCAGCCAGCCGCCGATCGTCGGCCCGACCGTCGGTGCGACGATGACGGCAATGCCGTAAAGCGCGAAGGCCTGCGAGCGCTTTTCAGGCGGAAAGGTGTCGGCAAGGATCGATTGCTCGCTTGGCGCCATGCCGCCGCCGCCGAGGCCCTGAAGGACCCTGAACAGGATGAGCAGTTCCAGGTTGGGCGCCAGTCCGCACAGCAGCGACGCGACGGTGAAGGTCGCAACGCAGAGCATGTAGTAGCGCTTTCGGCCGATGACGCTTGCCAGCCAGCCGCTGACCGGAATGATCACCGAGTTGGCAACGAGATAGGTGGTAATCACCCAGGTGCTTTCATCCATTCCGGCCGCCAGGCTGCCGGCGATGTTGCGCAGGGCGACATTGGCGATCGAGGTGTCGAGCACCAGCATGAAAGTGGCGATGGAGACGACGACGGCGATGAGCCACGGATTGTGTGTCCCGGCGGCGGATCGGCTTTCGCCCTGATTTCTGGCGGTTTCGCCGTTCATCGCACCTTGACCGTCGGCACCACCGACAGGCCTGGCCCGAGAAGCACATCCGGCGGCTTGTCGAAGACGATCTTGACCGGCACGCGCTGCACCACCTTGACGTAATTGCCGGTGGCATTTTCGGCCGGCAGGAGGCTGAAGGCGGTGCCGCTGCCGGCCTGGATGCTGTCGACGCGGCCATGAAAGGACTTGTCCGGGTAGGCGTCAATGTCGATGTCGACCGGCTGTCCCTGCCGCATCAGATCGAGCTGCGTCTCCTTGAAATTGGCCTTCACCCAGACCTCGTCGGGAACGAACATCATCAATACCTGGCCGGGTTGGGCGTAGGTGCCCTTAGCGGCGGAAATGCTCGTTGCGCGCCCGGCTGCGGGTGCTGTGATAGTCGTGCGCGACAGCGTCGTGCGCGCTTGCTCCTGGCTGGCCTTTGCCTGCTCGAGCTGCGCCTCGGCGCTCCTGGCCTGTGCCTGCAAGACCGAAACCTGGCTTTTTGCGGAGGCGACATTGGCCTCGGCGCTGTCCAGCGCGGCCTGGTCCTGACGCAGCGTCGATGCCGCCTGCTGCGCCTGCTGCTGCGTTGCTGTGCCCCTGGCCAGGAGTTCGCGATTGCGTTGATCCTCGGCCTTGGCGAAATCCAGCGCTGCCTTGGCCTGTGCAACCTGCCTCTGGGCAGCGTTTACCTTTGCGTTTTGAGCCTCGATCTGGGCGGCGACATTGACGATTTCGGCCTCGGCCGCGGTGACGCCGGCGTCGGCCTGCTTCAGGTTTGCCTGATAGTCGCTGTCGTCGATACGCAGGAGGACATCGCCCGCCTGTACATGCTGATTGTCGGCAACCGCCAGCTCGGTAAGGCGGCCGGCTATTTGCGCACCGATCGTCACTGTGCGCGCATCTATGAAGGCGTCGTCGGTCGATTCGTACTGGCGAGCGTTCAGCCACCAGATCGCGATGCCTGCCGCGACGAGCAACAGCGCAAGCGCGATGGCTGCGGCCGCATAGGGATGGCGCCTGGGAAAGCCGAGCAGACCGGCCTTTCGTTGCGAGGCATTCCCGTCGGGTTTTTCCTGCCGGGGCTCTGCCGATCGCTCACGAGATTCTCGAACCGGGGCCGGTTGCTCCCGGGTTTCATTTACAGGCTCGACGTCTTGCTCGACGCGTTGAGGCTTCGTGTCCAACGGAATTGCTTTCAAGACTGATATTGCAGCCGCCGAAGCGGACGCAAAGCCAAACGGCAAGCTTCCGCAAAAGTTCCTGTCCGGAAACGGGTTCGGTTAACGGGTCGACATCGAACACAGGCGGGGGCGCGTCGGAATTCGAGCGCCGCTTCACCGGGCAGGTGATCTGTACGCCTCATGTTGCGGCGGTCCGGCCTTGTCAGCGCTCCATGGCGCGATAATTGCTCATGTAGGCGTGGGCGAATTCACCTGTCGACAGGAGCCGACCATGAAACATCAAACACTCGACCAACTGCAGGCCGTCGCGGAAGTTGAGTCCTTCGCGGCGTATCCGGCGATGACTCGAACCCAGCGGATTGAACGTTGGGCGGAACTTCTCGAACAAAACCCGACGCGATGCCTTGGGGCGCTTCCAGGCACCGAATATATGAACAGGGAAGCGCGTGACAGATCGCGTGGCGCTGGGACGCCGCTCACTGTCGCCTTCGAGGATCCGGTTCTGCGTGCCATGGGTCTCAGCGATGATACCTATGGTGAGGCAAAGCGCTTCTTCGAACTGAGCGACCGGCAGTTGCACCAAATCGTCTGCCATTGCCATGTCGGCGCTACGATGCAAGCGAGATGGGCCGCTGCCAGGGTGCGCGGGATAGTTCGCGGCAACAGATTTGTTGCCTGGATGAAGGGCTTGATCGTGCATTGAGGCGGTACGAGGAACGGCGGAACACGCGTTCTTTCCGCGCCGTGGAGAGCGCTTCCGAACTTGGAAGGGCTCGTGCCCCGTCGGGCCGCGCAGATTGTGAAACTCCTCGACGCTTGGCTGCGCCTTGTCGCGGCCATGCGTCCGTCTTTGATGTGAGAATTTGAGCCGGCCCGCCGCAGGTGAGGGCCTTCGTCTGACCGGCGGTCGAGCGCCGTCCAGGCCTGCCTGCGCGGCTACTAACGACGAATGATCCTGCGATCGGGGAAGATCCTGCGACCTGGCTAAACTAGCGATCGATTTCTCCGAACACGATGTCGAGCGAGCCGATGATCGCGGCAACATCGGCGATCATATGGCCTCGGGACAGGAAATCCATCGCTTGCAGGTGGGCGAAGGAAGGTGCGCGGATCTTGCATCGGTAGGGAACGTTGCCCCCGTCCGACACGAGGTAGACGCCGAATTCACCCTTCGGCGCCTCGACGGCGGCATAGACTTCACCGCTCGGCACGCGAATGCCTTCGGTATAAAGTTTGAAGTGGTGGATCGTCGCTTCCATCGAGCGCTTCATCGTGGCACGCGGCGGCGGCGTGATCTTGCGGTTCGGGATCGCGACCGGCCCCTGACCTTCTGGTGAGCGCAACATTTCCAGACATTGCCGCATGATCCGGACCGACTGGCGCATTTCCTCCATGCGGACGAGATAGCGGTCGTAGCAGTCGCCATGCTTGCCGACTGGGATATCGAAATCCATCTCCGAATAGCATTCGTATGGCTGCGCCTTGCGCAGGTCCCAGGACGCGCCCGATCCGCGCACCATCACGCCGGAAAAGCCCCAGGCCCAGGCATCGTCGAGGCCGATCACGCCGACATCGACATTGCGCTGCTTGAAAATGCGGTTCTCGGTCAACAGCTCTTCGAGATTGTCGCAGACCTTGAGGAACGGATCGCAGAACTTCCAGATGTCGTCGAGGAGTTCCGACGGCAGATCCTGATGCACGCCGCCGACCCTGAAATAATTCGCGTGCATGCGGGCGCCGGACGCGCGCTCATAAAAGACCATCAGCTTCTCGCGCTCGGCGAAACCCCAGAGCGGCGGCGTCAGCGCGCCGATGTCCATGGCTTGCGTGGTGACGTTGAGGAGGTGCGATAACAGCCGGCCTATTTCGCAGAAAAGCACGCGGATGAGCTGTCCGCGTTTCGGAACCGATATTTCGAGGAGCTTCTCGGCGGCGAGACAGAATGCATGCTCCTGGTTCATCGGCGCGACGTAGTCGAGCCGGTCGAAATAGGGCAAGGCCTGCAGGTAGTTCTTGTACTCGATGAGCTTTTCGGTGCCGCGATGCAGCAGGCCGATGTGGGGATCGGCGCGTTCCACGATCTCGCCGTCGAGTTCGAGCACCAGCCGCAGGACGCCGTGAGCGGAGGGATGTTGTGGCCCGAAATTGATGGTGAAGTTGCGAACTGCAGCCTCGGCCATGACAGTCCTCCGCGATCGGGCGGCCTTCGTTTCCGTGCCGGAGCCGGCTTGTCCGCTTTCAGCCGCTCACGTCGTCGTCTGGATGATCAGCGTCAGCGTGCCGTCGCCGTCGATATTGGCCGCCACGACCTGCGTGGAATTAAGCCCGTTCGCCGCCAGCGCAGATGCCGCCTGCGGCGATGCGTCGATCGAACTTTGCAGGATGCGCAAATCCTCGGCGCTGGTCTGAGTGACGACGGCCTCCGCCTGTGCCTTGATGTCAGGAGGCAGATCCTCCATCGCCACGATTGTCACTGCGGTGAAATTCTGGGCGGAGAAGGCTTGGTCAGGTGTAGCCTGGTCGGGAGTGGTCCCTTCGGGCGTGGCTTGCTCTGGCAGGGTTTGCGGGGCCGTCGGCGGGACAGGGGCAAGCTCTGGTCCCACGGATTGCGCATAGACCGGCGAGGCAAGGGCCAGTGCCGAAAGTGTGGCAATTGTCGTCGATAGGCGCATGGCCGTTCCTTCCGTTTGCTCAGCGGACGATCAATTCGGTGACGACAAAACCATCGTGTCGAAATATGGTTCCGTGACCGAGGTGATGTCTTGCCGAAAGCCGTGATTGTCGCGGAAAGCAGGGCGCGAAATCCGGCGTTGCCTGTCTCAGGCAGCGGTGTGGCTGCGATCGGGCTGCGGCCAGCGCTGCAACGCCTCACGGCCCTGAGCGGTCAGTTCGTAGATCCCGCGATCGGTGCGCGCGAACCAGCGATACACATTGTGCAGCAGGATCTTAGGCGCGTTCGGCAGGTTGGGCTTCAAGTCACGCGGCCGCTTTGGGCCGTCGGCGAGGGCTGCGGCGCATGCCAGCGCCTGCTGGCGATAGGCGGTCATGATCGGCGCACGCGAGCCGCCGCCGGCGACAGGATCGCCCTGCCGACGCCGGTGTTCGTCAATTAGCTTCGAGCGGCGCCGGGGATCGCGACGCGGAGCCAATGCCGTCGGGCTGAGCAGCACCTGAACCTCGCCGTTCGGTCGCACGCCAAGCAGGCCTAAGCCGAGCCGACGGCAGAGATTGCGGTATCTCACATCGCTCTCACGGCCCTTGCCGCGGGCCGACATGCATGCCGCTAGCCAGACCTCGTCGCTCGCCGCCATACGGTCGACGCCCTGGAGGACGAGTTCGAGGTTGAACTTCAGCTTCAGCTCGCAGATGACGACGATCGGTGGAGAGTCGGCACTCAGCGCCAGCAGATCGCAGCCGCCGATCTCGCCCTTGACCATAAATCCCAGGCCTTCCAGGAAGGCCTTGACCGGGCTGTAGAGTGACGTTTCGAGCATGGGCCTTTGTCGGCTGCGAATCATCCCGCCGATCGGCGGTTCAGCGCGATGATCGCTCATTGCCGTTGAACAGGAGGTAAACGACGGCCGAGCAAGTGGTCAGAGCCGTGCCATGGCCGCTTGCCAATTTGGTATGCTGGTATAATGTGTACCTGAGGTAGCATGCTCCGCGTAGCTGCGCTGTGCTGGACATCCGGGCGCCCGAGACATCGTCCATGGCATCGTCATTTGAGCGGCGGCTCCCCTGCGTTCTCTAATCCGCCAACCGGCGGCAATGTGCTCACAAGTCAATGGGATGACGATCGGCAGGGCCGTCGTTGGAATTCAGGAGTAACGGACACATGACAACGATTGCGCTGTTTGGTGCGGGCGGCAAAATGGGTTACCGTCTGTCGACCAATTTTCGCGGATCTCCCTATACGATACGCCATGTCGAGGTCAGCGACGCCGGCCGCGAGCGGCTTAAGTCGGGCCTCGGCATCGATGCCGTCAGCGCCGATGAGGCGCTTGATGGCGCCGATGTGGTGATCCTGGCGGTTCCGGACACGCACATCGGCAAGGTCGCGGCGAGTATCGAGAGCAAGCTTGCATCAGGCACGATGGTCGTCGTGCTCGACGCCGCGGCACCTTTCGCCGGGCATTTGCCGAAGCGGCCGGACCTGACCTATTTCGTCACCCACCCGTGCCATCCGCCGATCTTCAACGACGAGACCGACATGGCGGCGAAGAAGGACTATTTCGGCGGCGTCAAGGCCAAGCAGCACATGGTCAGCGCCTTGATGCAGGGACCGGAGGAGGATTTCGCCAGGGGTGAGGCGATCGCCAAGATCATCTGGGCCCCGGTCATGCGCTCGCATCGCGTCACGGTCGATCAGATGGCGCTGCTCGAGCCCGGCCTTTCGGAAACGGTATGCGCTTCGCTGCTCGTCGTCATGAAGGAGGCGGTCGACGAGGTGGTGGCGCGCGGGGTCGACAAGCAGGCGGCGCTCGACTTCCTGCTTGGTCATATGAACGTGCTTGGCGCCGTCATCTTCGGCGAAACCAAAGGCGTGTTCTCCGACGCCTGCAACAAGGCGATAGAGTTCGGCAAGCCGGTGCTGATGCGCGACGACTGGAAGCGGGTGTTCGAGCCGGAGGAGATTGCCGCGAGCATTCAGCGCATCACTTGAGGGCAGCGACGCGCTCTCCGGAACATGTCACCTGAAATTGTCATTGACTCATTATACCAGTTGGCTTAGCTGTTCGATGGATCGGACCGTCAAGCTTCGCAGCAGGATCAGGCGCTGGATGAGTGGAGGATAGGGGGAGCGATCCGTCGAGGTGATGCCGGCCAAGGGCTTGTGAATCTGACGCGACCCGCCGCCTACGGCCGGCTAACGAAATCGAATGCATATAGCCTTGGGATAAGGCACGGATTTTCAACGGGAGGAATACATGAAACTGACACGCAGAATGACGCTTGCGGCTTTTGCCGGCATGCTGGCGCTTGGCACCGCCGCACCCGCCTATGCGGCGGATTTGATCGCCATCATCACGCCCTCGCATGACAATCCGTTCTTCAAGGCGGAAGCTGTCGGCGCGGAGGCCAAGGCCAAGGAACTCGGTTACGAGGCGTTGGTGCTCGTCCATGACGACGACGCCAACAAGCAGTCCGAATTGATCGACACGGCGATTGGCCGCGGCGCCAAGGCGATCATCCTCGATAATGCCGGCGCCGACGCCACCGTCGCCGCGGTGCAGAAGGCCAAGGACGCGGGCGTTCCTTCCTTCCTGATCGATCGCGAGATCAATGCTACCGGCGTTGCCGTCGCGCAGATCGTCTCCAACAATTACCAGGGCGCCCAGCTCGGCGCACAGGAATTCGTCAAGCTGATGGGCGAGAAGGGTAATTTCGTCGAGCTCGTCGGCAAGGAATCCGACACCAATGCCGGCATCCGCTCCAAGGGTTACCACGACGTCATCGACGACTATCCGGACCTGAAGATGGTGGCGCAGCAGTCGGCCAATTGGAGCCAGACCGAGGCCTATACAAAGATGGAATCGATCCTCCAGGCCAATCCCGATATCAAGGGCGTGATCTCCGGCAACGACACGATGGCTATGGGCGCTTATGCGGCACTTGCCGCTGCCGGCCGCAAGGACGTCATCGTCGTCGGCTTCGACGGGTCGAACGACGTGCGCGACTCGATCACCTCCGGCGGCATCAAGGCGACAGTCCTGCAGCCGGCCTTCGCGCAGGCGCAGATGGCGGTCGAGCAGGCCAACGACTTCATCAAGAACAAGAAGTCTCCGGCCGAGGAAAAGCAGCTGATGGACTGCGTCCTGGTCAATGGCGACAATGCCGCCAAGCTGGAGACGTTCGCGCTCACCAACTGAGCCGGTGTAACATCAAGCAGCAAGGGACGAGCCTCCGGTTCGTCCCTTGCTTCCATTTCGCCCTTTCTTCCATTTCTCTGGGTGCTCCTGACTGCCATGCCGAACGAGCCGACATGTTCAACACGCTGACCCGGCCGATCTTTGTCGCGTTGTTCCTCGCAGCAATAGGCAGCCTGACCGCCTGCAAGATCCTGCCGACGCCGTCGGCGGAAAACGGCGGCACTGGCTCCGCATTCAATCCCGACAAGATGGTCGAGGACATCTGGGCGGCGAAAGTCATACCCTATCTGCAGCAGAAGGCCGGGCCGTTTGCCGAGGTTCACACCTTGGCCAAGACCGATCCCGCCGCTGCCGGCGCCAAATACGGCAACCCGAAGAAGCAGGCGAATTCGCCATGGACCTTCGCCGTTCGGCTCGAGGGCAAGGTCGTGGCAGCCAATACACAGTCACGCGCGGCGACGATGGACATCGATGCCGACGGCGACGGCAAGGCGGACGCGCGGGTGCAGATCGGACCCGCCATGCGCGGAACCGCGCTGCGCGACAGCCTCGACTTCATCCAGTTCAACGATTTCACCAACCAGATCGACTTCGCCCAGTTCGGCAAGGCCTTCAACGCCTACGCCGACAAGACCGTGCTTTCCAAGCTGCCGCGCGAGGCACTCGAGGGCCGCAGCGTCGAGGTACTTGGCGCCTATACGCCGGGCAGTGGCCAGGACCTGCCGCTGGTGACGCCGGCGGAGGCAAAGATCGGGCCGAAGCCATGACCGGCGATCAAGATGTCATCCTGAAGCTGGAGGACGTCTCGAAAGTCTATTCCGGCACCGTCGCGGTCAAGCGGGCGAATTTCGAGGTGCGCAAAGGCGCGGTCAACGTGCTGGTCGGCGAAAACGGAGCCGGCAAATCGACGCTGATGAAGATCATCGCCGGCGTCGAGCAGCCGACGCTCGGGCGCATTCTGCTGGACGGCGAGGAGGTCTCCTTCTCGTCATCCGGGGACGCGGTAAATCGCGGCATCGGCATGGTTTTCCAGGAGCTGAATCTGTTCGGCAATCTGACTGTCGCCGAAAATATTTTCGCCACCCGCGAGATCACCAACCGCTTCCGCAAGATCGATCGCAAGGAGCAGGAGCGCCGCGCGGCGGAGTTCCTTGAACGCCTGGAAGCCGGCATCCGGCCCGACATGCTGGTCGAGGATCTGCGCATCGGCCAGCAGCAGCTGGTCGAGATCGCCAAGGCGGTTTCGCTCGATGCGCGCATCCTGATCATGGATGAACCGACCTCGGCCCTCAGCGCGGCGGAAGTCGAGATCCTGTTCAAGGTGATTGCCGACCTCAAGGCACGCGGCGTGGCAATCGTCTACATCTCGCACCGGCTCGAGGAGCTGATCCGCATCGGCGACACCATCACGGTGCTGCGCGACGGGCGCATCACCGGCCAGGCGGAGATGAAAGACGTCGACACCCAGTGGATCGTGCGGCAGATGATCGGCTCGGACGCCAAGGACTTCGCCAAGGCCGACGGCCATGTGCCGGGCGAGGAAATATTCCGCGCCGAGGACATCTGCCTGCCGCGCGTCACCGGCGGGCTTGCGGTCGATCACGTCTCGCTGTCGCTGCGCGCCGGCGAAATTCTCGGCATCTATGGCCTGATGGGCGCCGGACGCAGCGAGCTGTTCGACTGCATCATGGGCCGCCACGGCCATTCGACGGGCACGATATTCATTGCCGGCAAAAAAGTGCACGAGCGCGACACGACGCGGCGCATCCGGCGCGGCCTGGCGCTGATCCCCGAAGACCGCCAGCGCGAAGGGCTGGTGTCGATCCTCTCCGTCGCCAGCAATCTGACGCTGGCCAGCCTGTCGCGGTTCGTGCGCCTGTTCCACATTCGTGGTGCCGCCGAACGACAGGCGGTGGCCCGGACGGTGCGCGAACTGGCGATCAAGGTCGCCGATCCGGCGCAGGAAGTCTCGTCGCTGTCGGGCGGCAACCAGCAGAAGGTGGTGATCGGCAAGGCGCTGCTCACCGGCCCGAAGGTGCTGTTGATGGACGAGCCCAGCCGCGGCATCGACGTCGGCGCCAAGGCCGACGTGTTCCGCACCATGCGCAAGCTGTCGCGCGACGGCCTGGGGATACTGTTTGCCACCTCCGATCTCGACGAAGTGATGGCGTTGTCCGACCGCATCGCGGTGATGAGCAATGGAAAATTGACCGGCATGTTCGATCGCGCAGAGGCGACGGAGGCCGCGCTCGTCGCTGCCTCGGCCTTCGGCCACGGACCGGTCCCGCACGGAGAGCAAGGCGCATGACTGACATCCCAGCCAAGGCGGCGGTCAACTCCATGTCGGGCGGCTCGGTCCTGCTGACGCTGATGAAGGCGAGGACGTTCATCGCGCTGATCGCCGTGCTGTTATTCTTCTCGATAGCCGCCCCCAATTTCCTATCGGCCGCCAATCTTATCCTGATGTCGAAGCACGTGGCGCTGAACGCATTCCTCGCAATGGGCATGACCTTCGTCATCATCACCGGCGGCATCGACCTGTCGGTCGGCTCGATCGTCGGCCTGTGCGGCATGGTGGCCGGCTACCTCGTGCTCAACGGCATCGACCTGCAGGTCGGCTACACCATTTATTTCAACGTCTTCGAGATCGCGCTGATCACGCTTGCCGTCGGCATATTGATCGGCGCCGTCAACGGCTTGCTGATCACCAGGCTTAACGTTGCGCCTTTCATTGCCACGCTCGGCGTGCTCTATGTCGCACGCGGCCTGGCGCTGCTGTCGTCGGACGGCCGTACTTTCCCCAATCTCGTCGGCAAGCCCGAGCTCGGCACCACAGGGTTCGGCTACCTCGGCGCCGGCCGGCTGCTCGGCTTGCCGGTTTCGATATGGATCTTGGTCGTTGTTGCGGTAGGGGCGGCCTATCTCGCCAAATACACCCCGCTCGGCCGCCACATCTTCGCCGTCGGCGGCAATGAACGGGCGGCGCGGATTTCAGGCGTCCGCGTCAACATGGTGAAGATGTTCGTCTACATGTTCTCCGGCTTCTGCGCGGCGATCGTCGGGCTGATCATCTCGTCCGAACTGATGGCCTCGCATCCGGCGACCGGCGAGAGCTTCGAGCTCAACGCCATTGCCGCGGCAGTGCTCGGCGGCACCTCGATGTCGGGCGGACGCGGTACCATCGGCGGTACCATTGTCGGCGCCTTCGTCATCGGCATCCTTTCGGACGGGCTGGTGATGATGGGAGTGAGCTCGTTCTGGCAGATGGTGATCAAGGGCCTCGTCATCATCGTCGCCGTCGTCGTCGACCAGGCACAGCGCCGGCTGCAGAGCCGTGTCACGCTGATGCAGATGGCAAAGGCCGGCTGACATGGCGGAACTGCGTGGAGCGCTGATCGGCTGCGGCTTCTTTGCCGTCAACCAGATGCATGCCTGGCGCGACATAGAGGGCGCCTCGATCGCCGCCATCTGCGACCGCGATCCGGACCGGCTGCGGATCATTGGCGACCAGTTCGGGGTCGCACGGCGCTATACCGACGCGGCAGCGCTGTTTGCCGGCGAAAGGCTGGATTTCGTCGACGTCGCCACCACCGCACCAAGCCACAGAATGCTCGTGGAGATGGCGGCGCAGCACGGTGTTCCGGCAATCTGCCAAAAACCGTTTGCGCCGACGCTTGCCGACGCCAAGGCGATGATAAAGGCCTGTGCTGACGCCGGCGTGCCGTTGATGGTGCATGAGAATTTTCGCTGGCAGTCGCCGATCCAGGCGGTGCGTACCGTGCTCGACAGCGGCGAAATCGGCACCCCCTTTTTCGGACGGATCTCGTTCCGCTCTGCCTATGACGTGTTTTCCGGCCAGCCTTATTTGGCGACGGGAAAGCGCTTCATCATCGAGGATCTGGGTATCCACATCCTCGACATCGCCCGCTTCCTGCTGGGCGACGTCTCGACGGTCACTGCGCGAACGGCGCGCATCAATCCCGGCATTGCCGGCGAGGACGTTGCGACGATGCTGATGGACCACACGAGCGGCGCCACTTCCATGGTCGACTGCAGCTACGCGAGCAAGCTCGCGACAGAGCCGTTTCCGGAGACGCTGATCGAGATCGACGGCAGCGACGGCACGATCCGGCTGGCGCAGGGCTACCGGCTCACCGTCACCGGCAGGAGCGGGACAGCCGTGAGCAACGTCTCGCCACCGCTGCTGGCCTGGGCATCGCGGCCGTGGCACAACATCCAGGAAAGCGTCGTCGCCATTCAAAAGCACTGGGTCGATTGCCTGACCAACGGAACCGAGCCCGCGACCTCGGGCGCGGACAACCTCAAGACATTAGCGCTGGTCGAGGCGGCGTACGCTGGCGCCGCAAGCCGGGAGCCGGTGCAACTCGACGCCTTGCTGAAATGACAGCCGACGCCTTCCTCCTCTACGGCACACGTGCCGTTGAAGCCGAACCGGTCAGGCTGCGCGCCGGCGCGCTGACGGCGGACTTCGTCAACGGCAATCTGCGCACCGTCCGGCATGGCGGCACCGAGGTTCTGCGCGCCATCGCCTTCATCGTCAGGGATCGCGACTGGGGCACCTACGAGCCGACACTGGCCGACCTTACCATCGAGCAGGATGCCGAGGCTTTTTCCGTCAGCTATTCGGCAGGTTGTTTCGGACCGGAGGGAAGCCGGCTCGACTTCCGTGCGACCATCAAGGGCTCGGCTGATGGCCAGCTGATCTTCGACGTGAGCGCTCTTCCCGACAACGATTTCGAGACCAATCGCTGCGGCTTCTGCATCCTGCATCCGATTGCCGGCCTAGCCGGCAGCCCGGTCACGGTCGAGCATACCGATGGCAGCGTGGTCGCGACGCGGCTTCCAGAGCTGATCGATCCCTGGCAACCTTTCAAGGATTTGCGCGCCATCACTCATGAAGTCCGGCCCGACGTCACCGCCGAATGCCGGATGGAAGGCGACACTTTCGAGATGGAGGACCAGCGCAACTGGTCGGATGCCTCCTACAAGACCTATGTTCGGCCGCTGGCGCTGCCATGGCCCTATGTGCTGCCCGCCGGCAAGACCTTCCGCCAGACCATCAGCTTGCGGATAGAGGGTCGCGGGAAAGTGCCGGCGGCTGCGGCAACCGTCGAACCAATTCGCGTCACGCTCGGCAAAGCCGGACCGGCGCTGCCGGATATCGGCGTGACCATCTACCCGGATGAGGTCGAGGCGGCGCTGGACAAGCTATCGGTGCTGTCCGAGCTTGGTCCGCAGCAATTGATGTTCCATTACGACCCGACGCGTGGCCATGGGCTCGACGCCTTGCGGGCTTACGCCCAGCTCGCCGCCGCCTATCCGGTCCGGACAACGCTCGAATGTGTCATTGCCGGCGACGGCGATCTCGACGTCGAGCTTTCAGACGTCGCCGACAGGGTGCGCAAGGCCGGGCTCAAGCTCTCGGCCATTGCCGTTTCGCCCTCGGTCGACCGGCAGTCGACGCCGCCGGGCAGTGCATGGCCGCAATGCCCAC
The DNA here is from genome assembly GCF_040320585.1 of Mesorhizobium sp. M0663. Classification (NCBI taxonomy): domain Bacteria; kingdom Pseudomonadati; phylum Pseudomonadota; class Alphaproteobacteria; order Hyphomicrobiales; family Phyllobacteriaceae; genus Mesorhizobium; species Mesorhizobium sp. M0663. The sequence goes on from NZ_JAMYPX010000001.1 coordinate 428,989, forward strand.
CGCTCGAAGACGTCTATGCCGCGGCGCGGCGCGCCTTTCCCGACACCCGCCTCGGCGGCGGTATGTTCAGTTATTTCACCGAACTCAATCGCAAGCGTGTGCCGGCTGACCCGCTCGATTTCGTCACGCATTGCACCTGCCCGATCGTGCACGCCGCCGACGATCTCAGCGTCATGCAATCGCTGGAGGCACTGCCTTTCATCACGGCGTCAGTACGAACGATCTTCGGAACAATACCTTATCGGATCGGGCCCTCGACCATTGCCATGCGCCAGAACCCTTATGGCGGCGCGACCAAGGCCAATCCCGACAATCAGCGCATTGCAATGGCTGACCGCGACCCTCGCCATGCCGGGCTGTTCGGGGCCGCATGGACGATCGGCTATGCCGCGCGCGTTGCGCCGGCCGGGCTCGAAATGCTGACGCTCTGCAGCTTCACCGGACCATTCGGCGTACTGGCCTCGTCGGGCGAACCTGTCGAAGAAGGTGCACCCCGGCCGATTTTCCACGCGGTGAAAGGACTTTGCGATCTGGCCGGCCATGCGCATGTGGCGGCGACAACGACCGATGAGACGCGGGTATTGGCACTGGCCGGCCGCTCCCAGACAGGCAAGATCATCGTCTGGCTGGCGAACCTTACCCCGGACGATTTTCCGGTCGATGTTTCCGGGCTCGGCTCCGATCGGGGTCCTCTGAAGATCTGGGATGGGCGAATGTCGCGCAAGATTCCGCAAGACACGTCGGGCCGAGACCATCTTGTGATGACACCCTACGCAATCGTCCGGATCGGCTGAAGTCATTTGCCGAGGCTCTTGGATAGCCGCACTTCGGCAGCGGTTGCCCGTAGCGGCAGCACTTCCGTTGCCGACTTGTCACCGGATCTGCTTTCGAAACTCGCCTGGTGCCATTCCAGTTGTCCTGGAAAAAAGACGGCTGAACGAGGCGACGTCCTGATATCCCACCCGATAGCAAATTTCTGAAACGCTCAGTTTCGTTTCCTCAAGCATGGATTTTGCCAACTCCAGCCGCCTTTCCTGGATCCATTTTCCCGGCGTTGTCTGGAGTTCGTCGAAAAATCTGCGAGACAGGGTTCGCGAAGACATGCCCAATTCGGTTGCCAGAAATTTCAGATCGATTTCCGACATCTTGTCGTTCGAGAGCTCGCGCAGCTTGTTCTCGAATGGGCTGGCCTCGTTCGAAATTTCGTCGAGAGAAAATTCGTAGGGACTCTGGAATTTGCGCGGCGGAGGAAGAACCAGAAGTTTTCGAATGATCCGCTCCTCCTTCGAGAAGCCCAGATCGATCAGCAAAGCCCTGGCGAGTTCGAGTCCGGAAAACCCGCCTCCGCATGTGTAAAGGCGGTCCTGGCGAATGAGCAGGCGGGAAGCGTCCCATCGCACTTGCGGAAACCGGCGGCTTGCCTCGGCTTTCAGCCACCAGGATATCGTTGCGCGTTTACCGTCCAATAATCCCGAATTGGCGAGCAGATAACACGCGCCGCAATGTGCTGCGATGATTGCGTCCTGCTGCTGCGCAAGCGCGATCAGCGGTTTTGAATGTTCACTCTCCTCGTCGAGCGAGCGCAGAAGCTCCGGAATCTCGACGCCCGGCATCGCAATGAGAATCAGGACATCCATTTTTCGCGATGGTTGAGCCTTTGTCGGGAAGGAAATTCCGGTGCTTGATGTCGACGGCGCGCCCCTTGAAACGAATTCACAGGAGAGAACCTGTGAACGGCAGACGTCATTCACAAGCTGAAACATTTCCACGAGCGTCGAGACGACGGCCGAATAGAAATTCGACGGCAGCCAGATCACGACGTGGAGGCTCCTGTCAGCCATTGCGGTTCTCCCGGTGTCGTTCTCGCCGATTGGCAAATCTAGCATAGTCTTTGCAAGAATTGCCAATTCAAGAAGAAGCCAGGCGCCTCCAAGACGGGCCTATGCGGGCCTGCTGACGAAAGCGGGCGGCGGAAATCCACGGCTGGGAAGATGCAAATGCTGAAATCGCTGAATGAAAACAACGCGGCACATACACCGGATTCAGACGGCAACATAAAACTGCGTCGGTCCGGGCTCAGGCTGATCTGTGGTCAGCCAGTAGGCCGAGAACAAGGTCCGACCGCGACGCCGGTCGGGACCTGCACTTGATTTTCAGTTGCCGGAATTCATCACGTAGAGCGCGCGCGAGCGTTCGAGGTGCTTGATCATCGCCTTCTCGGCGCCATCCGCATCCTTGGCTTCGATGCGTCCGACGATCTCTTCATGCTCGGTCAGCGTGAACTTTTCCTTGCCGGTCCAGATCAGCATTTCGGTGTGGTATTCCTTTAGCCAGCCTAGCATTGCCTCGCTGACAGCGACATAGATCGGGTTACCGGATATTGCCGCGATCTGTGTGTGGAATTTCATGTCGGCAGATATGAAGGCTTCCGAGTTGCCACGATGGCTGCGCTGCTCGGCGACCGTTTCCCGCAGCCGCTGCACGTCCTCGGCTGTGGCCTTTTCTGCAGCTTCCTTGACCATGCCGCGCTCGAAGAAGATGCGCGCGTTCTTGAGGTGCTCGAGCGTGTCCTTCGATGACGACAGGATGATCTTGGCTGCGCCGTCGACCTGCTTGATGATCGACTTGGCGGTGAGCTGCAGCACCTTGGCACGCTCACCATGCGAGATCGCGACCAGCCCCATATTGCTCAACGCCTGCATCGCCTCGCGGATCGCCGGCCTGCCGACCTCGAAACGCTCCATCAATTCGCGCTCCGACGGCATGTCGTCACCCGGCAGCAATTCGCCGCCGGTGATCAGGCGCTTCAGTCTCAAGAATACTTCGTCGGAAAGCTTGCGCCGGACGATCGGCTCCGAACGGTTCATCGTCGCGAATCACTCCTTTGACCGGCCTATACCTAGCATTTCCGCCGTGAATTCCGGAACGCCTGTTGCCGACTCGCCCTTACCGCCAAGCCTGATAGGGCTTGCAATGCTTATGTACTCATTATACCAGATTTCGAGGGCCAAGGAACCTTTTTCGAAACCTCCCCGGCAGGCCGCGCGAATATGATTGTTCTTACCTATCGCATCGAAACGCCCGGCAATATCGAGGCGCTGGCGGCCAAGATTGCAAGCGACCAGTCGACCGGGACCTTCGTCGCGCTGGCCGGCGAGACGGAAGAGCTCAAGGCTAGGGTCGCAGCGCGAGTCCTGGCGATACGGCATCTGCCGGACGCGGACCGGCCGTCCCTTCCCGAAACCGGTTCCGGAGCAAGCCCCGAAGCACGCAACGGCCCGGTCAAGCGCGCCGACATCGATATCGCCTTTCCGCTGGACGCCATCGGCACCGACCTGTCGGCGCTGATGACCATCGCCATCGGCGGTGCCTTTTCGATCAAGGGCCTGTCCGGCATCCGTGTCGTCGACATGAAGCTACCCGAGGAGTACCGGGGCGCGCATCCGGGCCCGCAATTCGGCGTCACGGGCAGCCGCAGGCTGACCGGTGTCGCGGATCGTCCGATCATCGGGACCATCGTCAAGCCGGCGCTGGGACTCCGCCCGTACGAGACGGCCGCAATGGTGCAAGAGCTGATTGCCGCCGGCGTCGACTTCATCAAGGACGACGAGAAGCTGATGAGCCCGGCCTATTCACCGCTGTCGGAGCGAGTGAGGGCAATCATGCCGCTGATCCTCGACCACGAGCAGAAGACCGGTAAGAAGGTCATGTATGCCTTCGGCATTTCACATGCCGATCCCGACGAGATGATGCGAAACCACGATCTGGTGGCAAAGGCCGGCGGCAATTGCGCGGTGGTCAACATCAATTCGATCGGCTTTGGTGGCATGGCTTACCTCCGAAAGCGCTCCAGCCTGGTGCTCCATGCCCACCGCAATGGCTGGGACATTCTCACCCGCCATCCCGGCCTCGGCATGGATTTCAAGGTCTGGCAGCAGTTCTGGCGGTTGCTCGGCGTCGACCAGTTCCAGATCAACGGCATCGCCTCGAAATACTGGGAACCCGACTGGTCCTTCGTCGAATCCTTCAAGGCGGTGACCACGCCGATCTTTTCGCCGGCCGATTGCGCATTGCCGGTCGCCGGCTCCGGCCAGTGGGGCGGGCAGGCGCCTGAAACCTTCCAGCGAACCGGCCGGACGGTCGATCTTCTCTATCTCTGCGGCGGTGGCATCGTCAGCCACCCGGACGGGCCGGGCGCCGGCGTGCGCGCCGTGCAGCAGGCCTGGCAGGCGGCGGTCCAGGACATTCCGTTGGCGGATTATGCCTTGAGCCATGTCGAGCTGGCGCGGTCGATCGAGAAGTTCGGCGGCGGCGAGGCGGCCTGACGCCATGCAAAACCTGCTTCTGAGTTACTATGGCGACGACCTGACCGGCTCGACCGACGTTATGGAGGCGCTCGAGCTCGGCGGCGTGCCGACCGTCCTGTTCATGCGCCAGCCGGACGAGGCGCTGCTTTCGCAATTTGCGCATTGCCGCGCCCTTGGGCTGGCCGGCACCAGCCGCAGCGAGACGCCGCAGTGGATGGACACGCATCTGCGAGATGCCTTCGCCTGGCTGAAGACCGTCAACGCCGAGATCTGCCACTACAAGGTCTGCTCGACCTTCGATTCCAGCCCGGCAATCGGCAGCATCGGCCGGGCGATCGAAATCGGCCGCTCGGTTTTCCGGCAAGACGGCGTGCCGCTGGTGGTCGGCGCGCCGCAGCTGAAGCGCTACACCGCCTTCGGTCATCTGTTCGCGGCCTATCGCGAAAAATATTTCCGCATCGACCGCCATCCCGTGATGAGCCGCCATCCGACCACGCCGATGGACGAATCCGACCTACTGATCCATCTGTCGCGCCAGACCAGCCTCGCCTCGGGCCTGGTCGACCTGGCGACGCTGCAGTCTGCGTCGCGGTCGAAAGCATTCGACCGGCTTGTGGAGAATGGCTCAGGTATCGTGCTTGTCGATGTCGATAGCCTGGAAACCCAGGCACTTGCCGGCAAGGAGATTTGGCGCGCTCGCAAGCCGGGCGGTTATTTCGTCGTCGGCTCTTCAGGCATCGAATATGCCTTGCTGGTCGAATGGGCATCGAACCGGATCGTGCATACCAAATCCGCCTTTTCGCCGCCGGGGGCTGCCGACAGGATCGCCGTGGTCTCGGGGAGCTGCTCGCCGACGACGGAACGACAGATCCGTCATGCTCTGGCCGACGGCTTCGACGGGATCGAGCTCGACCCCGTCGAACTGGTTTCTGAGGCTTCGAACGATGCGATTGCGCGCGCGGTGGCGACCGGCCGCTCCAGCCTACGGGCCGGGCGCAGCGTCATCCTCTACACAGCGCTCGGACCTGCGGCCGACCGCGGTGCAGAAATCGATCTCCGGGAAGGCGCCCGCCATAAGCTCGGCCGCGGCCTTGGCGAGGTTCTCCGCGAACTGACGCTTCAAGAGAAGCTACTGCGCGTGGTCATTGCCGGCGGCGACACGTCGAGCCATGCACTTGGCCAGATGGGCGTCGACGCGCTGACTGTGCGAATGCCGCTGCCGGCATCGCCGGGCTCGCCACTTTGTGTGGCGCATTCAAGCATTAAGGCGATCGATGGGCTGGAAATTGCCCTCAAGGGCGGGCAGGTCGGAACCGACCGCTATTTCTCCACTATTCGCGATGGGGTCGGCGGTTGAGAGCGGGGAATGTCAGGTCAAATCGGTGATGCTCGATCGGGATCGAGGATAGTCACTAGCCGGCAAACCAGAAATCTCAGGCGTTCAGATCAGCGGCAATGCCACTCATCCCGCTATCTGCCCATTGTCCTGCCTGGATGATACTGACGGGCGTAGGCGACACAGGCGTCTACCGTGCTGACACAGAGCGCATCGCGGTTATTCGGCAGGTTGTTGTCGCCGGCGTAGGCAACCTCGGCAACATGACCGTCAACCATTCGAATTTGCGTGTTGCAATAGCCGCCGGGGGCGACGTTGACGGAACCTCCCAGCGCCGGGACGGGGCCAATGGCCACGGTCGGAACGACAATGTTGAGATTGCCGCGTTGAACGACGCGCTGATAGGTCCAGATCTGGCCGGATTTGCCGACATCGGAAGTGGCGGTCGGAAAGCCGGCGCACATTCGAACGTCCGCCTCGCTAAGGCCGACCATCTCCCTGCGGGCTGCCGCCGCCGTGGCGTCTTCCTTCGCAGTGCTCGACGTGTCATCGGGCATGACGCAGGAAGACAGGATGGCGGCGCTTGCCGATAGAAGGAGAAGGGCAAGCTTTCGGGTGTGGAAAGATGTCATACCAACTTCGGATTGCACGGGAGCCCCGAATGCCAACCTAGGAAGTGGGCCAATCGAGTCAACCGGCAGAAAATTCACGAAGTCGTTTGGTCCGCCATTCCGCCGCACGCATCTGCTGGAAGAGGTTGAGGCTGCCGCCGTGACCCTCGCGCCCTATCTTCCGCCTGGGCATCGGATTTCCCAAACCGATCCCTTCTTGTCAGACGTACTGGCGCACGGTGCTGTGACTTTGGTTCGGCCGACGGTGTGCTAGTTTCAGCCAATTGCTCCGGAGACGTCATGCCTATCAAGCTGCAAGAAATCGCCCTCGCTCTTCTGCTGTTGGTTGCCGGAACTGGGGTGGGTCACGCGGAGACGGCCCAGCGGCCGCCGCCCACAGGCGGGGTTCTCTCGCTCCTGCCACCGCCGCAGACTTCCGATCATTCGATCGTCATTGCCGGACGCACGCTCGATTACGAGGCCAAGGCCGGCACGCTGTCATTGCCGTCCGGCAAAGGCGATATCACCGCCGAGATTTTCTACGTCGCCTATGCACTGCATTCCGGGAAAGAAACGGGACCGGATCCGCGGCGCCCGATCACCTTCGTGTTCAATGGCGGTCCGGGAGCAGCTTCCGCTTATCTTCATCTCGGCGCGCTCGGTCCGCGGGTCCTGGCGACGGCGGCCGATGGAAGTTTCTTGCCGCCGCCGCAGAGGCTGTTCGACAACCCCGACACTTGGCTCGACATGACCGACTTGGTCTTTGTGGACCCTGTTGGAACCGGTTACAGCCGTGAAGCGCCCGGCACGGAAGCACACAGCTTCTGGGGCGTCAGCCAGGACGCCGCGTCGATAGGCGCGTTTATCCGGCTCTATCTGGCGCAGACGAACCGTACGGTATCGCCTGTCTTCCTGGCTGGCGAAAGCTATGGCGGCTTTCGAGCAGCATTGCTCGCCAGGAAGCTTCAGGAAGACATCGGCATCAGCCCGAGTGGCGTCGTGCTGATTTCGCCGGCGCTCGAATTCACGCTGGTGCGCCCGGACGAGTTCCAGCCGCTCCACTGGGCGCTGGAACTGCCGTCGCTGGCGGCAGTGCGCCTACACAGCGAAGGCGTTTCCGGCCCGGCCCTGCAGGAGCGGCTGGCGGAAGTCGAACGCTATGCGCTCGGCGATTATCTGGCCGCGCTGGCAGGTGGGCTGGAGCAGGGTGGGCGCCTGGCGAGCCAGCGTGTCGCCGCAATCACCGGTCTGCCACTCGATCTCGTCCAGCGGCACTTTGCACGCATTCCCATAGGGCTGTTCGCCAAGGAGTTTGCACGGGCAAAGGGCAATGTTCTCAGCGCCTATGACGGCAACATCGCGACAGCGGACGTGGCGCCAGAGAGCCTGGGAGTCGAGGGTCCCGATCCGGTGCTCGACCGAAGCGTGCCGGCGCTCACCTCCGCTTTCGTCGGCTATGTGCGTGATGAATTGAACTTCCGCACGGATATCAGCTATCGGCTTCTCAACCGTGAAGTCAGCGGCAATTGGGACTATGGGACGAGCGCGACGCGTCAGGGCTATGCGGGTGTCATGGACGACCTTCAACAGGCGCGCGTGCTAAACCCCAGCCTCGGCGTGCTGATCGTCAACGGCTACAGCGACCTAGTGACGCCGTACATGGGCTCGCGCTACCTGCTTGGTCAAATTCCTTCGCTTGCCGGCGCAAAGCCCATTCGCACCGAGGTGCTGGAGGGCGGGCACATGATGTATCTGAGGCCGGATGGACGGGCGGCACTGAAGCAGGCCGCGTCCGAGCTTTACCGAACGACGCAATGAGACGGTTTGCCCAAAAAAGCGCCGGATACGCTGTTCGCCCTCTCATCAGGCCCTAGTTCCATCGCGATTGATCGGTTACACACCTAGGATGGCGTCTTTCAGCGACGTTCGACAACGGATTAGCCGGCTCTCCAGAATCGCGCCACTGGTGCGGCGTGCTGCCGAGCGGGCCATTCGGAACACCAAGCCACACAGGCTGACAAGCCTTGTTGACCGTTGGAATGCGCTGTCGCTGGCAACGCAGTTCCTGCTCGCGGGCGGTCTATTTTCCCTGTCAGCCATGGTGGTGGTGGGGATTTCCGTCACGAACCATATAGAAACCGTGGTCACGCAGAATTCGGCTTCCGCGACGGCTCTTTACGTGGACAGCGTTATCGCGCCGCTGCTTCCGGATATGCGCAAGAGCGAAGTGCTCGACGAGAGCGTCGCCCATGCGCTCGATGAAACGCTGGGACAAGGGGCACTCGGCACAAGGCTCGAATCCTTCAAGCTCTGGCGTCGCGACGGAACCATCCTGTATTCGACCGACAAGACATTGATCGGCAAGCGCTTCGAACCCAGCGACAATCTCCGGGCGGCATTCGCAGGCCAAATGGTCTCGGAGTTCGACAAGCTCGACGATCCGGACAGCGAGGCCGAAAGAGCCAGCGGCTTGCATCTCCTCGAGATCTACAATCCGGTGCTGCAGCCATGGTCGGGGGAAGTGGTGGCCGTTTCGGAATTCTACGAGGTCGCCACTGATTTTGAAAGAAACCTGCATCAGGCGCTCATTCGAACCTGGCTGGACGTTGCCGCCGTCACAGCGGCCTTCTTTCTCGGGCTGTCGGCAATCGTGTTCCGTGGCAGCCGCATGATCAGTTCGCAGAGCCGCTCGTTGAAGCAGCGCATTGCCGAGCTTTCCGATCTGCTTGCGCAAAACAGACTGTTGAGGCTGCGGGTGCAGCGTGCCTCGCAGCGTGCCACCGCACTTAACGAACGCTATCTCAGGCGCATCGGTGCGGACTTGCACGATGGCCCCGCGCAATTGGTTGCTCTCGCGGCGCTGGGGATCGACAGCCCCGTCATTGCCGATCCCGCTACGCCGCAATCGAAGCGCGCACAGGAATTGCTGGCCATCAAAGCACATCTGGACGATGCCATGCGCGAGATCAGGAGCATCAGCAAGGGCCTTGTCCTGCCGCATATCGAGCATGCCGAACTGGGTGAAATTCTCCAGCTAGCCGTACAGGCGCACGAAGAACGAACCGGCGTCAAAGTGAGATTATCGATGACCGGCGGCCATGCGCCGTTGTCGCCGGCGGCCAAGATTTGCATCTTCCGCTTCGTCCAGGAGGCGCTGAACAATGGATTCCGTCATGCCGGAGGTGAAGGTCAGTCGGTCGAGAAACATTTCGACGGCGAGCGCGTTTGTATCGAAGTGGCCGACGCCGGCGCTGGCTTTGACCCGCAAATCGTGCGTCCCGAGAGGCTGGGACTCGTTGGGCTGCGCGAGCGGGTGGAAAGCCTCGGGGGCCAGTTTACCGTGACTTCCTCACAGAGTGGCACAGTCGTAAGAATGGCCCTCAACATCGTTGAAATGGGGCAGACATGACAGTAGCCATCAAGCTCGCCATCGTCGACGACCACCCGCTGTTCAGGGAAGGCGTTGTGCGCACGCTCGATCAGATCGGCGGGTTCGAGATCGTCGGTGAAGGAAGCAGCAGAGACGATGCCCTGCGGATAATCGAAGACCAGCGGCCCGACATTCTGCTGATGGACATCTCGGTTCCTGGAGGTGGCCTTGGCGTGATCGGACCGGCCCTTGAGCGGCATCCGGCACTGAAAATTGTGATGCTGACCGTTTCGGAAGAAAACCAGCACGTGATGACCGCGTTGCAGAGCGGGGCAAGGGGCTATGTTCTGAAGGGGGTCGGGTCGAGGACGTTGGCTGCGATCCTGCGCACGGTAGCGTCGGGCGAACGATATGTCTGTCCACAATTGTCGGCGCGCCTGTTGGCCGATCTCTCGGCTCAATCAAAAGAGCCGGCGAAAGCTGACGGACTTGCCGACCTCACCAGCCGCGAAAGGGAGATCCTGACGCTGGTTGCCGCGGGACTGAGCAACAAGCGGATCGGGCTTCGGCTGAACCTGCATGAAAAGACGATAAAGCACCACATGACGCGAATCCTGGCCAAGCTCAACGTCAGCAACAGGACCGAAGCCGCCATGACCTTGCGCGACGCGACTGAGCGCCGCCATCCGCCTGTTCGCGATCATGCTTGAGCCGAAATTGCCGCACTGCGCGGCCATGTGAACTGGCCCTCAGTTGATCATTCCAAGCAACCTGTCCCGATCGGAACGCGTCGCCAGGCGCCGAATGATGATGCGGCCCTCGGCATCCCGCATTTCATATTGGTCGCTGTCGATGCGCTCACTGAGTCCGTTCGAATGCACCACGCCAATGCTCGGGCCGCTCACCTCGACCCGGTCTCCTGTGGATGCGTTGACAAAGAGTTTTGGCTTGCTATCGGGGTTTACCGCAGGGGCGGGATCAGGGAGATTGTCGTCCTGCGACTTTGCTTTGCCCTTGCCGGCACCAGCGTTCGAGTTCGAATTGCCGGAGTTTCCACCCGAATTGCCCGAATTGCCGTTCCCATTCCCGTTCCCGTTCCCGCCATTGCCGTTCCCGCCATCTTTGGCCCAGGCAGCCTGCGGGCCGAGCGGCTGCGATGATCCATCGACCACGACGCGATAGGGGCTCACGACGAGAATGAAGGTCAAGACGACTACAGAAATGCCGACATGACGTCCTCGTGAAGATCCGGTCCTTCGTTTCCGGGTCGTCATCAATGAACTTGCCAGTCGCATGTCGGAACTCCCCTTAATCATACGGCTCTGTCGTACTGCCTCCTGTTCGAATTCGTGTGATGCTTAAAACAATGGTTTGCGTCCGGAACGTCAAGACCCACCAGTCCCACGATGGTAACTGGTGGGTCTCGCTAGCGCAGGAAGGGACTATTTACTGCGCAAGTCTTTTGCCTTCCCGTGGTTGCGTCTCTCCGCGGTAGCGCCGACTTCCACCGTCAGCCAACAATAAATCCAATGGCCGCGACCCCGAAGCACAGGCCAAATAACGGAAAAAGCAGCCAACGTGCCTGGTGAATGCTCGGGTCCATGGCGGCCTCCTGTAACAGTCGGCATCGCAACGGGGCTCCTCGGAACTCAGTTCCTGAAACTCTCGCATTTCGGGCTTTTGCGATAGCAGCCTCGGACCAAAGTTTGGCCGTGCGGGTCCTTGGTCGATAGGCCTACAGACTGAAGTCCCTATGCCAGGAGCCGCCCTGCATTCGGCGACCTTTGTGTCCAACTGGCAGCTGCGATCCACCGCCCTCTTCGAATGCTTTGCGTTTCTGGCTCTATGGCAGCAACGCCGTTGGTCTACTGCCGCATCGTTGAAACGCCACCAATACAGACCCATATGCGAATTGCGTCGGATGTCTCCTCCCATTGCGTCCGGCGCGTTCCCCTCTGGAGGTTATAGACCTTCACACTTGGCCGGGCTTAACAACCCGGCCTTTTCTTTTGGCATTTGTGTAATCCGCCTGACGGCCCTAATTTGCGAGACATTGGTAAAATCGATTTGCAAATGCATTCATGTGCCCATAACTTGTCACCATGAGCACGATTTCCAAAGTTGCCACGCGAGCGGGCGTGTCGCGCACGACCGTGTCGCATGTCATCAACCATGCGGACCGGGTATCGAAATCGCTACGTGAGCGCGTACAAGCGGCGATCGACGAACTCGGCTACACGCCGAACCCGCAGGCGCAAAGCCTGCGCACCGGCCGCACCAACATCATCGCGATGCTGATCCCGGACATCCGCAACCCGTTCTATCCGGAGCTGGTGAAAACGGCGCAGTCGACGCTCGAAGTGGTCGGCCTCGACATGCTGATCTTCAACACCGACGTGCCGGGCGGACATTCACAGGATCACGGCCGCGAGTATTTGCGCCAGATAGGGCGCAAGCGGGTCGACGGCGTCATCGTTGCCGACTTCGCGCTGCACGGCATGCACAGCGAACTGCTCAGCCTCGATCTGCCCGCCGTCTTCATCGGCCATCTGCCGAACCATGCTGTCGACAGCGTCCAGCTGGACGATTTCGGCGGCGGCTATCTGATGGGCGAGTATCTGGCGAAGAGGGGCCATCGCCGCGTCGCCCATGTCACCGGGCCAGCCTTTTTCAAGGAGGCGATGGCGCGTGCCGCCGGCTTCGAAAAAGGGCTCGCCGACAATGGCGTGCCAATCTCCGCCGATCTGCGGTTCGAGGGAAGCTATCTTGCCCCGTCAGGGCGGGAAGCGGTCACCTGGCTCAGGGAGAAGCACGGCGGAAACCTGCCGTCGGCGATGTTCTTCGCCAATTATCTGATGGCCTCCGGTGCGCTGACCGAATTCTACGACCATGGGATCAATATCCCTCAGGATATCGCCATCGCAGTCTTCGATGACCTGCCTCAACTGGAATATGTCAGGCCGAAGCTGACCCGTGTCGGCAACAGTCCGACAATGCTTGCCAAGCGCGCCACGCAAATGCTGCTCGAACGGCTGGGTGGCAAAGTCGAGGGCGCGCCGCGCACCGAAGTGATCCCATGCGTGTTGAGCCCATTCGACAGCGCGTGACGCCAGGTGCCGGCAAAGGGAACGGAGGTCCCTTCGCCAACGTTCGACCGAACAACATCCAAGGGAGGAATTGATGACTGACAAAACGACCCGCGACCGGCCATTGGCCAGCCTGAACCGCCGTCGGCTGATCCAGGGCGGCGCCACTTTCGCTGCCGCCGGCCTCACAGGCTTCCCGTTCATCAACAGGATGGCCGTGCGCGCTCAGGAAGCGCCGCTGAAATTCTGGCAGTTCTATGCGCCTGGGGGAGACGTGAAGCCGCAGGTCCAGTGGTTCGAGAAGCTGGTGGCCGACTGGAACGACGGCCACGACCAGAAGGTCGAGCTCGAATATGTCGTCAACAGCGAATACATCTCCGGTTCCAAGCTGGCAACGGCCTTCGCGTCGGGCGAGGGCCCTGACATCTTCCTCATCAGCCCCGGCGATTTCCTGCGTTATTACAATGGCGGCGTACTTGCCGACCTGACGCCGCATATCGAGGATGCCGCCAAAGCCGATTTCCCGGAAAGCGTCATCGCCAACCGCATGGTGGACGGCAAGATCTACGGTGTGCCGATGGAAGTCGAGCCGATGGCCTTCTACTATTCGGTCAAAGCGTTCGAGGATGCAAAGCTCAACGAGAACGACGTGCCGAAGACCTGGGACGAGCTGTTGGCGGTCGCCAAAAAGCTGACGACGCCCAGTCGCTACGGCGTGCTGTTCGAAACGACTCCCGGCTATTACCAGAACTTCACCTGGTATCCGTTCCTGTGGCAGGGCGGCGGCGAATTCCAGGGCAAGGACGGCAAGAGCGCCTTCGATTCGCCGGCCACCGTCCAGGCGCTGAAACTCTGGCAGGATGCCATCAATACCGGCGTGGCGCCGCGTCAGGTGGTCGGCGGCGGCTTCGACATAGTCGCCAATCTCGGGGCAGGGCTGTGCGCCATGCAGAACTGCGGCATCTGGGGCATTTCGGCGATGGACAACAACGCCAAGGACGTGCCCTACGGCATCTTCAAATTGCCGACACCGGCCAATGGCAAATACGTCACCGTCGGCGGTGGCTGGGCCTTTGTCGCCAATGCCGGAGGCAAGAACCCGGATGCTTCCGCCCAGTTCTGCGCCTGGGCGCTGGCCTCAATGGATCCGGCATCGATCGACCGGGTCGTCAACTGGTGCACTGTCGCCAAGAGCGACATGCCGCCGCGCAACAGCGCGCTGAAGGCCGGCGCCGATGTCTTCAGCACCGGCAAGTTCGGCACCTTCGCCAAGGAGATCCATCCGGGGACGCGCGCCGAGCCGCGGGTTCCGCCGGAGGCCTACAAGATCATCTCCGACGCCATCCAGTCGGCACAGCTTGGCGGGGTTGATGCCCAGCAGGCGGCGACGACGGCCAGTCAGCAACTCGATGCGTTCCTCGCTTCCTATTCCGGCGCGCCGATCCTTTAGGCCCTTTCCAGCATGGATCAGATGAAACCGCCAGCCGCGGGCGCGAATTCCGCCCGCGGCCTCACCGCCAAGCAAAGGGAGCGCTACGCCGCATGGCTGTTCGTCCTGCCCGATGCGCTCGGCTTGCTGGTGTTCGTCGGCGTGCCGATGCTGCTGTCGCTCGCCGTCGGGTTTTTCGAGGTCAACGGCTTCGGCGGCTACAGGTTCGTCGGGTTCGTCAATTACAGGCGCATGTGGGGCGACCCGCTGTTCTGGTCGTCGGTGAAGGTGACGGTAGCCTATGCCGTCATGCTGGTGCCGGCGCTCTACGTCGCCGGACTGGGACTGGCGCTTCTGGTGCAGAAGACCAACCGCTTCAACGCGGTCATGCGCTCGATGTTCTTTGCGCCGCAGATGGTCAGCCTGGTCGTGGTGGCGCTCGTGTGGCAGCTCATGCTGGTCGAAAAGGTCGGCATCGTCAGCCGGCTGGCGCCGCTCGTCGGCCTCGGCGGAATTTCGCTGCTCGGCGATCCAAATCTGGCGCTGTTCACGCTGGTGCTGGTCAGCGTCTGGTTCCTGATGGGTTTCTACATGCTGATCTTCCTCGGCGGGCTCCAGGACATCCCGGCAGAGTACTACGAAGCTGCAAAGATCGACGGTGCCGGGCCGGTGACGAGCTTCTGGTACATTACTTTGCCCTTGCTCAAGCCGACCAGCTTCTTCGTCCTCCTGGTCTCGCTCGTCGCGGCTGTCGCCGGCGGCCAGGTCTTCGACCTGATCTATGTGATGACCAAAGGCGGTCCGGTCAATTCGACCTCGGTGCTGATCATCTATATCTACAAGCAGGCATTCCAGTTCGGCGCGTTCGGCTATGCATCGGCAATGGCATCGCTGCTGGTGCTGGCGCTGATGCTGGTCACGGTCTTCTTCTTCGTGCTGACGCGCGGCGGACGCTTCGAGCATGACTGACGGCCGAACTCCTTCCGGCCGTTCGCAGATACGAGCGGCGAGACTTGCCTGGATGCTGGCAACCGCCGCACTTGGCCTGATGACGGTATTCCCGCTTGTCTGGATGCTGATCATCTCGCTCAAGCCGGCGAGCGACGTCTTCACGCCGAGCCTCATTCCGGAACGCCCGACGCTCGGCAATTTCCTCTATGTGCTGACCGAGGTGCCGTTCCTGCGCTATCTCTTCAATTCGTTCTTCGTGTCGGCGACGGTGACGGTCGCCGCGCTGTTCTTCCATTCGATGGCCGGCTATTCGCTCGCACGGCTCCGTTTTCCGGGCCGCGACACGCTGTTCCTTGCCATGTTCTCGACCTTCCTGGTGTCGCTGCCGGTCATCATCGTGCCGCTGTTCATCCTGACGCGGATGCTGCACATGCTGGACAGCTATGCCGGGCTGATCATTCCGGCGATCTTCAACGCGTTCGGCATCTTTCTGCTCAGGCAATACTACCTGTCGCTGCCCAGGGAACTGGAAGAAGCGGCGATCATGGATGGTGCCGGCTACTGGCGCATCTATTGGAGCATCATCCTGCCGCTCAGCCGGCCGATCCTGTCGGCACTGGCGATCCTGTTCTTCCTCGCCAACTGGAATGCTTTCCTGTGGCCGTTGACGATCACATCGGACCTCGATCTCTGGGTGGTGCAGGTAGCCATTGCGAACTTCAAGAGCCAGTACGCCGCCGCCTGGAACTACGTCATGGCCGCTTCGACCATCGTAGCCGTGCCGATGCTGGTTCTTTTCGTGATCTTCCAACGCCAGATCATGGAATCGATCAAGACAAGCGGCCTGAAATAACCGCTGAAGCAAGAGGAGAAACACATGGATAATGCCGGCTTGTCGCCGCTTCGCGGGCTCGCCAAATTGCGCGACGCCAAAACCCGCCGGTTCTCAAGCTACGACCGCACCGGCGGCAATGACGACCGGCTGCACATTGAACCCGGCCAGACGGTGGTGATTGCCGAGCATGACGGTGCCGGCATCGTCACGCATATCTGGGCGACGCTCGCCTGCGAGAGCGAGGCGTTCCTGCGCAAGATCGTATTGCGCGCCTATTGGGATGGTGAGGCACATCCGAGCATCGAAACGCCGATCGGCGATTTCTTCGGCATGGGCCACGCCCGCACGCGCAATTTTGCCAGCCTGCCGGTGCAGGCAAGTCCCGAGGATGGCAAGGCCTTCAACTGCTACTTTCCGATGCCGTTTGCCAGCCACATGCGCTTCACCGTCACCAATGAGGCTGAGGACGACCTGCTTTTCTATTACTATGTCGATCTCGAACTGCATGAGGAACTCGAGGAAGGCCTGGGCCGCTTCCACGCCCAATACAGGCAGCAGCGACCTGATGGCATAGACGAGACGGGGCTGGCCAACGAGCAGGTCCTGTTTGGCGGGGAAAACACCGACGGGAACGGCAACTACACCATCCTGGAGGCGGAAGGTCATGGCCACTATGTCGGCGTGCTCTATTCCGTCTATTCGCGGCGGCGTTCCGCACTATGGGACTGGTATGGCGAGGGCGACGACATGATCTTCGTCGATGGCGAGCCGGGCATTTCCGTGCCGGATACGGTGCGCAAGCCCGATCCGCGCATCGGACCGAAGGCCGAACTGATCGACGATCGCGGCGAGACCGGCCCCGGCGCCAACGATGCCTGGCCGCCGACGCTGCACGGCACCGGCACGGAAGATTATTTCAATACGGCATGGTGCCCGACACAGGACTACAGCGCGCCCTATCACGGCATCATCGCCGCCGGCGGGCCGAACTGGACCGAGCCGGTTACGCTCTATCGCTGGCACATAGAGGACCCGGTCATCTTCCACAAACGCATTCGGGTGACCATCGAGCACGGTCACGCCAATCGCCGCTCGGACGACATTTCGTCGGTCGCCTTCTGGTATCAGGCCGAACCGCACAAACCGTTCGAAGCGCTTGTCGATGTCGAGGACCGCATCCCCACCTATCGCGCGCCTTATCACAATTGGAATGCCGCCTTGGACGAGAAGAGGCGTTAGGCCGGGATGCGTTCGAATTGAACCGTGCATCCCGCGCTATCTGTGTCGGGGCACGACCGTGCCGCAGCGCGCCACCTCAGCTGCGAGGTGGAAGTTGCTGGACAGACCAGGTGTTGCCGTCGGGATCCTCAAAGAAGACAAATCTGCCCCAGGGAAAATCCTTGATATCGCTGACCTCGATACCTTGAGCGGCCAGGTACCGGTGTGCCTCATCGACATCGGGCACGACCAGTTGCAGGCCCCTTATGGATCCCGGGGGGCTGTCGACGAGGCCCTTGCCCATGGCAATCGAACAGGCCGATCCGGGTGGCGTCAATTGCACGAAACGTATCTCGTCGCTTACGGTGTGGTCGTGATCGAGATGAAAGCCGACCTTCTCAACATAAAAGGCAATTGCTCTATCGACGTCCGATACGGGGACCGGGACTAGTTCCAGCTTCCAATCCATGACAGCCCTTTCGCAGCTTGATCGCCAAGTGGTGCCGAACACCGTGGGCGCCATCCCGCCATCTTCCCAATGCCATTGTCGGCGCGGGCCGCTCAGTCAGTCAAGAGATACCCGGGCTCAGGCAACGTGAGGACTGGTCTCATTGCTGAGACGGCGTTCGGAACCGATGAGCACAAGCTCAGTTAGGCGGAGGACAACCACCTTTCGGATCAGCAAGGACGACTTTAATGATCGGAACGCAGGGCGCCGAATACAACTGTGGAAAGGTTGAACGGGCGTCGTTGACGCGCGAAGGGATTGCTTGGAAGCGACGCTCGCCGAAGCCGGCGAGATCCTCGGGCGGTGAAGCCGAAGCGCAATTATGCCGTGAATGCCTACGATTCGGCCTGCCTTCTCCTTGCCGCGATCAAAGACGCCAGCACTGTATCCAAGGGATATCCGAGCCGGCGCGACGTTCTGGCGGCGGTGCGCGATATCCGTTTCAGGGGAATCGCCTATCGCGAGCCGGTGCGGTGGGATGAAAAGGGCGACAATCTGGCCGCTGTGACTGCACTCAACGTGGTGGAAAACGGCCGCTTCCGGCAGATCGCCGAAATCCGGCAGATGCAGAGTGTCGAGCAGACCTGACGCCGACAGGCTCTCCGACCGAACCGGTTTCCGCCGCTTTGCCAGGGCGATTTTCACAGGACCACGAAACAATAATCTCCGGTCGCCGTTTCGCCCCTAGAACCTTTCGAGGAGGCGACGATGAGCGCAACCGGCTTGGACGTTTTTGACAAAACGCTGCAAATAACAAACATCTGGCTAGACGAGATCATGGCGGATCTTGGTCCGGATCGACACGTCGCCTGGCATACGTTGGGCGCCGTTCTGCGAACCCTTCGGGACAGGCTGCAGATCGGACTGGCGGCCAAATTGGGAGCGGAACTGCCGCTGCTCGTGCGGGGCGCCTACTATGATCGCTATCGGCCCGCCGACATGCCCGACAAGACACGCTCGCTCGAGACGTTCCTGCAACACATCGCCGATGAATTGAAATCGACCCGTCCTGTCGATCCCGAGGATGCGGCACGCTCGGTGCTGCGTGTGCTTGCACGGCATATCGACCTTGGCCAGTCGGCAAAGGTGCGGGATGCGCTGCCAAAGGAAATCCAGGTCCTCTGGCCTGAAAGCGTGGGCGTCAAATAGCGGCGATCCTGCTCATGCGGACGCGCGACGGACCAACTGCCACGAAACGCTGAAAAGGGTAGGTATTGCGCCCGGTGTTGCCGAGATCAATGAGATCAGATGATCGGCAAGATGGTCGTAGTGGGCAGTTTCGGGGCCGATTGTCGTCAATGCCGGATGACTGAATTCGCCCTCGTCGATATTGCCGCAACCGATGACTGCAATGTCGCCGGGCACGGAGAGGCCGGCCTCCTCGAATGCGTGCAGGGCGGTCACGGCGGCAAGATCGGATTCGACGAAAAGCGCGGTCGGCCGATCCTTGCGGGCGGCCAGCGCCGTAGCATTGGCAAACGCAGCCTTGCGCGCCTCTGCACCGCCGATCACCAGGTCGTCTCGCAGCGGAAGGCCGCGTGCTTGCAGGAAGCTGCGATAGGCGGCGAGACGGCTCCCGTCCACCGCTTGCTCATGCATCATATAGGCGATGCAGCGATGGCCGGCTCGGTAGAGGTAGTCGAGTGCCTCGAAGACGGCCCTGCCGGTATGCTGGCGCACAACCGAGAAGCCTGCCGGCTCGATGGTCGGATGGAAGATCACCGCTGGCCGGCCCGCGGCCGCCAGGCGCGCGGCCAAGAGCATCACCTCGGGCTCGGAGAGATGCTGCCAGTCGGCGATAATGCCGTCTGCCAGCCCGCTCTCGATTTCCCTCACGATCCGGTCGGTTCGCTCGAAGGTGTCTCCCGCGGTGATAATTGTCGAAAATCCCCTCAGCGCCGCTCCAGATTGGATATCCTGCGCGATCCGGTCGCTGAACGGCACGCCGAGACGAGGCAGTACAAGGCAGATTCGCTCGGCCTGCTGGCGGCGCAGCTGCCGCGCGGTGCGGTTTTGCACGTAGTTGAGCTCAGCGACGGCCTCGAGGATGCGCTGCCGCGCCTCCTTGCCGACGAACTTCAGGCGCGTGCTGTCGCCGCTGAGCAGGTACGACACGGCAGCGGTCGATACATTGGCGCGCCGGGCGACATCGGCCATGGTCGGCGCCTTTCTGCGATCGGAATTTCTCTCGTGCATTGTTGGATCCGCTGCGCGACGTGACATGATCAGCTGTCGCTCAGCCGGATTTCATTCCAGCTTCCATGCCCGGCGGCAAGGATCTCGGGCCTTGCCTCGCCGGCCTCCACCATCAGGGCAACGATGCGGCCTCGCAGCCATGCACGCGTCTCTGCGTGATCGGGCGAAGCTATGAGATTGGTTAGTTCGTTTGGATCGGCATCGAGGTCGTAGAGCCTCGCCTCGACATAGAAATCGCTGCCGGAATCCCGCCAGCCGTCTTTTCCCGGTGCCTCGACCTCATATTTCCACCGTCTGGTGCGCAAGGCGCGGCCGACATGGTGCTCGCTGATTTGAATGAATATCTCGTCGCGCGGCGGCCGTTCGCCCTGCAGTGCGTCGAGCAGCGAGACGCCCTGCATCGAATTGGGCACTTTCAGGCCGGCCGCGGCGAGCAGGGTCGGCGCGAGATCGACGAGGCTGACCAGGCCTTCATATGTGCCGATGCGCTGGAAGCCGGGGCCGTGGAATAGCGTCGGCACGCGGATCGACGCCTCATGACAGGAACGCTTGTATTCGTTGTTGCGGGTCTTGAAGTGACATCCGTGGTCGGAGGTGAAGAGGATGATCGTGTCGTCAAGCCGGCCAAGGCTGTAGAGCGCCTCGATCAGCCGTCCAAACGCCTCGTCGAGGCGTGCGACCATGCCCAGATAGCCGGGGAAATGTTCGGCTGTCGTGCCGCCAAGTGCGGCGAGATCGCCGGGAATGGCGAGCTTCTTGCGGATCCTGTCCTCGTATCCGAGCGGGGCAGGGTAGTTGTCCGTCTGGTTCTGGTGATGCGGCTCGAGGAAGGACAGGAATAGAAAGAACGGCTCGTCTTCCCTCGATGCGACATAGCGGATTGCAGCGTCAGTTAGGGCATCGACGCGGTATCCCGGCAGCTTCACCGCCTTGCCCTCATTGTCGTGGACGACGGTGTCGAAGGGGCCGGAAGTGAACTCCAGGATGTTGGAGGCCAGCCAGTAGCGATAGCCGCCGCGTTGTTCCTGGGTGACCGGCTCGGCGGACCCCAGGTGCCACTTGCCGATGTAGGCGGTGTCATAACCTGCCGCGGTGAAATGATGCGCGAGCGTACGCTCGCTCTTCGGCAGTGGGATGTCGTTGCGGTAGCAGCCGGTGATGGTCGGGTACCGCCCCGTCTGGAACACGGAGCGGGCGGGTCCGCAAACGGGCTGGCAGGTAAACGAATTCGCCACGAACGTGCCGGTCCCGGCGAGGCGGTCGAAATTTGGCGTAAGCTCGAGCGGATTGCCATGGACACCAACGGTGTCCCAACGCTGCTGGTCGGTGAAGAAGACGATCACGTTCGGTCGGCGGGACGTCATAGGGTGCAATGCCTCCGAATGGTCATTTCATGCCTGCCAGCATCACGCTGCGGACGAAGTAGCGCTGCGTGAAGAGGAACAGCAGCAGGCTCGGGATGAAGAGAATGATCCCGCCCGTCGCCGTCAGGTTCCACTGGGTGAAGAATTCCTGGTTGAAAAGCGTCAGTCCCGTCGTGATCGGCCGCATTTCGGTGGTGTTGACGGCGACCAGCGGCCAGAGGAATTCGTTCCACTGGAACACGAAGGTGAGGAGGGCCAGCGTCGCCAGTGCCGGCCGGACCTGCGGCAGCACGATGCGCCAGTAAAGGCCGAGTTCCGAGCAGCCGTCCATCCGTGCAGCGTCAAGCAACTCGTCGGGAATCGGACGGATGAACTGCCGCATCAGGAAGATTCCGTAGGCGCTCATGGCGAATGGAAGGATAAGGCCCTGATAGGTGTTGAGCCATCCCATCCGCGCGGTGAGCACATAGAGCGGGATCATGCGGATGAAGAATGGGATCATCAGCGTCGACAGCACCGCGACAAACATGACGCGCTTACCGGCGAATTCCATCTTCGCGAAGACGTAGCCGATCAACGGATCGAAGATCAGATGGAGGAAGGTAATCCCGCCGGCGATGATGAAGCTGTTGAGCGTGAAACGCGCGAACGGCGCCTTCTGCCAGATGTCGATGTAATTCGTGAATTGCCACGTCTCGGGGATCAGAATCGGAATGCCGCTGAAGACGTCGGCATCGCTCTGCAGCGACAGCGAAAGCATGTAGAGGAACGGAAAGATCGACAGCGCCACGCAGAAGAGCAGCAGTAGGTAGGACGGGAGCGTTTTTGCGAATGTCATGCCAACCTCAATAGGTGGTTTCGCGGTTGAGCAGCCGGAACTGAACGAAGGTGATGGCCAGGATCAGCAGGAACATCAGGAAAGACAGCGCCGAGGCGTAGCCGATGTTGAGCTCGAAGAAGGCTGCCTCGAACACGTGCAGGCTGAAGAACCGCGTCGCGTCGGCCGGTCCGCCCTTGGTTATCAGGTAGGCCGGCGCCAGCTCTTGCAGCTGGCTGATCGTGCTGACGACCGCGATGAACAGTGTGGTCGGCGTCAACAACGGCCAGGTCAGATAGCGGAATTGCTGCGTCGGCGTGGCGCCGTCGATGGATGCGGCATCATAGAAGTCGGACGGGATCGACTGCAACGCGGAGAGGTAGATCAGCATGGCATAGCCGACATCCTTCCAGACCGTGATGGCGATGAGGGTCGGCAGCGCGGTCGAGGTGTCGCCGAGCCAATTCTGGGTCGGCAGCCCAAGCTCGGCAAGGAAGCTGTTCAAGATGCCAGTGTAGGGATCGAGAATTGCCTGCCACATCAACGCGACGATCACGAAGGAGGTGATGTAGGGAAAGAAGATGATTGCGCGGATCAGAGTGCGCCCCGGGATCGGCCGGTTGAGCACGACCGCCAGTCCGAGGCCAATGGCGATGCTGGCCGCGGTGACGCCTATCGCGAAGGCCAGCGTCACGAAGAGCGACTGCCGAACGCGCGCGTCGCCGAGGGCAGCAACGTAGTTGTCCAGTCCGGCGAATCGGCTCTCGCCGATCAGCGGCTGGCCGCTGTACAGGCTCGCCCAAAACTCCAGTCCTATCGGATAGAAGAGATAGACCGAGAAATAGAGGATTGCTGGCGACAGCAGCAGGTAAGCGAGAAGCGTTTGTCTGGTGCGCCGGCTGAAGCGGGCAGCTCGCCGGGTCGGCATCGCGCCGACGCGAATGTCCGTATCGGCCGTATCGGTGCTGCCGCTGATAAACATCGGCCTAGTTGTTGGCCAGGATGACGTTGGCCTCGGCCGCGAATTTCGGCATGATCTCGGCTGCTGGCTTCTGATTGTAGATGATATCCTCGAGCGCACTTTGCAGAAGCTTCTCGATTCGCGCGTGCTTGCCGGTGAGGCGCAGCTCGGCGGTGACGTCTTGCGCGTAAGGCAGGCATTTGCTGAAGCTGCCGATGACCGGATCGGCCTGAACCTCGGCGTTTTCGGCCCAGGATTTGCGCGGCATCGTCATGCCCGCTTCCTTGGTAGCCGCTAGTTCCGTGTCGAGCGCGACGAGCCGCTTCAACAACTCCCAGGCCTCCTTCGGGTGCTTGGCGTCCTTAGGGATCATCACGCTGACGCCGCCCGCGAACGTCGCCTGCACCTTGTGCTTGAGTGATGGCGCAACCGCCCAGTTGAGCTTCGGGTTGCCCGAGCGGATCGGCTTCACGTCCCACGGACCGGTTATGATCATTGCGACCCGGTTGGCCGTGAACAGCTTTTGCGGACCCTCATAGTCAGCACCCGCCGCCGGCTTGGTCGCTGCTTTTTCCTTGTGGATCAGGTCGGCGAGGAACTGGATCGCTTCGATCGCCTCAGGACTGTCGAGATTGACCTTGTTTGTCTTGGGATCGTAATAGCTTACGCCGTTCTGCAGTAGCCACGACGAATAATATCCGATGCTGGGGTTGGGAGCGAAGCCGAAGCGGGCGCCGGTCGTCGTCGCCTTGGCAACCTTCAGGAACTCCTCCCAGGTCGCAGGCGGCGCGTCGAAGCCCGCCTGCTTAAGCATATCGACGTTGTACACGAGGGTGGCGCAGGTGAGGTGGATCTGGACGCCATAGTACTTGTCGCCGAGTTTGTTGCGCTCGACGGAATAGGCTTGCCAGTCGTCGGGATAGCCGATCGCCTTGCCGTCTTGTTGGATGAAGTCGTTCAGCGGCCGCAGCAGATTCCGCTGGCCAAATTCCTGCACCCAGCCGCCGGGTTCGGCGACGAGATCGGGCGCGTTCTTCGCCGCAAAATCCGCCACCAGCTTGGTGCGCATATCCGGCCACTGGAATTTCTCCCACTGCACCGACCATCCGGTATGATCGGCCTCGAACTTCGCTATTGCATCGGCATAAGCTTGATAGGCGTGGCCGGCGTTCCAATAGAGCGTCAAGGTCTCGGCATGGGCCGCAGTCGCGGTCGTCAGGGCCACGCCCAAAACCATGCCGTGCAGGAATCCGACTGACTTGTAGCGGCTCATCTTGGTCTCCTCCCTGGTTTGCCACCCGCCTTCCTCACAATGGATGGCGTCATATTATTCGATTAATATACCCGCTATACCGCAGTTTTTGTCAAGCTGAGACTTAGTCGTCATCAATGGCCTTGGGTTTAGAAACCCGCCGACGGTGTCCAGGTCGTCACGAACGCCGCACGATGTGTTCGACAAGGCGGGGCGCCTCCTCGGTGACTGCCAATATTGTGCCTGACTTGCGTGTGGAGGCGAAGTCCAACCCAGCGAAGTAAATGCCTGGCAGGGCGGCCACGCCATCCTCGTGAACAGGCTGTCCTTCCGGGTCGAGCAGACCGGAAAGCCTCACCCAACTGAAATCGCCCTTGAAGCCGGTGCACCACACCACGGTCGTGATGCCGGACCCGGCGAGGTCAAGCGAAACGATAGCCGGGTCCGGCCGATGCGCTGTGACAGTATCCGCTGTTTCCGGCTCCGACACGGGAGCATCGATTCCAGAGCGGCTGATGTATTCGTCGATATAGCGTTTAACGTTGGCGGAAGCTTCGTCCGCAAAACGAATATGCTCTTCGAGATCCTCGGCGGACGACAGACGGCCGTCGCCCTCGACGCCCGCGAGCCGCCCTAGCAGCACGATGCCTCGGGCGCCGAGCGCTTGCAGGCTTATCGTGTGTTCCACGCCAAGCAGACCACGAGGTGGAATGCGCCCCGCAAGTCGAATGATCTCGTCTCGACGTACGTCGAGAAACCCGCTTTCGACGAGCCAGATCATGATGTCGCGACCTCGGTAGCGCCGCGAGAGCCGCCCGACGCGGCTGGTGGCAAGGAAGACTGTTCGGCCTGCTTCTGCCAGGTCCTCCGCGATCTGGACACCAGACTGGCCGCTTCCGACCACCAGCACCGCTCCAGCCGGAAGATCGGCGGTGCTGCGGTAATCAGAAGCATCGAACTGGCGCAGGCCTGGCGGCAAGGCAGCGGCGAACACTGGGCGCACCGGACAATTCAAGTCGCCGCTTGCGATCACCACGTTGCGTGCCAAAACTGTGCCGCGCGAGGTGGTCAACCGATAGACGCCATTCCCGTTCCCACCGGAGAGCTCGGTCACAACAGTGTCCGGTTCGACCGGTAGTTCGTTTCGCCTGGCGAAATCCTCAAGCAGGGCGACGAACTGGTCGCGCGTCAGGGCACCGAACGGATCTGAACCGTCATAGAAGTCGCCTGGCATGACGGTCTGAACGTTTGGGGTATTCATCCGGAAAGAATCCCACCGCTGCGTGCGCCAGGTCTCTCCGATGCGGCCTCGCTCCAGTACGGCATGGCGCAAGCCTTGCCGTGCCAGCGAATAGCTGACGCCCAGGCCGGCCCAACCGGCCCCGACCACCACCGCATCAAGGATGTTGGCGTCATCCGTCATTTGCCGCGGATCCGGGTGCTAGCGCCGGAGCAGCGGTTCGAGGCGGCACCAACGCCATCAGCGTAACGCCTTGGCCAGCGGACAACCGCCAAACAGCGGCCGATGCTGCCTGAACCCATCCCCGCGATCTGCATGGCTTCGCCCCCGATGCGAGGGCACGATAACAGCTTTATCGGGTCACGGCACAATCAAATACTCATCCGAAACCGGCAATGGTCGCGGCCTAACCTGGAAAGATCGTGAAACCGCCATCGACTCGGATTACCTGCCCGTTGATGAAGCGCGCGCGCGGACCGGCGAGGAAGGCCACCGCTTCGGCGATCTCTTCAGGCTCCGCATACCGGTTCAGCGATTTCTTGCTCGAATCCATGCGCTGCGGATCGACCACGCGGCTCGCCTGGAACCGTGCCGTCTTGGTGGCGCCGGGGCTCACCGCATTGACGCGTACGCCATCGTCGATCAGTTCCTTGGCGAGGCAGCGCGTATAA
Source organism: Mesorhizobium sp. M0663 (assembly GCF_040320585.1). Lineage (NCBI taxonomy): Bacteria > Pseudomonadati > Pseudomonadota > Alphaproteobacteria > Hyphomicrobiales > Phyllobacteriaceae > Mesorhizobium > Mesorhizobium sp. M0663. Next base: position 455,141 of record NZ_JAMYPX010000001.1, read on the forward strand.
TGGACGACAGCCGCCTTGAGCGTCGAGTAGACCACCTCGGGCGAGCATCCGATATGCGCTGCCGCCGAGGCGATGTTGATCACCGAGCCTGAGCCACGCTTGACCATCGGCGGAACGAACGCCTGGCAGACCAGCATCGTGCCGATGAGGTTGTTCTCGGTTAGAACCTTGATGTCTTCGTAGTCGATGTCCAGTGCGTTGTTGGGATTGGGCTTTACGCCCTTGGCGCCGATGTCGCCGCCGGCGCAGTTTACCAAGACGTGCACGTCGCCGAGCTCCGCCTCGATCTTCCTCTTCATTTCCGCGACAGCTTGCTTGTCGCCGATGTTGCCGGTGACCGCGGTGATGCGCGTCCCATGCTTCTCCAAGCCCCTGGCAGAGTCGCCGAGGTCCGCGAATTCGCCATATTGAGATGGCCGGGCCCAATCGAGGTCGTGGACCGCGACGTTTGCGCCAAGTTCGGCCAAGCGGTCGGCCATCACGCGGCCGAGGCCGCGTCCCGAGCCGGTGACGAAGGCGGTCAGGCCGCTGAGTTCTCGGGCAGTCATGCTGATTTCTCCATTGCAATGAAATCGAATTTCATCATGTTGGCGGCGCTGCGCCGGATCATGTCGAGCTCGTACGAAACGAGCGCACCGTCATCATCGCGCTCCCATGGCGTGCGGTAGTCGGCGTCGTCCGCAAGGCGGTTCAGGCGCGCAGCACTCAGGCAGGCCGCGAATTCGCGGGCGGTCTTCGGCGCATATCCGTTCCACCAGTCGTCGGTGAGACAGCGAACGTGACGGGCCTCCAGCGCGCCGGGCTCAAGCACCGCCGTCAGCGTGTCGTGGTGCTCGCCAAGGATGGCTGCCAGTTCGGCGAAAGGCACGGCGCCGTCGCCGATCGCGCAGCGGACCAGGCGGTAGCCCTCATCCGTGAACTGGACGCGATAGTCCTTGAGGTGAACGTGGCGGACATGGGGCGCGATCCGGCGCGTGAAGGCAAGCGGCGCCTCGCCGACAGGAAAGGTGTTGCCGGTGTCGTAGGTGATGCCGACACCCGGCCCGCCGAGTTCGCAGAACGCAACCAGTTCGTCGCTGCCGAAGTCCTGATGGTTCTCGATGCCGAGCACGCGTCCCTCGGCCGCCGCACGCGGCCCCCATTCCGTCAAGGCAGCGCGAATCGTTGCGTTGAACTCGCTCCATTTCGGACCCCACGCATTGCGGTCGCCGCACAGGACAGGCGTCAGTGCGATACGGATCGTCGTCGCCTCGAGCAGGCGCGCAGCCCGAAAGGCGTTGTCCAGCGGACCTGCCACTAGAAGTCCGCCGCTCACCACCGGGACGATGTCCAGCGCGGCAAGACGCCTGCGCAGGGCGACGATTTCGGCGTCAGTCAAGTCGGTCAACCAGGGTTCGTAGATCTCGAGCGTGCGTGCGCCCAGTTCCTGCGCCAGCGTGATGAAGCCTTCCAGCCCCACGCCGTCCGGATTGTGCCGCGGCGTGCCGCGGCCCTGCAGGCCGAGATAGTAGGTCAGTCCGTAAGGGTTGAGGCCGAGACGAAACATCAGCTTGGCGGTTCCAATGGAGAGCGGAGAGGCGTCACTAGCGCAGACCGGCATCGACGGTTATGGACTGTTTGGTGATCATGCGGCTGTCGTCGGCCGCCAGGAAGAGCACGGTGCGTGCAATCTCCTCGCCCAGCAGGACGCGGCGAATCAATTGCCGCTGCACCGTCTGGTCGACTGCCTCCTGCGTCTTGAACCACAGCTCGCGCTGCCGCTCGGTCATGACGGCGCCGGGTTCGATCGCATTGACGCGGATGTTATCCGGTCCGAACGACCGCGCCAACGCACGCGTCAGCGCCACCACGGCCCCCTTGGCGGTGGCATAGGCCACCATCTGGTCCGCTCCGAACCGCCAGGCAATGGAGGAGAAGTTTATGATCGAGCCGAAGCCGAGTTCCTTCATATGCGGATGCACTGCCTGCGCGGCGAAGAAGTGATGCCTCAGATTGACGTCGAAGCTGCGGTCCCAATAGTCGGCCGTTACCGCGTCGATGGGATGGCGCTGATCATTGGCTGCGTTATTCACCAGGACGGCGACCGGACCAAGCCGCGCGCGCACGCCTGCTACCGACGCCTTTAGCGCATCGACGTCGGTCACATCGCAATGGAGATATAACGGAGCCTGCCCGGCGGCACCAGCGAGCTCGCGCACCAACGCCTCCGCTGGTTCGTCCTGCACATCGAGAAAGGCTATCCGGGCGCCGTTCGCCACGAAGGCGCGGACCATATCGGCGCCAATGCCGGAGGCGCCGCCGGAGATCAGCACGACCCGATCGGTCAAGCTCGGATAAGTCGCGAATTGTACGGACATCAAACTACAGAAGCGCCTTGGTTGTTGGATCGAACAGACAGGCACGCGACATGTCGATGCCTAGCGTTATCGTCTCGCCCATGACGGGAGCGTCATCCGGCTCGAAACGGCCGGTGATCTCCAGGTCACCCAGCCTGAGCACGGCAAGCGTCTCGGCCCCGGTAGGCTCGACCAATTCGACCGGCGCCTGCATGGACGCCACAGCAGGTTTGCGCGACTTCAGATCGGTCGTGAAACGGTAGATGTGTTCCGGCCGGATACCGAGCACGACGTCCTGTGGCGCACCGGCGGGCATCGGCGCGGCAAGGGCGAGGCTGGCGTCGCTGCCGTCAGCGGCGCGTACCGAGATGCTGGTCGAGCCCGTAAGCCGGGCGGGAATGAAATTCATCGCCGGCGATCCCATGAAACCGGCAACGAACATGTTGGTCGGCCGGTCGTAGATCCGCTTCGGCGTGTCGAACTGCTGTACCGAGCCCTGGTTCATCACCGCAATGCGGGATGCAAGCGTCATCGCCTCGACCTGATCGTGGGTGACATACACCGTGGTCTTGCCGACGCGATGGTGAAGCTTCTTGATTTCGGTACGCATGTCGACGCGCAGCTTGGCGTCGAGGTTGGACAAGGGCTCGTCGAACAAAAACAGCTTCGGGTCGCGCACGAGGGCACGCCCCATCGCAACGCGCTGCCGCTGGCCCCCCGAGAGCTGGCCGGGCTTGCGTTTAAGCAGCTGTTCGATCTGCAGGAGTGCGGCAACCCGCTGGACAGCTTCCGCCTGCGCCGCTTTTGGCACGCCGCGGCTCTCCATGCCGAAGGTGATGTTCTGGCGCACCGTCATGGTGGGATAGAGGGCGTATGACTGGAACACCATCGCAATATCGCGGTCCTTGGGTTGCACCGAGTTCACCAGCCGGTCGCCGATCCATATCTCGCCCGACGTGACGGTTTCCAGTCCGGCGATCATGGCGAGCAAGGTTGACTTGCCGCAACCCGACGGGCCGACAAGGGCGACGAATTCTCCGGTCTTAGCCTCGAGATCGATGCCGGCAAGAATCTCGAGCGAGCCGTAGCTCTTGTGAAGGTTGCGGATCATCAACGCGGACATCGGCGACGCCTCATTTTATGGCGCCCTGGGTGAGGCCGCGCACGAAGTATTTTCCACCAAACAGATAGATCAGCAGCGGAGGCAACGCGCCGATCAGCACGGCTGCGCTCATCACATCGTAAGCACGCGCGGTCGTGCCGCCGGCCGTGAGCGCGACCAACGCCGCCGTAATCGGCTGCTGCTGGCCCGATGTGAAGACGACGCCGAACAAATACTCGTTCCAGATGCCGGTGAACTGCCAGATGACGGTGACAATCAGAATCGGCGGCGACAGGGGCAGGATGATCTTGCGGAAGATCCGCCAGAAGCCGGCGCCGTCGATGCGTGCCGCCTTGATCAGGTCGTCCGGTATGCTGACGTAGAAATTGCGGCAGAACAGGGTGGTGAACGAGATGCCCTGGACGACGTGGATCAACACCAGCCCGTATGTGGAATTGGTCAGGCCGAGCTTGCCGAGCAGGAACGCCCACGGCATCAACGAAATCTGGCCGGGCATGAATACGCCGAGCAGCATCAGATTGAAGATCAGTTCGGAACCCCTGAAGCGCCATTTGGAGAGGATGTAGCCGTTCATGGCGCCGAGAATGGTCGAGATGATGGTGGCGGGGATCGTCATCGCCAGCGAGTTGAAGAAATTGCGCTTCATGCCCTCGCAGGTACCGCTGACGCAGTAGGATCCCCAGGCCTGCGCCCACGCATCGAACCGGAAGCTGCGCGGTACGGAGATGAGGCCGTTGCGGGCAATCTCCGACTGCTCGCGCAATGAGTTGAAGATCACCACCAGCAATGGCACGAGATAGACGACCGCGAAAAGCGTCAGCACGGCATAGACAAGGAAGCGACTCCAGAAATGCCGGCGCGTGGCAGCGGCTTCTTCCGGATCAAAACGGGCATTAGGGGCAATTTCAGCCATTGCGGCCCTCCGCCCGCCGGCGCCAGACGATCCACAAGGAGTACGGCACCAGCACCACCGCGACCGCCGCGAGCATCATCATCGCCGCGGCGGCACCCTCGCCGATTTGGCCGCGCTGGAACATCAGGTCGTAGACATAGATGGCGGGGAAGGTGGTGGACACACCTGGGCCGCCTCGCGTCAACGCCGCCACCAGGTCGAAGGTCTTGATGGCGAATTGTATCTGAATGACCGCCACCGCCAGGAATATCGGAGCGATGGTTGGCAGGATGACCCTCCGATAGGTCCGGAAAACCGACGCGCCGTCGATTTGCGCGGCTTTGACGAGATCCGGATCGACCGACCGCAGACCGGCCAGGAAAAGTGCCATTGCGAAGCCGGACGACTGCCAGATACCGGTTATGATCACCGCATAGATCGCAGTGTTGCGGTTGGCCGTCAGGGCGAAGCTGAAGTCGGTCCAGCCAAGCCCGCGAACGAAGGCCTGGATACCGTCGACAGGATTATAGAGCCAACTCCACACCGTACCGGTGACGATGAAGGACACCGCCAACGGGTAGAGAAAGATGGTGCGCCAAACCGCCTCGCCGCGGACGCGCTGGTCGATCGCGATCGCGAGCAGCAGGCCAACGGCCATCGAGCCAACGATATAGAAGCCGCTGAACAGGAAGAGATTGGTATAGGCGATGTTCCAGCGCCGGTTTGCCCAGAGCGAAGCGTAATTGTCCAGGCCGACGAACCCATAGGTCGGCAACAGCGACGAATTGGACAGCGAGATGTAGAGCGTCCAGAGCGTGAAGACGAAAACATAGATGAAACTCGCCGCTATCGACGGCGCCAGCACCAGAATGGGCACCATCGTGCCCAGGCGCTCGCGCCACGGAGGGGCCGCGGCAGCTGCGGCTGGTACAATCAGATCATGGGTGGACATCGGGCTGCTCCGGCGAGGTCTGGCCGGGAGCTTCGCCCCCGGCCATCATCGGCAGCGTCACTTCTGCGCTTCGGCCGCATCCGCCATCGCATTGGCCGCGTCCTGCGCACTCATATCCGGCGTTGCTACAAACTCCGTGATGCTATCCATTATTGCGCCGCGGACCTTTTGCGGAACCGTCATGTTGTGCGCCATCGAACGCACGAGCGTGCCGGCGGCGATCGAGGCTTGCAGATCCTTTTGCGAGAGCTGCTGGCAGGGATTGAAGCCGTTCGAAAGATCGACGTCGAGGCGGGCCGGAATGGACCCTTTGGTCTGATTGAAAATGGTCTGGAATTCGGGCGACAGGATGATGCTGGCAAGCAGCTTCTGTCCCTCGATATAGTCCGGATCCTTCTGCTTGAAGAACACGACCGAGTCTGAATTCAAGATGAAACCGGGCTTGCCCCAATCGGTCGGCGCCTGGGCGCAGACATAGTCGGTGCCCTCCTTGAAGCCGCCGGCCGTCAGCAGGCCGATCGTCCAGTCGCCCATGATGTGGAAGGCGGCCTCGCCGCGGCCGACGAGATGCGACATGGTATCCCAGTCACGCCCGTTCATGCCGGGGTCCATGTACTTCGAGGTCATGGTGCGAAACTGCTCGAAGGCCTTGACCATGCCGTCGCTGCGCATGGCATCGACGTCGCCCTCGACGAAAGCTTTCTTGTAGAGATCGAGGTCCTGACCGTACACGACCACTTCGAAGACGGTCGAGTCGGTCCAGTCGGCGGTCGAGTGCGAAATGCAGATCTTGCCGCTGGCCACGATCTTGTCGCAGGCGGCGTTGAATTCCGCCCATGTCTTCGGCATCTCGGTGACGCCCGCGTCCTTCATGACCTTCGGCGATGCCCACAGCCAGTTGATGCGGTGGATGTTCATCGGCGCGGCCACCCAATTCCCGGTCGGCTTCATCACCGGCAGCAATTCGGGAGCGACGACCTTCTCCCAATTTTCCGCCTTCGCCAGGTCGTCGAGATTGGCTGTCATGCCCGTCTCGTTCCATTCGGCGATCTCGGGGCCTTTGAGCTGCACAGCGGGAGGTGCGTTGCCGGCGATCACATCAGCACGCAGTTTGGCCAGGGTATTGGCCGTATGGCCTGCGATGGAGGTCTGCTGCCAGGTGCCACCCTTGGCGGTAAACATCTCGCCGAGCTTGGCGATAGCCTGGGCGTCCGATCCGGTGGCCCATTGATGCAAGAGGTTGGTCTTCGGCTCCGCGAGGGCTGTTCCGGTAATCAAGGTGAAGGCGGTAGCGGCCGCAAAGGCCGTCCTCAGGTATTTCATCGTTTCACTCCCATATGTGATGCACGGTTCGTATCGACCGCTTGTGGCCCGCGATTTGAGGTCGTGGCCGGCGAGATTCAGTAATCTCCGTTCTTTCCAAGATGACATATTTGGGCTATCAGTCAACGTGCTTTGTGCCCATCATGAACAAACCTTCGCTTAGAAATTGGCTGATCGACAGGCCGTCCGCGTCGCCGGAGAGCCTGATCGTCCGATGCTTGCGCGAGCGCGGCGTGCTTTCTGCGTCGCAAATTACCCGCATTACCGGTTTGGCGCGGTCGACGGTTTCAACCGCGCTCAACGGCTTGAGAAAATCTGGGATGGTGATCGAATCCTCGGCCCATCATGACGCGGCGAGGGGTATCGGCAGGCCTGCCACGACATTGACGCTCAATCCCGCTGCGGGCACCTGCGTCGGCATCCATCTGGGCCTCGACGAGATGCGGTGTGTCGTCGCTGACGTCTCGCATTCTTTCGTTGCCGAACAAACTATCCCCATGGGTCTGGACTACCAGCCGCAACAGGCGGCCCAGCTCGCCAAGTCAGTAATTGCCCGATGCTACGAAGAGAACGGTCTGCCGATGGCGGGGCTCCTGGGGGTTGGGGTCTCCGTCTCGGGCCCAGTCAGCCGCGAAGGAGTGGTGCTGCGCGCGAGTATCGTTCCGACCTGGGCCGGGGTCAACATCCGCGATGTGTTCGGGCCGGTCCTTGAACAGCCGATCTTCGCCGACAATGAGAGCAACTGCTCGGCCATTGCCGAGCTGATGTGGGGTGCTGCCGTCGGCCAGGACGATTTCGTGCTGTTCAAGGTCGATCTGGGCGTCGGCGGGGCCATTGTCCAGCACGGTCGGCTGGTGAGCGGCATCGCCGGCGGCGCCGGCGAATTCGGGCACATTAGCATCGATCCCGGCGGCGACCTTTGCCGGTGCGGCAATCGAGGATGCCTGGAGCTCTATGCCAGCTTTGCCCGACCGCTCGAGCAGATTTCGCGCATCGTGCGGCGGCCGGTCACGATGGACGACGTGATCATGATGGCCGAGCAGGGCGACGTGAGGGCGCTGCGGATGATCGAGGACACCGCCGAGTTTGCCGGCCGTGGCCTTGGCCTGATCGGTTCGGTTCTCAATCCGCCGCTCATCATCATCGGCGGCCGCATGGCCTTGGCGGGCGACATTCTCCTGGCGCCACTGATCGCATCATATGAACGCCACACGCTCATCAAGTCCCGCGATGTGGCGCCTGCGCTGCGCACGCGGATAATCGTTGGCAAGCACACGGAGAACGATGCATTGCTCGGCGCGGTCGGCCTCGTGCTGCGCCACAACAGCCGGCTTCAGTGACCCGGCTTGCGCTCTGATTTTGCGAGCTGCTCGCCGAAGCAGCGGAACTGATGTTTGCCTACGCGACACGCACCGTGCGCTGCCTCGGCTTGATCGCGGTGGCGAGCAGCAGGCCGGCGATGATGAAGGCGGCGCCGGCGAGATCGTAGTCGTGCAAGCTTTCGCCAAGGACCAGATAAGCGAGAACGGCGACGAAGGCGGTCTGGAGATAGAGCAGCATGCTGGCGCGCCCCGCACCAAGCGTCTCGACGCTACGGTTGTAGAGATAGTACATCAGAGCGCCGCCGGGGCCGGCAACATAGGCGAGAGCCAGAAGGCCGTTCGCATGCAGCGCTGAACGATCCCCGGAAAACAGTTCCCAGAGATAGAAGGGCAGTGCGGCCAGCGCGCCGGCTCCCAGCAGCAGGACCACCATCGGCAGAAGCTCGATAGCGAATTTGGCGCGACGCAGCAGCACGGTGTAGAGGCCCCAACAAAACGCGCTGCCGACGATCCACAACTCGCCGGGATTGAACTGCAGCTGCATCAGCGCGGCAAGGTCGCCGCGCGCCACGATCACCACCATCCCAGCCAGAGCGACCAGCGCTCCAAGCGCTTTCCAGACACCGAGGGGCTCGCCGAGCACGAAGCGGGCAAGCACCATGGTCATGATCGGCGACAGCGCCATGATGATGCCGGCGGTTGTCGCGTTGGTGTAGTTGAGGCCCGTGTAGATCATGCCCTGACACAAGGTTAGCCCGATAGTGCCGATGACCAGCACCTCGATCACCCGGGATTGGATCAGCACGAGCATCGCCCCGTGATGACGATGGACGATAGGCAGCAGGATCGCGCACGCGAGCGTCAGCCGCCAGAAGCAGAGCGCCCAAGGCGGCATCTCGGGGGCAACCCACTTGGCGGCGATATAGACGCCGGCCGACAGGAGCCAGCAGAGCGTCGCGAGGGAATAGGCGAGCGGAAGTGATGCGCCGGGTGTCGCCTTCGCTACACTTGGATGTGCTATCGGCAGCGATTGGATATCCGTCTCCTCCCACCGCAGACTTTAGCAGATTTGCAGCGTCTTGCTAAGCAGCAACAACAGCTGTTTCACCAGCTGGTGCAATCGGTGGGTCATTGTGGGTCCCGCCGTTCACGGTCTCCTTCCATTCGAACGCATGTTGGCCCATGATTCATATTGCGCGACAGATATTCGCGCGGTTGCCACAATCTTCTCGCGCCATATTTCTACCGAGCGCAGATCTGTCGCGAATTCCTGGCCCTCGGATCACGAGCGCCGCTGTTTCGAGGCAATTGGAAGAATAAGCCACTGACTTCCGTTTGCACAAAGAGCGCGACACAAATCCATGCGGAGGACGTCCGATGCATGCCGGCTTCCCAGGAAGCGTACTCGTAGCGGTGTTGGGCACCGTCATGGCGAGCTGCGCTGGCATTCCGGCGCAAAAAACTGGTGCAATAACCGGCTATGGCCCCAACCCCACTTTACCGAAACCAAGACCGACGCTGATCCCGACTGTTAACATCGCCGAGGCGAAAGGCTGGCAGAAAGAAGGTATGCCGACCCCGGCGAAGGGGCTGACAGTGAACGCCTTCGCCACCGGCCTCGATCATCCGCGCTGGCTACATGTGCTTCCGAACGGCGACGTGCTGGTTGCTGAAACCAATGCCCCTGCCAAGCATGACGAAGGCTTCAGTCTTAGAAAGGTCTTCATGGACCTGGCTATGAAGCGGGCTGGCGCCGCGACCAAAAGCGCCAACCGCATCACGCTCCTGCGCGACACCGATGGCGACGGCATTGCGGATGTACGCACGACGTTCGCGGAAGGCCTCAATTCGCCCTTCGGCATGACGCTGTCCAAAGGCAAACTCTTTGTCGCGAATACCGACGCGCTGGTCGCTTTCCCCTACTCCAATGGCCAGACCCGAGTCAGCACGTCGCCGGAAAAGATCATCGACTTGCCGGCCGGGGACCTCAACCATCATTGGACCAAGGACGTGATCGCAACTCCGGATGGACGCAAGCTCTATGTCACCGTTGGTTCCAACAGCAACGTTGGAGAAAACGGCATAGCCGCGGAGAAGAACCGCGCCGCTGTCCTTGAAGTGGATCGGTCTACCCGCCGCACTCGGGTCTTCGCCTCGGGCCTGCGCAACCCGAACGGGCTCTCCTGGAATCCTGAGACTGGCCAGCTTTGGGTCGCCGTGAACGAGCGTGACGAGATCGGCGACGACCTTGTGCCGGATTACATGACCTCGGTTCGTGACGGCGCTTTCTACGGCTGGCCCTACAGCTACTACGGACAGAACGTCGACGAACGTGCCAAGCCGCAGCGCCCCGATCTCGTGGCGGCAGCGATCAAGCCCGATTACGCCCTGGGCTCTCATACCGCCTCGCTGGGACTGACCTTCTCCAAAGGCGCGCGGCTCGGTCCGGCCTACGGCAACGGCGCCTTCGTCGGCCAGCACGGCTCGTGGAATAGAAGCGTGCACAGCGGCTGCAAGGTCATCTTCGTGCCGTTCCATGGTGGCAAACCGAGCGGTCTCCCGAAGGACGTGCTCACTGGCTTCATCGGGCGGAATGGCACGGCGATGGGCCGGCCGGTCGGCGTTGTTATCGATCAGGCCGGCGCACTGCTCGTCGCCGACGACGTCGGTAATGTCATCTGGCGGGTCCGCCGGGCGAATGGCCGTTGAGCGCAGGTGGCCTTTCTGATTCCGACCTCACCAGCCTTCGGCTACAGCGCCACGCCCGATATGGCTGCATTCGGCGGAGACGGATATCCTAAACAATTAGCTAGCAGCACGCCCGAAGATAGTCGTGTCAAGCATGCTTGCGCCCGCCTGCCTCGCGGAAACAGCTGTCAGGATAGGGATACCACCAGCCCTGAATCTCCGGTCTGTGGTCGATGATGACCATCTTCGAGCGGCGGAATGCATCCAGACCCTGGCGGCCGAGCTCGCGGCCGAGGCCCGAAGCCTTCCAGCCCCCGAACGGCAACGCGTCATTGTCTATCAGCGGATTGTTGACCCAGACCATGCCGGCCTCGAGCCGCTCCGCGGCCTCATGCGCTTCGGCAAGATCGGTGGTGAAGACCGAGGCGCCGAGACCGAAGGGGCTGTCGTTGGCAAGCTCTATCGCCTCGTTGAAATCCTTGACCCGGCAGATTGCGGCGACCGGCCCGAAACACTCTTCGCGCACGATTGCCATATCGGCGGTGATGCCGGTCAGGATGGTCGGCTCGTAGAACCAGCCTACATTATGTGCCGGCGGAATGCGTCCGCCGGTGATCGCTTTGGCACCGCTGCGGATCGCATCGTCGACCAGCCGGATGACCTTCGCACGCGCGGCCTCGCTGACCAGCGGTCCGATCTCGGTTTTGTCGAGGCCGTTGCCGATACGCAGCGCGCGCGTTTTCTCGGCAAACAGATCGACGAAGCGGTCGTGAACGGCATCAACCACGAAGAACCGTTCGGCCGAAGTGCAGACCTGGCCAGTGAGATGGAAGGCAGCCGTGACGCTGCCGGCAGCCGCCACGTCCAGTGGGGCGTGTTGGCTGATGATCAGGGGATCGCTGCCGCCGGCCTCGATGACGCAAGGCTTCATGCGCTCTGCACATGCGACGGCGACAGCCTTGCCGGCGGCGACCGAACCGGTGAAAGCAACCGCATGCGTGCGGTCCGAGGCGATCAGCGCCTGCGCCGTTGCTGCTCCGCCTGGCATGCAGGAAACCAGGCCCTCCGGCAGGGAGCGGAACACGGTCATATAATCCAGCGTCGACAATGTTGTCGCTTCGGCGGGCTTGATCACGCAGGCATTGCCGGCGGCAAGCGAGGCGGCGACGGTCCAGCACATCAACAGGATCGGAAAATTGTAAGGCATGATGTGCACCGACGTGCCGTAGGGCTCGTAGCGGGCATACTGGAACGAACCGGCCTGCGTCGTGCCGGCGATCTTGCCGGCGTCGTCACGCGCCATTTCGGCGTAATAGCGGAAGATCGGCGCGCAATTGGCGATCTCGCCGATCGCCTCCGGATAGGGTTTGCCCATCTCGTGCACCATCAGCTCGGCGCAGCGCGTGAAGTCGGCCGCTTCGATGGCGTTCGCGACGGCGTGCAGATGCCGGGCACGGCTCTTGGCGTCGAGCTTTTTCCAGGCCGTTTGCGCCTTGGTCGCTGCGGTGAGCACGGCGTCGATCTCGCCGTCGCTGGCTGCGGTGATCGCGCCGACGGTTTCGAGCGTCGCCGGATCGATCACCGGTTTTGCCGCACCAGTCATTGGCCGATAATCCGGATTGACGAAGAAGGTCGGCCGGTCGGGTGAAAAGTCCATTCTGTCCTCCCGTGTGCACGGAACCTTTTTGAGAATTCACCCTGCCGAGACAGGCGGCGTGGTTTTCGAGAACCGAAGCGGAGCGGACACTAAAGTGCGTGAGCATCGGAAGAAACGGCGTCAGGTGTCCGGTAGGGTAGAATTATCGAGAAGGTTCAGCGGATCATGTAAACTTTCTTGATGGTCTCGTGGACGGTGCAGACGCCCTTCCAGTCCTGCGGAAAGAACGCTGCGGTGTCCGGTTCGATCTCGATCACCTCGCCGGATTCGTGGACATAGGTGCAGCGTCCCTCGAGGAAATGGCAGAACTCGTCGCGGGTGACGTGGCAGCGCCATTTGCCCGGCGTGCAGACCCACAGTCCGCATTCGGAGCGGCCCTCCGGCCCCTTGTGCAGCAGCTTGCCGGAAGTGCGGGATTCGCCCTCGATCAGGGTGGGGATGACGCCCCAGTCGACCAGGTCGGTGAGGGCGAGCGGCGATTTCATGATCGGTGTCGGCATGTCGGGAGCTCCAGTGGCCGGCTTTAGGCCAGCATGTAAAAGTTGCGGATGGTCTCGTGGACGGTGCATTCGCCGGTCCAACCGGCCGGGAACATGACAACCGTGGCGGCGGATACCTCGATCACCTCGCCGTCGTCCGATCTGTAGGTCGCGCGGCCGGCAACGAAACGGCACAATTCGTCGCGCGGAATCGCCAGCCGCCAGCGACCGGGCGTGCAGACCCAGATGCCGGATTCCGGCTGGTTGTTCGGCCCTTTGTGCACCAGCCTGCCGGTGGAATGCGAAGCGCCTTCCAGCGCATCGGGCTGGGTGCCCCAGTCGACGAGGTCGGTGCGGGTCGAGGCTTGGTGGAGGTGTGGGGCTGAGATCACAGCAATTTCTCCAGCAGTACCGCCGCTTTCTCCGGGCCGTTCTGCGACTGCATCTGGGCCGACGTCTTGGCCAGCTTGGCCTTGATTGCCGGGTCGGTCAGGCAGGTTTCGATCCTGGCGATGAGCTCGGCGTCGCTCCAGTCGTAGCGCGGCATGCCGAAGCCGTGGCCGGTCTCCTCGACCCGCGTCGCATTGTCGTGGCCGTCCCAGACGTAGGGCATGATGATCGCCGGCTTGCCGAAATACAGGCACTCAGTGAACGAGTTGTTGCCGCCATGATGGATCACCGCATCGACCTGCGGGATGACCGAGGGCTGCGGGAACCAGCTCTCGACGATGACGTTTTCGGGCACTTGCGCGTACTGCTCCTTGTAGCCGCCGACATTGACCAGCGCCCGGTAGCGCGTCTTGCCCAACGTTGCGACGATGCGCTTCAGCAGATCGACATCGCCGGCGCCAAGGCTGCCGAAGGAAACATAGAGCAGCGGCCCGTCATTATTCTTCGCAAAAACCGGCACGGTGTAGGGCTTCTCCTGCCGCACGCAGCCTTCCAGATATTGGAATTTTGCCGGGTCGAGCGGATAGCGGCGCTTGAACTTCGCCGCCTCGGGATAGAGCAGCAGATTGAGGTACGGCGAGGCCTCGAAGAACTGGCCGATCGGATACGGCGCTTCGTTGTTCGCTTTCAAAAACGCATTGAAGTCGTCATGGATCGGCTTGATGACGGCGTTGAAATGGTCGCGGTAACGCCGATGGCAGGCGTGGTCGTTCTCGCCGCAGCCGGACAGATGTGGCGGGACGTCCTCGTCCTCGATCTCGTTTTCCGAGCAGGAGATGACGCGCACCCAGGGCTTGCCATACTGCTTGATTGCCGGGAACAGGATGACGTTGTCGACGCAGATGACATCAGGCTTGATCGTCGCAAGCACGCCAGGCAGATCCTTCTCAGCCCATTTGGCGCTGTCGACGATCGCCGTCCAGCAATCCTTCACGTAATTGTCGACCTGGTCGTAGGGCGATTTGCGGAAGTTCGGGATGTGGCCGTTGATGAAGTCTTCCCAGAACTTGGCCATCTGTTCCGGCGGCAGCGGCTCGGACAGGTTCACCGGATGAGCCTCGAAGTCGTAGCCCTTGTAGACGTCGACGAAACCGGGGTCCGACAGGAACACCGCTCTGTGGCCGCGCGCCTCGATCGCCTGGGCTATGCCGACGGAATTGAGCGCGGGGCCATAGGCGGCCTCCGGAAAGAACGCGATCGTCTTCTGCGCCATGAGAGGTTCTCCTTCGATCAATCTGCGAAAATTCTGACGTCAGCCGCATCCCAGCCGAGCTCGACTGTATCGCCCGACGAGACCGGGCGGCGACCGGCGGCGTCGGCGGTGACGCGCACCAGGAACGGCTTTGGCGACAGGGCGGTGCGGACGTGCAGCTGCAGATCGAGTCCCTGATAGGCCAGCGCCTCGACCGCGCCGAAGATACGGTTGGCCGTTTCTGCCGACGGGAACAGCCGGATGCGTTCGGGCCGCACTGAAGCTACCGCCGCAGCGCCGGGCGAAAGTGTTGCGGGAACATCGCCGGCGATCCGCACGCCGTTGCTTGCCAGCACGCCGTCGCCGACGGCTTTGCCCGGCACGAAATTCATGACGCCGATGAAGTCGGCGACGAAACGGTCCCCCGGGTGCTCGTAGACCGCATGGGGTGTATCGCATTGCAGCAGCTTGCCGTCCCTGAGCACTGCCATACGGTCGGCCATGACGAGCGATTCCTCCTGATCATGGGTGACGATGACGAAGGTGATGCCGACCTCGTGCTGCAGCCGCTTCAGCTCCAGTTGCATGGCCCCGCGCAATTTCTTGTCGAGTGCACCAAGAGGTTCGTCGAGCAGAAGCAGCCGTGGTCGCTTGACCAGCGCTCGGGCAAGCGCGACGCGCTGCTTCTGCCCGCCAGACAATTGCTCCGGCTTGCGGTCGGCGAAGGCAACGAGTTCGGTCGTCGCCAAAATGGCGTCGACACGGGAGCGGATTTCCTTTGCAGGCAAGCGTTCCATTTCGAGGCCGTAGGAAACATTCGCCCTGACGCTCATATGCGGAAACAGCGCATAGGACTGGAACATCAGATTGACCGGCCGCTTATTGGGCGGGGTCCTGGCGATGTCGCGGCCGTCGAGCAGGATGCGCCCGTCATTGGGCGTCTCAAAGCCGGCCAACATGCGCAGCAGCGTTGTCTTGCCGCAGCCCGAAGGTCCAAGCAAGGCGAAGAACTCGTTCTCGCGGATATCCAGCGAAATGCCGTCGACCGCCGTCACCCGGCCGAACTTCTTCGACACGTTGTCGATCGCCAGCAGCGTGCGGGGCTCGTTCATTGGCCGATCACTCCACGGTTGAGCCGCTGCGACAGGGTCAGCGCGGTGATTGAGACCGCCATGACGATAGTCGCCAATGCATTGATCTCCGGCGTGATGCCGAAGCGAATCATCGAATAGATCTGCATCGGCAGCGTGGTCGAGGCGCGGCCGGCGCCGGCGGTGAAGAAGGCGATGATGAATTCGTCGACCGAAAGGGTGAAGGCGAGCAGCGCGCCGGCGACGACGGCAGGCAGGATCACCGGCAACGTCACCCGCCGAAATGTCGTGAGCGCGGAAGCACCGAGATCGGCAGAGGCCTCGACGATCGACCAGTCGAAGCTTTTCAGCCGCGCGCGCACCACGGAGCAGACGAAGGCGAGATTGAAGACGACATGGGCGAGGATGATGGTGTGCAGGCCCAAGGTGAGATCAAGCATCGAGAAGAAGCTGAGCAGCGCGATCGCCAGCACGATGTCGGGAATGATCATCGGCGCAAAGATCAGCGCCTCGAGACCTTTGCCGTGTTGCCGGCGTATTTCGACGCCGATCGCCAGCAGCGTGCCGAGCAGCGTGGCGATGGCGGTCGAGACAAGCGCCACGATCAGTGTGTTGAGCGCGGCAGAAAGGATTGCGGCGTTTCCGATTAGCGAGACATACCATTTCAGCGAAAAGCCCGACCAGACGGTCGGCAGCCCGCCTTGGTTGAACGACAGCGCCACCAGCACGGCGATCGGGATGTAGAGGAAGGCCAGGACCAGTGAAAGCACGAGCCAGAGCGCGCGCCTCGTGGCGAGGGAGCGCTCAGCCATCGGCGCCTCCTCTCGCTTCGGCGGTGCGGCCCGAGGCGCGATCAGCAGCCAGGGCCTGCGTCGTCAGCACCAGCAGCATGATGGCGATCAGCACCATTGCCAGTGCCGCACCGAAGGGCCAGTCATTAGCCGTGAGGAACTGGTCGTAGACGAGATTGCCGATCATCTGGAAACGGCCGCCGCCGAGCAGCGCCGGCGTGACGAAATTGCCGATCGACAGCACGAAGACGAAAACCGCCCCGGCGGCGATACCCGGCATGGTCAGCGGCAGGATGACCCGGCGAAATGTGGTCACGGCCGACGCGCCGAGATCGCGCGAGGCCTCTGCGAGCTCCGGATTGAGCCGCGACAGCGGCGCGTAGCAGGCCAGGATGACGAAGGGCAGATAGTTGTAGACCAGACCGGCGATGACGGCGCCTTCGGTATAAAGCATCGACAGCGGCTCGCCGGTGTAGCCGAACCAGCGCAGCAGTTGTGTGATCAGCCCTTCGCGGTTGAGCAGCACGATCCAGGCATAGGTACGGATCAGGTAGTTGGACCAGAAGGGCAAGACGGCAAAGAACAGAAACACCGGCTGCAGTTGCCGGGGTGCTGCCGCGATCGCATAGGCGGCGGCATAGCCGATCACCACCGCGACCAGGGTTGCCGTGCCGGCAATGCGCGCCGAATTGAGGAAGATGCCGGCATAGAGCGGGTCGAACACCAGCCCGAAATTCTCCAGCGTGAAAGTGTAGTCGATGCCGCCATAGATGCCGCGCCGGAAGAAGGCGAGCGCCAGCACCAGCGCGCATGGCACGACCATCAAGGCGATGAGCCAGGCCAGCGCCGGCGTCATCAGCAAGGATGAGCGAAGTCTTGTTTGGGACAAGATTGCGGTACCGCATTCAACGGTCGGCGGCGAAAACCCCGCCGTCGACCGGGATCTCTGATTTTGATGTCGGTTATTGCGCGGCCTTGATTTCGCTGACGATCTTCGAGTAGTCGCGTTGGGCATCGCCGACATCGCGCAACTGCTCGAACTTGACCAACTCTGCCACCGGCATGCTCATATTGGGAAATTTGGCGAGAAAATCCGCCGGCAGGCTTTCCATAGCCGGCTTGTTCGGTACCTTGTAGTCGATGTTCTGGGCCGCCCAGGCGTGGTTCTTGGCGTCCAGCATGAAGTTGATGAACTGGAAGGCGGCGTCCTTGTTGGCCGATGCCTTCATCACGACCATCGTATCGACCCAGAGATCCGAGCCTTCTTTCGGTATGGTGTATTTAATTTGTGGATTCTCGGCGATCCCGTAATTGCACCAGCCATCCCAGGCCTGAACCATCAGCGCCTCGCCCGAGACCAGCTTTGAATAAAAGGTCGTGTCGTCATAGGCCAGCAAGGTCTTCTTGGCCGAGATCAGCAGGTCCTTGACTTCGCCGAGCTTTGCCGGATCGGTCTCGTTCACCGAATAGCCCTTGGCGAGTTGGCCGGCGGCAAGCAGCCAGCGGTCGGTCGCCAGCATCGTCGTCTTGCCCTTGAGCGCATCGGACGGGGCGAGAAGGTCGTTCCAGCTCACCGGCTCCGCCTTCACCAGATCCGAACGGTAGCAAAGGCCGGTGGTGCCCCAAGTGTAGGGCACGGAAAAATTGTTGCCGGCGTCGTGCGGCAGCTTCGCCGCCTCGGGATAGAGATTGGCGAGGTTAGGGATATTGGCATGGTCGATCGCCTCGATCAGGCCGAGCTTGTTCAGCACTTCGGCGAAGGGCGAGGAGACGAAGACCACGTCATAGCCCTTGCCGCCGGACGCGACGAGCTTGCCCATGATCTCCTCGTTAGTGGCGTGAACCACGACTTCACCGGAGACACCGGTCGCCGCCTTGAAAGCTTTCATGGCATCCGGCGCCATGTAGCCGTCCCAGTTGGAGATAACGAGGTCGGAGGCAGCCGCCGGCGCTGACAGCGCCAGGCCAAGGCCAAGTGCGATCAAGGATTTCCTTAACGGACGGTGCCGCAGGGTGGTGGTGGTCATGACAGACTCCCATTCTGGTTGATCATCGAACTTAGTCGTCGGACCAGCGCTTGCAGCCGTAGCCGCTTTGATCCTGTTCCCCAGTCTTTTATTGCCGATTGATCTCACAGTACTATTGCAGAAAAAAGTACGTCAATCCATAATTTGTCAACTACGGTGAATCCCGGCCGATCGCATCCGCAAGGGCAATCGGCCAAACCTCAGCCGCCAAGTCCTTCATGAGAATTGCCATGCAAGTTGCAGCTCGACGTCCCCGCACCAACCATCTCGACCTTGCACAGCGCATTCTCGATGTGGCCCGGAAACGCGGCTTTGAACCCGGCGCTCATCTCCCGGAGCAGCAGATCGCTTCGCTCTGCAACGTATCCCGAACTCCGGTGCGGGCCGCGCTGCGTCTGCTCACTGAAAAAGGCGTAGTTCAATGGGAGGCTGAGTCCGGCTATCGCTTGGCCGTAGACCTCACGAGCCAGGCGACCGTCGCCGCCGACCTGCCGAGCGCCGAGGAGGATGAACTTGCCGACATGATCCTGCGAGACCGCTCGGCGCGCCGGCTGGACCAGACGGTCACCGTCGGCGCCCTGATGCGACGGTATAATGCCGAGCGCAGGACGGTACTAAAATCGCTGAAGAAACTGGCCGAGGAAAATCTTCTGGACCGCGCGCCGGGGCAGTCCTGGCTTTTCAGGAGAGTGCCGGACGATCCTGGCGCACAAGGGGAGAGCTATGAATTCCGGCTGTTGCTGGAACCCGCCGCCCTTCTGGCGCCTGGGTTCCGGCTGGATGGGACGCGCGCGGCAGCCTTGCGACAGGGCATGGAAATGCTGCTGGCTCTGCCCGACGCGGCATTCGATTCCAGAGAGTTCCAACGGCTGGACATCGATTTTCACGGGATGATCGCCGGTGGCTCCGCCAACCGCTTCGTCGCCGAGGCGTTGGCCGATCATCTCAGGCTGCGCCGGCTGCCGGGAACGTATGCCGGCGTCAATGTCTTCCGGCTGAAGCAATCATTGCGCGAGCATCTGACCATACTCGACCATCTGGAGAGCCAGCAGTACGAGGTTGCAGCCGATCTGCTTCGGGTCCATCTGCGGCTTTCCCGCAGCCAGCGACCGCAGGCGGCTAGTCGCGGGGCGCCCGCGCTGTTCGGCATGATCAGCCGGCCGGAATAACGAGGATCATGCGCAAAGGCAGCCCGACCATCGCACTGTTTCCGGAAGCGAGCTTCGGCGCTGCGCTGAATTGCGTTGGCATAGCGCAGGCCCTGCGCGCTCGTGGCGCCCGTCCAGTGTTCATCTGCCATGCCGGCTTTTCTGGCGTGTTCGCCGACTATGGGTTTCAGGAATACCAGTTGCCGACTGACGATCCGTTGACCGACAGCGAACGCCAGAGCTACTGGCAGGCCTTCGTGCGCCGTCATCTGCCGCATTTCAGGCTGAGCCCCATCGATCAGCTCGAAACCTACGTTGCCCCGACCTGGCAAGCAATCGTAGACACTGCGGTCAACGCCGAGGCGCCGCTGCGCCAATTGCTGGCGCGGCTGAAGCCGGACGCCGTGGTGCTCGACAACGTCGTCATGTTCCCGGCATTGGCGACCGCCGGCTGCCCGTGGGTGCGCGTCGTCTCCTGCGCCGAAACCGAGCTTCCCGATGCCAATGTGCCACCCTATCTGTCCGGTCTCGCCGCCGACGACCCGAGCCGCGCGGTCTTCGAGGCGCGCTACCTGGCAGCGGTCGCTCCGGCCCATGACCGCTTCAATCGGCTTCGGACCGACGCCGGTCTTGCGCCCTTGCCAACGGGTCTTTTTCTGGAACCTTCGCCCGCCCTCAATCTGCTGCTGACCCCAACGATTGTGCGAAGGCAGCGCGCCGAGCCGCTCGACCCTGCCAGCTTCGTCTATCTCGAAGGCTGCGTCCGCTCGGAAGGGTCGTTCGACGTACCGGTCTTTCCGCGCAATGGCGGACCGCTGGTTTATGTCAGTTTCGGTAGTCTTGGCGCCATGGATGTCGGCCTGATCCAGCGCATGCTCGCCGTTTTCGACAGGCTGCCGGCCCGCTTCATTGTCAATGCCGGAGGTCTGCGCGACAGCTATCGCGCCGTTCCGGACAATGTCTATCTCGACGCCTGGTTTCCACAGCCTTCCGTCGTGGCGAAATGCGACCTCTTCATTCATCATGGCGGCAACAACAGCTTTTGCGAAGCACTGCGTTTCGGCGTGCCGTCGCTGGTCATGCCCTATTGCTGGGACGGGCATGACAATGCGCAACGTGCCGAGGAAACCGGCGTCGGGCGCCACATCAGCCGCGATGGCTGGACGGAAGACGAATTGGAGCGAAGCATTCTTGGCCTGATGGCCGATGCTGCAATGCGCGCACGCCTCCGGGAGAATGCAGTGCATATGGCGCTGACACCCGGAACGGACGTGGCTGCCGAAGCCATTCTCGCTCTCGCAAGGACCCGACCTGATGCTTGACACCACAACAACTGATGCCTCGACCATGAACGGCACCAACGACCCGAAAGACTGGTTGGCCGCTCACGCTGTCAGCGAGGTCGAGTGCCTGGTGCCCGACATGAACGGCGTGCTGCGCGGCAAGGCCCTGCCAGCGGCCAAGTTCCTCAAGGCGATCGAGGACCGAGCACTCTATCTGCCGAGCAGCGCGTTCCTGGTCAGCATCGACGGCCGCTATTCCGGTTCCGTCGACGAGGGGTTCGCCTACCAGGACCCCGACATGCGGATGGTGCCGGATGTCGCAACACTCTGTCTGGCGCCCGGTGGCGGGCCAGGCAAGGCCTATGTCTTCGCCGATGCGTTCCACATGGACGACCGGCCGTGGATGGCTTCGTCGCGGCACGTGTTGCGGGCCGTGCTCGATCTATATCGCCAGCGCGGCTGGCGGGCAGTGGTGGCGCCGGAGCTTGAATTTTATCTCACCGCGCCCAATCCCGATCCCGACAGGCCGGTGACGGCGCCGGTCGGGCGCAATGGCCGCTCCGAAAGCGTGCAGCATCCCTATGACATGGCGGCACTGGAGCAATTCGAGCCGGTGATCCGGCGCCTCTATGACTATGCTGCGGCAGCCGGACTGCCGCTCGACACGCTCATCCATGAATCGGGCACGGCCCAACTGGAGATCAATTTCCTGCATGGCGACGCGCTGCCGCTGGCAGACAAGGTGTTGCTGTTCAAGCGAATGACGCGCCAGGCCGCGCAGGAAGGTGGCATGCAGGCGACCTTCATGGCCAAACCGATAGCCGCACAAGCCGGCAGCTCAATGCATCTCCACATGTCTGTCGTCGACGAGGCCGGCAACACGCTGTTTGCCGGGCGTGACGGCGCCGACACCGAGATGTTCGGGCATTTCATCGGCGGCCTGCAGAAATACATTCCCGAGGTGATGCCGCTGTTTGCGCCGAACGTGAATTCGTTCCGCCGCATCCGGCCGAACCACAGTGCACCCGCCAACATCGAGTGGTCGCACGACAACCGCTCCTGCGGCCTGCGTGTGCCGGCCGGCGGGCGCACCGCGCGGCGCGTGGAAAATCGGCTGCCCGGCGCCGATGCCAATCCCTATCTGGCGATAGCCGGCTCGCTGCTTTGCGGTTATCTCGGCGTCGAGGAGAAGATCGCTCGTTCGACGGAAGCGTCGGGCAATGCCTATCGCAGCAGGAGCACGCTGCCCAAAACCATGGAAGAGGCGCTCGACCGCTTCGCTGCGTGCGATCCGGTTCGGGCGGTGCTCGGCGAGGATTTCTTCCAGACCTATTTGCGCGTCAAGAGCGTTGAGCTCGACCTGTTCCAGAGCGTCGTCACCTCTTGGGAACGCGACCATCTGCTGCTCAAGGTGTGATGATGGGCTTCAATTCTGGGGGCTTCAACTCCGGCCTGGATATCGGCAAATCCTACTATGTGGCGACGGCCAATCCGGCTCCGGACCATCCGGCGCTGCAGGGCGACGTCGACGCCGATCTGGTAGTGGTCGGCGGCGGTTGTACCGGCCTCTCCGCAGCCTTTCATGCAGCCGAACGCGGCCTGAAGGTGGTGCTGCTCGAAGGCGGCAAGATCGGCTGGGGGGCGTCGGGGCGCAATGGCGGCCAGATGATCCCCGGCCTGCGCAAGGGCGCCAAGGGGCTGGTCAAGCTATATGGGCCGGAACGGGGGAGGGCGCTGTTCGATCTCGCCTTCGAGGCGCGGGCCCTCGTGCTCGGTCTGATCGAGCGCCATGCCATCGATTGCGACCTCAGGCTCACCGGCCATCTGGCCGGTGCGGTCAACGGTTCCGACCTGCGCGACCTCGAAGAAGAGGCCGAGTGCCTTTCTACGGTGATGAACTTTCATGATGTCGAGATGCTGTCGGCAGCGCAGGCGCGCGGAATGGTGAACACACCTTATCACGGCGCGATGTACGAGAAGCTCGGTGGCCATATGCATCCGCTGAACTACACGCTCGGTCTTGCTCGCGCCGCGGCTGCGGCGGGCGTCACTATCCACGAGAATTCGGTGGCGCTGCGGCTGGAGCGGGAACCTTCCCCCCGGGTTTCGACGGCCAAAGGCTCGGTCCGGGCCAGGCATGTCGTACTGGCCGGCGATGCGCTGCTCCACGGGCTTGAGCCGCGCGTCAACAGCCGCATCATGCCGGTCGGCAACTACATCATCGCCACCGAGCCGCTGGGCGACACGAGCGACGTCATCCCAAGCAATGTGGCCGTCTCCGACACGCGCTTCGTCGTCAATTACTACCGGCTGTCGGCGGATGGACGCCTGCTGTTCGGCGGCGGCGAGCGCTATACGCCGTCGCCGCCCGCCGACATTGCCGGCTTCGTGCGGCCGCACATGGAAATCACCTTTCCGCAATTGCGCGGCCGCCGCATCGATCACGCCTGGGGCGGGCTGGTCTCGGTGACGACATCGCGCCTGCCGCATGTCGGTCGCTATGGCGACGTCTATTTTGCGCATGGCTATTCGGGCAAGGGGGTGATCCTGTCGACGCTGTCGGGCAAGCTGCTCGCTGAGGCGATCACCGGTGATGCTTCGCGGCTCGATCTGTTTTCGACCCTAAGCCCGCTGCCGTTCCCCGGCGGCACGGCGCTGCGCGGCCCGCTCTATGTGCTCGGCATGCTTTGGTACGCAATGCGTGACCGCATCAAACATTGAGCGCAGGCATGCGCAATGAGGCCGAGCGCCGCCACCAAGCGATTAACGGCTGATTTCGCGGCGGCGTCCGACTTGATCGATGCTTGAATATGGTCCGCAGGCAATGGCCGCGAGTCGGTCCAGGCCCTGCTCCCGAAGCCTGAGCGCCGATAGACCTGCCTGGTATTTCCTCAGCTAATAGATCGATATGATTGCAGGATTAACCGTTTCATATCCCAGGCGCGGCTCCGATTTGTCTTTCGAAATCGCGCTGGAGACAGTTCCGGTTGAACTGCAGTCCAATTTTGTTTCCCTGTTTTTCTTGATCGTGCTGCCCGACAGGTCGGCGCAGCACGACGTTACTGCTGTACTGACCACCCTCTTTTTCTCGTGTGCAACGGCGGCGGTGGATACGGCCATCACAATTGCCGCACAAATAATCGTCAATCTCATTGATTTCCCCCTTAGAGCACCGCAAACGTGTGGTCGACTGCCTTGAGACGCCGGCGAAGACGGTACTCGCGCCTGGCCGGCCCATGCAGCTTCCGACTGCACAAGATTGCAACTACATTAGCTGCAGCGCAAGTAACCATTTCGGACTAGGGAACGGGTTCCCCTTCGATCGAAAGCGCTGGGCTGCCGGCGAAAAAGCAGGCGTTTTAGCCGTTCTCGCCGCCGAGCGCCTTCCAAGTTTGGGACAGAGGTTGGCTGATGCCCTTAAACTCACGGCTACGCATTGGTTGGATCTATGCAGCGACAAGGCCAACCTTGGCAAAGCCTCTACATAGTCACCTTCGGGCAGCACCAGTCTTGGAATTCACGCCCTCAAGCAAGGCGAGCAGGCCTTTCAGAATTTCGATTGGCGGCGGCGGACAACCTGGAATGTGCAGATCGACAGGCAAGGCCTCGGACACTCCGCGCACCACCGCATAGCTGCCGGAGAAACAGCCGCCATTGCCTGCGCAATCTCCCAGTGCGACCACCCATTTTGGGTTGGGTGTTGCGTCGTAGGTCCGCTTCAATGCCTCGCGCATGTTTTTTGTGACCGGCCCGGTGACGAGCAGTACATCGGCATGGCGCGGTGATGCGACGAACCGGATCCCAAAACGCTCGATGTCATAGAAGGCGTTGTTCAGCGCGTGCATCTCAAGTTCGCAGCCGTTGCAGGAACCGGCATCGACCGCCCGGATCGACAGGCTTCGCCCCAATCGTTTGTGAGCAGCCCCATCGAGCGCGCGTGCGAGTTCGTCGACTGCCGTGCTGCTTGCCAACGGCGGATGCTCGGTGAGAGGGGGGCGTATCAGGCTTTCAAAAAGAAGCTTGCGCATGATAGCGTGCCTTCAGAGATCATGGCCCGAATAAGAGCAGTTGAACGATTTGTTGCACAGCGGAAAGTCGGCAACGATGTTTCCTTCGATCGCCGCTTCAAGGAGCGGCCATTGAAACCATGACGGATCACGGAGGTGACAGCGCTCGACCAAGCCGCCCTTGCCAATGCGCAGCCAGGCCAGAATGTCGCCGCGGAAACCTTCGACGAGCGCCATGCCTTCATGCGATCGGTTTGTCTGCGCGAAATCGACGCGGATCGGCCCGTCTGGCAGTTGTCGCAGGACTTGTTCGATCAGGGACAGGCTCTGTTCGACCTCGTGGATACGAATCCATACACGGGCGTTCACATCGCCTTCCTGGAGGAGAGGTACATCGAAGGCGAGTTCGCCATAGGGTGGATAAGCGAGATTGCGTCGGGCATCGAAGTCCCGACCGGAGGCCCGGCCAACGTAGCCTCCGGCGCGATATTGACGAGCGAGTTCCACCTTCAGCCGGCCAGTTGCGACAGTCCGATCCTGCAGCGACGCCGTGTTGTCGTAAAGCTCGACCAGCGCGGGAAACCGCTGCCTGATCTCTGCGATCAGGGACCTGAGCGCTGTCGTGCCCTCATCGCTCAGGAAGCTTGCCACGCCTCCGGGCACGATGCAGTCGCGCATCAAACGATGACCGAAGGCAGCATCGCTTGCCCGCAATACGCGCTCACGCAGCACCCCACAGTGGGCATGCATGAGCGCGAAGGCGGCATCATTGCAGATAGCGCCGATGTCGCCCAGATGATTGGCCAGGCGCTCCAACTCGGCCATGAGCGCTCGCAGCCAGACCGCGCGTGGGGGAACCTGGACACCCAGCGCCGCCTCGACCGCGCGGGCAAAAGCGAGGGAGTATGCCACGGTACTGTCGCCAGAGGTTCTGCCCGCCAATTTGGCTGCACGGTCGATGTCGGACCCCGCCATCAGGCCTTCTATACCCTTGTGCGCGTATCCGAGGCGCTGCTCCAGCCGGACGACCGTTTCACCGCTCGCCGTGAACCGGAAATGGCCCGGCTCGATGATGCCGGCATGCACGGGCCCGACCGGGATCTGATGCAGGCTCTCCCCCTCTGCAGGCAGGAAACTGTACGGGAAGGCAGTCGCAGCAGACGTCCGGACGCGGGTACTCAACGGATAGCTGACACCCCAGTGGCCATGATCAAGCCACCGTCTCGTATCAGGCGCGCCTTGTGGCAGGAGCCCGAACAGGTCAGCAGCCGCACGTTCGAGCCGCAGTGCGGGCGGATGCAGCCGGCCGACCGATGGGTAGCGGCCACTGGGGCATTCCAGGCTGACGACGCCGATGTCCCCGGCGCTTTCATCGAGAAGTGCCATGTGGACGGCGCCTGGCTCACCCCATAGGCCGAGCAAGCTCCAGTGGCCCTCGGCCAGTTGCTCGACGGCAAAGCCCCATTTTTTCGGAGTCACCACGGCGCGCGACCACGGGAAATGATATTCGACACGTTGGCCAGCAAGGATGAGGTCGATCAGCGCGGGCATGCTCTTTCTCTCCTCTGCTCACCCCAGGATACTTGCGACGTGCTGGAACCATGTGACCAGCGGTGGCGGCAGATAGATGCCGGCGGCAAACACCAACGCCAAGTGGGAATACATCGGAATGTAGGACGCCTCGGCGGGTGCAGTGCTGCCGCGCGGTTCGCCGAAAGCGACGCCGGTCAGTCGAAGCAGCAGGGCGCCGAAAGCGAGCAGAATCCCGAAAACCAACGGCATCGCCAAAAGAGGGTGTCTTGCAAATGTCGAACTCACGACCAGGAATTCGCTCATGAAGATACCGAGCGGAGGGAGGCCGGCAATGGCAACGACGCCGATGACGAGCGCCCAGCCAAGGGCAGGATGTGTTTCCGTCAGTCCCCGGATTTCGGCGATGTTCTGTGTCCCCTTGACCTGGGCAATGTGGCCGACCGTGAAAAAGATCGCCGACTTGGTCAGGCTGTGCATGACCATGTGCAGCAGCCCGGCAAAATTGGCGAGCGGGCCTCCTATGCCGAA
This sequence comes from Mesorhizobium sp. M0663, assembly GCF_040320585.1. Lineage (NCBI taxonomy): Bacteria > Pseudomonadati > Pseudomonadota > Alphaproteobacteria > Hyphomicrobiales > Phyllobacteriaceae > Mesorhizobium > Mesorhizobium sp. M0663. The sequence goes on from NZ_JAMYPX010000001.1 coordinate 481,963, forward strand.
GGCGAACACGATGATGCCCATGTGCTCGATCGAGGAGTACGCGAACAGGCGTTTGATGTCGCGGCGGCGGTAGAGCATGAAGGCCGCGAAGACAAGCGACGTCAGTCCCATCGTGATCATCAATGGCCCAGGTGCGATCGCTTCCGGGCTTGCCGCGAGCAATAGCTTGAAGCGCAGCACGGCATAGAGCGCGACGTTTAACAGCAAGCCCGACAGCACTGCGGAAATCGGCGTTGGACCCTCAGCATGCGCGTCTGGCAGCCAGGCATGTAAGGGCGCAAGGCCGACCTTTGTCCCGTAGCCGAGCAGCAGAAAGATGAAGGCGACATTGAGCAGAGCCGGATCGAAGCGCGCGGCGTGAGCGATGAGCACCGTCCAGACCATCGCATTGGTCCCCTCGCCAACAACCGGCTGTGCAGCCATGTAGACGAGGATGGTGCCGAACAGTGCGAGCGCGATGCCGACGCTGCCCAGAATGAAATATTTCCAGGCTGCCTCCAGCGCTTCGTGCGTGCGGTAGATGCCGACCATGAGCACGGTGGTCAGCGTGGCAAGCTCCACCGCCACCCACATCAAGCCAATATTGTTCGACACGAACGCCAGGTTCATGCCGAACATCATGACCTGGTACATTGCGTGATAAAACCGCAAGTTCGGGACTGTCAGCCGCCCGCTCTCCAGTTCGTGGGCAATGTAGGAAGCGCTGAAGACGCTGGTGGTGAAGCCGACGAATGTGTTGAGCACGATGAAGACGATATTGAGATCGTCGACGAGCAGATACTGCCCAGGCTGCGGGCGGTCGGTGACAAGAAGCGACAGGGCGGCGAGCAAGGTCAGCAAGCTCGCAGCGACATTGACGCCCGCCGATATCCGGTATTTCGGCAGCGCCGCCAGAAGTGCGGCCGCGAAGACCGGTATCAGCAAAATGGCGGCCACCGCATCGAGGGAAAACGCGGTCAACGGTGTTCTCCCCTGTAGTCGTCGAGCGCGCCGACATCCACCGAGTCGAACCTCTCGCGGATGCGGAACAGGAAGACTCCGATGACGATGAAGGCGATAAGGATCGAGAAGGCGACACTGATCTCGACGACCAGAGGCATGCCCTTGGCCCCCGTGGCGGCGAGGACCAGACCGTTCTCGAGCGACATGAATCCGACAACTTGGCTGACGGCGTTGCGGCGGGTGACCATCACCAGCAGCCCCAGCAAAATGATGGACAGCGCGAAAGCCAGGTCCTCGCGGGCGAGGGGATCAGCCTCGGGAGTGACGCGCAGCATCAGGACCATGGACAGGGTCACCAGGCCTATCCCCGCAAGCATCGTCGTACCGATGCCGACGGCGGTCTCGACGTCACGATGGATGCCGAGCCGCTGAATGATGCGATGAAGCCCGACAGGAATGACGATCGCCTTGAAGACGAGGGCGATCGCCGCCGTGACGTAGAGATGATGCGCGTCCTGAATGTATGCCTGCCAAGCTACGGACAGGGCCAGCACGATTGCATGAAGCGCAAAAACGTTGATCAGAGCAAAGAGGCGATCCTGATACAGCATCATGAAACTGACCAGCACTAGGCCGCCGGCGAGCAGGTGAGCGATGTCGAAGGTGAGGCCGTTCATCAGAGGCTCCGCGAGACGAACAGCAGGAGCGTGCCAAGCAGGGCCAGCATCAGCGCTGCCCCGAGGAAATCCGGGACGCGGAAGACGCGCATCTTGGCGATGGCAGTCTCAAACACGGCGAGGAGAACGCCACATACGGCAAGCTTGCCGACATAGGCGACGACACCCGGAGCAAGGGATTCCAGTCCTGCCCCGGCGCTCGCCAGGCCCCAAGGTAGGAAGACGCAGGAAATCAGCGACACATAGAGCAGAAGCTTGAGGAAGGCGGCAAACTCGATCATCGCCAGATGGCGACCGGAATATTCCAGCACCATCGCCTCATGAACCATGGTGAGTTCCAGATGGGTCGATGGGTTGTCCACGGGTATGCGGGCGTTTTCGGCGATCGCCACCATCACGAGGGCGATGAGCGACATCCCGAGCGACACCCGCAAGCCAACCTCCGGTGACCCCATGAAGGCGGCGACCGTTGAGAGTTGCGTAGCACCCGCGACGAGCGCCAGGCTGAACACGATGAGCAGCATGGCGGGTTCGGCCAGCGAAGCGATCATCACCTCGCGGCTCGAGCCGATGCCGCCGAAGCTCGTGCCGACGTCCATGCCTGCCAGCGCCAGGAAGAACCGGGCGCTTCCCAGCAGTGCGACAATGGCTATGAGATCGGCGGTCCAACTGAATGTAAGGCCGGCGGCGAATGTCGGGATGAGCGCCGCGCCGACCCAGGTGGTGGCAAAGATCAGATAGGGCGTCACGCGAAACAGCCAGGATGCGTTGTCCGCCAGAACGACTTCCTTGCGCATCAGCCGCAAGAGATCGCGGTAAGGTTGGATCAGGGAAGGACCCTGGCGGCGCAAGAGCCGTGCCTTCACCTTGCGCACGAATCCGGTCAGGAGCGGCGCCAGCAAAAGCACCAGCGCCATCTGCGCGCCTTGAACGGCCAACTCGAGAATCACGGCCATAGTGCGAGCACCAGGAGCAGGACAATGAGAAAGAGAAAGACGAGGGTCAGGTAGCGCCTGATCGTCAGGAACTGCAGATGGTTGAGGTGGTCGGTCGCAAAGTCGAGGGCCCGGCCGATAGGCAGGTACAGCGTCTCCCAGATCACATCATGCATTTCGACATTCAGACGAGCCGGACCGGTCTCGCCAGGTGCCGGCATTTCGACGGTTTCCCTTGCACGGAATACGAACGTGCCGAAGACGCGGCGGATAGGCTGCGCGAAGCTGACGGCCGTGTACTGCGAGCTCGGGACCACATCCGGGAAGCCACAACCCCAGGCGGGACCCCGACGGAGTGCATGTGATGCAAAGCGATGGATCACATATGCCGCAGCGGATGCGGAAAAGGCGATGAACAGGAACACCAACAGGCCGTTGTAGGAACTGCGGCTCGCTGCAATCGGCACGATAGACAGCCAGGGCTGGGCCATCTGCACAGGCATCCGACTGCCGATCAGTGGCAGTGTCACCGATGAGAGGCCGTCTATCACAAGACCGGGCAGAATGCCGGCCAGGAGACAAAGGGCAGCGAGAATGAACAATGCCGCCAGCGAGTAGCGGTCGACCTCATGCGCCAGTTCCACCGCGGCCGAGCGTGGCCGGCCGAGGAATGTAATCCCGAACGCCTTTACAAAGCAGGCCGCGGCCAGTGCCGCTGACAGCGCCAGCAGACCGCCAACGGCGGGCACCATGACCTTCAGTCCCCATTGTGGCAGATCGGGGCTCTGCAATATGGCCTGAAAGGCCAGCCATTCGGAGACGAAGCCGTTGAAGGGTGGAAGTGCCGAGATCGCGACGCAACCGACGAGAAAGGCAAAACTTGTAAAGGGCATGCGGTGGATGAGACCGCCCAGCTTCTCCATATCCCGCTCTCCGGTTGCCGTCAGAACGGCGCCCGCGCCGAAAAACAGCAGGCTCTTGAAAAAGGAATGGTTGAGGACGTGGAACAGCGCGGCGGTGAGGGCCAGCGCTGCAGCCGATGGCATGGCGTTCGCCTTGAAAGCGAGCGCGAGACCAAGGCTTACGAAGATGACGCCGATGTTTTCAATGGTGCTATAGGCAAGCAGTCGCTTCAGGTCCTTTTCCATCAGCGCGTAGAGGATGCCGAGAACCGCCGTCAGGCCGCCAAGGAAAAGCACGGCAACGCCCGACCACCATGCCGGCTCACCGAGCAGATCGAAAATAACGCGTATGAAGCCATAGACTGCGACCTTGGTCATCACGCCGCTCATGAGAGCCGAGACGTGGCTTGGCGCGGCCGGATGAGCGAGTGGCAGCCAAACGTGAAGCGGGACGAGTCCAGCCTTGGAGCCGGCGCCCAGCAGCATGAGAACCAGGACGAAAGCAGCGGCGAACGGGGTCGGGTCGGCGGCTCGCATCGCGTCGAATGTGTAGGTTCCATCGGATCCGGCGAGCAGGCCGAACGCAAGCAGCAGCGCGAGTGTGCCGAAGCTCGCCATCACGAGATAGATGTAGCCCGCCCGCGCATTGTCCTGCTCGCGATGGTGCGCCATGACGAGCGCCCAGGAGGCGAGCGACATGAATTCCCAAGAAAGCAGGAAAGTGAAGGCGTCGTCGGCCACCACGACAAGGTTCATTCCGGCTAGGAAAGCCGGGAAGAACGGCAGCACCCGATGCGGCGCAGACTCATGCCTGCCGTAGCCGAGGCCATAAAGGCTGGCCATGGAGCCGCCGAAGTTGACGACGATGAGGAAGAAAGTCGAGAGCGCATCCAAACGGAAATGAGCGCCAATCCATGGCAATCCAAGAGGCAACACCACAGTCGACGGGGTGACGGGATTGTCGGCGATGCGGCTCGCGAGAACCATGAGCACGGCCGCCGATATACCTAGCGTCAAGCCGTAGATCAGGCGTGTTCCCGAGTCGGATCTGCGGCTTTCCGCAATCGCAAGCACCGCAGTCCCCAGGAGCGCAGCGACGCCCCACAGGAGGACCGCGGCCCCCGAAATCACGCCACGCTCCTCACGGGGAGTTTGGCATCCGTATCGACCCCGCCAAGGATTTTGGCGGGGTCAAAATCCGCTTTCAGTCGCACGCCGCGCCCGCCGATTTGGCTGGAGGCGCCTTCAGCGATCAATTCCACGCCGGCGAGGTCAAGTGCCCCGATCAGCTTCATGAGAGAATCGACGTTACCCCGAATAATCGACTCGCTGGCTTCCATGCGTTGAATTGTCGGCACGGAAAGACCGGACAATTCGGCAAGCCTGCGCTGGTCGATGCCAAGGAGCGCCCTCGCGGCACGCAACTGTGGAGCAGTTATCACGGTCGCATCCCCCTTTTTGATCAGCTTTGAGATATTATCTCTACGTCTTGCAGCATATATTAAAATGCGGCGCATTCAATTAGTGATGCGTGGCGCATCTGTCTTGAGGCTGTAGAAAACCGGGCGATACGCCCTGCGCCTCGAACCAAAGCCATGCGGCCGTTCCCGTCACTGCCAGTCTTGTCGCCAGCCGTCTCGGATTGCGCGTGATGGCGCCGGCGATGGGCCTTATCTCGGCCGGCCACTCGATTGGAGCCGCCGCGGGCTACAGGCCTTTTCAGGATCCGACCGGCACCTGGACCGTCAATGATGCTCGTACCGGGCGGCCCGCCGAGATGGGCAGCCGAACCATCGTTGGAATGAACCAGCACGATCCCGAGGAACTCGCCGATCTCCTCAACGGGCTGAATGCACAAAGGCAATCTGGTTCTGCGGACGGAATTTCTGAAGAAAGCGTAGGAGAGCCACCGCTGCGATGGGATGTTGTCTCGAGGCTTGTACGGGAGTGCAATCTAGAGCACCGAAACGTCATGGCCCTCGCAGCTATCGGATCGCCCTGTCTTGAGAGAAGCGCCCTGCTGCAAAACCGGGTGTCAAAATTGCAAAATCGCGCGACCCGCTACATGAGACGACTGGCACCGTACATCTCTATGTATCTGATTTTTCTTGGAATTTGGTAGCGGGAGAGGGACTTGAACCCCCGACCCCAGGATTATGATTCCCGTGCTCTAACCAACTGAGCTACCCCGCCAAGGCGGCGAAGGCCCGAAATCCAGCTTAAATCGGCAGGCATATCGGCGCGTTCGCCAAGGTCGCGCGGATATAAGGTTGCGAGGCCAAGCCTGTCAAGCATCGAAGTGGCTGCCGCGCCGGCATATTGCTGGCGCCTAAAGCTTTGCCGGGCAGACATTTGGGCGCACAGGCCGGGGTTGAGTTCAGCGAGGCACGTCGCTATGTCTCGGCCACGAAAGCCATGGTCATGAATTGATGAAACCGCGCATTGCAGTCCTCGGTTGCGGATACTGGGGCAGCAACCACATCCGCACCCTAAAGGCGCTCGGCGCGCTGCATGCGGTTTCGGACGTCAACCCCGCGCGTGCGGAGGGTTTTGCCAGCGAGCAGGATTGCCTGGCGATAGAGCCGGAGGCGCTGTTTGCCCGCGACGATGTCGACGCCATTGTCATGGCGCTGCCGCCGCAGTTCCATGCCGACATGGCGGTGCGCGCCGTGCTCGGCGGCAAGGACGTGCTGGTGGAGAAGCCGATCGCGCTGACGGTGGCCGATGCCGAACGCTCGGTGCAGGCGGCCGCCGATAATGGCCGTGTCTTCATGGTCGGCCACGTGCTGCGCTTTCATCCCGCCTTCGAGACGCTGAAGGCGCTGATCGACAATGGCGAACTCGGCGAAGTCCGCTACATCCATTCGCATCGGCTCGGCCTCGGCAAGTTCCACACCGAAAACGACGCGCTATGGGATCTGGCGCCGCACGATCTGTCGATGATCCTGGCCATCACCGGCACCGAACCGGTCGAAGTGCGCGGCGAAGGCGCTGCTCTTCTCGACAATCTCAGCGACTTTGCGCATCTGCACATGCGCTTTCCCAACGGCCTGCGCGGCCATCTGTTCGCCTCGCGGCTCAACCCTTACCGCGAACGGCGGCTGACCGTTGTCGGCACCAAGGCGATGGCGGTGTTCGACGATGTCGAGCCGTGGGAGCGCAAGCTTGCCGTCTATCGCCACGCGGTGTGGCAGGACAGCGGCCAATGGGCGTTCACCGCCAACGAGCCGTCCTATGTCGCGGTCGGTGAGGGCATGCCGCTGACGCGCGAGCTCGAGCATTTCATCCACTGCATCGAGACGCGGGCCGAACCGCGCACCAGCGGCGAGGAGGCCATCCGCGTGCTGCGCATCCTGACCGCCGGCACCGTCGCCCATACAAGGCCCTGAGAGAAAACGCCGTCTATTCGGCGGGAACCCGCGCCGGCTGGACGGCAAGCCGCGTCAGCATCGCCTCGGCCTCGGCGCCGCGCTCGGAGCGCTCGATGAAGCCGCCGCCGAATACGCGCGCCTCGTTGCCACCGTCGGAATAGAGCACGCAAGCCTGACCGGGCGCGATGCCGGATTCGCCGTCGACCAGTTCCACCGAAGTGACTCCGGCGCGGTGATGCAGCACGGCCGGGCGCGGCGGCCGCGTCGAGCGCACCTTGGCGAAAAGCTCAAGCCCGGCCGCCGGGATAGCGGTCAGCGGGCCATCGCCCAGCCAGTTCATGTTGCGCAAGAAGATCTTGTGGGTCTCCAGCGCCTCGCGCGGGCCGACGACGACGCGGGCCCGGTCGGCGTCGAGATGAACGACGTAGAGCGGCTCGCCCGAGGCGATGCCGATGCCGCGGCGCTGACCGACGGTGTAGCGCAAAATGCCCTCGTGGCGGCCAAGCACGCGCCCGTCTATATGGACGATGTCGCCCGGATTGGCGGCAGCCGGCTTCAGCTTGGCGATGATATCGGAATACTTGCCCTGCGGCACGAAGCAGATGTCCTGGCTGTCCTGCTTGGCCGCAACCGTCAGTCCCATCTCCTCGGCGATGGCGCGAACCTCAGGCTTCGACAGGCCGCCGAGCGGAAAACGCAGATAGTCGATCTGCGCCTGGGTTGTGGCGAAAAGGAAGTAGCTCTGGTCGCGGTCGGCGTCGACCGGCCGGTAAAGCGCGCGGTGGGCGCCATTGGCGCCGGAACGGATGTAGTGGCCGGTCGCCAGCGCGTCGGCGCCGAGTTCCTTGGCGGTCGCAAGAAGGTCGGCGAATTTCACCGTCTGATTGCAGGAAACGCAAGGGATCGGCGTTTCGCCGGCGACATAGCTCTCGGCGAACGGGTCGATCACCGCCTTGCGGAAGCGCTCCTCGTAATCGAGGACGTAATGCGGGATGCCGAGCGTCTCGGAGACGCGGCGGGCATCGTCGATGTCCTGGCCGGCGCAGCATGAGCCGGCCCGGTGCGTTGCCGCGCCGTGGTCATAAAGCTGCAGCGTGACGCCGACGACGTCGTAGCCCTCGCGCTTCAGGAGGCCGGCAACGACCGACGAATCGACACCGCCCGACATGGCGACGACGACGCGGGTGTTTTCGGGGCGTCCGGGAAGATCGAGGCTGTTCATGGTTCTTTCGTTCTGCGCGGCGCTTCAATGCCAATGGCCGGAATATAGGTCAAGCGTCTCGGCTGCGCCAGCTTTGCCGGGCCGGCTCATTTTCCTGCCGGGTTCAATGCGCTTGCCGGCAGATGTTTCAAATGCCGATGAAAAGGCTAACGCCGCGTTCATGATCCTTACCTAACCATTAGGGTCTGCTTAGGCAAATTTTAAAGCTGTGGCGGTAATGTGGTGGGGATTGGGTCTTTGAGTTTTTTGTAGAGAGTACGATGACCGATCTAATTAGACCGCGAGTCAAATATGTTATCGGGCCAGACGGCAGCCCACTTACCATCGCCGATCTGCCGCCGACAAACACACGTCGCTGGGTTATCCGGCGCAAGGCGGAAGTGGTGGCGGCGGTGCGTGGCGGGCTTTTGAGCCTCGAAGAGGCATGCCAGCGCTACAAGCTCACCACCGAGGAATTCCTGTCCTGGCAAGCGTCGATCGACGAATACGGCCTTGCCGGCCTGCGCACCACGCGCATCCAGCAATACCGGCATTAGGCCGATAAGGGCGCTGATCAGCGCCCTTACGTTTGCGAGGGGCGACGATCTGCAATTTCAGACCGTCAGCACCACCTTGCCGATCGGCCTGGTGGCGAGAAAGGCATGGGCGGCACCGGCCTGTTCGAGCGGAAACGCCTTTGCCACGTGGACGGCCAGCTTTTTCGCGTCGATCAATTTGCCGAGCTCCACCAGAGCGGCACGGTCGGGCACTACGGACATGCGCTCGACGCGGATGCCTCGCGTCCTGGCCTTTGCCTTGGTGGCATCGCTGACATCGAGCAGCGACACCAGAACGCCGCCGGCCGTGAGCACTTTCAGTGATTGCTCCGCATGCACGCCGCCGAACGGGTCCAGAACCAGATCGATGTCGCGGGCCTTCCCGGTGAAATCATCCCTTGTGTAGTCGATCACCTCGTCGGCGCCGAGCGAGCGGACGAAATCGAGCTTTTCCGGGCTGGCGGTCGCGACGACGTAAGCGCCGTGCGCCTTGGCGATCTGCACCGCCAGATGGCCGACGCCGCCGGCTCCGGCGTGGATCAGCACGCGCTTGCCAGAATCGAGCCGGCCATGGCGGACAAGGCCTTGCCAGGCCGTCAGGCCGGCCAGCGGCAGCGCGGCGGCTTGCGCGTGATCTATGCCTTGAGGTTTCGGCGCAAGCTCATCAGCCGGGACAGCGGCGAGTTCGGCGTAGGCTGCCGCCTGTTTGGGAAAGCGCGTCATGCCGAACACGGCATCGCCGACCTTGAGGCCGGAGACGCCGGAGCCCAGCGCCTCGACAACTCCCGAAACGTCCCAGCCAAGGACAAAAGGCGGCTCGCCAAGCAGCGGATAGTGGCCGCCGCGCACCGCACCATCGACCGGATTGATGCCGGACGCCTCGATGCGGACGAGCACTTCGCCGGCCTCGGGTGATGGCGCGGGGCGATCGGCAATGACGAGGACGTCGGGTCCGCCGAAGGAATTCTGGATAATGGCACGCATGGAAGGCTCTCCTGCTGGTTTTGATGTGCCACTATCACTTGGATAGTTACATTATCTTGTCTAGTATGTACCTTTTTGATATATACGCACCTCATGGATAGTGAAGATGTTTCCCCTTTCGGCTATGACGCCTTTCGGCGGTCGTGCCCGTCACACGCCGTGCTCGAGACGCTCGCCAGCAAATGGGTCCACCTTGTGATCTGTGCGCTGCGCCGCGGCCGGCTTCGCAACGGCGAACTGGCGCGCAAGCTCGAAGGCGTCACGCCGAAAATGCTGACGCAGACCCTGCGCATCCTCGAACGCGACGGCCTTGTGCGGCGCGAAATCTTCCCGGTCATTCCACCGCGAGTCGAATACGAGCTGACCGAACTCGGCCAGAACCTGGCAGGACTGCTCGATCAGATCAGAGCCTGGTCGGAGCAGCATGTGCCCGACATCAAGGATGCCCGCGCGCGGGCGGCGGAACACCAAGAATATCTGGGTGCCTGAGGCCGGCACCGTTCGGTGCGCAGCAATGGCGCTCAAGCGCGGCGCGCGTTAAAGCCTTGTTTTAGCCGATCATGGCGCTGCGGCTGCCGGCTTCCGTGTCGCGCGTCTTGGTGTCCCGCGATTCCAGCATCTCGGCCTTGGAAAGCTCGGCTTCGGCCTCGCTCAGCAATGATTCGGCGACATTTCGCTGCTGGGCGAGGTCGCTTTGCGAATTCCTGAGGTTGTCGCGGCGCAGGCGTGCCGCCTTGGCGAAGGTCGGATAAGCAAAATGATTGATGTCGGTGATGCCGGCCTTCTTCTCTTCGGCGGCGATCTGAAGTTCCAGCTCGACGGCCATGCGCTCGAATTCGGCGATCATCATGTCGAGCTGCAGCAGCTGCCGCCGCTTCTCGCTCACCTGAAATTGCTTCAGCCGAACGAGGTTTTCACGTGACTTCATGATTCGGTACTCCCGGAAACGCACACCTGCACATATCGTCCAATTCACCCGGCAAGGCCCAGGCCTGACCCCGTTTCCACCGGCTTTCCCCGAACTATGGGAAACAAACTCCTAAAGTTTTTTGCCGGCGGTAACCATTCGTTTACGGGCATTGTTAATCATACGGCTCAGGACTTAAGGGCGGGTAAAAATTCTGCTTCTCGTCGCGAAACCTGGCCAACGAGTCCGAAGAGTCACTTAGTCTGGCTTATTAATGTGCCGCATTAACGGTTTGGGTCTGTGATTCGTTATTGGATTCAACAAGGTGTAGAAAGGGGTTAAAAAATCTGATACCGTCACGGACGGGGAATTAGGTTTTATTAACCATTCGATGGCAGCCTCTGCTCAGGGCAATCACTGCTCCGGTCCTGGACGGGTCGTGAAATGGTCCGGCAGCAGAAAAGGGGAATGAAATGCGCGTTCTGCTGATAGAAGACGACAGTGCAACCGCACAAAGCATCGAGCTGATGCTGAAATCAGAAAGTTTCAATGTCTATACGACCGACCTTGGCGAAGAGGGTGTCGATCTAGGCAAGCTTTATGATTACGACATCATTCTCCTCGACCTCAACCTCCCCGACATGTCGGGCTACGAAGTGTTGAGAACACTCCGCCTTTCCAAGGTGAAGACGCCGATCCTCATCCTCTCCGGCATGGCCGGCATCGAGGACAAGGTGCGCGGCCTCGGCTTCGGCGCCGACGATTACATGACCAAGCCCTTCCACAAGGACGAACTGGTCGCCCGCATCCATGCCATCGTGCGGCGTTCCAAGGGCCATGCCCAGTCGGTCATCACCACCGGCGACCTGGTGGTCAATCTCGATGCCAAGACCGTTGAAGTCGGTGGCCAGCGCGTCCATCTGACCGGCAAGGAATATCAGATGCTGGAACTGCTCTCGCTGCGCAAGGGCACCACGCTGACCAAGGAAATGTTCCTCAACCATCTCTATGGCGGCATGGATGAGCCGGAGCTGAAGATCATCGACGTCTTCATCTGCAAGCTGCGCAAGAAGCTCGACGCCGCGTCTGGCGGGCAGAATTACATCGAGACCGTCTGGGGCCGCGGCTATGTGCTGCGTGAGCCTGAAGATATCCGGGTCAGCGCCTGAAGCAAGGGCATGATCCCAAAATGGGCGCCGGCTTTCGGAAAAGAACCTGGTAAAACAACGAGATAGAGCTCATCCCGATTTCATCCAGATGGAACAGGCTCTGATCAGGCGGCAATCTTCAAGGCGCGGAAGCACTCGAGCAGTTGCGGCCGGTTGAACGGCTTCAGCAGGTAGCCCTGGGCGCCGGCGCGCTTTGCCCGCATGATCGCCCCGACGTCGACCTCGACCAGCGAAATCAAAACTTGCGGCACTACCGGGCTTTCCATGGCGCGCACGCGGCGGATGAGGTCCTGCGCCTGCATGTCCGGCAAGGCGCCGTCGACGACGATGATATCAGGCATGTCGACCGCGCACATCTCGATCGCCTCATGGCCGCTGGCGGCTTCGATCACCATCATGCCGGAACCGCCCAGGATACGCCTTGCAACCTTCCTGATGACGCTCGAATTGTCGACGAACATGCAGCGTTTCATTCCCGGACCCTCTTTGCCATGCGGCAAACCGACAGCGTCGTGGCATCTGCCGGGGACCATAGGCCGATCTGGTAAAGAAGCCGAAAAGCCGTTAGGTAAAATTTTCCTGAAGGTGTTTTAAGCGAAATCTTCTTTCGCAATGCTTCACGCAATTAATCTGCAAGCCGGTCTCACAGATGTTAAGACGACGCCGCAAATATGATTTGGAGAAAATACTTTTCCGGCTCTTAGCAGAACTTCAGACTGCAGAAAGGACGATCTCGTCGGCGGTCGCATGGATCGAAATCGTCATGTTGGCTTCGCGGGCCAGGAGCAGCGTGTAATAGGGCTGCACCGAATGCGCGTCGATCGGCTCTTCCGGCCTGTGGCCGGAATGCAATTCCAGGAATTTGGGCGGCACGCGGAGCATCGGGCCGCTCGCCGCGAGCGCAAAGCGCGGCTCGGTCTCCAGGTTCTCCAGCGTGACCACCAGCCTGCCGCCGCGCGGAATGGCGGCGTTAGCGACGAGGATGAGATTGAGCAGCAGCTTGACCTTGTTCTTGGGCAACAGTGCGCGGGTTCCGTTCCAGATCAGTTCCGGCTTCTCGTTCTTCAGGAAGGCGATGGCCACGGCCTCGGCGTCCCCGGTGTCGATCAGCATGCCGGCGGAACCGGCAGCGCCGAAGGCGATGCGGGCGAATTGCAGGCGGGCGGAGGCGTTTTTGGCGCTTTGGCGGATCAGCTTCATGGCGTCTTCGTCGGCGCCGCCTTCGTCGAGCAGCTCAAGCCCGTTGTTTATGGCGCCGACCGGCGAAATGATGTCGTGGCAGACCCGGCTGCACAGCAGCGCGGCCAGATCGGGTGCGGAAAGGGTGAAAAGCTCGGCCATCGGCAAAAATCCCTGCAAATTTCACAACACAATGACCGGGCGATCATGATCACGCCTGTCCACACGAATCACGCTCTCTCCCAAGCATTCTGAATACACAGCGCTTGTGCGTGCAGCAACAAATCCGAAATCATGATTGTCGAAAATGGCGTGTTCACGCAGCAGGGTGCTGCGCGGGCGATGTGAAAACAGCCTTCGAACCGCCATCTTCATGTGGGAGTTTAATGGTTGAAAAAGGATTACGGCATAGTTTGCCCCTAACAGTCATCCTTAACGGCCGCCAAAGAGCCGTACGGGTGCGAGGCGTCGGCGAAAGTGCTCCCTGACGGAGATTGGAAGCATGGTTTCCCGATTCAACGACCGGACTTTTTTCCGTGTCATCTCAATGACGATCGCGCTCATCGGCCTTGTCGCCTTTTCGGCATCGGCCGCGCGGGCGCAGGAATACACCGCGCAGGAGATCGTCGATTCCGGTCATAAATTCTTCGGCGCGACATCGGGCGGGCTCGCAACCGTCGTCGAGAAGATTTTCGCCACCTATGGCCTGCCGAACGGCTATCTGCTCGGCGAAGAGGGGTCCGGGGCGCTGATCGGTGGCCTGACCTATGGCGAAGGCACGCTCTACACCAAGAATGCGGGCGACCACAAAGTGTTCTGGCAAGGCCCGTCGCTCGGCTGGGATTTCGGCGGCGAGGGCTCGCGCGTCATGATGCTGGTCTACAATCTCGACGATGTGAGCAGCCTCTATAATCGTTTTGGCGGCGTCGCCGGCTCCGCCTATGTCGTCGCCGGCGTCGGCTTCAACGTGCTGAAGAACAACAATGTGCTGCTCGTGCCGATCCGTACCGGCGTCGGCGCTCGTCTCGGCGTCAATCTCGGCTACCTCAAGCTCACCCAGCGCGCGACCTGGAATCCGTTCTGACCTGCATGATGGCGCCACTGCGATTGGACCTGTGATCCCACGGTCTGAGCTTTGCCGCGGCATACTCTTGCCGTGGCGCCGGATTTCCGTCATGCGAAGATGGCAAAGTCGACCTTTGGCGGTTGCCATGCACAACGGATAGTCATCTTGGTCCAGTCGATCCTGTTCTTTGTCCTCGGCTTTCTCTGCGCGGGCTTTCTGGCGCTGATGATTGCTCCGGCCGTGTGGCGGCGGGCGGTGGCGCTGACGCGCAAGCGCGTCGAGGGCTCGATGCCGTTGACGCTGGCCGAGATCCAGGCGGACAAGGATCGCATTCGCGCCGAGTTCGCCGTTTCGGTGCGCCGGCTTGAAATGACCGTCAAATCATTGCGCGAGAAGGCCGCCGAACAGCTGGTCGAGATCGGCCGCGACCGCGAAGCCCTGAAGGAATTGGCGGCCGAGCGACAGGACAAGAACCGGGTCGTCGCCGATCTTACAGCCAGGGGCGAGGAGCTTCGCAAGCGCGATGAGCAGCTGCAGCAGCTGTCGGAACGGCTTGCGGAGACCGAGCGCGCCCTCGAAAAGCGCGGGCTCGAACTGCGGAAACTGGAGCACATGTATGACGACGCCAGTTTTTCATCCAGCAGCCGGCAGATCGAGCTGGTGGCGCGCGAATCCGAGCTGCAGAAGTTGGCAAGCGACATTTCGCTGCTGCGCGGCCAGCGCAAGGAGGCGGACAGGCGCAGCCAGGAATTGGCAGCCGAAAGCAAGGTTTTGCGGGACGCGTTGAAGGCCGAGAAGAAAAGAACCGGCGACCTGGAAAAGAAGGTCGAACGCCTGCTCGCCTCGCTGGCCGATCGCGAGGACAGGCTGGAGCGCCGCGAGAAGGAACTGGTGCGCCTTCGCGAAAAGCCGAAAGGCGCTGAAAGAACGCCTGCGGTGGGTCTTGCCGGCGTGCCAGGCAGTCAGGTCAATGTGGCCGCCAACGGCGACATCGAAAAGACAACCGCCAAGCTCGATGCCGACCGCGAGCGGCTGGAGGCCAGGCTGACGTCGCTGGCACGCGAGAACAGGCGGCTGAAGACAGATCTTGCTGCCGTCGAAACGTCGAAATCACAGGCCGGAGACGATACCGGCAGCGCCAGCGCCGCATTGCGCGAAGAGATGAACGATCTGGCGGCGCAAGTCGTGGCCTTGACGGCAAAGCTCGACGGGCCGGATTCGCCGATCGCCCGGGCGCTTGCCGCGCCTGAGGATACGCGGCCGGGGAGCGGCGGACGCAGCCTTGCCGATCGGGTGCGGGCGCTGCAGAAGGCCGCTTCGACCGACTGAGATTCCGCAGATCCAAGAGCAGCACACCCCCGGCTCTAAGGCGCGCCGCGTTCGACCGGCTTAATGCGACGCGCTTTAAGTTCTTGTTTGATGCATGTCGTTATCGCAAAACCGCTGCACACTTTTGCGCGACATGCATTAGGCTCCGGAAAAATAATGCAGTGCGATGGCTGACGCGGCGGCGACGTTCAGGCTGTCGAAACCTTGCGCCATACCGATCCGCAGCGTCTGCAGGCGGGCAAGCAGGCTTTCCGGCAGGCCTTCGCCCTCGGTGCCGAGATAGAGCGCCAGCCGGCCGTTTCTCTTGGCATCGCGAATGTCGATCTGCCCGCGCGGCGACAAGGCGAATTGGCTGAAGCCTTGCCGGTCGAGCATTGCGGTGCAGCCGGCGGTATCGGCAAAGCAGGCGAAGGGGACTTTCAAGGCCGCGCCCACCGAGACGCGGATTGCCTTGCGGTACAGCGGATCGCAGCAGGTCGGATCGAGAAGCACGGCATCCGCGCCAAAGGCGGCGGCATTGCGGAAGATCGATCCCATATTGTCATGATTGGCGATGCCGACCAGCACCACGATCAGCGCGCGGGCGGGCAGTGCGCCGAGCAAAGCTTCAGCGGAGACGGCCGCGCCCTTGCGGCCGATCGCCAATATGCCGCGATGCATGTGGAATCCGGCAATCCTGTCCATGACTTCGCCGGATGCGACATAGATCGGAAGCCCGGCAGGCGCCTTGCGCAGGACGTCATCGAGGCCGGCCAGCCGGTTCTCGAGCACCAGCACCGATTCTGCCTCGAAGCGACGGGCGGCAAGCAGCGTGTCGAGCACCACCTTGCCTTCGGCGACGAAACGGCCCTGCCGGCCGGCAAGATCGCGTTCTCGGATGTAGAGATAGGCGGCGACGCGAGGATCCTGCGGGTCGTCTATGCGGATCGGATTCATGGCTTCCTCGGCGGACCCTGGCGTCGGCCGCGAATCGGGATTCGGATTCGGAAGGCATGATGCCGGATCCGAAGCTCTGACCGTATCTCAGTGTCCAAATGGATGCACGCCGTTCTAACGGTCAAATCCAATCACTAGGCGCCGGGCGGAGATGCCCTGCCTGGCCTCCTGGCGGCACGGCGATATTTGATTTCCGCGGCACGGCTCTTCGGCCAAGCCGCTTCAATGCAGAATTTCGATGGGCGAAGGAACCACACAGGGCCATGCCGCGTCATAGAGGCGGGCTCCTGCTGCGGTCCTGGGAGGACATCGATGATCAGGCTCCTCCTCGTCTTTGCCGCCACGCTTGCCCTCGCATGCGGCGTGGCTCGCGCGGCCAAGCTCGATCCAACCACCGTCAATCAGGCCCAATTCACTATCGGCGAACCGACGGGTGTCGATCCGATGCTGCTGAAGGCGCAGATCCTTCTGGATCGCGCCCGCTTCTCGCCGGGCCTCATCGACGGTCGCCTTTCCCAGAACTTCGCCAAAGCCGTCGCCGCGTTTCAGGCGGCAAACGGACTTCCGCCCGATGGCAAGCTCAGTCCACAGACCTGGAGCAAACTCATCGCAAGCTCCGCCAAGCCGGTGCTGGTGACCTATGAGGTGATGCGCAAGGATGTGCGCGGACCTTTCACCAGGCGTATTCCGGCTCGCTTGGAGAGGATGGCCCGCTTGCGGCGGCTCGGCTACCGCAATGCGGTGGAGAGGTTGGCTGAGCGCTTCCACGTCAGCGAACAATTGCTGCGAATGCTCAATCCGGGCACCAGCCTCAGGAAACCAGGCAGGACGTTGGTGGTGCCTGATGTCAGCAGGGGCGACCCTCCCGCCGGCGTTGCCGCCGTCGAGGTCGACAAGGGCGCCCGCCAGGTGCGTGTGCTCGACCGTGCCGGCAAATGGCTGGCGGTCTACCCCGCCTCGATTGGGAGCGACGAGAAGCCGGCGCCAAGCGGCATGGCGGAGGTCAGGCGCGTGGTGCACAACCCTACCTATCACTACGATCCGGACTTCGCTTTCAAGGGGGTCAAGACCAAGCGGCCCTTCACCATCGCTGCCGGGCCGAACAATCCCGTGGGATCGATCTGGATAGATCTCTCCATCGAAAGCTATGGCATCCACGGCGCGCCCGAACCGGGCAAGATCGGCACCACCTTTTCGCATGGCTGCATCCGGTTGACCAATTGGGATGCCGAAGACCTTGCCTCGATGGTGCAGCCGGGCACGAAGGTCGAGTTCAAGGACGAGATTGCGCAGGCCGCCGACGAGCGCGTTCAGTAGCAAGGCTGACTTGGCAGCAAGGCGGACTTGGCAGCAAAGCGGATTTGGCGGGGCGTTCTCCGCCTCGGCCGCTCAGGTCCCGGCGCGACGCAGCCGGTGAGCCATCTGCGACAGTTCACCTTCGCCGAAAATGCCGTCCAGCATGTGCAGCAATTCGCGCACCGCCGCGGACTTGCAGGAATAATAGATCATTTGCCGGTCGCGGCGGGTCTCGACAAGGTCGGAAGCCCTGAGCTTGGCCAGATGCTGTGACAGGGCGGATTGGCTGAGCGACACCTTCTCGGCTATGGCGCCGACCGACATCTCGCCCTCGGCTAGATAGCTCATGATCAACAAACGTTTTTCGTTGCCCATCAGCGTCAGAAACGCAGCCGCGGTTCCGGCGTTGGCGACTAGTTTGTTCGAGACCATAGATCCCCCATGCCTTCTTGCTCATCCGCCGCTATGGGGGCAATAGCGTCGGATTCCATAGACTTTCCCTATAGATGCACGCCAGCGATTCAGCGTCACTCGCAAAGGTAGAACATTTCGCTCAAATCTCAAGGCTTGCTTTCCATGCAAGCCGATTAACCGTGCGGCTGTGATTATTTTGCCGATCGGGCAGCCTTGGCCATGTCGACCAGGACAGGCCTGAGGTCGCGCGCCGCTCTCAGCGGCTCGGGGAAGAAAACCCGACAGACATTGTCGCCCGATATGAGATCCATCCCGTCGGCGTCGAACCCGGTGACGATCCAGCCGTCGCTCTCGGCCCCGCCGAAATGACTTGCGTAGAGGGCAATCGCATCGAGATGGTCGGCGTTCATGTGGTCGAGCGCCGATTGCTCGCCGGCGGCAAGCTCTTCGACGATCGCTCCCGTCGCGACCAGATCGGTGCGGTCGAGCAGATAGGCCTTGCCGAAGCCGCCGTTCAGGCTGGCGCGCTCCGGTTCGAGCCGGAAGATCGAGAAGTCGCCGAGCCCGGCATAGAGTTTTGCCTTGGGATTGCGGTTGAGGTAGCGCCGCTCGGCGCGGGCGTGCTCGTTCGAGCCGCGTTCCAGCCGCACGGCGCGGCAGACGAGCGTCAATCGCGGATGCGCCAGCGGATCGCCCTTGCCGGGTTCGCCGACGAGCAACGAACAGCGCGGGTCGGCAAGGATGGCGCCGGTATGGGCGGACAGCATCGATACCAGGATCAATGGCGTGCCGTCGATGTCTGTGGCGACGCCGACCCGGCTGGCCAGCGGCGAACCGGTTCCTGGTTCGAGCACTGCCAACGCGCCGAAACGGGCGCTGCGGATCAGCGTCTTTGCCAGCCTGATCGCCTCGGGATCGGTCGCGCGGATCACGTCCTTTTTTGGTTTGTCCAAAGCACCACCGTCGCGTTTATTTCGGCGCCATGCGGATAGCGCCGTCGAGGCGAATTGTCTCGCCGTTGAGCATCTGGTTCTCGATGATGTGCAAGGCAAGTGCCGCGTATTCCGAAGGCTCGCCCAAACGGGAAGGGAAGGGCACAGCGGCGCCGAGCGAATCCTGCACCTCCTGCGGCATGCCGGCCATCATCGGCGTCCTGAAGATGCCGGGTGCGATGGTGCAGACGCGAATGCCGGAGCGGGCGAGATCGCGCGCCACCGGCAGCGTCATGCCGACGACGCCGGCCTTGGACGCGGAATAGGCAGCCTGGCCGATCTGGCCGTCATAGGCTGCGACCGATGCGGTGTTGATAATAACGCCGCGCTCGCCGCCCTGCAGCGGTTCGAGCCTGGCGGTCCGGTCGGCGACCAGGCGGATCATGTTGAAGGTGCCGATCAGATTGACCTCGATCACCTTGCGGTATTGATCGAGCGGATGCGGTCCGTCCTTGCCGATCGTCTTCATGCCGACAACGATGCCGGCGCAATTGACCAGGATGCGCGGTGCGCCGAGCGTCTCTGCCGCTTCCGCGACTGCGGCGGCACCGCTCTCGGCGTCGCTCACATCGCATCGGACGGCGATGCCGCCGATGTCAGCCGCCACCTTGGCCGCACGCTCGATACCGAGATCGAGGACGGCAACCCTGGCGCCGCCGGCGGCAAGAGCGCGCGCCGTCGCCTCGCCAAGGCCGGAGCCGCCACCGGTGACGATCGCAATCTGGCCGTTCGGGTTCATCTCGACGTCCTCCTCCGTGCCCAGACTATGCCGCCAAGCCACCGTGCGACAGCACCGGCACGGTCATGCCATCGCGGCGATGTGCGCGGCAATCCTTGCCTGGTCGGCGTGGCAAACCTCGCCCGCCAGCCTCGCCACCGCGCCCGGCACGATCTCGTGCGCCAAAAGCCGGTCGGGGTCGACCGGACGCGGCATCGAGATCTGCCCGCGCGGCAGCCTCCTGAAGCCGAGCGGGCCGTAGTAGGGTTCGTCGCCGACCAGCATCACCGCCGGTGCGCCGGCCTTGGCGGCGGCTTCCAGCGCGATTGCCACTAGCTTGCGGCCAATGCCGAGATTTTTGAAGGCCGGCCGCACAGCGAGCGGCCCGAGCATCAGCGCGCGGCCGGCACCGGCGGCGATGCGCGTCATCCGTACCGAGGCGACGACGATTGCGCCATCGACGGCCACGAAGGACAAAGCGCGTTCGTGCGGGCCACCTTGGCGGATCTTGTAGGCGGCAAGCACGAAACGGCCCGGCCCGAAGGCCTCGTCATTGATGGCTTCGATTTCAGGATCGTGCGCCGGAGTTTCCGGTAGGTATTTCACGTCGGCCAGGTATTTCAAGTCGGCAAGGCTCATGGTCTTTGCGTTCCGGTATGCGAGGAAAGGTTTGCTGCAAGCGGCAGCATTCGCCAGTCAGCGCTTCATCAAGCGCGGGCGCTCTTTCGTCGTCGGTCGAACCGGATCACGGCAAAGTCGAACATGCGGATTGTCCGCTAGCACCAATTTTCAGCCGCCGCAATCGGCCCGCGCAGCCGACCGCACTCGACGACGCAGCCGTTGACGATCTGTTCAGCATCGGGGATTTCCGCGGCGCCGCTTGGTGCCCTACATCGGACAGGAACGCGAAAGGATATTGCATGGGATTGCTAGTCGAAGGCCAATGGCAGGACCGCCGGTACGATAGCGGGGAGAGCGGCGGCAAATTCGTGCGCGCGCAGTCGCAGTGGCGCGACTGGGTGACCCGCGACGGCGCGCCGGCCGAAGGGCGAAAACGCGGCTTCAAGGCCGAGCCCGGCCGCTACCACCTCTATGTCTCGCTCGCCTGCCCGTGGGCGCATCGGACGTTGATCTTTCGCGTGCTCAAAAAACTCGAGGACGTGATTTCCATCTCGGTCGTCCATCATTTCATGGGCGCCGACGGCTGGACGTTCCTGGCCGAGGACGGCGCCACCGGCGACACGCTCTACGGCCTCGATTTCCTGCACCAGATCTACACCAGGGCCGATCCCGGCTATTCGGGCCGGGTCACCGTTCCCGTGCTGTGGGACAAACGCGAGCAGACCATCGTTTCGAACGAATCCTCCGAGATCATCCGCATGCTCAATTCGGCCTTCGACGAATGGGGCGATGCCAGGCTCGATTTCTATCCGCAACCGCTGCGCGGTGAGATCGATGCGGTCAACGCGCTGGTCTATCCCGCGGTCAACAATGGCGTTTACCGCGCCGGCTTCGCCACCACGCAGGCGGCCTACGAGGAGGCGTTCGGCGAATTGTTCTCGACGCTCGACATGCTGGAGGACCGTCTGTCAAGGCAGCGCTATCTCGTCGGCGGCCGCATCACCGAGGCGGACTGGCGGCTGTTCACGACACTGGTCCGCTTCGACCCGGTCTATGTCGGCCATTTCAAGTGCAATCTGCGCCGCATCGCCGACTATCCGAACCTGTCGAATTATCTGCGCGACCTCTACCAGGTGCCAGGCGTCGCCGGCACGGTGAATTTGCACCACATCAAGTCGCATTATTACGGCAGCCACGAGACGATCAACCCGACGCGCATCGTGCCGGTCGGGCCGGAGCTGGACTACGCCGCGCCGCATGACCGGGCGCGATTCAGGAAGGCGGCGTGAGACCGGTGACCTAGCGGAAGGTTTCGGAGTCCATCTTTGCCCTTCTAACGAGTTCAGCTTTCAATATGGTATTTCCAAATCGATTGGAGTAGCCGAGCGACGTTGCCAGGAACGCAACGATGCCGCTGATCATGACGATCAGGACCGACATCTGGGGCGGGATTGCGCGTAACAATCCCGACGGCAGAAGCACAGCCATTCCCAAAATCATTTCTATCATGGTTGAGAAGCCGACCATTTTCCAGAATTCAGTGCGAGTAAAAAGCTGAGCATGTCGCTTTATAAAAACGAAATATGTCACGAATGCCGCAACTAATTGTATTGCGAATTGGATGAATCTTCCAACTTTTGCTAAAATATATGGATCTATCGCAAGAACTATTGTCGAAATTAAGGCTTTCACAGAAAATGCTATCACATAAATTCCCGTGTAAAGTGATACATAGAGCGCGATTCTAAACCTATCGTTTTGGCTGTGTTGCATTTTTTCTCCTCATCGCTCAGCATGTATCTCTCTGAGAACAATGGATGCTGCCGGTCTATACCGAAGCAGCCAAAGCTGTTGAAGAGATGATCTACCAGTAAGGCGATGCCGAATTCCCCTCAAAAACTTCGGCAATCCGCCGCAGCGTCGCCGGTGTCGTGCCCTGGGGCAAGCGGTCGAGCGGGAAGAAGCCGGCTTCGGCGATCTCGCGGTCGGGCAGCTTGGGTGCTGGCTGGTCGAACTCCTCGACCAGATAGAGGCCGACATGGTCGCGTCGGCTGGCGCGGCGGTTGAAATGCAGGGATTTCAGCACCGGCGGTCCGGTCAGCGCGATGTTGCCTTCCTCGAAGACTTCGCGCGTCAGCGCTTCGATCATCGTCTCGCCCAACTCGACGCCACCGCCCGGAAGGTGCCAGCCCGGGACATAGGTGTGGCGGATGAGGAAGACGGAATTGGAGCGGCGGTCGTGGATCAAGCCGCGCACGCCGAGCGTCATCGGCCGCCGCAGTACGAAGTACAGGTGAAACAGCCTTGCCCTGAAGCCCGGCCAGCCGGTCTGACGCAGGGCTTGCTCCGGATCCGGCGTCGTCATCGTCCGCGAAACCGTGAGTGGAAAGCCGCGCGCGCCTCGCCTATGAAGAAAAGATGTTCAGGCTCGCGCATATTTCCGATGTCCATCTGGGGCCGCTTCCCGATGTAACCTATCGCGATCTCGCCTCCAAGCGCGTGGTCGGTTACGTCAATTGGCAGCGCAACCGCCGCCGCTACATGCACGATGCCGTCATCGACACGATCGTCGCCGACATGAAGGCCAGCGGGCCGGACCATCTCACCATCACCGGTGACCTGGTCAATCTGGCGCTCGACGGTGAGCTCGAGATGGCCAAGCACTGGCTGGAGACGCTGGGCTCGCCCAACGACGTGTCGGTGGTGCCTGGAAACCATGACGCCTATGTGCCGGGCGCCTTCGACAAGACCTGCCGGTCCTGGGCGGCGTGGATGACCGGCGACGGCGTCAATACGCCGGTCGACCGCAACACCTTTCCGTATCTGCGGGTGCGCGGCGAAGTTGCGCTGATCGGCGTCTCGACGGCGCGCGCCACGGCTCCCTTCATGGCCAACGGCTTCTTTCTGGAAGGCCAGGCGGAAAGGCTGCGCGGCATCCTCGACGCCACGGGCAAGCAGGGCCTGTTCCGAGTGATCATGATCCACCACCCGCCGGTGCGCGGCGCCGTTTCGCAGAACAAGCGGCTGTTCGGCATCTCGCGCTTCCACAAGGTTCTTCACCGGCACGGCGCCGAGCTTGTGCTGCACGGCCATTCGCATGTGCCGTCGCTCTTCTTCATCGGCGCCCGCAAGACCAAAATCCCGGTGGTCGGGGTCGCCGCCGCCGGGCAGGCGCCCGGCAGTTCGCATGCGCCGGCGCAATACAATCTGCTCGACATCGACGGTGAAAAGGACAAGTGGCGGATCAGGCTGACGCGCCGCGGCCTGACCGGGCCGGCATTGCCGCCCAGCGACCTGCAGACAATGGAGCTTGGCGTCGAAGCCGAGGCCTCGATGGCTAGAGCAATTCCAGGAAAAGTGTGAAACGGTTTTCCGTCCGGAATTGGGTCAAAACAAAGAGATAGTGCGGTTCAGCGTTTCCGTGAAACGCTGAACCGCTCTAGAAGCTGATTTTCATTGCAACGATGCGGTCCCAGAACAACACGAGCGAAATCGCCAGGCCGACCAGGGCGCCTGCGGCGATCAGGCCGAGGCCCGAGAAGAACGCCGACCAGCCGTTGCTGCGCCCAGGGACATGCAGCGGCGGCTCAGCCTCCGCCACCAGGGCGCGTTTCAGGCCGGCGACGGCTTGCTCGATGCCGCCTTCCATCATCCTCTGGCGTTCGACGACGCGCTCGGCGACATAGCGCGTCACCTGGTCGGCAACGACCTTCATCTCTGTCGACTCGGCGAGCACGACGCGGCCGATGCGCGTGTCCTTGAGAAAGCGGTAGGTGCGGCGGTCGCGTCCCATGGCGACATGGCTGACGGCGTCGATCCACAGCCGTGGCTGCAGGCCGGACGAGACGGCGAAGTCGAAACTGTCCATATCGGTGGGTACGTCGCCGAAGACCGGCGCGAGTTCGGCGGCAAGCAGATCGAGCCGCATGCGATGCGCTTCGCGCATCTCGACGACGACGTCGTCGCGGTCGGCGAAGGCGTTCTTGACGTCGCGAATGGCATCGGACAGTTTTCGCGACTGATCGATCTGGGTGATGTTCTCGCCTGCGTCCTTCATCGGCGTTGCCTCGCGGGGTTTGGTTAACACCGAATTAACACAGCCGCCGGCAAATTGCACTTGCGAGATCGATGAGCGGGCAAGGGTTCGCTGGAGCAGCACCAGCGCCGCCGCCGTGCCTGCGCGAAGACCGATCAGCTCGCCGCAGCGGCGAATCCCGGACGAAGCCGCCTGCTGCGGCGTCGCATATTGCGACGGACGGCCTCGACGACCAGGCCGGGCGCTTCCTCGACCAGCATATGGCCGGCTTCCAGCACGTGGTGCAGATGAAAATGCTTCGGCACGCCGTCCGCCTGGCTGACGGGCAGCACCGCGTCGTCGGTTCCCCAAACCACCATGACCGGCATGTTCAGCGTTTCCAGCCGTTCGCGCTGAATGACGCCTTGCCGATCATCCCTGGTCATGGCGGCTGCGAACTCGACAAGTGTCCGCGACTGGCCGGGACGCCGGCGCATCTCGTTGACGAGATCGACCCTATGCTGCAAGGGCCGGCTTTGCGGTCCCGACATGGCGGCAAGACAGGCGCGGATTTCATCCGTGCCGGCAGCGGCGGCGTAGCGACGCAGCAGCGGACCATTGATCTCAGGACCAAAACCGCCCGGCGACAGCAGCGTCAGCGAGGCCATCTTTTCCGGCTCGCTCAAGGCCATCAGGGCAGCAACCGTCCCGCCCATCGAATGACCGACGAGATGAGCCCGCTTTATCCCGCGAGCGGAAAGATCCGCAAGGACGGCACTGGCTGCAATCCTGGCCGGACCGCCGCCCGGAAAATCGAGCGACAGCCCATGTCCCGGCAGATCATAGGCCAGGGTCCGCGCGCCGGGCGCCAGAGACTCGGCCACATCGCGCCAGTCGTCGTGGCAGCCACCGAAACCATGCAGGAAGGCAATCGTTGTCGGGCCGGTGCCCCGTTCGGCAGCGTAAAGGGATGGGGTCATGCAAACTTTATGGCTTGGTGCCGGGATCAGTCAGGATGCCGGGGGCGGTCTTATGCGGATCAGTCTTGCGGGAGGTCAGACTTATGCGGAGATCAGTCTTATGCGGAGATCAGTCTTATGCGGGATCAGACCTATATGGGATCAGATTGGCCGGTTCAAATTGTGTCTGAATTGCGCTTTGGCCGTCCGGATGGCCAGTAAAATCTTCGCGATCACCTGACGTCGTGCACGCGCCGGGAGACGTCAGCTGGCGCCGCCAAGGCCGGCGGCGCGCAGGGCTTCCACCAGCCGGTTGGTCAGATCGGCGGGATATCTTCGTTCGACGAAAGTTGCGCGCGGATCGGCTGCGAATTTCGGGAATTTGGCGGTCAGTTCCTGCAGCAGCCTGCTCGCCAGCTTCTCGCGGCCGGCAGCCTTGGCGCCGATCAGCCGCGCCGCCAGATAATGCGATTTCATTTCCGTCGTTCGCAAGCCGTCGCTGGCGAGCGTGGCCTTGTTCATGTCGCCCATCATGAACTCTCCGGCGAACAGCCCGTAATCCCACCATGTCGGATGGGCGCTGGCGATGTCCACCGCGTGAGCGATGATCGGGGTGCCCTCGCTGTACCTGCCGGCGAAAACCAGCCCGTAGCCATAGGCGGCGGCCATTGCGAGATCGTAGGGATTGAGCTCATAGGCCTTGCGCATCCAGCGGATCGATTCCGCGGAATCGCCCATGCGCGAATTGAGATAACCAAGGGCGCGGTGCGCGTAGGGGCTGGTCGGGCCCATCTGGATGGCGCGATGGGCAAACGTCATCGCTTTGTCGATCGTCGCGTCGGCGGGATAGGGATAGTGGTCGGTGACCGCTTCGAGATGCAAGGAAGCGAGTTCCGAATAGACGAGCGACGACTTCGCCTCCCGGTTGGCAAGATCTTCGAGGCAGCGGTAAGCGGCTTCGTGCGTCTGGGCGTTCTGGTCGAGATAATATTTGCCGTTGAGCACCAGACACGCCGTCAGCCCGGTCTGGATGCCGCTCTGCTCGATGTAGTTGTAGATCGTGCCCGAGGCGGGAAGAGCCGAGCTCAAAATGCCGGAGATCTGGTCCTCGATGGCGGTGTTCGCGCTGTCGCCGGCGGTCAGGTTGCGTGAGAGCAGCACGCGGCCGGTCGCCACGCTTTGCAGCTCGAGCATGGTGTCGCCGCTACGCGGCCCGGGCAGGACATCGAACACGAAGCTGGCGGCGTCGGTTACTGGATCGGGCGGGCTGTCGGCATCACGGCCGATGAAATTGATGGTATCGAAGCCGCTGAGGCCGGCGCGCAGCGATGCGGCGACACGGCGAGCCAGGTCGCTGTCGGCCTTGATGGCGATGTAGACCTGGGGGAGGTTTTCAACGGGAGGCGCTGCTATGCTGCCGGTCGCCACCGCGGTCTCGACCGCCGTGTCGCCGCCGGTCAGCAATACCACGCTGCCCTGGCGAAGGATCAGCACACCCAGCATGAGGATGACCAGCGCGATCGCCAGCCAGAAGAACTGCAAATGGCGTTGCAGCGAAGGAGCAGCAGGGGCGACGGCTGGAACGCTCAGCAATGCAGCCGGATGTGCCCGGTTGCGGGCATCTTCCGGCGATCCGGGCGGGGCGTTTGTCGCCTCCTCTGTCGCCGGCTGCGGCTTGCTCTCTGCCTCAGCCTCTGCCGGCAAGCGAATGGCGTTGAGTTCGTAGGACGGAACATAGCCGCCGCGCGGAATGGCGATGCGGACCGGTTCGGCAACGCCCTCATTGGCGAAATACTGCTGCAGAAGCTCGCGCAGCCTGCCGGCCTGCACCCGCACCACCGCATCGGTCGACGGATCGAAATCGCCGTCCTTGCCGAACACGTCCATCGCGATGGAGAAGCCCTTGAGCCTGTCGGCTTCGCCTGCCTGCTCGCGCTCGACCAGGTAGCGGAGCAGCTTGCGCGCGCGCTCGGATCGTCCGAACGTTTCGCTGGCAAGCAATCGCTCCAACGTTTCGCGCACTGCGGGGGCGGCAGGCGTGGTATGCTGCAAGTGTCGATCCCTTCGAATTCGGCACAGGTTGAGGTACGATCATATCGCGCTGGCGGCGCCTTACAAGCATGTGCTTATGGTGCGATAGCGTACCCACCGGATAAATTCCGGTGGGCCGATGGCGGGAGCCTGACCGTTTCGGCTAGCCGCGCTTTCGGCCGACGATGCGGTTGGCGGCCGAAACCACGGCTTCTAGCGAGGCGGCGACGATGTTGGTGTTGATGCCGGCGCCGAACAGCTTGCCGCCCGGATGTTCCATCTCGACATAGGAAATGGCCGAGGCATTCGAGCCGCGCTGCATGGAATGCTCGGAATAATCGAGCACCGACATCGGCACCCCGACATGGCGCGACAGCGCATCGACGAAGCCGTCGATCGGGCCGGTGCCGGTGCCTGATATGGTCACCTCCTTGCCTTTGTCGAGGATCACCGCTTCGATCACGCGCCGGCCCTTGACCTCGGTGTCGGGATAGGTGTGGTGGTCGAGGAACTTCAGCCGCGCGCCGGGCTGGTCGACATAGGTGTCGAGAAAGCGCTCGTAGATGCGCTTGACCGGCACCTCCTTGCCTTCGGCGTCGGTGATCGCCTGGATAGCCTGGCTGAACTCGATCTGCAGGTTGCGCGGCAGGTTGAGGCCGTAATCCGCATGCAGCACATAGGCGATGCCGCCCTTGCCGGACTGCGAGTTGATGCGGATGATGGCTTCGTAGCTGCGGCCGACATCGGCCGGGTCGATCGGCAGATAGGGCACCTCCCAATGCGGCGTGTTGGCCTTGCGCAGCGCCTTCATGCCCTTGTTGATGGCATCCTGGTGCGAGCCGGAAAAGGCGGTGTAGACGAGCTCGCCGACATAAGGGTGGCGCTCCGGGATCTTCAGCTGGTTGGAGTATTCGTAGACGTCCTTCATGCGGTTGATGTCGGAGCAGTCGAGCCCGGGATCGACGCCTTGCGTGTACATGTTGAGCGCCAGCGTGACGATGTCGACATTGCCGGTGCGCTCACCATTGCCGAACAGCGTGCCTTCGACGCGGTCGGCGCCCGCCATCAGGCCGAGTTCGGTGGTGGCGATGCCGGTGCCGCGGTCGTTGTGCGGATGCAGCGAGATCAAGAGGTTCTCGCGATTGTCGAGGTTGCGGCACATCCATTCAATGCGGTCGGCATAGATGTTGGGCGTCGACATCTCGACCGTGGAGGGCAGGTTGATGATCAGCTTGTTCTCCGCCGTCGGCTTGACGATCTCGGTGACCGCGTTGCATATCTCCAGCGCCACTTCGAGCTCGGTGCCGGTAAAGCTCTCCGGCGAATATTCGAAACGGTAGCCGCCGCCGGCCTTGGCCGCCATGTCCGTGATCATCTTGGCCGCATCTGTGGCGATGCGCTTGATGCCGGCGACGTCCTTCTCGAAGACGACGCGGCGCTGCAATTCGCTGGTCGAGTTGTAGAAATGGACGATCGGGTTGGTGGCGCCCTTCAGCGCCTCGAAAGTGCGGGTGATCAGTTCCGGCCGGCACTGCACCAGCACCTGCAGCGAGACGTCGGCGGGCACGTTGCCCTGTTCGATGCACCAGCGGGCGAAATCGAAGTCGGTCTGCGAGGCCGACGGGAAGCCGATCTCGATCTCCTTGAAGCCCATGTCGAGCAGCAGGGCGAACATGCGCGCCTTGCGTTCCTGGCCCATCGGATCGATCAGCGCCTGGTTGCCGTCGCGCAGGTCGACCGAGCACCAGATCGGCGCCTTGTCGATCACTTTCGAAGGCCAGGTGCGATCGGCGAGGCCGACGGTCGGATAGGGCTGGTACTTCCGGGCAGCATCCGGCATGCCCCTCGCGGGCTTGGCGGTTTCCTCTACATTCAGACGGATATCTTCTCGTGCGTTCATCGTCTTTTCTCCCGGCGGCTCGCGGATCCAGCTTCAGGCGGATTGGTGGCGAGCGGCGCCTTTACCAGAATTTCGTTCGCTTGATGTGACGTGCCAATTTGTGACTGGCCAAGGAGCGTGCGCGTGAGCGGCAATTCGACCGCCGGGCGCTCCTTCAGCGAACCCGGCGATCGCCGATAAGGCCGAGAAGCAGCAGGGTCGAGGCAAGCGCGCGGACGGTCTGGCCGGCAATGCCGGTCGGACGGGACGCAAAAGAGGTGGCGCGCGGGCTCATGGCGGATTTCATACAGGAGCGGGTAAAGCGAGGCAAGTGGGAGCATTGGAGGTGGGTGAAGCTGTCGATCCAGCCTCTCAAGACCTGGGTTCCTCGCCCCCGCGAAGCGGGGGAGAGGTGGCCGCCCACGGGTCTTGCCTTCGGCAAGCCCGAGGACAGGCTCCGCGGCCGGAGAGGGGGCGTTCGTAGGGCGCAGTCCCCTCTCCGTCTCGGCTTCGCCGAGCCACCTATGCCATTTTCGTGGGGCGAGGAACCCAAGCTGCAATGAAGGCGCGGCGCCGACATCAAGCGATTTTTCCTGATTACAGCAACTTTGTTCTTGCTTTGTGCCGGCAGCTATGCTACTAATTTGGGTATGGTGCTGACTGGCGCCGAGGACCCGCTGTCGAGGCGGGTTTTTTATTTCACGGTTTTGGCGTCACCTTTCGCGGACCCAGCCGCTCACCTGATCCAGTTGCTCTTCCCCGAGCCCGGCAAATGCGCCAGAGTCGATTGTCGGCGGGGGTGCGATGGCTTGCCCCCGGGAGGGATCGTCCATGAACTTCGTGTTCTTCTCGCCGCATTTTCCAGCCAATGGCGCCGATTTCTGCGACCGGCTGAACAAGGCCGGCGCCACCGTGCTCGGCATTGGCGACGCGCCGTTCGATGCGCTGGACGGCAAATTGAAGGCCGCCCTTTCGGAATATTACCGCATCGACGACATGGAGGAGTACGAGCCGGTGTTCCGGGCGATCGGCCATTTCATCCACAAATGGGGCCGCGTCGACCGGTTTGAATCGCTCAACGAGCATTGGCTGGAGCTGGAAGCCAATATCCGCACCGACTTCAACATCTTCGGCACCAAGCTCGACTTCGTGAAGAATTTGAAACGCAAGAGCCGCATGCGGGCGTTCTTCCGCAAGAGCGGCGTCGAAACCATCCCGCAACGCAAGTGCTCCGACCGCGCCGGCGCCATGACCTTCATCCGCCGCGTCGGCTATCCCGTGGTGGTGAAGCCGGATTCCGGCTCCGGCGCTTCGAACACTTTCAAAATCTCCAACGCCGGCGAACTCGACAGCTTCTTCAGGGACAAGCCGGAAGGCGTCAGCTTCGTGATGGAGCAATTCATCGAAGGGCTGGTGGTCACCTATGACGGGCTGGTCAACCGCGACGGCGAGGTGGTGCTGGCCGCCAGCCACCGCTACGACCAGAGCGTCATGGAGGTGGTCAACCGCGACCGCCATATGAGCTATGTCTGTTTTCCCGAGATCAGCCGGGCGGTCGAGGAGGCCGGCAGGAAAATCCTCAAGGCGTTCGACGTGCGCGAGCGCTTCTTCCACATCGAGCTGTTCGAAACCAGGGACGACCGGGTCATCGCGCTGGAGGTCAACATGCGGCCGCCTGGCGCCTGGATGACCGATGCCATCAATTACACCTTCGATATCGATGTCTATGCCGCCTGGGCCGACATGGTGGTCAAGGACGCCGCCGGCGGCCCTTACAAGGGCAAGTATTTCACCGCCTATGCCAGCCGCAAGCGGCATCTCAACTATGTGCACAGCCATGCCGACGTGCTGGCCGCCCATGGCGACATGATCGTCCATCATCACGCCATCGAGGAGGTTTTCAGCCGCGCCATGGGAAACTACGCCTATCAGCTGCGCTCCACCGACCCGAAGGCGCTGCGTCGGGCGGTCGACTACATCCATGCGGAAAAGGCGTGAGGCGATGGACGTTTCCTACCACAAGGGTTTTGGCCGCAACCTCGGCCGCGACATGGAATACAAGCGCTACGGCCATGCCGGCCGACCCGTGGTTGTGTTCCCGACTTCGCAAGGGCGGTTCTACCAGTTCGAGGATTCCGGCGCGGTTTCGGCTCTCGCCGAGTTCGTCGACACCGGTCGCATCCAGTTGTTCACGCTGGACGGCATCGATGCGGAATCCTTCTTCGATCGCCATGCCGAGCCGGCCCATCGCATCGCCCGGCATGAAGCGTATTTCCGCTATGTGCGCGAAGAGGCGCTGCCGGAACTCCTGTCTGCCGCGGCCGAGGCCAATGGCGGGCGTACGCTGAAGCCGCTGTTTTGCGGCTGCTCGATGGGCGGCTATCATTCGTCGAATTTCGTCTTCCGCTTTCCGGAACTGGCCAGCGGCGTCATCGCGCTGTCGGGGGTTTACTCGACCCACGATTTCTTCGGCAGTGCGCTCGACGGACAGATTTTCTTCAACTCGCCGCTCGACTACCTGCCGGGTATCGTCGATCCGGGGCTGCTTGGCAGGCTGAAGGCGCTGCGGCTGATCTTCTGCTGCGGGCAGGGTGCCTGGGAGGAACGGATGCTGGCCGATACGCAGGCGCTGGAACAGATCCTGCGTGACAAGTCGATTCCGGCCTGGGTCGACTATTGGGGCGGCGATGTCGCGCATGAATGGCCGTGGTGGCACAAGCAACTGGTCTATTTCTTCGCTCGCTGGCTGGACGACGATCTGATGCACCGGCTGGATTAGGCCACCTGGAGGAAGGAAATGACTAGGCCCGATGCCATCCGCCGCTTTGTCGAAGCCACCAATGCCGGCGACACCAAAGCTTTCCTCGAGACGTTCACTCCCGATGCCTTCCTGAGCGACTGGGGCCGGTCGTTCAAGGGCCGCGAGCAGATTGCGCGCTGGAACCAGTCGGACAATATCGGCGTGCAGTCCAAACTTAGCATCATTGGTATCGAACCGGCGGGCGAGACCTATCACGTCCGCATTGCCGTCACAGGCAACGGCTTCGACGGCGAGGGCGACATGGCGTTCACCCTGGACGGCGATCGCATCTCCAGCCTGGTGATCAGCTGAAGGATATTTTCAAGGCCCTTTAGGCCACCTCGCCGACACGGCCGCCGTTGCTCGCGCGGGACTCATTGGCTTGATGCAAAAACATGACTTTGTTTATCATCTTTTTAGTGGAAACAGCGGGCCGGCTGTGGCATTCCGGCGTGGCGAGGACGCCGTATGGCGAGCTCGGGTTCAAACGGCATCGAAAGGCTGAGCGATGGAGCAATTGAGTGCGCAAACCCGGATCAGCGGTTCCGCCATCCGGTCGGTGATGGACAGGCTGCGCGCCGAGCACGGCGAATCCGAGATCGATACCGGCCTTGCCGATCATTGGGAATTTCGCACGCATTACGGTTCGTTGAAGGCGACGCTCGGTGATAACAGCGTGCTGATTAGCGTCGCGGCCGAGGACCAGACCTGCCTGTCCTACATGAAAATGGCGGTCGCCGGCCATTTTTCGCAACATCTCGGCACGACCAGGGGCATCGCCTGGCAGGGCGACGGCAGCGATGCCGGTACGCCGGTGTTCTTCCGCGAGATCACGGTGCTGTCCTCGACGCGGATTTCTCCGCATATGCAGCGCGTCCGCTTCACCGGCAACGATCTCGGCCGCTTTGGCCGTGGCGGCCTGCATGTGCGGCTGCTGCTGCCGCCGCGCGGCAGGCTGCCGGTGTGGCCGTCGATGGGCGCCGACGGCCTGATGGTCTGGCCGTCGGGCGAGGACGCGCTTGTCGTTCGCGTCTACACGATCCGGGCGCTGGACGCCGCAAGTGGCTGGCTGGATGTCGATTTCGTCCTCCACCCCGGTATGGATACGCCGGCGGCCGCTTTCGCCGAAAAGGCGGTTGCCGGCGAGGTCATCGGCATGATCGGACCGGGTGGGGGCGGCGTGCCCGAGGCGCAAAACCTGCTGCTGCTCGGCGACGACACCGCGCTTCCGGCGATCGGCAGGATGCTGGAGCAGCTTTCGCCGTCAACCCGCGCCGAAGCGTTCATTGAGGTCGACGGCCCGGACGACCGGATCGCGCTGGCCGCGGGCGAGACCGTTGCCGTCACCTGGCTATATCGGCATGGGCGCGAGGCTGGCACAGCCAGCCTGTTGCCGGCGGTGCTGCGGCAGCGGAGCCGGACCTCGCTTGCCGACAATCTCTATGTCTGGGCCGGATGCGAGTTCGGCGATTTCCGCGAGATCCGCAGGATCGTCCGCAAGGAATGGGGTGTGCCGCGCGACCGGCACCTGATCACCGCCTACTGGCGTCGCGGGACGCAAGGGGCGGACGGCAGCGAAGAATAGCGCACCGCCCCTCGGGGGCAGAGGATCGCATATGGATTCTTGCGAAGAAGACCCCCACCCCTAACCCCTCCCCACAAGGGGGAGGGGAACTTTTGCGGCAGCGCCACTCAGCGGCAAAATTCGACGATTCTAGCCGAAACAGCAGCGGCATCGTCCCCCTCCCCCTTGTGGGCAGGGGTTAGGGGTGGGGGTACGCGGCCTGGCAAATGCCCCAAACTTCCATGTGCGATTCCCCTGCTGCACAAGGGCGGGCGGGGTCACCGGCGGTCGGATACGATGATGATCGCCGGCACCGCCAGCAGCGCGACGAGGCCGGCGCCGGCGAAGAACGCGCCATAGCCGAAATACCGCGCGGCATAACCGGCCGCGATCCCGCCGGCCATGCTCATCAGTGCGTCCATGCATTGGAACAGCGTGAAGTCGACGCCCGCCTGTCTTGGATCTGACCAGCGCATGAACTGCGCGTAAAGCGCGACGAAACCGAGAGCCATGAAGCCGGACGAGCTGAGCACCGCGATGGCCATCAAAGCGGTGGTCGAGAAGCCACCAAGAAAATCGAAGACCGAAAAGAAGAACAGCGATCCGGCCTGCAGGACAAGCGCCAGGACGAGCACGTTGCGCGGGCCGAACCATTTGACGAGAGCGCCGCCGGCGAGTGCGGCAGCCAGGCCGACGAACATGCTGCCGACGCCGTTGACAAGTCCGACCATCGAGAGGTCGAGCCCGGCGTCGACCAGGAATGGTCCGAGCATGGCGAGTGCCGCCTTCTGGGCCAGGACATAGATGGCCGACGCTGCCAGGCCGCGCCGAATTTCGGGACGCTTCAACGCGTCGAGAAGGCTGGGAACATGCTCGCGCGTCTCCTCGCGCGCGCGGCTGGCCGCGCCGAGCAGGAAGGGCAGACCGAGCGGCAGGAGCAGCAAGGCCATCGCCCAAACGGCGATGCGCCAGCCATAAGCGTCGACCAGAAGCAGAAACAGGCCGGCGCCGATGGCCGAGCCGAGATAGGCGCCGCCGACCTGCGCGGCATTGCCCCAGCCGTGGTTTTCCTTAGCCAGGCTCTGCACGGCGAAACCATCGCAGGCAATGTCGACCGTCGAGGCGACGAAGGCGACGACGGTCAGGCAGGCCAGGACCGGCCACCAGGCCTCCGGGCCGAGCGCGCCGACGGCCCACAGCCCGGCGATGGACGCAAGCCCACCGGCGGCTACGATCGTGCCGGTGCGGTTCTTGCCGACCGGCGGCAGCCGATAGCGCTCGACGGCCGGCGCCCATAGAAACTTGAGCGCCCATGGCAGCGCGATCAGCGAGACCAGGCCGATCCGGTCGAGCGGCAGGCCCTGGTCGCGCATCACCGCCGGCAGGCCCGCCCAGGTGATGCCGCCGATCACACTCTGCGCGACGTAGAGCCCGCCGATCGCCAGGACGATCGCGACAGGCGTCGATGCCCGGCTGGAAACGGCGATCGACATCAGAAGCGGTAGCGCAGGCTAGCGAACAGCGAGCGGCCCTCGTCGCGGTAGCAATAGCCGGCCGAGCAGATGGATTTTTGAGTGTCGAACAGGTTCTTGGCGTTGACCTGCAGCTTCACGCCCTCGAGCTTGGGGTTGCGGTAGCCGAAATCATAGGAGAGCGAGGCGTCGACGAAGGCGCGCGCATCGTTCTTGAAGGTGTTGGTGTCATCGCCATAGCTCGAGCCGGCGACGCGAACGCCGGTGCCCAGCCCGAGCCCCTGCAGCGTGCCGTCCTCGAACTGGTACTGCCCCCAGAGCGACAGGATGTGATTTGGCGTCGCCGACAGTTCCTTGCCTGCGGTTCCCGTGGCGCCGCGTTCGATTTTCACGCGCAGATAGGTGTAGGAGGCGAGTATGCTGAGACCGTTGTCGAGCGAAGCGCTGGCTTCCAGCTCGACGCCGCGCGAGTTCAGGTCGAGCTGGCGCTGCTTGTTGATGCCGGTCGAGGCGTCGAAGACGACGCCATCCTTCTGGTCGATGTCGAACAGAGCGGCGCTGACGGCGGCGTTATAGTCGGCAAATTCGTATTTGACGCCGATTTCCTTCTGCGTCGCAATGGTCGGACGGGCGACGCGACCGACAGGGCTGCTGACATCGTCATAGACGAAGCCGATATTGGGCGAGAACGACGTCGAATAGTTGACATAGGGCGTGATGCCCCATTTGGTCTGGTAAGACAAGCCGAGCCGCCCGGAAAGGGCACTGTCGTCCTGCTTGGACTTGGTGAAGTCGGCGGCGGTCGAGGTGGTGTCGGCCCAGTCGTAGCGACCGCTGGCGAACAGGGTGAAATCGTTCCACTCCATCTGGTCATGCAGATAGGCGCCGAGCTGGTTCATCTCCTGCCCGCCAGAGTAAGGAACCGGAGCGGCCTTGATGTCGTCGACGGAGACATAGGAGATACCGCTGCCGGCGTCATAGTTCGACCAGGCGTAGTCGATGCCGGCTACCGCCGTGTGCCTGACCTGGCCGGTATCGAATTCGAACTGCGCCATGTTGTCGACGACGAAATTCTTCATGGTCTCGGTGTAGTGGCCCCAATAGCGTTTCAGATCCACGCCGTCCGGGTAATGACCGCTGTACTCGATGTCGCTGTCGACGGCGCTGTAGCGAAGATTCTGCCGGACGGTCAGCACGTCGTTGAAACGGTGCTCGAACTCGTAGCCGATGCGGCCCTGGGTCTGGTCGAAGTCGTTCCAGGCGGGATCGCCCTCATAAAGGTCCGTCAGAGCGCCGCCCGAATTGTAGAAGGCAGCGGTGCCGCCGGTGACGGATTTCGAATATTCGCCGAGGATGGTCAGCTTGGTGTCCTCATCCGGCTTGAAGGTGACTGCCGGCGCCAGATAGATCTTGTCGTCGGGATAACCGACCAGGTCGGTGTCGCTGGTGCGGCCGAGGCTGGTGAAGCGATAGAGGATGCTGCCGTCTTCGTTCACCGGGTCGGAAGCGTCGAGTGCGGCCTGGAAGCGATTGTGTGCGCCGAGCAGCATTTCGACTTCGCGGAACTGTTCTTCCTTGGGGCGCTTGGTGACCAGATTGACGATGCCGCCCGGACCGCTGATGCCGTAAAGCGAGGAGGCCGGACCCTTCAGTATGGTGACGCCCTCGATGCCGTAGGGCTCGGTCTTGAACCAGGCCGAGGGGCCGTTGTACTGGCGCAGCCCGTCGCGGAACATGCCGTTGTAAAAGGCCTGGAAGCCGCGCAGGAAGAAGGCATCGTAGCGGGTGTCGAAGCCGAAGCTGTTCGGATTGGCGCTTGCGACATAGCCGAGCGATTCGTTCAGCGTGCGTGGCTTCTGGTCCTCGATCTGCTTTTGCGTCACAACCGAAACGGCTTGCGGAATCTTGACCATCGGCGTGTCGGTCTTGGTGCCGATGCGGTCCGTCTTGGCGACGTAGCCGTCTTGCACGAGGATCTCGTCGCTCTCGGCATCGACCTCGATCTTGTTGAGAACGGTGACGCCGCCCTGGTCCTGGGCGTGAGCCGGCCCGGACAGGTCGAGCAAGGCCATGCTGCCCGGCAATGATAACCCCAGGAGCCATGTCATCGTCCGTTTCCGCATCAACTCGTCTCCACTCTTCCGTACATTGACGGAAGGGGCTCTCAAATCTGAGTATTTGAGTCAAGTTATTTTTTGAGCTCGTGCGGGTGCTGGCCCGATACGGTCGGCGACAGCAAAGTGCGACCGGTTTCAGGAAAACCGGCTACCAATCAGGGAGAGGCAAGCTGCTATGGTTTGAGGCTTCTCGCCACCAGCCGCGCCACGCTTGGGCCGACCAGAAGCACGATCAGGAAGCGTGCCGATTGCAGCGCCATGGCGAAGGAGATGTCGACATGCTGCGCGGCGGCGGCGATGATGGCGACGCTGTCCATGCCGCCGGGGCTGGTTGCCAGATAGGCGGTCAGCGGATCGATGCCGAGCAGGCGACTGATCAGGAAGGCGAGGCCGCCGCAAAAGACGATCAGGGCAATGATCGAGCCGACGATCTGCGGCAGCGCGCGGGCCGCGTGGCGCAAAATGGCCCTGGTGAAATTCAGGCCGATGCTCCAGCCGATCATCGTGTAGCTCAAGGCGAGCAGCCAGGGCGGCAGCTGCATGGTCACGCCGAGCCCGAGATGGATCACGGTGCCGAAAATGAAGGTGCCGAGGAAAAACGGCGACGGCAGCCGGAAAAGCTTTCCGGCGAGGCCGCCGACCAGCGCCACGCCGAATGTTGCGGCCAAGCCTTGCGGGTCGACCGGCGGAAACCAGACGATGGCCGGCACCTCGATGCCCGAGGTGTCGACCCAGAGCTTGGCCACCAGGGCTGCCGTCATCGAGACGCAGATGACGCGCAGATACAGCATGAAGGCGACGAGGCGCTGGTCGGCGCCGAAGGCACCGGCCATCAGCACCATGGCGGTGGCGGCGCCCGGCGACGAACCCCAGACGGCGGTGGTGCCGGGCAGGATGCGCCAGCGGCTGATCAGCCAGCCGAGCAGGCTGGATGCCGCGACCGTCGCCATCACGACGCCGAGGAACAGCGGCCATTCCTTGTAGAAGACGGGAAAGATGTCGGCCGAGATGGAACTGGCGACCAGGCAGCCGACGACCGCCTGGGCTGAGCCGAACAGAACCCGCGGCACGCGCACCGTGGCGCCGTTGGTGCCGGCAGCGATGGCCGCCAGCATCGGTCCGATCAAGAGCGCGGCGGGCAGGGCGGCGAGTTCCAGCGCGCCGGCAAACAGCACCGAGACCACCACCAGGACCGGCCACTGCCAGGCCCTGTGGATCCGCGCCAGATGCTCGATGACCGGCGGGTTCGGGGAAGAATCCATAGATGGGCTCTTAGACCGGTCGCGAAAAAATGCGAACCCTTTTTGCGCGGAAAAGGGCTTGGGTGGTAATGGCACCAACCATCCGCAGCGATCCTTCGCGCCCCCCTCTGTCCTGCCGGACATCTCCCCCTCAAGTGGGGAGATTGGATGTCACGTCGGCCTTCGCCAATCTCCAAAAAAGAGCGCTGTCGGCGAAGCTGCCAATCTCCCCACTTGAGGGGGAGATGGCCGGCAGGCCAGAGGGGGGCGCTGTCCCGCCGGCCTCTCCTCTATCCCGCCTTCGCCGCCGCCAACCCGAACCCGCCAACAGGATGCGTCTCCACCTGGAACTCGAAGCCGGCGATGATCGGCCGTGCCTTGGCGATTGCCGCCTGGACTTCGGGCAGCTGCAGCGAAGCCTTGTGGCTTTCGGCGTCGGTCCACACTTCGGTCACCCAGATCGCGTCGGCATCGGCCGGGTCGGTGGCGATGATGTAGTTCAGGCAGCCGGGCATGGCGCCGGTGCTGGCGAGCAGGATATCCATCATTGCGTCACGCTGGCCGCGCATCGCCCGCATCTTGCCGATCAGTCCGTACATTCGCTTTGCTCCGTTGAGATGACGCAACCAGGAGTATGCAGTTCGCCGTCTACGGCATCAACTGCCCGCCATTCACCTCGATCACCTGGCCGGTGATGTAGCCGCTCAACAGATCGGAGGAGAGGAACAGATAGGCGCCAACGCAGTCCTCGGCGGTGCCGGCGCGGCCCTGCGGGATGGTGGCGATCATGCCTTTCATCTGGTCGTCGGTCGAGTAGCGCTCGTGGAAAGGTGTCGCGATCGTGCCGGGCGCCACCGCGTTGACGCGGATGTTGAAACCGATCAGCTCCTTGGCCATGCCGCGCGTGACGTTGGAGACGAAGGCCTTGGCCGAGCCGTACAGGCCGGCGCCGCCGCCGGCGCCGTTGCGCGCGGCGATCGAGGAGGTGTTGACGATGAAGCCACCCTGCCGCTTCAGCCATGGGATTGCCTTGCGCGAAGCTGTCAGCACGGAACGCGCGTTGAGGTCCATCACCGCGTCGTAATGCGCCTCGGTCTGCTCGGCATAGGCCACGCGGCCGAGCATGCCGCCGGCATTGTTGACGAGGCCGTCGAGCCGGCCGAAATGTTGCGCACTGTCCTCGACGACGCGCTCGACATCGGCGGGGATCGAGAAATCGCCCCGGACGAGGAACACGTCGCCGCCGCCGTTGCGAATGGTCGCGGCAAGGTTTTCGGCAGCCGCGCGGCTCGAATTGTAATGCAGCGCGACGCGGCATTTCTGCGCGGCGTAGGCGAGTGCGAGCGCCGCGCCGATGCCGGTCGAGGCGCCGGTGACCAGGACCGCCTTTCCGGCAAGGTCGGGGATGACCAGAGAGGGGCTGACAAGGGTGGTGGTGGCTGGCACGTCTATTCCTCCGGGGACTCTGCCTGCTCTTCGTAAGCCCTCGCGGTCCTCGCGTTCAAGTCCGTAAAAGTTTAGAGCGGTTCACCGTTTCACGGAAACGGCGAACCGCTCCCTCTTTGTCTTGACGCAATTCCGGACGGAAAACCGTTTCACACTTTTCCTGGAATTGCCCTATGGCCTGAGATAGGCATAGCCCTGGCGTTGCAATTCGGCGAGCTTGACGACGCCGCCCCTGTCGGCTGCATGGAAGCCGTCGAGCAGGTCGGCCAGGCCGATATCCATGCCGTGCATGGTGTTGGCGCAAGCGTGCGGGCTGAGCCCATCCTGGACAAGGCCGGCGAACCGCCCGGAAATGGCGGCCGATATGCCCTTCGACTTGAAGGCGGCAAGTGCCGGGCCGTGCACGACAAGCGCGATGTCGACCTTGCCGTCGGTGCCTTCGAAGTGGTTCTTGATGTTGCCGAGCACGAAATTGACCTTGTCGAGATCGCTGAGGTGATAGGCGACCTTTTGCCTTTCCTCTTCGACGGCCTTGACTTCACTAGCTGCGGCCTTGGTGGGGCGCAGCCCGAAAAGCCCGGCGGCTCCGGCAAGACCGACGCGGAAAATATCGCGGCGTCGCATGGCTTCATCTCCCATTTGGTCGGCCCGCGCAATTTGCGTGGCCTCGACCTCAATCCTAGCATAAATTGAAGCCACGTCTTGTCGGGGCAGGGGGAGCCAGCATGATATCAAGGACCGTGATGGGCGCCGGAGTTGGGGTTGCCTTGCTTGCCGCCGTCGCCGGTGCTGCTTTCGCCGACGACACGCTCAAACTCACCGAGCTCAGCCCCGACGGCAAGGACGCTTGCTTCGGCCGCGTCTACGACGCCGCGCATCTCAAGTCGCATCCGCAGCAGAAGGTGGCGCGCATCTTCTTCTATTACGGCCGCGATCCGGTCAGCCGACCAAACGAGGAGCCAAGCACCGGCATCGATTCCTCCTACAATGGCTTCATGGCGACGACGGTACGCGGCGCCGAGGCGCCTGAATGGCTCGGCGGCTGGTGCAGTCATGAGTCGGAGGACGGCAAGACCGGGCCGATCCGTTGCGGCATGGACTGCGACCGCACCATGGCTTCGCTGAAGGTCGACGACAAAGGCCGGCTGATCGTCTCGGACGTGCAGCCCGATCTCTATCTCGACGCCGGATCGGAAGACGAGCTCGGCAAGGCGGAGTACGAAAGGCAGGCGCTGGGCAAGGACGACAACGGCTTCAGGCTCGACCCGATGCCGGCCGCCACCTGCAAGGCGGAGTTCGCGCGCATCGACCCGATCGACCCGGCCCTTGGCCCGCCATTGCGCGAGCGGCTGAAGCCGGACCAGGCCTTCTGCTACGGACGCGACTACGACGCCGCGCATCTCGGCTCGCATCCCGATCAGCTGACCCAGTCGATCAGGGTTTTCCGCGGACCGGTCGAGCCGGCGTCTTTCGCCAAGGAGGGCGATCCGGCCAATTGGCCAAGCGGCGCCGATATCGCCGTTTCGGTTACCACGCGGCAGAAATCGGCCAAGGTCACGCAGGTCTATAACTGTCAGGGCGAGGGCGACCAGTGGCGCTGCGCGGCGAGCGCGAAGGCGGGTGGTGCCTCCTGCGATATCGCGCAAAGGGAGGTCTTCCTTCGCCGCGGCGCCAACGGCACGATGATGCTGGCCAACCCGAACAGCGGCCTGCCGATCGTCGATCTGTGCTCGAAAGCGGCGGAGGGCGACACCAGGTCCGACGACAAGGTCTACCGGCTGGAGCCGATGCCGCAGGCTGCCTGCGGGCAGTAGCAGTTCAGAGACGCGATGCCGGCGAGACAGCACCCCCCTCTGTCCTGCCGGACATCTCCCCCTCAAGGGGGGAGATCGGCAGCTTCACCGACAGCGTTCTTCTTTGAAGATTGGCGAAAGCCGAAGCGACATCCAATCTCCACCCTTGAGGGGGAGATGTCCGGCAGGACAGAGGGGGGCGCGAAGGATCACGACTGAGCGATTTTTCTCCGCGACGCCACCTCACGCGAAGGGCACGGCGGTCGTGCCCTTGGGCAGTTTCGCCTCGTCGTCGGGCTCGACATGGATGATGACGCGGACGGAAGGAATCTCGGCCTGCAGCGCGTCCTCGATGCGGTCGCAGATGACGTGGCTGGCGCCGACCGACATGTCGGCGTCGACGACCAGGTGGAACTCGATGAAGGTGGCGCGGCCGGCGATGCGCGTCTTCAGGTCGTGGACCTCGAGCGCGCCCTTGCAATTGGCCGAGATGATGTCGCGTATGCGGATATGTTCCTGGGTGTCGACGGCGCGGTCCATCAGCCCGTTCATCGACGAGCCGATGACGTGCCAGCCCTGCCACAGAATGTTCAGCGCCACGATCACCGCAAGAGCTGGATCGAGAACCTGCCAGCCGGTCAGTACGGCGCCGACCAGGCCGATGAACACACCGACCGAGGTCGCCACGTCGGTCATGATGTGCCTGCCGTCGGCAACGAGAGCCGGCGATTTTTCGCTTCGGCCGGTGCGGATCAGCGTCAAGGCCCAGACGGCGTTGATGACCGTTGCGACGCCGTTGACGGCGAGGCCGGTCCATG
This sequence comes from Mesorhizobium sp. M0663, assembly GCF_040320585.1. NCBI lineage: Bacteria > Pseudomonadati > Pseudomonadota > Alphaproteobacteria > Hyphomicrobiales > Phyllobacteriaceae > Mesorhizobium > Mesorhizobium sp. M0663. The sequence continues at coordinate 524,294 of NZ_JAMYPX010000001.1, forward strand.
GCTGTTCGAGCGGGGCCGGATGCTGCCACGACCACCAGACCTCGTTGAGGATCAGCAGGGCGGCAAGCACGATCAGCACGCCTTCGAGGACGGCCGAGAAATACTCGGCCTTGTGGTGGCCGAAGGGATGGTCCTGGTCGGCCGGCTTGTAGCTGACCTGGATCGCCCAATAGGCGGCGGCAGAGGCAATGACGTTGACGATCGATTCCAGCGCGTCCGAATAAAGCGCAACCGAACCGGTGACGTACCAGGCCACCAGCTTCAGGCCGAGCACGACGCAGGCGACGACGATCGACCAGAAGGCGAGGCTGGCGACCTTCTGCCTGGCGGCGGCTTTGATTTCCGCCGCGGTCACTGGGGAAAAGTTCCCAACACTGAGCCCTCGAATTAAGCGGCCTTTTCCTTGGCCTTGCGCGGCAGGTGCGCGACGATGTTCTCGATGATGCGCATGCCGGCATTGTGGCCGAGCGTCATGATCGACTCCGGGTGGAACTGCACTGCGGCGATCGGCTCCTTGCGGTGCTCGAAGGCCATGATGATGCCGTCCTCGGTCTCGGCGGTGACGACAAAACCATCGGGCAGCCGCACCGGATCGGCAAAGATCGAATGATAGCGGCCGACCGTCACCTCCTTGGGCAGGCCGGAGAAGATGATGCCCGGCTTCGACACGCGGATGCGCGACGGCTTGCCATGCATCGGGATGTGCAGTTGGCGCAGCTCGCCGCCATAGGCCTCGGCCAGCGCCTGCAGCCCGAGGCAGACGCCGAAGATCGGCAGGTCGCGCGCACGGGCCCGCTTGATGGTGGCGGCGCAGTCGAAGTCCTTCGGCGTGCCGGGGCCAGGCGACAGCACGACCAGGTTTGGCTTCAGCCGGTCGAAGATCTCGTCCGGCACCGGCGTGCGCACCGTCGAGACGTTGGCTCCGGTCTGGCGGAAATAGTTGGCGAGCGTATGGACGAAACTGTCCTCGTGGTCGACCAGCAGGATGTTGACGCCGTCGCCGACACGCGCGGTGCTGCGTTCGGTGCTGGCGGCATTGCCTGATTTGGCGTCGCGGATGGCGGAGAGCATGGCGGATGCCTTCAGTTCGGTTTCGGCTTCTTCTTCCTCGGGAATGCTGTCGAAGAGCAGCGTGGCGCCGGCGCGCACCTCGGCGATGCCGTCCTTGATGCGAATGGTGCGAAGCGTCAGGCCGGTGTTCATGTCACCGTTGAAATTGACCATGCCGATCGCCCCGCCATACCAGGCGCGCGGGCTCTTCTCGTTCTGCTCGATGAAGCGCATGGCCCATAATTTCGGCGCGCCGGTGACGGTGACCGCCCAGGCATGCGACAGAAAGGCGTCGAAGGCGTCCATGCCTTCGCGCAGCCGCCCCTCGATGTGGTCGACGGTGTGGATCAGGCGGGAGTACATTTCGATCTGGCGGCGGCCGATGACGCGCACCGAGCCCGGCTCGCAGACCCTCGACTTGTCGTTGCGGTCGACGTCCGAGCACATGGTGAGTTCGGATTCGTCCTTCTTCGAATTGAGCAGCTTCAGGATCTGCTCGCTGTCGGAGATGGCGTCGTCACCGCGCTTGATGGTGCCGGAGATCGGGCAGGTCTCGACGCGACGGCCGTTGACGCGCACGAACATTTCCGGCGAGGCGCCGATCAGATATTCGCCCTCGCCGAGATTGATGAAGAAGGAATAGGGCGAAGGGTTGATGCTCTTCAGCTTGCGGGAAATCTCGGAGGGCTGGGTTTCGCAGCGTTCGTAGAACATCTGCCCCGGCACCACTTCGAACAGGTCGCCGCGCTCGAAGCTCTTCATCGCCTTGCGCACCAGCTTGGCATATTCGCCGGGCTCGTGGTCGCCGCGCGGCGGGATGCGGTCGGCGGTCCTGAACGGCTCGACGATTTCGTCGCGCGGCAGGCCTTCGGTCGAGAAGCCATCGCCGGAATAGTCGTAGCGGTCGGTCCAGGCCTTGGTCGAATAGTGGTCGACGACGAGGATCTCGTCGGGCAGGAACAGCACGAGATCGCGCTGGCTTGGCTTGCGCTCGAGCTTGTAGTCGACCGGATCGAACTGGAAGGCGAGGTCGTAGCCGAAGGCGCCATAGAGGCCGAGATTGGCGTCTTCCTCGGTCTTGAACAAAGCCGTGATGGCGCGCAGCACGGTGAAGACGGAGGGAACGCGGCTGCGTTCCTCTTCAGTGAAGATACGATCGGGCTTGGCGACCTCGAGGCGGATGAGTTTGTTGGACGTCTCGGCGATCGTTACGTCGTCAAGGCCGGCAAGCACCGTGCCGATCACCGGCAAAAGCACCTCGCCGCGACGGTTCAGCGCCTCGATGCGCATGGCGCGGCCGCGTGCCGAGATCACCACCGGCGGATCGATGATGGCGGTGTCCCAGCGCGTATAGCGGCCGGGATATTCGTAATTCGAGGAAAACACGGCGCCGCGGCGCGAATTCAGGCCATCGACATAGCCGTCGATCGCCCCCTCGTAAGGCCGGTCATGGCGCTGGCGGGTAATCGCCACGCCACCCGCCGTGACGAAGCGCTCGGCGCCATTCTCCAGAATTTTCGTCGTCATTGCCGTCTCCATCAGCGTCTTTGGGGCAACGGACCCGGGAATGGCTTGAAAAAACAAATGGCCGCCCGGACATTCCGCTGCGGCCACCCTCTATTGTCACGCGAACGCGTTCGAACAGGCCGCTGTCAGCGAGCCCACCACCAAATGGTCTTGATCGAACGCATATTCATGGCGAAATCCATAGCCGCGAAAAGCGGTATGCGCAACAGGTTTGAAAGTCTGTGGGGTGGCTGCCGCTTTCGCAACCCATGGCACATGGCCAAGACCGGCAGTCCTGCCTAGACTCTGCATCAAACAGCAGGAAGACGGGAAAACATCAAATGACCCAGCAGTTCGACCGCGCACGGACGTTCCATTCCCTCCATGTCAAGGGAAACCCGATTGTCCTCTACAACGCCTGGGACCCAGGCTCCGCCAAGATCATCGAGAAAGCAGGGGCCAAGGCCATCGCCACCGGAAGCTGGCCGGTCGCGGCCGCTTTCGGATTCGCCGATGGCGAGAAAATCCCGTTGGAACTGGCGCTCGAAAACATCAAACGCATCGTTGCGGCGGTGGATGTGCCGGTAACCATGGACCTTGAGGGGGGTTACGGGGTCGCTCCGGAGGTTGTCGCCCGCAGCGTGACGCTCGCCGTGCAGGCTGGAGCCGTCGGCTTTAATTTCGAGGATCAGATCGTCGGCGGCAGTGGGCTGCACGACATCGCCATACAGGTGAGGCGCATCGAAGCGGCTGCAGCGGCGGTGAAGACGTCGGGTATCCCGGCCTTCATTAACACCCGAACCGACATTTTCCTGAAGACTAAACCGAATGCGCACGACAAGGCTCTTCTCGATCAGGCGATCGAGCGGGCGCACGCCTACGAAAGGGCCGGAGCGCATGGCTTCTTTGCGCCGGGGCTTGCCGATGAAGGCCTGATCGAGGCGCTCTGCGAGGCAACGGCATTGCCGGTCAACATCATTGCCCTGGCGCATGTGCCGCCGCGCCAGAGGCTTGCCGAACTCGGCGTCGCCCGCGTGAGCCATGGTCCGGTGCCGTACCGGCAGATGGCCGAATGGCTGGAGGCCAAGGCGCGACAGGCGATTTCGGGGTAGCCTGGCGGGGTGCGTCAGTCGTCCAGCGTTCCCGACCTTGCATCGGCGCTCGTCCCGTCGCCGACCAGCTTCAAGAGGTTTTCGCCGGCGCGGATGATGCGGCGGGAACGCCGCGTCAGGATGAGGCCCGCCTGCGGCGCCAACACTTCCGTGCGGCCGTCGGGCTCGCCGGGCGCGTGGACGATGGTGGCAAGGCGCGCACCCTTGGTGACGCGGTCGCCCGGCTTCACGTCGTAAAGGATCGCGCCCGAGCGGGGCGCCGGCATCATCTCGATGTTTTCGAGCGGCGCGACGAGCCCAACGAAGCTGCCAGGCGCGGGCAGCGCCTGATCCTGGATGACGTCGCGCGCCACCAGCAGCCGGTAGAGCCCTTCGGCATCGGCGCCGGCGAGGGCGCCGTCGACATCGAGTATGCCGCGATATTCGACGGTGGTGGCGACGCGCCGGTCGAGGCACGCGACGTCGGCGGGAACGTTCTGATACGGCATGATCGAGGCGCCTTCGAAGGTGCCGTCGGGGTCTTCGTCCCACAGCATCACCGCGTCGACGCCCATGGCCGCTGCACAATCCGCCATGGCCGGCCACAGGCTGGTGTGGACGTAAAGATAGGCGAGGCCCTCATCGTCGCAATGCAGGTCGAGCACGATGTCGTGGCCGATGGAGAGCTGCAGCAGCCGCGTTTTCAGCCGCTGGTCGACCGTGCCGTGCGTCGGCAGCAGCGTGAGGTCGGGCGCGGCGAGCCGCGGAAAGCCGCGATTGAAATTGGTGCGCGTGCCCAGATGAAAGCGGCCCTGATGGTCGCCGTAAAGATATTGCGCGCGGCCGATCGGATTAGCCCAGGGCACGATGGTCATATTGCCGGTGATGCGGCCTTCGGCTTCCGCCTTGCTGAGCATCGGCATCAGCGTGTCGATGGCGACGACGCCCGGCAATTCGCCGGCATGAAGTGCCGCCTGCAGATAGACGGAAGGCGCCGTCTTGTCCGTTCCGGCGAAGCGGAAGACGGGGAATTCGTAGGAAACGCCTTCGCTGTCGCCGGCGACGCGTTCGATGGACTTCTGCATGGGATGCCTCCGGGAGAAGAGGCGGAACACATGCCCTTTTGCCGCTGGGCTGTCGATTGGTCCAGCCGGCGCCGCCATGGGCGCACGATTCTACCCGGCCGTCACACCAGCGGCTTGAGTTCCTGGGCGATGGTCGGCAGAAGCTCCGAGACATTCGGGTGGATGTGCACGGCGCACGCCAGCGTGCTGACCGGCGCCTTGGCATACATCAGGTCGAGCACGCAGTGCACCGCCTCGTCGCCGCCCGGGCCGAGCACCGAACAGCCGAGGATCTCCTTGGTGTCGGCATCGACCAGGATCTTCATGAAGCCTTGCGTCTCACCTTTTTCGACTGCACGGCTGACGCGGGTCATTGGCCGCTGGCCGACCAAGGCGCGGCGGCCGGATTTCCTTACCGCGGCTTCGGTCATGCCGCAGCGGCCGAGTGGTGGGTCGATATAGAGCGCATAGGCCTCGATGCGGTCGCTGACCTTGCGCGGATCGTTGTCGAGCAGGTTGGCGGCGACGATCTCGTAATCGTTGTACGAGGTGTGGGTGAAGGCGCCCTTGCCGTTGCAGTCGCCCATCGCCCAGATGCCGGGCACGCTGGTGCGCAACTGGTCGTCGACGACGATGAAGCCGCGTTTGTCGACCTCAACGCCGGCCTTGTCGAGGCCGAGATCGTCGGTGTTTGGCGTGCGGCCGAGCGCCAGCAGCACATGCGAGCCGACCGCAGCCGCCTTGCCTGGCGAGAAGGTCACGGCGATTTCGTTGCCTCGCCTGGCGAAGCGGATGTCGTCGGCGCCGAGATGGACGGCAATGGCTTCGTTTTCGAGGATCGACAAAATGGCGTCCGAGACATCCTCGTCCTCGCGACCGATCAGACGCGGGCTTTTTTCGATGACCGTGACTTCGGAACCGAAGCGGCGGAACATCTGCGCGAATTCGAGCGAGACATAGCTGCCGCCGACAACGATGAGATGGCGCGGCAGCACGTCGAGATCCATCATCGAGGAATTGGTCAGGTAAGAAATGCCGTCGATGCCGGGCAGGTCGGGCACCGAGGCGCGCCCGCCGGTGTTGAGGAATATCTTTTCGGCGCTCAGCAGATCGTCGCCGACGCGCACCGTGTTGGCGCTTACGAAGCGCGCATGGCCGCGATAGAGCGTGCATTTGTCCATGCCGGCAATCCAGTCTTCGAGATTGCCGCGGGCGTCATTGGAGACCTTGTCCTTGCGCGCCTTGATCGCCTTGTAGTTTACGCCGACGGGACCGGATAGCGTCACCCCGTAATCCGCGGCGGAGCGGGCGAGATGCGTGGCATAGGCGCTTGCCACCATCGTTTTGGTCGGCGTGCAGCCGGTGTTGACGCAAGTGCCGCCGACCAGCTTTCGCTCGATCAGCGCCACGCTCATGCCGGCCGCATTCAGCCTGCCGGCGAGCGGTGGGCCGGCCTGCCCGGCACCGACGATAATGGCGTCGAATGTCTTTGCCGTCATGCCACCGCCGCCACGATCAGAAGCCCGCCGACGATCGCCACAGCGTCCTCGATGAAGGCGGCCGGCGGGTCCTTGCCGAAGGCGGTGGCCAGGCGCTTGCGCGCCTCGGCGCCGCCCAGCGTGCCGATCACCGCGCCGATGGCGCCGGCGATCAGGCCGCCGATGATGGCGCCACCGGTGGCGCCGATCACCGCGCCCGTGAAAGCGCCCAAGACGATGCGCGTGCCGAATTGCTGCGGCACCTTGCGGCTCGGCGCCGAGGGCAGCTGGTCGGTGACCAGTTCGGCGATGGCCAGGATGGTGAAGATGCCGACGGCGATCCAGTGGCCCATGAAGCTCGCCCAGGTGCCGGCGACCGGCAACCAGCCAAGCCAGGCGCCCCAGGCAACCGCGGCGGGCGCGGTCATGGCGCGAAGCCCGGCAACGATGCCAATCAGGAGTGCAAAAATGTACAGCATGATTGATCCCTCGATGGCGGCTTGGGACGTATCCGAGAGGGCAGGCTACCATAGGTCCGGTATTTGACCAGAGGTGGTGTCGCCGCCGGCGCTTCCGTATTTTCACCACTTGTGCTTTGGCAAAGTTGAAACTGGAGTTGCAGCCATGGCCGGAAGCGAACGCATGAAAATGGCGGCGGGCGAGTGGTATTGCTGCCTCGATCCGGAACTGGAGGCGTTGCGCATCACGGCGCGAGACGCGGTGTTCGAGCACAACAGCCTGCCGCCCCGGCAGCGTCGCGACATCGGGCCTGAATTGCGGACGCTGCTCGGCGCTGCGGGCGAGGGCGCCCGGATCGAGGCGCAGTTCCACTGCGCTTATGGCTTCAACATCTTTCTCGGCGACCGCGTTTTTCTCAATGCCGGCTGCATCATTCTCGATACGGCGCCAGTGCGCATCGGCAAGGGAACGCTGCTCGGCCCGAATGTGCAGATCTATTGCGCCGAGCACCACAAGGAGGCTGCCGGGCGACGGGCAGGGCTGGAGATCGCCAAGCCGGTCGAGATCGGCGACAATGCCTGGATCGGCGGCAGTACCGTCATCCTCGGCGGAGTCAGGATCGGCGATGGCGCTATCGTCGGCGCCGGTTCTGTGGTTACGCGCGACGTCGCGGCGAACACCACGGTGGTTGGCAATCCGGCACGGGTAATCAGCAACAACTGAGCACCGTGCTTCTGTTGCCGGTCACGTCCTCGTTCTGATGGACATGGGGGCGGCTATGTCACTTGGCCGCAGGTGGATGCAACCGTGTGTCGAGCGCAAACGCCTCCTGGGTCTTCATGGCGTATGCCCCTCTGGCGAGGCTCGCGTCGAAGATCAGGTTCCAGCTACGCTGCGATACCGCGCTCGGAATTACCACGAACCGGTGCCGTTGCAGAAGATCGTCGCCAAACGCCTGTTGCCCGGAGCTCGGAATGCCTAGGCGCAACCAGTTGGGGTTGGGCACGGCGGCGGGGTCGACGATATGCACATCCGCGACATCGCTGACGATCGCTGCCGTCATGACATGCGCTATCGTGTCGAGCGCCCTGAAGCCCTTATGAACCGCAACCTCGAGGATCGCAGTCGACGGATCGATCGAGCAGTAGACGGCGCGCACGCCCTTGCTGTTCCAGCGTCCGCCCACCCTGTATGCGCCCTCGCCACTATCCCATGTAGGCGCAAACGCGGCTTGATCGAGGCGCCATCCGATGAGGTCGGAGCCACCAAGCGCCGCCGGCAGCGGCGTCATGCATAAACGCCATATTCAAGCCGTTCCAGATAGTCTTCTACAAGCTCGATCCCCGCCGGCGTCGCCAGAAGGTCGATTGGACGACGCTGGTCGAGCCCAATCGCCGGGCGCTCCAGCCATTGCTCTGCCTCCGCCTGCGAACCGAACACGTCGGTCGCTTTCGACAGGATCTCCGCGAACTTCCAGGTGCGTCCGCTCTGGTCCTGACTGAGAGGCTTGGACGGAGCATCCTTGCGGCGCTGGTAGGTGCGCAGGCTCATGCCGACGGCCTTCTCCAGCGAATCGGTCTTCTGGATGAAGACGAGTTGCCCGATAAGATGGTCCAGCGCTGAAGCCGGCAGGCCGTGCAGAAGCAACTCGTGGGCATCCAAAGCGCTGCTGAGGCGCCTTGCCAGAATGCGGCTGCCGCCTAGCAATTTCGCCACCTTCTGAAGTTCATTGTTTTTTGCTGCTGGCGCAGCCTTTTCCAATGCCATCGCCACGGCGAGCCCTCTTCGCGTCATCTGTCGCTTTAATATATGACAGATGACGCAGAGCCTTTCAAGCACGACAGGATCGAGAGCAGGGCAATCGCTTCGAGAGAAAAGATAGCCTACTCGGGCCAGATGGCAGTCCAACGTCGGCACTGAAGCGATTGCCCTGGAATCGAGCGCGAGCCGAATTTCACCTCGGCATGTGCGCCACGCGCTCCTCCTGAGCACTCTTCGAGAATTCGCGCCGGTATTGCGCCGGCGAGGTTCTGAGGCGCGCTGCGAAATGCTGGCGCAGCGAGGTAGCGCTGCCGAAGCCGGCCTCGAAGGCAACCGTGTCCATCGATTTTTCCGTTGCTTCCAGCAGCCGTTGCGCCAGCTGGACGCGCTGGTCGGTCAGCCAGTCGCCGAAACTGGTGCCGATCGTTTTCTGGAAACGGCGCGTGAACGTCCGGCGGGTGAGGCCGGCGTGACCGGCAACGCTGTCCAGACTGTGCGGCTCACCCAGGGTTTTGCGCACCGCTTCGAGAGCCTGGGTGAAGCGGTCCGCATTGCCGGTCCTGGCGATGGGACGTTCGATGAATTGCGCCTGCCCGCCCTGCCTGTGCGGAGAAAGCACGATCTGCCGGGCAAGGCGAAGTGCCGCCTCCGCGCCGTAACGAGCCCGTACGACGTGCAGGCAGCAGTCGAGCCCGGCGGCGACGCCGGCGGATGTCACGACATCGCCATTGTCGATGTAGAGCACTTCCGGTTCGACGAGAATGTCGGGATAGAGTTCCTGCAGCTGATCCGCGTAGGCCCAGTGCGTCGCCGCTCGCCGCCCCGAAAGCAGTCCGGTCGCCGCAACAGCGAACGTTCCCAAGCACAGTCCGACGATCAGCGCGCCGCGCTCGTGCGCGCCAAGCAACGCGTCGATCAATGCCGCTGGAGGCGAGCTCCCGAGATCTTTCCAGCTTGGCACGATGACGATGTCGGCGTCATCGAGCGCGGAAAGCCCGTGCGGGACGCTGATGGTCAGCCTGGCATCGGTGCGGATCGGCCCGTCCTCAATCGCGCAGACCCGGAAGTCGAAGCGCGGCAGGCCGAGCTCCGTGCGATCCGCGCCGAACACGAGACACGGCACGGAGAGATGAAACGGGCTGATGCCATCGAAGGCGATGGCGGCAACGGCAGGATCGGTCATGGGAGCTCCAGCAACGGGTGAGGCCGATTGTCCCAATTCTTTCGAATAATGTCAATCGGGACACTTTTTGCAATCCGGTGCCGAGCTTATCGTCCACCCATCAATGTCCAACGGGAAAGGAAACCCCATGTCGCAACCAGCCAAAGGCAAAGCTCCACGCCGCGCCCTCATCGTCATCGATGTTCAAAACGACTATGACGGCGGCAATCTCGCCATCCAGCATCCGCCCTTCCGCGACAGCGTCGTCAATGTGGCGCGAGCGATGGATGCGGCCACCGAGGCAGGCGTCAAGGTGGTGGTCATCAAACAGTTGGCGCCGGAAACCTCACCGGTCTTCGCCAAGGGCAGCCATGGCGCCGAGTTGCACCCGGAAATCGCCAGGCGAAACCGTGACCACTACATCGAAAAGAACTTGCCCAGCGCCTTCACCGGCACGGACCTCGAGGAGTGGCTGCGCGCCAACTCTATCGATACGATCACGGTCATCGGCTACATGACGCATAATTGCGACCTGTCGACGGTCATCCACGCCGTGCATATGGGTTTTGAGGTCGAGTTCCTGTCGGACGCAACGGGGTCATTGCCGTACGCCAACAGCGCCGGCTACGCTTCGGGGGAGGAAATCCATCGCGTGGTGACGATCGTCCTGCAGTCGCGCTTCGCGGCCGTTCTCAAGACCGCCGAGTGGATCGATTGTCTGAAGACCGGCGTGGTACCCCAGCACGACACACCCTATGCCTCCAACCAGCGCGCGCTGGCGCGAAGCGCGGCTTAGGGACGAGCTCGTCGCGAAGTCGCCAAAAGGGCGCCGCAGCGTTGCGGCGCCCTTTGCCGTTCAAGCGTTGATTATCCCTAAAACAGGCCTTCGATCTGGCCCATTTCGTTCAGGAAAATCTTTTCCGAGGATGGCGCTTTGGGCAGGCCGGGCATGGTCATCACCTCGCCGCAGATGATGACGACGAAGCCGGCGCCGGCAGACAGCCTGACCTCGCGCACCGGTACGGTGTGGCCGGTCGGCGCGCCGCGCAGATTCGGATCGGTGGAGAAGGAATATTGCGTCTTGGCCATGCAGACCGGCAAATGACCGTAGCCGGCGTGCTCCCAGGCGTGGAGTTGGTCGCGCACCGATTTGTCGGCGATCGCTTCGGAACCGCGATAGATGCGCTGGACGATGGTGTTGATCTTCTCGAACAGCGGCATGGCGTCGGGATAGAGCGGGGCGAATTGCGACGCGCCGGATTCGGCCAACGCCACGACTCTTTTGGCCAGTTCCTCGATGCCGGCCGATCCCTGAGCCCAGTGCTTGCACAGGATCGCCTCTTCGCCCATCGAGGCAACGTAGTCCTTCATCGCCTGGATCTCGGCCTCTGTGTCGGAGTAGAAATGGTTGATGGCGACCACAGCCGGCACACCGAACTGACGGATGTTCTCGATGTGGCGGCCGAGATTGGCGCAGCCCTTCTTGACCGCCTCGACGTTCTCCTTGCCGAGGTCCTCCTTCTTGACGCCGCCATTCATCTTCATGGCGCGAACCGTGGCGACGATGACCGCCGCGGCGGGCCTCAGGCCGGCCTTGCGGCATTTGATGTCGAAGAACTTTTCGGCACCGAGATCGGCGCCGAAACCGGCTTCGGTGACGACGTAGTCGGCAAGCTTCAGCGCCGTCGTCGTGGCAACGACGGAGTTGCAGCCATGCGCGATGTTGGCGAAGGGGCCGCCATGGACGAAGGCCGGGTTGTTCTCCAGCGTCTGCACGAGATTGGGCTGCATGGCATCCTTCAAGAGTACGGCCATGGCGCCGTCGGCCTTGAGGTCGCGCGCATAGACGGCCGACTTGTCGCGACGATAGGCGACGATGATGTCGCCGAGGCGCTTTTCCAGGTCCTTCAGGTCGGTCGACAGGCACAGGATGGCCATGACTTCCGAGGCGACTGTGATGTCGAAACCGGCCTCGCGCGGGAAACCGTTGGCGACGCCGCCGAGCGAACAGATGATCTCGCGCAGCGACCGGTCGTTCATGTCCATGACGCGGCGCCAGACGACACGGCGGGTGTCGATGCCGAGCTCGTTGCCCCAATAGATGTGGTTGTCGATCAGCGCCGACAGCAAGTTATGGGCGGTGGTGATGGCATGGAAATCGCCGGTGAAGTGGAGGTTCATGTCCTCCATCGGCACGACCTGCGCGTAGCCGCCGCCGGCGGCACCGCCCTTGACGCCGAAATTCGGTCCGAGCGAAGCCTCGCGGATGCATACGATGGCCTTCTTGCCGATGCGGTTGAGGCCATCGCCCAAGCCCACCGTCGTCGTCGTCTTGCCTTCGCCGGCCGGTGTCGGGTTGATGGCGGTGACGAGGATCAGCTTGCCATCCTTGTTGCCCTTCACCGACTTGATGAACTCGGCCGAGATCTTCGCCTTGTCGTGGCCGTAGGGCAGAAGATGTTCGCTCGGAATGCCGATCTTCTGGCCGATCTCCTGGATCTGCTTCTTCCTGGCGCCGCGCGCGATCTCGATGTCGGACTTCACTTCGGCCATGGACGACTTCCCTCTGAATTGGACGGATTTGACTAGTGTGGTCGCAAGAATAGCCCGGCATTGCAGGCGCGGGCATGTTCTACCCCTGTCGCTGCCGCGGCGTCAACTTTCATGCAACTATGTTTCCTATGAAGAAAATGCCTCTGCGGCCGGCTGCCCTGCTACAGGTTCTTTTCGCGCCGGTTGCCGCGCCGTATAGAAGCCAGAGCAGGCGCGGTTCCGCCGTCTCAAAACAGCCGCGTAATACGCGAAAAGCGACAGAAGCAACGGCGCAAATTCACCAGCGCCGGCTGTGCGGGACGATCCGCTACTGCGTCAGCACGTTGCTGATCTCGACCATGTTCGAGCGCACCCTGAGTATGTAAAACCCCATCGTCGTCAGATGTGTCGGCAACAGCCAGCCGTCCTCGCGGCCATTGGCGATGATGAAGGGCTGGATGCGCAGCGCCGAGACGAATTGCGCGTCCATCGTATCCCACAGGTTCTGCAGGTGCTTTTCCTTGATGACGTCCTCGAAGTCGGCCTGTGCGCCCTTCATCAGCCCGTAATAGGCATAGAGCTGGCCATAGGCGAACCAGAAGCGGTCGTCGGCGCGTGTGTCGAACCAGCCATTATTGTGGTTTTCGGCACGCTCCTTGAGGATCGCCGAGGTCGAACCGATGTCGGACGAGATGCGGTCGATATACTGCTTGAGATTGTCGGCGCGGGCATCGAACGTCGCCTGGCAGGCTGCGAGGCGGGCGTTGAAGGAACGCAGCTTGCGCACCGCGTCGCGATAGTAGCTCGGCGTCGGCGTCTTGGGCCCGAACGGGTACAAGCCGAAATACCAGGTTTCCTCATCGAACTGTAGATTGCCGCGGGCGTCCTGCAGGTCGGCGTCGATCTGCGAGGTGGTGCGGACGCGGCCGAGATTGTCGGCAAGCTCGGTCGCCGTGCGCCGCACCGCCTGGTTGATGCCGCGCTGGAACGACGCCTTGTTGTCCATGAACGGCGTGTGGTCCCAGTCGATGCCGAACAGGCCGAGCTTGTAGAGGATCATCGACGACACCCAGGCATTCTGGTTGACGTTGAAGTCGGTCAGGTCGGCAGCGACCTCGGCAATGGCTGAATTTCCGCAGGTCTTGGCCGTGTCGGTGCCGGCGCCGGCGGAAACCTGTTCACCGGCGGAGCTGTTGCGTTTTTCGAACGTGTATTTGTCGACGTAATTCGGGTCGAAATTGTTCCACCACTGGGTGGCGTAGAAGAAGTTGACATAGAGGCCGATCAGCACGAGCACAGCCAGGCCGAGCACCGCCTTCAGGATCCAGCCGCGTTGCGTGTACCAGCGCCCCGCCCACAGGAACGGCCACAGGATCGCGCCGATAAGCAGGCCGATGCCGCGGCCAATCCACTGGAAAATCCGGGTGAAGAAATTCACAATCGGATCAAGCATGGCGATGTCACCCCCTCAGTCAGTCAAGCCGTAGAGGCGTGTGCGAAACGCCACCTTGTCCTTCAGATATGTGGTTTTCAGAACGTCCACAACATGCGATCGCCAGGCGTCGCTGAAGCCTTCATAGTCCCTGTAGAAGCCCGGCTTGTTGAAGACGTAACGCGAAACGAAGTCCTGCGGCACGAAGTCCGAAATCAGCTGGTTGGTCAGCCAGGCGTCGGGATGATCCGGCTTGGCGCGGATGACCAGGAAGCGCTGCTGCGGGAACACGTCCTCGATCTTGAGATGGCCGAGCTGGGCGATCTCGCGCTTGGCGGCGTTGAGGAAGGGAAAATTGCCGTCCCTGGTGATCAGATCGGTATGGCCGTGGATCCAGGTCTGCAGCCAGACCTTGTCGACGTCGGTCAGATTGCGGTCGGGATCGGCGTCGCGGATCAGCGCGCGCACCACCATTTCGGCGCGATGCTCGAGATAACCGGAGGTTTCGATCCATGAGGCGCGCGGCAACTCGAGGCGGCCGGTCGAGGCGAGGAACTTGAATACCTTGTCGGCGTCGTGGATCGAAAGGTAACTCACCTGCCATGGCCGCGAGCGGCGGAAGCCCGGCGCTGCCGGGTCGCTGATCACCGTCGTCACGTCCGGATCGACAAACACATAGAGCCCGCCGAAATGGCTGGTCCAATAGGCATTGTGGCGGAAGATCACCTGGTCCGGCACCAGCGCATTCTCGCGGATGTCGCCGCAGATCTTCGCCAGGTCGACCATGTGGGCCAGCATGGCGTTGTCGCGCCAGGCATCCGGCTCCTGCTTCAGCCGGTCGACCAGCTTGCCGAGTTCGGCGGCCTTGCCGAGCACATCCTCCGCCGACAACACCTTGAACTCGACCTGATTGATCGACAGCAGGTCCTCGATGTCGTCGACCTTGGGGACTGAATCCTCGATCTCGCCGTAGATGACGTCCTTGATCGTCAGCGCATCGATGGCGCGCTGGTTCTTGGACATGAACTCGTACATCAGCAGCGAAGTGTTGGAGAACGCCGTGTGCACCACCGGCAGGTCGATCTGCGACGGCGTCAGGATGATGAAGCGACGGTTGACCTCGTTCGGATCGAGGTAGCTGTAGTCGCCGCATTCCTCGGCGACCTGCGGCGAGAAGCCGGTGCGATCGATCTCGAAGCTTTTCAGCTTGGTCGGCTTCAAGCCGAACGCGACCATCGCCTTGTTGTAGCGCTGGATCAGGTGCGGCTCGTCGATCGTCAGCAGCCGGCCGTAGATCAGCTCGTTGTCGCGCAACAGATCGGGCTTCTTGGCGGGGCTCATGCTTTCTTCTTCCCGTTCACGGGGAGAAGGTGTCCGAACGGCGGATGAGGGGCGCGAACGCTCCTTCTCCCCTTGTGGGAGAAGGTGGCCGACCAAAGCTCGGTCGGATGAGGGGTGTTCCAGCTTGACGAATACCCCTCATCCGTCGCCTTCGGCGACACCGTCTCCCACAAGGGGAGAAGGGGGCGTCGGCGCATCTCACGCATTCCACAGCCCCTTTTTCTTCATCTCCTCGATCTCGCGCACGGCACGCTCCCGCAGACGGGTGTCGCGGATCATCTTGGTCACCGTCGCATCGTCGGACTTGTCGGAATAGCGGAATTCGGAATCCGCATAGCGGTTGATCTCCTGCATGACCATGTCCATCGAGAATGGCCCGCGCAGCTCCTCGATCATCGCTTTCTTGTCGTCGTAACCCTTGTGCATGAAGGCTTCCGGCTTTTCGAACCACTCGTCCGGCAATTCGATGTCCATGGCGCGCATCTTGATGGCATCGGTAACGTTCTTGATGGCGCGACCGGTAAAGCGCGGCTCGGCATCCTTGATCATATGCAGATAAGTGCCGATGTCGGCCATCGTCTTTGGCGCGCCATTCTCCTTCATGTAGCGCTCATAGACGTTCATCAACCCGTCTTCCTGTGGCTTCTCATGCTCCTCGTAAGCTTCCATCACCGCGCGCTGGATCTCTTGCGCCGCATAGAGCTTGTGGTCGCCGAGCGGGATCTTGTGGTTCTTGCCGGCGAGCAGAACGAAGATGTCGATGTAGTCGTCGCGGCTCTGCGGGCCGTCGACCAGCCAGCGCGCGCCGGCGCGCTGGCGTAGCGCGTCGTCGACGTTTTCGGGATAGTTGGAGAACATGCCGAACGAGCAGTTGCCGCGCACCACGGTCGCCGCACCTCCAAAGGCGTCCATCAGGACGCCGGTGATTTCCTGCTGGCCGGCCGAGGCGCGGTCGTCGGACCGGCGTGCCGCCACCTGGTCGATATCGTCGATGGTGCCGAAGCCGATGACGCGCGGGTTCAGCACATTGTTGATGAACTGGCGGCAGTTCTGGCCCGACTTGCCCTGGTAGGAGGAGATCTGGTCGACGCCGAAATTCTCGTAGGCGAAGGGATAACCGGCGAGCTGGCAATAACCATTGAGAAGACCGGCGATCATCTGGATCAAGGTTGTCTTGCCGGTGCCGGGCGCGCCATCGCCGATGAAAGTGAACAGGAAGCCGCCGAGCTCGACGAACGGGTTCAGCTCGCGCTCGAAGTCATAGGCCATCAGCATCTTGGCAAGCTTGACCGACTGGTATTTGGCGATGTGGTTGCCGACGACCTCTTCCGGTTTTTTGAAGGTCATCACCAGCGGCTTTGCCCGCTTACCCGGCGCGACGTCGAAACCGTCAAGGGTAAAATCGTCGACGTCGATGCGGATATGCGCGTTCTCGAACGGGCCGATGCCGTCGAAGCGGCCCTTTCGCGCCAACAGCCCGTCGATGGCGACGCGGGCAAAGGCGCGGGCGCGGGTCATCAGCTCGGCATCGTCCTTCGAACCTGCTATCGCCCTGTCGAGCCCGGCCACGATCGACTTCACCGCATCCTGTGGCGTGTCGAACAGAAAGTCCGGCTCGGGCGTGTCGTTCGGCGCCTCGCCGTCGCTGTCGATCAGCTGGAACAAATAGGAGGCAAGGCTGAAGGCGGAGATGTAGGCAGAGGCCGACAGCAGCTTCTTGAAGGTGGCAGCTTCATCGCCTTCGAGCGGCGCGCGGGCGTTTTTCGCCTGCAGACTTTCGAGGTCCGAGCCTTCGGCGAAGACATCCGATATGGCCAGCGCTATCGCTGTGCCGCGCCGGGCGCGAAACAACAGCGTGTGCTGCTGGATGGTCAGCAACTGGTCGTCGGAATGGACGGCGGCGACGGTTTTGGCGAGCTCGACCTCGCGCGTGCGGCGCACCGAGCCGACCGAGACGGTAGAGACGAAGCGGCGGTTGGTGCCGGCAAGCGCGGTGCCGGACTCGCGCGATGGGTCCTCCAGCACGACGATGCGAGTGATGAAACTTTGCGCAGTGGCACGGTGCTTTTCAATTGCCGCTTCCGGGATGGTGGTCAGGCCGGTGTCCATGGAGGATGCTCCGCGATTTGATGGTCAGACGTCGCTGATGACCTGCCCTTTGGACAGGATGTGGACCTTGTAGCCCGAAAAGATCTTCTGCGCCTCGCCGGCGGCATAGAGCGCCTGATAGGCCTCGTGCGGAATCAGCGCATGGTTCTCATAGCTCGACACGCCTTGCCGCGCGGCCTCGAGATCGTCGGTATTGATGAAGAATTCCTGCGTCGTCTTTTCGCTCGAAAACAGCCCCTTGCGGCCTGGCTTTTCGGCCTTGGAAAAGACCTCCTGGATGGTCCAGGTCAGCAGCCAGGCGTTTTCCGGCTTGCGCACCTTGGCCAGCACTTCGCTCACCGTCGAATTGTTGTCGGTAATCCCTGCAGAATAGAACGGGCCGAGCACGACGCGACGCAGCTGCTTGGGATGCAGCGGCTCGAAATCCTTGTCGAGGTTGACCGCGATGGTCGCCGGCGACAGCGCGTAGGCGGAATTCTTCTCGGTGAAATCGTCGAAACGGTGGGCAAGCTCGGGATTGAGCAAGCCGTCGACCGGCAGCGGAATGTCGACCCTCTCATTAAGTTTGCCACTGGAGTCGACAAGCTGCCGGATCATGTCGTCCGAGGAATCCTCGACCGTCACCATATAGACAAGCGGCAGGTTGGCGCTGCCGTCGAAGCAGGCCCAGTGGACCAGATAATAGGGGCGCAGCGTCTTCGGATTGACCGACACCTTGACCGTCTGGGCCAGCGTGAACGGGCCGAAGGTGGTCTCGCTCTTGACGTCCTCGAGGTAAAGCCGCTCGGCCATCGACTTCTGCAGCGCTTCGGGAAATTCCTTGTGGCGCAGGATGAAGTCCGCCATTTCCTCGCGCAGCTCATCGGCCAGCGGGAGATTGGCGAGGCGCGCATCGGCCTGGAGTCGGTCGTTTTCCAGCTCCAGCAGGTTCTGGAAGACCGGGAAACCGCTTTCGGCGCGCGAGATGCGGAACGTCTCGGTGAAGCCCAGCCGGTTGCGCCAGCACGAGAACGACTTGTCGAGCCGCGCAATATATTCGGCGACGACCTTGGCGACGATGCCGTGCCGGTAGAGCGGCGAGCGATCGTCGCGCATGAACACTTCGAGGCCGCCAAGTGCCGCCGCGATCGCCGAGAAATAGCGCGCCGCAGCTTCGTTTTCGGGGGTCATGCTGCCAGCCCTTGGGAGCAGTGCACGTGCAGCAATTACGACTGCACGTAATTTGCCGAATTGTGCTTCTTCATCACATCGTCGAAGCGGCGGGCGAAGGCATCGTCGGCGAGCTTCTTGCGGCGCTGGATGTCGGCGGTGGCGACCATGTTCTTCTCGTGCATTTCAAGCAGATCGCCGATGTGCTTTTGCGAGGCGGCACCAATGCCGGCCATGGTCTCTTCGGCGGTGTTATCGACCTGGCTGCCCAGCGTGTTGATCTTGTGGGCGACATCCTGTTGGGCGGCGGTCTTCAGCGAATCTTCCAGGGCCTTGTACAGAACGATGCGCTGTTCGGTATCGATGGTCAGCTTGTTGATCAGCGTCGATTGCGCCGCGATCTGGTTGTTGAGCGAATCAACGAAGGTCTGGAACATCGAGGTGTAGCGCTCCAGCGTCTGGCTTTCGGCCAGCAATTCCTGCTCCTTGGCCTGCTTCTCGTTGTATTCCGTGGCCAGTTTTGAGCGTTCGCCTTCAAGCTGCGTGCGCTCCTTCTGGCTGGTCGAGGCGGCGATCTTGTTCTCGATGTCGAGCAGCATCGGGTTGAGTTCTTCGATGCGTTTCTGCACGGTCTCGAGATTGGACATGGTGGTCTTGCGGCGCTCGATCACCTGCGACAGGCTGGCCTCGGAGGTCTTGTAGCGCGTGTCGAGAACCTGCTTCTGCGCCTTGAGGATGCCGACGATGGTGTCGGATTTCGCCAGCAGCTCCTGCAGATTGCCGGCCAGCGACATGTTGCGGACGCGGTCGGTGCGCAGGCGCTGCTTGCGCTGGCTGGAGAAGACACCGACGAAATTTTCCCAGCCGGTGTAGTTCTTCATGCTCTCGAATTCGGCGCCGAAGACGTTGGTGGCGTCCTCCAGGCCGATAATCAGGTCGGCGATATTGCCTTCCATCACCTTCTGCTGCTTCAGCACGTCCTCGATGCGGGCATTCTCGATGTCGAAATTGGCGTCGCCGATCTTCTTGTCGGCGGTGGCGAGCGTGTCGAGCACAGTACCGGACTGCTCGATCTTGGTGCGCATGTCCTCTACGACCTGCTTGGTCTTGGCAATCTCGGCATCGAAATTCTGCAATGTCGCCATTGGGGCCTCCCGCTTCGGCATCGGTTTCGTTTCGCAAACCGCCGCGAATATATGTGCCGGGTTTGGCGAATGAAAGACGGAAGACATGGGATTACAGGAAAACAAAAGAATTTCAGGAGGCCGACCGCAGGATAGTCAGGCAATGATTACGGTGTAACTGCCGTCTGGTCAGACACCGCTTCAACCGCGGCTGGACTTTAGGTCGGGAGCGACGCTCAGGGCTTGGGATCGGCCTTGAGGTAGGCGATGACATTGGCGATGTCGTCGTCGCTGGTCAGGCCGGAGAAGGCCATTTTGTTGCCGGGGACCTTCTGCCGCGGCGCCCGCAGGTATTCGGCGAGGTTTGCTTCGTCCCAGACCAGGCCGGCGGCGCCGGCGTCCTTCATCCCCTGCGAGTAGCGGCTGAGATAACTGTCCGCGGTGCCGGCGGTGCGGCCGACGACACCCAGCAGATGCGGGCCGACCTTGTCGTGGTCGCTCGTGGCCTCATGACAGGCCATGCATCTGTTGAAGACTTTCTTGCCGAGAGCGGCATCGCCGTCGGCATGCGCGGCAAGAGCGCCGGCGATGAGGAAAGCAGCGGCAGACGAAATGGCTCGAAGCATGGGAACTCCCCGACGGCTCTGGCTGAGAGGTTCTGAAATAGCAAGCAGGCCTTAAACAAGCGCCGCACGATGGCGCGATTGGTGAACGAATGTCGGCCGGGAGGTCGGATGAAAGCAATAGCGCTGGTCAGGTTTTGGTGAAGCCGATGAAATCGTCGGGCACGGCGCGGCCCATTTCTTCTTCCCAATGGCGGCGGCAGAGCGAGACATAGACATCCTTGCCGATCGCCACCTGTTCGCCCTGTTTCGCCACCTTGCCGTCGGCGCCGAGGCGCACCACCATCGTCGCCTTGCGGCCGCAACGGCAGATGGTGCGCACCTCGCGCAGGTCGTCGGCGATTGCCAGCAGGGTGCGCGATCCGGAAAACAGCTTGCCTTGGAAATCGGTGCGCAGGCCGTAGCACATGACCGGGACGTTCAGCCGGTCGGCGATGCGGGCGAGTTGCCAGACCTGCTCCTCTTCGAGGAACTGCGCCTCATCGACGAAGACGCAATGGACCGTGGCGTGGTCGTGATGCTCGGCGACCCGGGCAAACAGATCGTCGCCGTCGCGGAACATCTCGGCTTCCGTCTCCAGGCCGATGCGCGACGAGATCAGCCCGGTATCGCCCTTGCGGTAGTGGCCGGCGATGAACAGCATCGTCGTCATGCCGCGCTCGCGGTAATTATACGAGGCCTGCAACAGCATCGTCGTCTTGCCGGCATTCATCGTCGCATAATGGAAGTACAGCTTGGCCATGCCGTCCTTTTAAGCCGAGTTGCAACAAAGCGGGGAGGGGGAGCGCCTACATTCCACCGGGAAAAGGCGACTTCCATCCGGAAAGCGGCGGGCGTGTCGCTGATCGGCCAGCCTGCGCCGTTGTTCGTGATTGCCTTAGTGCTTGAAAC
The DNA here is from genome assembly GCF_040320585.1 of Mesorhizobium sp. M0663. Taxonomy (NCBI): domain Bacteria; kingdom Pseudomonadati; phylum Pseudomonadota; class Alphaproteobacteria; order Hyphomicrobiales; family Phyllobacteriaceae; genus Mesorhizobium; species Mesorhizobium sp. M0663. The sequence continues at coordinate 545,066 of NZ_JAMYPX010000001.1, forward strand.
CGCAGCAGAATGATGTTTGGCTGACGGAACAAAGGCGGAGATAAAACCGTCGCTTCGCTTCACCGAGAACTGAAATGGGAGAATTTTCATGTCGCGTATGAGTTCATTCGTCGCCGGCCTCGGCCTGGCGGCTTTTCTATCCACGACTGGGGCCTTCGCCGGCGATCCGGAAAGCTGCAAGACGGTGCGTCTGTCCGATGTCGGCTGGACCGACATCCAGGCGACCACCGGCGTCGCCTCGGTGCTGCTCACGGCGCTCGGCTACGAGCCGCAGGTGATCCAGCTTTCGGTGCCGGTGACCTATGCGTCCCTGAAGAACAAAGATCTCGACGTGTTCCTCGGAAACTGGATGCCGTCGATGACCAACGACATCAAGGACTATGCCGCCGAAGGCTCGGTCGAGACCGTCAGTGAAAATCTCAGCGGTGCCGGCTACGGCATCGTCGTTCCGACCTATGTCGCCGATGCCGGTGTCAAGACGCTGACCGATCTCGGCAAATTCAAGGACAAGTTCGACGGCAAGATCTACGGCATCGAGGCCGGCAATGACGGCAACCGCATCATCCTCGACATGATCAAGGATCCGAAGACCAATCTCGAAGGCTTCGAACTGGTCGAATCTTCCGAGGCCGGCATGCTCACCCAGGCCGACCAGTCGATGAAGAACAATGAATGGATCGCCTTCCTCGGCTGGACGCCGCATCCGGTGATGGGCGCCATGAAGATCACCTATCTCGAGGGGATGGGAGATAGCGGCTTTGGTGCTGCCACCGTGCATACCAATGTACGCAAGGGCTACATGAGCGAATGTCCGAACGCCGGCAAGTTCATCGCCAATCTGAAGTTCAACCTGGACATGGAAGGCGAGATGATGGACGCGATCCTGAAGGGCGGCGACGCCAATACGGTCGCGACCGACTGGCTGAAGAAGCACCCGGACGCGGTCGCTCCCTGGATCGCCGGCGTCACCACCTTCGACGGCGGCGATGCGGCGGCTGCGGTGAAAACGGCGCTCGGAAGCTGACCCGACCATCTGGCATGACGAGACAAGGGGCAGCCACGGTAGAAATGGCTGCCCTTTTTCATATCCTGTGACAAGATGACCGTCCGGCGAAGGACGGCGCCGGTAGAAGAGGGGCTAGATGGATCCGATCTCCAAATTCCTGGTCAGTTACAAGATTCCCATCGGGGCATGGGGGAAGGCGTTTTTCGGCTTTCTCACCGACAATTTCGACACCATCTTCAGGGCTTTTTCCAACAGCCTCAACTTCCTGCTCGACGGCATCGTCGACGGGCTGCTGTTGCTGCCGCCGGTTCTGCTGATCGCGCTGATCGCTCTGCTCGCCTATTTCCTGCAGCGCTCGAAAGGCCTGGCTTTGGCGGTATTCATCGGATTGCTGTTCATCCTCAACCAGAACCTGTGGAAGCAGACGGTGGAGACGCTGGTGCTGGTGGTCGCCGCCGCCGCCGTGTCGATGGCCATCGGCGTGCCGCTCGGCATCTGGGCCGCGCACAAGCCGAAGGTGTATCGCGTCATGCTGCCGGTGCTCGACCTGATGCAGACATTGCCGACCTTCGTCTACCTGATCCCGGTGCTGACCCTGTTCGGCCTCGGCAACGCGCCCGGCCTGATCGTCACCATCATCTTCGTCATCCCGACCTCGGTTCGGCTCACCCATCTCGGCGTCACCTCGGTGCCGAAATCGATCGTCGAGGCGGGCGAGGCGTTCGGCGCCACCAAGCGCCAGCTGCTGTGGAAGGTCGAGCTGCCTTCGGCGCTGCCGACCATCATGGCTGGGCTGACCCAGTCGATCATGCTGTCGCTGTCGATGGTGGTGTTCGCCGCCCTGATCGGCGCCGGCGGCCTCGGTACGGAAATCAACCGGGCGCTCGGTTCGCGCAGGATCGACCTCGGGCTTGAGGCAGGGCTGGCGATCGTCGTGCTCGCCATCGTGCTCGACCGGATGACGCGCATCGGCGTGGGAGGCAAGAAATGACCGTCGCCGTCGATTTCAGGAATGTCGACATCGTCTTCGGCGCCGACCAGGCAGGCTCGCTGGCGCTGATCGACAGTGGTGCCACCCGAGCCGAGATCCTCGAACAGACCGGCAACGTACTGGGCTGCGCCGGCGCCAGCCTCACCGTGAACGAGGGCGAGATCTCGGTGCTGATGGGGCTTTCCGGCTCCGGCAAATCGACGCTGCTCAGAGCCGTCAACCGGCTGAACGTCGTCTCGCGCGGCCAGGTGCTGGTCAAGGACGGCGACGGTACGGTCGACGTCGTCACCTGCGACGAGGCGACGCTTCGGCGGCTGCGGCAGAAGCAGGTGGCGATGGTGTTCCAGCAGTTCGGGCTGCTGCCGTGGCGCACGGTGGAGGAGAATGTCGGCCTTGGCCTCGAGCTCGCCGGCGTACCCGAAGCCGAGCGCAAGGAGCGGGTGAACAGGCAACTGAAGCTGGTTCATCTCGACCAGTGGTCGAAGAAATATGCGCATGAGCTTTCCGGCGGCATGCAGCAGCGCGTCGGCCTGGCGCGCGCCTTTGCCACCGAGGCGCCGATCCTGCTCATGGACGAGCCGTTCTCGGCGCTCGATCCGCTGATCCGGACCAAGCTGCAGGACGAGTTGCTGCAGCTCCAGGCCGAGCTGAAGAAGACCATCATCTTCGTCAGCCACGACCTCGAGGAGGCGCTGAAGATCGGCACCCATATCACCATCATGGAAGGCGGGCGCATCGTGCAAACCGGCGCGCCGGAAGACATCGTGCTGCGGCCCGCCAACGACTATGTCCGCGACTTCATCGCCAATGTGAACCCGCTCTCGGTGCTGACCGCGTGGAACGTCATGCGCGACCGCCGCGACCTCGAACACGGCGAGAACGGCTGGGTGTGGCTCGACCGGCGCAGGACGACGCGTTTCAAGATCGACGAGCATGGGCTGGTGGCGGCGGCCGAGCGCGACGGCAAGCCCGCGGTATGGGTGTCCTGCGCCGATGTCGAAGCCCAGCCGGAGGAGACGGCGCAGGTGTTCTGGGCCAATCCCGGCACCTCGCTGAAGACCGTGATGCTGGCCATGCATCGCTCGCAGACGGCACCGGTGGCGCTGTTCGACGACCAGTCGCGCTTTGTCGGCGCCATCGGCGTCAGGGATGTGCTGAGCGCGGTGTTGAGAAGGTAGTTTTTCTCCTTGGGGAGAGAACCAAGACCAAACGCCGAGTTCTGTCGCGCCCCCCTCTGTTCTGTCGGACATCTCTCCTACTTGGGGGAGATCGGCGGTTTCGCGGACGGCTCTCACATTCCAACGTTTGTAATTGGCGAAATCGGCGACGACGGCCAATCTTCCCACCTGTGGAGGAGGTGTCCAGCAGAACAGAGGGGGCGCGAAGGAACGCCGGCTTAGCCCGATACCGCAAGCTAAACCGCAAGCGGCAGGCGCAGCTCCGTCATCAGGCCGCCATCGGGATGGTTGGACAGGCTGACTTCGCCGCCGGCGCTACGGGCGATGTTGCGGGCGATGGTCAAGCCGAGGCCGAGGCCGCCGGTCTGACGGTTGCGCGACTGTTCCAGGCGCACGAACGAGCCGAACACGGCGTCGAGCTCGGCTTGCGGTATGCCCGGACCCTCGTCATGGATCGCCAGCGTGATTGTCTTGCCTGATTGACGCAGGCTGAGATGCGCCCTCTTGCCATAGGTCACCGCGTTCTGGACGAGGTTGGTGACACAGCGCCGTAGCGCGACCGGCCGCGCGACGCAGATCAGGCCGCGCGAGCGCGCGTCCTCATTGTCGAAGGAGACCTCGTCGAAGCCGTCGGCGATCGATTCTACCAGCGACCAGAAATCGATCCTCTCGCTCTTCTCCTCGGTCACCTCGAAAGTGGCGAAGTCGATGACCGAGCTGGCAATGCCTTCGATGTCGGCGAGGTCGTGCGCCAGTGCGGCGCGCACGGACGAATTCCTCAGCAGTTCGAGGCGCAGCCGCATCCTGGTCAGCGGCGTGCGCAGGTCGTGCGCCAGTGCGGCCGCAAGATGCTCGCGGTCCTCGACGTAGGCGCGCAGCCTCGCCTGCATGGCATTGACCGCCTTTGCCGCGGTACGCACCTCGCGGCTGCCGCTCTCGGCGATCGGCGGGCTCTTCAGGTCCTCGCCGATCCGCTTCACCGCGGTCTCCATCATCCGGTAGGGCGCCGTCAGCCGGCGCAGCGACCAGATCGAGGAAGCCACCACCAGCCCGGCGATCAAGGCATAGAGCGGCAGGCTATCGAAGCTCAGTATCGGCCCGGCCGGCGTGTTCGGCTCGGTGAAGTTCAGCCATTGGCCGTCGGCAAAGCGAAGCGAAGCCGTCAGCTTGTCGCTCTGGGCGAAATCGGCGGCCAGCACCAGCAGGTCGCGCTCGACCTGGCCAATATCGGGACCGGCGACCGTCCCGCCGGGAGCGTCGGCTTCGTGCGTTGCCGGGTCGCGGCGGACCCGCGCGTCGGTGATGCCGAACTTCGATAGCCGGCCGACCAATATGTCCTCCAATTCGGCCAGCTCGTCGTCGCCGGCTATCGAGGAAGTAACGGCGGGCGTGTTGGAAACGGTGAGCGCATAAGTGGCGTTGAACAGGCCGGAGGCCGTCGCCTTGCGCTGTTCGGGGGTGGCGTCATGCATCAGCTGTACCAGCGAGAAGGCGCGGTCGTTCAGCCGGTAGAGATCGACGACGTCATTGGCGGCGGCACGGTCGCGCGAAACGATGTAGAGGGTCGCGATTTGGCTGATCAGCAGGCCGGCGATGACGATGAGCAGCACCCAGACCGGCAGCGTTTGCGGCAGAATGCGTCTCATTCGGCGGTCGTCTCAGGCAGGAACTGGTAGCCGCCGCTGCGCACAGTCAAGATCAGCCTCGGCGTTTTCGGGTCATCCTCCATCTTGCGCCGCAGCCGGCTGACCAGAATGTCGACGCTGCGATCGAAGCTGTAGCCGCTGTCGCCGCCGGACAGCTCGATGAGCTGCTCGCGGCTCAGTACGCGCTGCGCGCTCTTGACGAAGGTCTGCAGTAGATTGAATTCGGCCATCGTCAGCTCGATCCTGACGTCGCCGGGCGCCATCAGCCGGCGGCGCGAACAGTCCATCGTCCAGCCGGCGAAATGGTAGATCTGCCGCGAGGCGGCGCGTCGCGGTTCGGCGGCGCCATTGCGTCTCAAGACGGCACGAATGCGTGCGAGCAACTCGCGCGGATCGAAAGGTTTCGGCACGTAGTCGTCGGCGCCCATCTCTAGCCCAACCACGCGGTCGGTAGTTTCGGTAACCGCGGTCAGCATGATGATCGGCGTCGAATAATTGGCGCGCAACTCGCGGCAGAGCTCCAGCCCGCTCTTGCCAGGCAGCATGACGTCCAGGACGATCAGGTCGACCTGGGCGCGGCGCAGGATGGTCTCCATCTCGGTGCCGTCGGCGGCGACCGATGTATGCAGCCCTCGCTTCTGGAAGAATTCCTGAAGCAGGTCGCGAATGCCCTTGTCGTCATCGACGATCAGTATGTGGGGGTCGGATTTCACAGGGAACCTGTCATTTGTGGATCGCCCAAGCGCTGCTTCGGCCGTCAGCCAGACGATAGAATTCAGGCCATAAGTTGGCCAGTGGAGATCGGCGGCCCGATCCGGGCTGCCCAGAAACAATCCAGAAACAAAATTCTACAATCCGGAAAAACTGCCGAAAAAAATCAAAGGCATAAGTGGTGCCGTGGCGGTCAGGTCATCGGCTGCGACACGCGTTACGGGATTACGGACAGACCAATGCAAAGGTTCTCGATCAGTCTGATGGGTGCGTTGCTTTCCATTTCGCTCGTCACGGTCGCGGTCGAACATGCCGATGCAAAACTGGCCGATGCGAAGGTGGCCAATGCAAAGGCGGCCGATGCAAAGGTGGCGACCACCCGCAGCGAGCGTTGCATCGATCTGAACCGCCAGTTTGACGAAGCCCTCGAAACCCATGCCGCGGCAACGCAGGTCACCGCGGCGAAAGCACTTCAAAGAAAGGGAAACCGGTTCTGCGCCAACAAGAAACAGGCACAGGGAATCCGGATGCTCGCGAACGCTTTGAAGCTGCTTGGAGTGACACCGATCGATCCCGTTCAGTGACACTCAATCCGATCTGCACAAAAAGGAAGTGAAGCCATGAAAAAGTCCCTCCTCTCCGCCCTCGGTCTCGCCATCGCGCTGGCCGTCTCGATGCCGGTTCTCGGCGCCAGCAGCGCCAATGCCGCGACCACCACCCCGGCTGCGACGACAACGACGACCGCTGCGCCGGCCAAGGCCGTGAAGAAGGTCGCTGCCAAGAAGACCGTCAAGAAGCACAAGAAGCACGCGGTCAAGGCAGCTCCCAAGGCCTGATCAAGCGACATCTTTCTACCCTATGAGAAGACCGCTCCAGTTGCGATTTGCCTGGAGCGGTCGTCTTTTTTGTTGCGTGCGGACAGTAGGGCCAGTCCCGGCCCACACCCCCGGTTGAACGCCAGACGGCAGTTCCCACATAGGCACGGACTTTTGAACTGCGCCTGCCGGCAAGCCGATCGCGCGCGGTTGAATGGACGACCGCTTTTGCCCATGTCAAAATAACCGCAAAGCTGTCGTACGCAATTGCCGGTCCAATGCCTGAAATCACGACAAAACCCCGTACCAGCACGAAGCCGAAGGTCGAACGGCCGAAGCTCTACAAGGTCATCCTGGTCAATGACGATTTCACGCCGCGCGAGTTCGTCGTGGCGGTGCTGAAGGCCGAGTTCAAGCTCAGCGAAGACCAGGCGCACAGGATAATGATCACCGCGCACCGGCGCGGCGTCTGCGTTGTCGCCGTCTTCACCAGGGATGTCGCCGAGACCAAGGCGGCGCGGGCAACCGATGCCGGCAAGGCCAAGGGCTACCCGCTGATGTTCACGACGGAGCCGGAGGAGTAGGGCGGTTCGCTTTCTTCCTTCTCCCCTTGTGGGAGAAGGTGGCCGAGCGAAGCTCGGTCGGATGAGGGGTGTTCCAGCTTGGCAAGGACGGCACTCCGTCCAGCACCCCTCAACCGTCTTGGCGCTGCGCGCCAATCCACCTTCTCCCACAAGGGGAGAAGGATAAACCGCGTTACCGCCCTTCGCGGTACCACATCGAGCCCATCGCCAGAAGCAGCAGGCCGAGCCCCAAGAAGCCACCGAACAGCGGCACGCGCGAGACGGCCTTGAGTACGCTGTCGTCGGTGGTGCGCAGGCCGATCCAGTCATCGCCGGAAGCCGCGCCCGAGGAACGGACCGGGACTACGGATGGCAGCGTGACCGTGCTGGTCAGGCTGCCAATGGCCGATGCCGGCGCCAGCCGGCGAACGCTGCCGCCGGTTGCCTCAGCCGGTGGTTTCAGCCGGTTCTCGGTGGAGACGACGTCGGTGAATTCCGGCGCGTTGACCGGCCCGACATGGGCCAATGCCGTCAGGTCGCCATTGCCGACCTGATAGAGACCGATTTCGTTGGTCTCGACGCTGCCGAGGAAGACGCCTGGTTCGGATTTCTCGAGCCTGACGATCAGTGCCTTGCCGGACGGCGTGATGACTTGCGCCGGGCCGGGGTCGTCGCTCATCGTCTGGCGGCGGATTTCCAGCACCATGCCGCGGCCGTCGGCGGTCAGCCGCTCTTCCTCGAGTTCGGGCTCCTTCATCAGCCAGTGGGCGATGCGCCGGTAGAGCTGGACGTGCGGGCCACCGCCCTCGAAGCCGCGCGCCCACAGCCAGCCCTGATCGGACAAAAGCATGCCGACGCGGCCTTCGCCCTTGCGATCGAGCAGCAGCAGCGGCCGGTTGTCGGCGCCCTTCATCACCACCTCGCCCTCGGGGTTCTCGACGCCGATGGTGCGGAACCAGCGGCTCCAGTGCGGCGGCTCGGTCGCGGAGCCGTCGAGCCCACGCGTTACCGGATGACGCTGGCCGGTATCGGTGAGGCGCGGATAGAAGGGCTTGTCGATGACCTCGCCGGTCGGCATTGCCGGCAGCGCCGACATCAGCGGCGTGCGGGCGATCGAGCTTTCGCCGGCATATTCGGGGCCTGCCGCGATCAGTAGCGCGCCGCCCTTTTCGACATACTCGGAGATGTAGTCGTAATAGAGGATCGGCAGCACGTCGCGGTGCTGATAGCGGTCGAAGATGATCAGGTCGAAATCCTTGATCTTCTCGACGAACAGCTCGCGCGTCGGGAAGGCGATCAGCGACAATTCGTTGATCGGCGTGCCGTCCTGCTTTTCCGGCGGGCGCAGGATGGTGAAGTGCACGAGGTCGACCGAAGCGTCGGATTTCAGCAAATTGCGCCAGGTGCGCTCGCCGGCATGCGGTTCGCCGGAAACAAGCAGCACGCGCAGATTTTCGCGGATGCCGTCGATCAGCGCGATGGCGCGGTTGTTGGTGTCGGTGAGTTCGCCCGGCTCGTGGTTGATGGCGAGTTCGACGATGTTTCGCCCGGCGCTGGGAATGGTCACCTGCAGCGGCATCGCCTGGCCGATGTTGGCGTGCTCGACCGATACCTGCTCGCCGTTGACCGATACGCGGACATCGACCGGGCCGGTTTCGTTGTTGGTGGCGATGACGCGATACGTCATTTCGAGCGGCTTGCCGACCAGCCCGAATCGCGGCGCATTCTCGAAGCGGATGCGGCGGTCCTTCTCATGCTCGTTGCCGGTAATCAGCGCATGCAGCGGGGCATTGAAGTCAGGTGCGCCAAGCGGCGCGTCATGCACCTCGCCATCGGTGATCATGATGGCGCCGGCGATGCGCGATGGCGGCACGTCGCGGAAAGCATTTTCGAGCGAGGAAAACAACCGCGTCTCGGTGCGCTCGTCGGCGGCTTCGGACTTGCCGGCCTCGACGACACGGACGTCGAACTGCTTGAAGCGGCCGAGACGCTGCTGAAGCCCGGCCAATGCCGCGTCGGTCTGCTTGGTGCGGTCGCCTATATCCTGGCTCTGGCTGCGATCGACGACGACGGCGACGATGCTTTTCAGCGGCTCGCGCTCTTCGTCGAGGAACACCGGATTGAGCAGCGCCGCAGCCAGCGCAATCAGGGCTGCCAGGCGGAAGACCGCGCCGCGCTGGCGAAACCAAAGGCCGGCGAGGGACAGCAGCAGCAGCGGCACCAGAACCACGGCGAGCAGCGGCCAGGTGATGAGCGGTTCGAAGGCGAGCGACCAGTTCATGGTCTATTGCCCCAACCGTTCGAGCAGCACCGGGACGTGCACCTGGTCGGATTTGTAGTTGCCGGTCAGCATATACATCATGATGTTGACGCCGGCGCGCAGCGCATAGATGCGCTGCATCGGATCCGAAGGCACCGTCGGCAATAGCGGGTCGCCATTCTCGTCGACGGCCCAAGCGCCGGCGAAATCATTGGCGGTGATCATGATCGGCGAAACGCCGTCGCCGGTGCGCACCGGGCGGTTCTCGGTGTTGCTGGCTTCGAGCGATGCCTCGACCCAAAGCGGGCTGCCGGCAAAACGGCCAGGAAACTCCGGAAGGATGTAGAAGGATTTGGTCAGCACGTGGTCCGACGGCACCGGCTCCAGCGGTGGCACGTTGAGGTTGCCGAGGATGTCGCGCAGCCGCTCCGTCGCCGGGCTGGTCGAATCCGCACCAATACCATTGGCGAACTGGTCGCGGGTGTCGAACAAGACCGTTCCGCCCTGCTGCATGTAGGCGTCGATGCGGGCGATGGCGGCCTCGCTGGGCAGCGGGGCCGAGGGATCGATCGGCCAGTAGATCAGCGGATAGAAGGAAAGTTCGTCCTTCGAGATGTCGACGCCGGCCGGTGCTCCGGGTTCGAGCGCGGTTTTTTCGATAAGAAAGCGGGTCAGGCCTTCGAGCCCGGCGCGGCTGATCGAATCGACACCCGGCTCGCCGGTCAGCACGTAGGCGATCCGGGTCTTTGAAATGTCCCCGATCGCCTCGGTATCTCCCGGTTTGGCGTCGTCGGCACGCGCGACGTCCGCGTGGCCAATCAAGGCGCCGAGCGCAATCAGCAGGACGGCTGCCGTCGCCGCAGCGCCGGCACGGCGCGGCCGGCGCGACAACAGGCCGCCCATCCAGAATACGGCAAGCGTGTCGAGCACCATCAGCACCAGGGCGGCCGTGACAAGCGGACCTTTGAGGTTGTGCTGCTCGTCGAAGGCATACTGGATGGTGGTGACCGGCACCGTGATTTCAGGCCGGGCCAGCGGCCTGAATGCGCTGTCGCCGCCGAGCAGATTGTGAGCGAACACTCCAGTCTCGGAGCCGTAGAGGCCGGGCGGGTTTTCCAGCGTCACCGGCAGCGGGCCGGCGCCGGGCACCAGCGGCCTGGCATCCGGCGTCGGCGGCACCAGCGTGCCGTCGGCGGCGATCATACGATAGGGTGCCAGCGACGTGGCGGCGGCCTCGGCATTGGCGACAGCCGCGCCCTGGTTGCGCGACAATTGCACGATGCGCCGCAGCATCTCGACGAAGCTGCCGGAGATCGGCAGGTTGGACCACGTCGCCTCGGGGGTGACGTGGAACAGTACGAGGGTGCCCTTGTCCTTCTTCATCCCGGTCACCAGCGGCGTACCGTCGGCAAGCGTGGCCCAGGTGCGCTCGACGATGTCGGGCGTCGGTTCGGCCAGCACCTGCCTGGTGACGGTGACCTCGGTGGGCGGCGCGAGGTCGGCGAAGGGACCCGTTTTCGGGAATTCGGTGACCGGCTGCGGCGCCGTCCATGACAGCGCGCCGCCAAGCGATCGTTCGCCCGTGCGCAGCCGAACTGGCAGCAGGTCGTCGTCATTGCCGGCAGCGGCCAGCCGCGAACCGGCAAAACGCACCAGCGTGCCGCCCTTGTCGACCCAGTCAACCAGCCTTTGCCGCGCTTGTTCCGGAATGGTGCCGACATCGGCCATGAGGATCATCGCCGGCTTCTGGTCGAGCAGTTGCGGGATGGCGTCGGCGAGATCGACGCTCGACGGCTCGACCAGATCGGCGAACGGCTGCAGGGCGCGGCGGATGTAGTAGAGCGGCGACAGCAGCGGTTGCGCCTGGTCGGCCTCGGCCTGCGACAACAGCCCGACGCGGCGGCGTTTTGAGCTCTCATCGAGCACGCGGACGGCACCGGCCTGGCGCTCGCCATCGAGCGCGATGTAGGCGAAGTCGTTACGCAGTTCGAACGGCACCGCCACCGTGCCGGTGGCGGTGGTTCCGCCCGGGGCAAAGGTCAGCGTCGCGTCGGCAATGCGGCGCCCCTTGTCGTCGAAGGCGCCGGCCGTCACCTGTGCAGGTGCCGGATCGCCCGGTGCGCGGATGGCGGTCAGGGCGAAGCCGTCGACCTGGTTGTCGGCGCCGGTCAGGCCGGTCAGCGACAGCCGGTCGGAGACGGCCCAGACAACACGTGCCGCGTTCTTCGACAACAACGTGTTGAAGGCGGCTTCGTCGCCTTGCGCCGCCAAGCCATCGGCGAGCACCGCGACGCTGGCGCCAGGCAGCGACTCCAAGGCTGAAGCGACGCGGGCATAGACGGCGGGGCGGTCGGTCGGGATCGGCCGCGGCTTTGCCGCGCGCAGCCGGTCGAGCGCGGCAGCGGCATCGAAGGGACCGATCTCGGCATTCGGCTTCTCGGCGGTGAAAGCGATGAGCACCGGCACGCCGTTCGAATTGGCATCGGCGATCAGCCGCTCGGCGGTGGCGACCCGCTTGCCCCAGTCGGCGGCACTTGCCCAGTCATTGTCGATCACCAGCGCCAGGGCAGCGCCCTCGGCCGGCAGCTTTTCGCGCGGATTGAAGACCGGTTCGGCAAGTGCTGCCACGACAAGCGCGGCCATCAGCAGCCTGAGCAGCGTCAGCCACCAAGGGCTCTGCTGCGGCGTTTCTTCGCGCCTCAGCACGCGGGCGAGAATCCTGAGCGGCGGAAACACCTCGGTTTGCGGCCTGGGCGGGGTCAGCCGCAGAAGCCACCAGATCACCGGCAGCGCCAGCAGGCCCCACAGCACCATCGGCGCCCCGAAGGAGAGTGGCAGCCAACTCATGCGCGGGCCCTCCCGGCAAAGGCGCCTTCGCCGGTCATCGCCATGTGGATGCGCACCAGCGCCTCGGAGGCAAGGCGATCGGTATGATTGACGGTAAAGCTCCAGCCAAGCCGTTTGCACCAGGCGGCCAGTTCCTGGCGGCGGGCGGCATAAAGCAGGCGATATTCCTCGCCCAGCATTTCGGCGCGGCCGGCGGTCAGCTTGTCGCCGGTCTCAGGATCGGTGAATTCGGTGCGCCCGGCATAGGGGAAGCTTTCCTCGGCCGGATCGGCGACCTCGACCAGATGGGCGCGCACGCCGTGGCGGGCGAGCACGTCCAGCCACGCCATGGTGTCCTCGACCGGGTCGAGGAAATCGCTGACGAGGACGATGTCGCAGAACCGGCGAATGCCGGATAGGTCGGGCTTTGCCGGCAGGTCGGCGGCGTGCATCAGTTGCGCCGCGATGCGCTCGGCGCCATTGCGGGCGGTGAACGGGTCGGTCAGGCCCGGCCAGGCAATGCGCTCGCCGCTGCGCGACAAAAGCTCGGCCATGGCCAGCGCCAGCACCAGGGCGCGCGATTCCTTGGGAACGCTGGCTCCGGTCGATTTGTAGAGCATGGAAGGCGAGGGATCGGCCCACAGCCACACCGTGTGGGCGGCCTCCCATTCACGGTCGCGGACATAGGTGTGATCGTCGCGGGCGGAACGGCGCCAGTCAATGCGCGAGGAATCGCCTTCGACATAGGGCCGGAACTGCCAGAAATTCTCGCCGATACCGCGCTTGCGGCGGCCATGCCAGCCGGCAATTACCGTGTTGACGATGCGGCGCGCCTCGACCAGCAGGTCCGGCACCAACGAAGCCCGCAACCGGCCTCTGGCGAGCGCATCGCGCGTCGCTGCCGGTGCCTGCGCTTCACCGATGCGCGCCATCAAATCCCTTTCGCGAGCTTCGCCACAACATCGCGAACCGTGGTGCCCTCGGCGCGGGCGGCGAAGGTCAGCGCCATGCGGTGCTGCAGCACCGGCTCGGCGAGCGCGCGGACGTCGTCGACCGACGGCGCCAGCCGGCCGTCATAGAGGGCGCGGGCGCGGGTGCACAGCGTCAGCGCCTGGCTGGCGCGCGGGCCTGGGCCCCAGGCGACGTGCTTGTCGGTATCGGCGTTGCCCTGGCCGGGGCGCGCTGAGCGCACCAGCTTGAGGATCGCCTCGACGACGCTTTCCGGCACCGGCATACGGCGGATGAGCGTCTGGATGTCCTTCAGCCGCGCCGGCTGCAGCACGTTTTCAGCCTTGGCATCCTCGATACCGGTGGTTTCCAGCAGGATGCGGCGCTCCGCCTCGATCTCGGGGTAGAGGATATCGACCTGCATCAGGAAGCGGTCGAGCTGCGCTTCCGGCAGCGGATAGGTGCCTTCCTGCTCCAGCGGGTTCTGCGTCGCCAGAACGTGGAACGGTGACGGCAGATCATGGCGCACGCCGGCAATGGTGACGTGGTATTCCTGCATCGACTGCAGCAGCGCCGACTGGGTGCGTGGCGAGGCGCGGTTGATCTCGTCGGCCATCAGCAGTTGCGCAAAGATCGGCCCGGAAATGAAGCGGAAGGAGCGCTTGCCGAATTCATCCTGCTCCATCACCTCGGAGCCGAGAATGTCCGATGGCATCAGGTCGGGCGTGAACTGGATGCGGCGCGAATCGAGGCCGAGCACGATGCCCAGCGTTTCGACCAGCTTGGTCTTGGCGAGGCCGGGCACGCCGACCAGCAGTGCATGGCCGCCGGCCAGCAATGCGACGAGCGTGCGCTCGACGACGCTTTCCTGGCCGAAAATGACCCGGCCGACGCCGTCACGGACCCTCGCAATGTCGGCCAGCGCTTTCTCGGCCTGCGCCACCATGTCCTTTTCGCTGATCGGGCTTTCCTTGATCATAACGCTCATGCAGCATCGATCCTTCTGGTTGGAAATTCCGCTTGGCACCTTGGTGCCGCAGAGAATGCCGCGATTCGGCCTCGCATGGCGCCTGCAATGAACTTAAATCACAGACTTAGGCTGACAAGCGGAACAACAGTGACTATTTCGTGACCATGACGGAAGCCGCCGACTATCGTGAAGAGAGGCTGACGGCCGCGACCGAGGCGCGCGGGCTGGAGGCGCTGGTCTCGCGCGCGACGCGCGCTGGCAAGGGGCCGGCGCCGGTGGAACGCTGGAATCCGGCATTTTGTGGCGATCTCGACATGGAAATCAAGCAGGACGGCACCTGGTTCTATCTGGGAACGCCGATCGGCCGGATGCCGCTGGTGCAGCTTTTTTCATCAGTGCTGCGCAAGGACGCGGACGGTAGAACCTACCTGGTGACGCCGGTGGAAAAGGTCGGCATCCGCGTCGCCGACGCGCCCTTCATTGCCGTCGAGATGGACGTGTCGGGCGCCGGCGACGGACAAATCGTCACCTTTCGCACCAATGTCGGCGACGTGGTAGAGGCTGGGGCGGGACACCCGCTGCGCTTCGTCGATGAGGACGAGACAGGTGGCCTGAAGCCTTATGTGCTGGTGCGCGGGCGGCTGGAGGCGCTGGTGGCACGGCCGGTGATGTACGAGCTGGTCGAGCACGGCGAAGAGATCGACATCGGTGGCAAGACGATGTTTGCCGTCCGTTCCAAAGGCGAGGTCTATCCAATCATGCCGGCTGAGAAACTGAAACGGCTGAGCGCATGATGGACCGCCTATGATGGATCAGGTGATGCCGTTGCCGTTTTCCGCTGCCGGGTTTCGCCAGCGCGTCGCGGCGCAGCCGCTGGCGCATGCCGGCGACGATTTTGGCGACCACCGCTTCAATCCGGGCCGTCCCAGGCTGAAGCTGGCCAAGGCGCTGCGCGATGCCGCCGTGTTGATCCCGGTGGTCGATCATGGCCATGAAGCCACGGTCCTTTTGACCAGGCGGGCGGAAAAGCTGCGCAACCATTCGGGGCAGGTGGCTTTCCCCGGTGGTACCATCGATCCAACCGATGCGAGCCCGGAAGCGGCGGCGTTGCGCGAGACATCCGAGGAGATCGGTCTCGATAGTGATTACATCGAGATCATCGGCCGTCTGCCGGACTACGTTTCCGGCAGCGGCTATCGCATCGCCCCAGTGCTCGGGATTGTGCGGCCCGGTTTCAGCCTGACGCTGAATTCCGACGAAGTCGATGCCGTCTTCGAGGTGCCGCTGGGCTTTCTGATGGACCCCGCCAACCACACCAGAGACAGTCGCATGTGGAACGATCTCGAATGGTTCTATTACGAGATGCCCTATAGCGGCCAGCGTATCTGGGGCGTCACCGCGGGCATCATCCGTACGCTTTATGAAAGGCTCTATTCGTGAGCGATCCAGTGTCGATCGCGGGCAAGGCCGGGTGGCTCGGCGAACGCCACCTGCAGCGCCTGCTCGCCGCGCTGACTGATGGCGGCGAGGAGGCGCGTGTCGCCGGCGGTGCGGTGCGCAACGCGCTCATGGGCCAGCCGGTCGCCGACATCGACGTCGCCACCACCACGGTGCCCGAGGAAACCATCCGGCGCGCCGAGGCGGCAGGCTTCAAGACGGTACCGACCGGCATCGAGCATGGCACAGTCACCGCGGTCGGCCACGGCAAGGCCTATGAGGTCACCACGCTGCGTGCCGATATCGAAACCGACGGCCGGCGCGCCAAAGTGTCGTTCGGCCGCGACTGGAAAGCCGACGCTGAGCGGCGTGATTTCACCATCAATGCACTCTATGCCGAAGCCGATGGAACGGTCGTCGATCTGGTCGGCGGTATCGCCGATATCGAAGCGCGGAGGCTGCGATTCATCGGCGATCCGGAAGCGCGTATCCGCGAGGATTATCTGCGCATCCTGCGTTTCTTCCGTTTCTTCGCATGGTATGGCGACGGCAGGCCGGATGCCGAAGGGTTGAAGGCTTGTGCCCGGCTGAAGCAGGGGCTCGACCAGCTCTCGGTCGAGCGCGTCTGGTGGGAATTGAAGAAATTGCTGTCAGCGCCAGATCCGTCGCGGGCGCTGCTGTGGATGCGCCAGGCCGGCGTTCTGACCGCCGTTTTGCCGGAAAGCGAGAAATGGGGCATCGATGCCATCCACGGGCTGACCAAGACCGAGAAGGATCTGGCCTGGGCGCCGGACCCGCTGCTCAGGCTGGAAGCCATCGTGCCGCCGGATGCCGCGCGCATGAAAACGCTTGCCGAGAGATTGAGGCTTTCCGTGAGCGAAGCAAGCCGGCTGCGGAATTGGGCGATCACGGCTGCCGTCGATCCGAAAACGACCGAAGGAGAGTTGGCGAAAAGGCTTTATTTTGGCGACCGCCAAGGCTTTGTCGATCGGTTGCGGCTGTTGCTCGCTTCCGCTCGAGCCCGCGCGGTCGAAGACAATGACGCACTGCTCGAAGCCGGCGGCTTCTCGCGCCTGCTTGCCTTCGCTGCAAAATGGCAAAACCCTGTTTTTCCGGTCAAGGGCGCCGATCTGACGACGCTTGGCGCATCACCGGGGCCGAAGCTTGGTGCAACGTTGAAGAATCTCGAAAAGGAATGGGTCGAGTCCGGTTTTGCGCTTGATCGCGGCGCGCTGCTCAAGCGCGCCGCGGAGGCACTCGAATCCTGACCGTCACGCTGCGTCGCGGACCTTTTCGATGCGCGAGCGGATCGCCTCGATCATCGTCTCGCGGATCACCGTCTCGCCGTGCGTCTCGCGCAGATGCTCGACGGCACGGCGCATGACCTCAGCCTCCTCCTCGGCGCGTGTGTGCCACTCGCAGCCGGGTACGAGCGACCCGCAATGGAATTCCTTCATCGGCTTCTCCTCATTTCCTCCTTGGAGCGCCGCGCCGCGCAATGACACGGAAGCTCCAGACCTTTGACTGCGCGATCCGGAAACCGCATCCGGTATCCGGGCTACACGCTGGCCAGCTTAGCATAACACGATCGAACGGTTTTGGTTGCCTTAGAGTGCCGTGCGTCCAAGCCGACACGCGGCCCTCTAGTGATCGGGTTGCGAAAAGGCGGAGCATCGCTGCTCCGCCCTCTTATGCTACCCAGGAGTAAGACCTCGTCTTGCTCCAGCGGGCAGGACATCACTTCACGATCTTGACTGCCTCGGCAATTTTATCCTTGCCGCTCATATCCCACGTGACGCGGACCTTTTCGCCGACCTTCAGGCCAGGATCCTTGAAGGTCTGGGGCAACGTAAAGGTGGCTCCGTTATCCAGAACTAGGCTCATCGCCGTTCCATCAAAGCTTTTGATCGTGCCGGTGGTGTGCTTGACCGCAGCGAATGCGGCAGTACCAGAGGCGAGAACGGCAGCGGCGGCTGCGGTCATAATAAGCTTGCGCATGGCATGCTCTCCTGGAAAATGCGGGCACCGCTTGGGAAAGGTGCCCCATTCAATCATGGGCCGTCCGGTCACGTCGGGTCGCGGCTCTCGGGAGTAAAGAACCGCCGGCGTTTCCCGACCCGACGCGACAAATAGCCCAATCTTTACAATGGTATATTAGACGAAAAAGATATTTTCTGGCGCGCCTTGCGCCACATTCGCCGTCAAATTCTGGGGATTTGGACCCGATTGCGGCTCACGTCGTGCTCACCGAGATTTTACGGCCATTTCGCTTCTGGCGGCAGGCTGGACAGGATCGAGGCGACATTGCCGCCGGTCTTCAGCCCGAAGATGGTGCCGCGATCGTGAAGCAAGTTGAATTCGACATAACGGCCGCGGCGGATGAGCTGCTCGTCACGGTCGCCATCGGTCCAGTTGTCATTGAAGTTGGCGCGCACCAGATGTCCGTAGACGACGAGAAAAGATCGCCCGACGTCCTGGACGAAGTTGAAATCGGCGTCCCAGCCGCCTTTGTCCTCATCCGAATGCAGCCAGTCGAAGAAGATACCGCCGGTACCGCGTGGCTCGTCGCGGTGCGGCAGGTAGAAGTACTCGTCGCACCAGGCTTTGAATTTCACGTAGTCGGCGATCGCCGCGTTCTTCTCGCAGGCAAATTGCATCGCTCTGTGGAAGGCGATCGTGTCGGGGTCGTCCTGGCTGCGGCGGCGGTCGAGCACCGGTGTCAGGTCGGCGCCGCCGCCGAACCACTGGCGCGAGGTGACGACCATGCGCGTGTTCATATGCACGGCCGGCACGTTAGGGTTCCACGGATGGGCGATCAGCGAAATGCCGCTTGCCCAGAAGGAGGGGTCCTCTTCGGCGCCCGGCATCTGCTTCCTGAATTCGGGCGAGAACTCGCCGTGGACGGTCGAGGTGTGGACGCCGACCTTCTCGAAGACGCGGCCGTGCATCATCGACATGATACCGCCGCCGCCCTTGCCGGCATCGCGTTGCCACGGCGTCTTTTCGAAGCGGCCGGGCGACCAGCTAGCCTGCGGCCCCTGCAGGTCCTGCTCGATCTGCTCGAAGCTGGCACAGATGCGCTCGCGCAACGTCTCGAACCACAGCCGTGCCTTCGTCTTCTTCTGTTCGATGTCGGCTGGCAGCCCCGCCGGTATCTCGGGTCGTTGCAAATCCTGTCTCCGGTTGCGGGCGCGCCCGACAAATGACTCGTCTTTTCCGGCCGCGATCCCTAAACTCTTGGGTGCAAGGGTAAAGTGTGAATGGAGTTGTTTCGTGCGCACCCCGGCAAGACCGCCGCTGGATGGCCTGAAGAAGAGGCTCGACCGTTCGCGCGCCGAGAACGCGCGCATGCCGCGCGACGGCTTCCTGCGCGAGACCTTCGTGCTGCCGCGCTCCGATGCTCGTCTCAAGGCGAAGGAATGGTTCGAGCGCTTTCCCAAGCAGGCCTATTGGACCGAGATCGAAAGCTGGTTCGAGCGGCCGGGCGACGTCATCGAATTCACCATCAGGCGGCTGCCGGCGGCGGATTAACGCTCCGGTCTCGAGGCTGAACGTATCAGGGCTAGTTCATCTGCCCTGAACGATCTTGATAAACACGCTTCTGTCGCCCGTTCCTAGATGCGCTCTTTTCATCTCGGCATACGTCAGGCGCCCATTCGCGAAGGCCCGCACGGTTCTTCCGCACCAGACACGTGGCGCCGCGGCTGCGCTGACATTCATGATCTTGCCAGCTTCCTGCTTCGAACTGAGAGGCGATTGCTCCGAATGCCTGATGCATTCCGTAAGCACTTTCTTATACATGGCAGGACTGCCCTGAACCAAAGTCCTTGCCGTATTCCATTCACCTTCGCTCGGCATGCATCCAGCCAACACAATGGCGCCAAGCAACGCGGCGTAAGTCTTGTATGCAAATTTCAATTCTGCCCCCCAAGGTTAGTTGCAGGGGCGTATCAAGCACGGGCACATGAACTTCACAAGACTGTATAGTGACTAACGGACAGGATAAGTTCGCTGAACCCGTCCAGACCGTCATGGCTTCAACGCACGACCAGCCTGCGGGCGCCCGCGCCGTCCCTTGCCAGCCTGTCGTTCTTATTCCGCAGCGGACATTTGTCGATCGACATGCAGCCGCAGCCGATGCAGTCGCTCAGCCCGTCGCGCAGCTTCTTGAGCTGACTAATTTTCTTGTCGAGGTCGTCGCGCCAAGCCGTCGAAAGCAGGTTCCAATCCTCGCGCGTCGGCGTCCGGCCTTCAGGCAATGATCGAAGGGCTGTGCCGATCTCGGCCAGCGAAATGCCGACCTCCTGCGCTACCTTGATGATCGCCACCCGTCGCAGCACGTCGCGGCCGTAACGCCGCTGGTTGCCTGATGTGCGGTGGCTGCGGATCAGCCCGCGCGCTTCGTAGAAATGCAGCGCCGACACCGCCACGCCGCTGCGCATCGCCACCTGGCCGACTGTTAATTCCGTTGCCGCAGCCATCTCCGATTTTCCGCTTGACCTCAAGTTAAGTTGAGCTTGTAGCGAAGAAGCCCCGAAGATGCAAACGGCAGGAGAAGGCGATGGGCGTCTGGATGAGAATGACCGGAGAGGACGCAGTGTTGCGTGAGGACGACGCCTTGGTCGCTGCGGCCGGCGATCGCGTACACATCCTAGCGGAGCTGCCGGATCGCCTCGGCCGCCACCATCGCAACGGAAAGCGCGACGTTGATGCTGCGCGCGCCGGGCTGCATCGGGATGATCAGTCGCGCATCCGCCGCCTCGTGAACGGCGTCCGGCACGCCTGCGGATTCACGGCCGAACAAGAGAATGTCGTCGCCGGCAAAGGCAAAATCCGTGTAGGCGGTCGTGGCTTTGGTCGACAGCAGCACCAGCCGCCGCATGGCAAGCTTGCGCCAGTCCTCGAAGGCGTGCCAGTCGACATGCCGGGTGAGCGCCGCCATTTCGAGGTAGTCCATGCCGGCCCGTTTCAGCGCCCGGTCACCGAGCGGGAAGCCCGCCGGTTCGATGATGTCGACGCCGAGACCGAGGCAAGCGGCGAAGCGCAGGATTGTCCCGGTGTTGCCGGCGATATCAGGCTGGTAGAGCGCGATACGGAGACGGTCGTTCATTTCCGCGTCTTTCTAATAAGTGGCAGATCAGCCACAGAGCTCTCGCGGTTTTGGAAATTCCTGGACTGGCGGGTGGTCATTTTCTGCGAAGTCGGTTATACGGCCAGCATTGTCAACCCGAACCGATGGAGGGGTAATTCATGATGGCCATGCACATCCACCACCCCTCTCGTGGGCTTACCAGCCCGACGGCGGTTTCGGTACGACGATTCTCCTGACCTTTTAGACTTCAATCGCACCGATTCCCGCCGAAACCTTTTTCGGCCTTTGAAGGAATCCTGCGATGTTTTTCAAGCTGTGGAAGGGGCTGAACGCCCCACCTGAACACGCTTCGACCGATGCCACCTTTGCCGCGCCGCGCGTGCCCGCGGCCTGGGTTGGTTCACCCCTCTACCTGCATCTTCAACTGGAGGACGGACCGATGTTCGATCCCTGTAGAATACCCGGCTCAAGAAGCCTGCACGAGCGCAAGACTGCGACCTGGGCGCTTTTGATCGGCGAGACCTACTCGTCGGCGGTTCACGCCGAGACCCGCCGGCGTCCGCATCGCGGCATGCTGCCGGACGTCGATTTCTCGCGCGCCGTTCCGGACTATAGCCGGCCGTCGCTGGTGCGCCGGATCATCAGGCTGATCCGGCCTGGTGCAAAAACCGGCGCGAAAATCCGGATCGTCAAAACGTCGTCAGCATCGTCAAACGAGACTGTCGGCGAAAGGCCCGCGACAACCTATATAGCGCGAAGCAGGACCGGCGAGGCGGACGATTCCGTATCGCCGGTCCTTGACGCCATGCGGTCTGGGCACCTCGTCCGTTCGCGTGCCGCGTGAGCGGAAACAGTATTGTGAGCATCTCTATGTTTAGCTGGTTTGAAAAAAGGCTCGATCCGTTCCCTGCCAAGGAGCCGGTCGAGCCGCCGCGGACACTGATCGCCTTCTGCGTGCATTATACGCGCGGCGCGTGGCCCTACATCGCTCTCGATGCGGTACTGGTGACGGCCATCGCCCTTGCCGAGGTGTGGATGTTCGGCTTCATGGGCCGGATCGTCGACTGGCTGTCCGGACAGAATCGCGAGACGTTCCTGCAGACCGAAGGCTTGAAGCTGGTCGGCATGGCCTTCATCGTGGTTTTCGCGCTGCCGGCGACGGTCTGGTTCCATTCGCTGCTCAACCAGCAGACGCTGATGGGTAATTATCCGATGCGTATCCGCTGGCAGGTGCATCGTTACCTGCTCAAGCAGTCGATGAGCTTCTATCAGGACGAGTTTGCCGGGCGGATCGCGACCAAGCTGATGCAGACCGCGCTCGCGGTGCGCGAGTGCGTCATCAAGCTCATCGATGTGCTCAACTATATCGTCGTCTATTTTCTCGGCATGCTGTTCATTGTCGGCTCGGCAGACTGGCGGCTGGCTGCGCCGCTTGCCGTCTGGCTTGCCGGATATGTCCTGCTGTTGCGCTATTTCATCCCGCGGCTGGGCAAGGTCGGCGAGGAGCAGGCCAATGCGCGCTCAACCATGACCGGCCGTGTCGTCGACAGCTACTCCAACATCCAGACGGTCAAGCTGTTCTCGCATGCGCGGCGCGAGGCATCCTTCGCCAAGGACGGTATGGCCGGCTTTCTCGATACAGTCTACCGGTCGATGCGGCTGGTGACACAGCTCTACGGCCTGCTCTACGTCCTAAATTCGCTGCTGTTGTTTTCGGTCACCGCAATCTCGCTATGGCTGTGGCTCGGCCAAGCCGTGACGATCGGCGCCGTCGCCCTGGTCATCGGCCTCGTGCTTCGGCTCTGGGGCATGTCGCAATGGATCATGTGGGAGATGTCCACGCTGTTCGAGAATATCGGCACGGTGCAGGACGGCATCGCCTCGATCTCGCTGCCGCGCCTCGTCGAAGACCGGCCTGGCGCCAAGGATATCGCCGTGACCAAGGGCGAGATCCGTTTTGAGGACATCCGCTTCCACTATGGCAAGCAGAGGGGCGTGATCGAAAGCCTGTCGCTGACGGTGAAGCCGGGCGAGAAGGTCGGCATCGTCGGCCGTTCGGGTGCCGGCAAGTCGACGCTGGTCAATCTTCTGTTGCGCTTCTATGACCTCGAAAGCGGCAAGGTCCTGATCGACGGCCAGGACATTGCGGCGGTGACGCAGGACTCGCTGCGCGCCCAGATCGGCATGGTCACGCAGGACACCTCGCTGCTGCATCGCTCGGTGCGCGAGAATATCCTCTATGGCCGGCCGGACGCCAGTGACCAGATGCTGATCGAGGCGGCGCGGCGCGCCGAGGCGCTGGATTTCATCGCCGGATTGTCGGATTCTAACGGTCGAAAGGGTTTCGACGCGCATGTCGGTGATCGCGGCGTCAAATTGTCCGGCGGCCAGCGGCAACGCATCGCCATAGCCCGTGTTATGCTGAAGGACGCACCAATCCTTATCCTCGACGAAGCGACCTCCGCCCTAGATTCCGAGGCCGAGGCGGCCATCCAGGAGAACCTCTACAGACTGATGCAAGGCAAGACCGTCATCGCCATTGCGCACCGGCTGTCGACGATCGCCGCCATGGACCGGCTCGTCGTCATGGACAAGGGCCGCGTCATCGAGGAAGGTTCGCATGAGGAACTGGTTGCCAGCGGCGGGCTCTACGCCCAGCTCTGGCAGCGCCAGTCGGGCGGCTTCCTGCTCGACGACGGCCCCTCTGCCAACGATGCAGCCGCCAACGATGCACTCGTCAAGGGTGAAGCCGCCGAATGACTGCCATCTACCGCTGGTTCGAGAACTGGGTCTATCCATTCCGGGAGCCTGCGGACCTTCGGCCACCTGCCGGCGTCAGGGGTTTCCTCTGGCATTATGTCGGGCAGGCGAAGATCGCCTTCTTCGCCATGCTGCTGATCGGCGGCATCGCGCCGTTAGTCGAAGCCGGACTGTTCTATTTCGTCGGGCGGCTGGTCGACATCCTCGACCAGCTTCCCGGCGAACGCAGCTGGCACGCGTTGTGGACTGCCGCCGGCCCGGAACTTGTCTTCATGATCGCGGTGGTGCTGGTCATCCGCACCATCGTCGTCGGCCTGTCGGCGCTGGTCGACGAGCAGACGATCACGCCGGGTTTCTATAATCTGGTGCGCTGGCAGGCGCATCGCCATGTCTCGCGCCAATCCTACGCCTTCTTCCAGAACGACTTTGCCGGACGTATCGCGACCAAGGTCTGGCAGGCGGGACAGGCGACCGGCGATCTGATGGAAAGCTTCATCGAGGTCGTCTGGTTCATGGTCGTCTATACGGTAACGACGCTGGCGCTGGTCGCCGGGCTCGATCTCCGGCTGGCGGTGCTGGTGGTGATCTGGATTACCGCCTTCGGCTTGCTGGCCAGGCGCTATTTGCCGGCGATCCGCAAGCATGCCGAAGCCACCGCCGAAGCCGGCTCGATGATCACCGGCCGCCTTGTCGATTCCTATTCGAACGTCCAGACGCTGAAACTGTTCTCGGCCGATGGCGACGACCGCTACATCAGGAACGGCTTCGACATCTATCTCGACGCGCTGCGCCCGTTCACCCGCAGGCTGACCGGCGTGCGCATGGCACTGACGATGCTGTCGGGCATTATGATCACGGCGATCGCCTGCTTTGCCGTTTATCTCTGGGTCGAGGGTTCGATCACAGTCGGCGCCGTGGCTTTCACGCTGTCTTTGGTGCTGCGGCTGAACATGCTGCTCGGCCGGCTGATGATGCAGCTCAACGGCATCTTGCGGAACCTCGGCGTGCTGGAAAACTCCAAGGCGCTGATCTCACAGCCGCTCGGCCTGATTGATGCGCCGGACGCGAAAGAGATTGTCGTCGGCGGCGGGCGTATCGACGTCAGCAATGTCGAGTTCCACTACGGCAGGGGGTCCGGCGTGCTCGACGGCATCGACCTCGTCGTGCGGCCGGGCGAAAAGGTCGGCCTGGTCGGCCCGTCCGGCGCCGGCAAGACGACCTTGGTCAATCTGATCCTGCGCCTCTACGACCTCGAGAGCGGCAAGATCACCATTGACGGGCAGGACGTCTCCAGGGTCACGCAGAATTCGCTGCGCGCCAATATCGGCGTCGTCAGCCAGGATACGGCACTTTTCCACCGCTCGCTGCGCGACAACATCAAGCTCGGCATGCCGGAAGCGACCGACGCCGAGGTGGTCGCGGCAGCGAAGAAGGCCGAGGCGCACGAGTTCATCCTCGGTCTGCGCGACAATCGCGATCGTATCGGCTACGAGGCCTATGTCGGCGAGCGCGGCGTCAAGCTCTCCGGCGGCCAGCGCCAGCGCGTGGCGATCGCCCGCGTCTTCCTCAAGGATGCACCGATCCTGGTGCTCGATGAGGCGACCTCGGCGCTCGATTCCGACATCGAGGCGGCGATCCAGGAAAATCTGGCAAGGCTGATGGAAGGCAAGACGGT
Organism: Mesorhizobium sp. M0663; assembly: GCF_040320585.1. Lineage (NCBI taxonomy): Bacteria > Pseudomonadati > Pseudomonadota > Alphaproteobacteria > Hyphomicrobiales > Phyllobacteriaceae > Mesorhizobium > Mesorhizobium sp. M0663. The sequence continues at coordinate 569,944 of NZ_JAMYPX010000001.1, forward strand.
CATCGCCATCGCGCATCGGCTGTCGACCATTGCGGCACTCGACCGGCTGGTGGTGCTCGACGAGGGCCGCATCGTCGAGCAAGGCACGCATGACGAGCTGGTCGGGCTCGACGGGCTCTATGCCAGGCTGTGGAAGCGGCAGTCCGGCGGCTTCCTGTTCAACGAGGAGAGCGCGCTGGCCGAGACCCGGCCGGCGGAGTAGTTTCTAAAAACCGGAGTAGACCATGGCGGTGAGAATGCCATCGAATTTCGGACGGTCCGGCGCGCAGGAGAGCGCGTTGGACCTGCTTGGCCATGAAATCCTCGGCGAGAAGGCGGCCGCGCCGGCCGGCGCGTCGAGGAAACATTGACGAGGCTGCGCGAGAATGGCGACAGCGACGATCGAGCCCGGCTGCTCAGGGATGCAGCCGAAGCGGTGCACAGCTATTTCATCCAGCGCGAACTCTGCGGCCTGCGCAAGCACGACGCGGTGATCCGGGAATACAATATTCCCAAGGCCGTGCTGGCCAGGCTCGGCGCCAGCGCATGATCCGAACCGAAATCGGTTTGGGAGGCGCTATTCCAGCCACTCGGTGATGAAGCTGCCGTTCTCGTGTATGTCGGTGGTTTCCAGCGGGCCTGGATTGGTGAATTTGTGCGGCGTGTTCGGCGGTACGACCAGGATCTGGCCGGCTGTGGCCTCGATCTGCCGGTCGCCGACGGTGAACAGACCGGTCCCGGTCCGGATGATAAAAATCTCGCAATAGGGATGGCTGTGCAGCCTGGGGCCGCCGCCGATCTCGGGCAGGTAGTTGAAGATCAGGCAGCTGCGGGAGCCGTAAGCTCCGCCTTGCAGCCCGCCCTGCCAGTGGTCGGGCCAGCGGTCGGGCGCTTCGGCCCATTTGTCGCGATCTATGACATGCGCCATAGGCCGAGGATAAACCGGGCCAGCGCCAGCTGTCGAGGCGAACGCAGCCAGTTGGTTTTGCTGCTGTTTTCCAATCGTTCCGCTGTGCGAATTACGCCCCCGCGACAATCTGCCCTTGTGCCTTCACCCGTCTGGACAAAAACAGGCTTCACGCATAAACCCAAGTCCCAAATGCCGGAGGAATTCGCTAGCCTGTTCGCCATGCGCAGTCGGGCCGGCGCGATTGAGCGGGGAACAAGGCTCGGCCGCCGGCACGGAAAAGGCGAAAGGATCAGGCACCCGTGAGCGCAACCGACACCCAGGATCCCAACCGTCGTGATTTTCTCTACGTCGCCACTGGCATGGCGGCGGTGGTCGGCGCGGGCGCTGTCGCTTGGCCGTTCATCGATCAGATGCGTCCGGATGCCTCGACGCTGGCCCTTGCCTCGGTTGAGGTCGACGTATCTTCGCTGACGCCAGGAATGTCGCTCGTTGTGAAGTGGCGGGGCAAGCCGGTGGTCGTGCGCAACCGCACCGAGCAAGAGATGAAGGACGGCGAGGCGGTCAATCTCGCCGAGCTCAAGGATCCAATCGCCCGCAACGCCAATTTGCCGGCCGACGCCCCGGCAACCGACGCCAACCGCACCACGCCGGGCAAGGAAGCCTGGATGGTGATGGTCCAGGTCTGCACCCATCTCGGCTGCATCCCGCTCGGCCAGGAAGGCGATTTCGGCGGCTGGTTCTGCCCGTGCCACGGTTCCGTATACGATACCGCCGGCCGCATCCGGAAGGGGCCGGCGCCCGAGAACATGGCGGTGCCGGTGTTCCAGTTCATTTCCGACACCAAGATCCGTATCGGCTGAGGCAAGGGATATTTCCATGAGCGAGGGACACTCGACCTATACGCCCAAGACCGGCATCGGACGCTGGTTCGATTCGCGCATGCCGCTGCCGCGGCTGGTCTATGACAGCTTCATCGCCTATCCGGTGCCGCGCAATTTGAATTACGCCTGGACCTTCGGCGGCATTCTCGCGCTCATGCTGGCGGCGCAGATCCTGACCGGTATCGTGCTGGCCATGCACTACGCGGCCGACAGCACTCTCGCCTTCGATTCGGTCGAGAAGATCATGCGCGACGTCAATTCGGGCTGGCTGCTGCGCTACCTGCATTCGAACGGCGCGTCGTTCTTCTTCGTCGCCGTCTACATCCATATTTTCCGTGGCCTCTACTACGGCTCCTACAAGGCGCCGCGCGAGCTGCTGTGGATCCTCGGCTGCATCATCTACCTCTTGATGATGGCGACCGGGTTCATGGGCTATGTGCTGCCCTGGGGCCAGATGAGCTTCTGGGGCGCCACCGTCATCACCGGCTTCTTCACGGCGATCCCGCTGGTCGGCGACTGGATCCAGCAACTTTTGCTCGGCGGCTTCGCGGTCGACAATCCGACGCTGAACCGCTTCTTTGCGCTGCATTACCTGCTGCCGTTCATGATCGCCGGCGTCGTCGTGCTGCACATCTGGGCGCTTCACGTCGTCGGCCAGAACAATCCGACCGGCATCGAGGTCAAATCGAAGACCGACACGCTCGCCTTCACGCCTTACGCGACCATCAAGGATGGGTTCGGCATGATCGTGTTCCTGTTCGTCTTCGCCTATTTCGTCTTTTATCTGCCGAACTATCTCGGCCATCCGGACAATTACACCGTTGCCAACCCCCTGAAGACGCCGGCCCACATTGTGCCGGAATGGTACTTCCTGCCGTTCTACGCGATCCTGCGCGCTATCACCTTCAATATCGGGCCCATCAACTCCAAGCTCGGCGGCGTGCTCTGCATGTTCGGCGCGATTGTCATGCTGTTCCTGGTGCCGTGGCTCGACACCTCGAAGGTGCGCTCGGCAGTCTACCGGCCCTGGTACAAGCTGTTCTTCTGGCTGTTCGTGGCCGACGCCATCCTGCTCGGCTGGCTGGGCTCGCAGCCGGCCGAGGGCAGCTATGTGTTCATGGCGCAGATGGCGACGCTGTTCTACTTCGCCTTCTTCCTGGTAGCGCTGCCGGTACTTGGGCTGATCGAGACGCCGCGGCGGCTGCCGAATTCGATTACCGAGGCGGTGCTCGGGAAGAACAAGGGTGGCGGTGGACATCCTGCCGGCGCCACGGCCGCGCCGGAAACCAAAGGCTGAGCATGATCCCGAAAAGTGGAAACCGGTTTTCGGACAAGATCATGCTCGAGACGATGACAGCGCGTCAGAGAATCTCAAGGGGATTTGCATGAAGAAGATTCTCACCTCGCTGGCGCTGCTTGGCCTTGTGGCCGCTGGCATTGGGGCCACAGGCACTGGAGCGCGCGCCCAGGAAGAGGCGCACAACGAGGCGGCGCCGACGCATTTCCCGATACACGAACCAAAGGAAATGGACTGGAGCTTCGCCGGGCCGTTCGGCACCTACGACAAGGCCCAGCTGCAGCGCGGGCTGAAGGTCTACAAGGAAGTCTGCTCAGCCTGTCATTCGATGAATTTGGTGGCGTTCCGCACGCTGGAAGGCCTTGGCTATTCGGATGCGCAGATCAAGACGCTGGCGGCCGAATACACGATCCACGACGGCCCGAACGATGCCGGCGACATGTTCGATCGCCCCGGCAAGCCGTCCGACCATTTCCCGGCGCCGTTCCCCAATGCGGAAGCGGCGGCGGCCGCCAATGGCGGCGCAGCACCGCCCGACATGTCGCTGCTGGCCAAGGCGCGCGGCGTCGAACGCGGCTTCCCGCGCTTCGTCTTCGACATCTTCACGCAATATGCCCAGGGCGGTCCCGACTACATCCACTCGCTGCTGACCGGCTACGACAAGCAGCCGCCGGCGGGCATGGTCATACCGGAAGGCACGCATTACAATCCGTACTTCCTGTCCGGCGTGTCGCTGAAGATGCCGAAGCCGCTCTCTGACGGCCAGGTTACCTATGATGACGGCGCGCCGCAGACGGTCGACCAGTATTCGCGCGACGTGTCGGCCTTCCTGATGTGGGCGGCCGAGCCACACCTCGAGGATCGCAAGAAGACCGGCTTTCGCGTGCTGGTCTTCCTGCTGCTGTTCGGTGCGCTGGTCTACCTGACCAAGCGCAAGGTGTGGGCCGGCGTAGCGCACTGAGCCCTGCGATATGCGAGAATGCGAGGGCGTCGAAAGGCGCCCTTTTCATTACAGGCATGTCGATTCATCGCTGCCGGCGCAGAGCAGGCCCTTTGCCGGACAATTTTCCGTCAGGCGTCACATGGCGGTAGCCGGACTTAGCTGCAGCGGGTTACGATTGGCCAATTCCCTTCACGTCTTCAGCCGAATCTGAAAGGCCCGGAGAGCCGCTTGATGAAATCCTCGCTCGAAGAGACGCTGCTTGCCGCGATCCGCACCATTCCGGATTATCCCAAGCCGGGCATCCTGTTTCGCGACATCACCACGCTGCTCGGCAATGCGCGGGCCTTCCGCCGCGCCATCGACGAACTGGTGCATCCCTATGCCGGCCTCAAGATCGACAAGATCGCCGGCATCGAGGCGCGCGGCTTCATCCTCGGCGGCGCCATCGCCCACCAGCTCTCGGCCGGCTTCGTGCCGATCCGCAAGAAGGGCAAGTTGCCTTACGAGACGGTGCGCGTCGCCTACAGCCTGGAATACGGGCTGGACGAGATGGAGATGCACAAGGACGGTGTTTCTCCAGGCGAGAAGGTAATCCTCGTCGACGATTTGATCGCCACCGGCGGCACGGCCGAGGCGGCCGTCAAGCTATTGCGGCAGATCGGCGCCGATATCCTCGCCGCCTGCTTCGTCATCGACCTGCCGGATCTTGGCGGCCGCGAGAGGTTAGAGGCGCTCGGCGTACCGGTGAGGACGCTGATCGGGTTTGAGGGGCATTGAGCGTTTCTTCCTTCTCCCCTTCTTGTGGAGAAGGGAAGAACTCCGCTCACTCCACCTTCACCAGCACGGCACTTTCGAATTCGATGACCTTGTCGCCGGTCGAATCGAAGGCCTCCGAGCGGAGCGTCAGCAGCCGCCAGCCCGGTCGCGAGGCGATGGGGCGATGGGCCAGCGCGGTGCGGGTGAAAGTCACGGTTTCCCCGGCATAGACAGGTTTGTGCCATTTGAGGTTCTTGAAGCCGGGCGAGGGACCGAATTCCGGCACCGGCCCGGGACCGGGCCAGCGGGCGACCTCTGCCTCTATGCCAGCCTGGAGGTTCAATTTCATCCAGGTGGCGGCGGTGTGCCAGCCCGAGGCGCAGAGCCCGCCGAATATGCTGTTCCTCGCCGCCTCTTCATCGATATGGAATATCTGCGGATCGTATTTGCGGGCGAACGCCTTGATCGCCTCCGGTTCGAATCGATGCGAACCGAGCGTGACGGTGATACCGATGCAGAAGAATTCGTCGAGGCTCACGCGTTGCCCTCGCGGGTGAGGAACATGACGGTGTTTTCGAGCTCGAAAACACCTTCGCCGCGCTGATTGAACAACTCGCTGCGCATGGTCACCAGGCCAAGGCGGGGTTTCGATCTGGACAGTCGCTTGGCAAGGACGGTGGTGCTGCCGGTCAACAGGTCGCCGGCCAGGACCGGCCGTTTCCATTTGACCTGGTCGACGCCCGGCGCGCCCTGGGAGGTCGAGTCGAGCAGGAAGGCATCGCACAGCATGCGCATGAACATGGCGCAGGTGTGCCAGCCCGAAGCCGCCAGCCCGCCGAGGATGCTGGCCTTGCCCGCGGCCTCGTCGAGATGCATCGGCTGGGCATCGAACTCGTTGGCGAATTCTATGATTTCAGCGGCGCTTACCAGCTTGGTGCCGAGGTCGAGCGAAGCGCCCTCGACAAAATCCTCATAAGCCCAAGTCTTTGTGGTCATGGTCTGGAAATCCTGTTCAGGATTGTACGATCGCTACGGGTCCGGTCCCGGATGCAGGCAGGGCGGCATTTGGTCAAGCAATTTCTAGTGCGCCAGCCCGCTGCGCCCAAGCCGCAGCGCGGTATTGACGACCCTATAGCCAGCCGCGGCGGCGGAAATACCAGAAGGGCAGGATTGCCGAAAGCACCATCATGCCGATGGCGAAGGGATAGCCAAAGTGCCATTTGAGCTCGGGGATGATGTCGAAATTCATGCCGTAGATCGAAGCGACAAGCGTCGGCGGCAGGAAGATGACAGCGGCGACCGAGAAGATCTTGATGATGGCGTTCTGCTCGATCGAGATCATGCCGAGCGTCGCGTCGAGCAGGAAGCTGATCTTCTGCGACAGGAAGGTGGCGTGGTCGGCGAGCGACAGGACGTCGCGCGACAAGGTCTTGATGCGAGCGCGGCTGTCCTTGCTCATCCTGCTTTGCGTGGAGGCATGGGCGAGAAAGCCGGCAAGGCGCTGCAGCGAGATCAGGCTGTCGCGGATCGAGGAGGCGAGGTCCTCCTTGCGGCCAATGCCTTTCAACAGCTCCTGGAAGTCGCGGTTGCGCTTGGAAACCTTGGTCGAGCGTGCCTCGAAGATGTCGCGCGAGATCGCCTCGACGTCGCGGCCGGCGCGCTCCAGAATGTCGGCGAGGCGGTCGACGATCGCCTCCAGCAGTCCGATCAGGATGGTGTCACCGCTGGTGCAACCGGTCGCCACCTTTTCGGCGCGCAGCGGAAAGGTCTTGAACGCCTTCGGTTCGTGGTACCGCACGGTGATCAGCCTGCTGCCGGCGAGCACGAAGGTAACCGGCGACATCAACGGATCGTTCACCTCGGTCTGCGCAGGCAGAATGGCGGTCATGAAGTAGGCGCCGTCCTCGACGTAGAGACGGCTCGAGATCTCGATCTCTTCCATCTCTTCGCGGGTCGGAACGGCGATGCCGAGCCAGGTCTCGATTGTCGTCTCTTCTTCCTTTGTCGGGTTGAAGAGGTCGACCCAGACGACAGTGTCGCTGTTTTGCAGGAGATCGTCGACCAGGCGCAGGCGATCATTGTCGACGACGAAGGCCTTGATCATCGCCGGGTCTCCCTTGCTGTTGCCAAAGAGCGTTCGTTTGGAGGGGGCGCGTCAGTCACATCGCACGGACACGGGCAGGCGAGGCGCGAGGCCGGTGCAGAGGCCCCTTAGACCCCGCACGATGGCCCGTCAAGCAGCGCAAGAGGCACTGCGACACCCTGCTTTGAAGTTTGTCATCGAGCGACGGCAATGGTGACCATTGGGCTTCCTCGCCGGTTCAGGTGTTGAACTTGAACAGCATGATGTCGCCGTCCTGGACGATATACTCCTTGCCTTCGTCGCGCGCCTTGCCGGCCTCCTTGGCCGCGACTTCGCCGCCCAGCCTGACGAAGTCGTCATAGGCGATGGTCTGGGCGCGGATGAAGCCGCGCTCGAAATCGGTGTGGATGACGCCTGCCGCCTGCGGCGCCTTGGCGCCCTTGTGCACGGTCCAGGCGCGTGTCTCCTTGGGGCCAACGGTAAAGTAGGTGATGAGCTGGAGCAGCTCGTAGCCGGCGCGGATGACCTTGTTCAGGCCGGGTTCGTCCAGACCGAGCGTTGCCAGGAATTCCATTTCCTCTTCGTCCGAGAGCTGGGCGACCTCGGCCTCGATCGCCGCGGAAATCACAACGGTGCGGGCACCTTGCGCGGCGGCCAACTTCTCGACCGCCCTGGTATGCGCGTTGCCGGTGGCGGCATCGGCTTCCGCGACGTTGCAGACGTAAAGCACCGGGTGTGAGGTCAAGAGATTCAGCCCCTGCAGGATGCGCAGATCCTCAGCCGAGATGCCGTTGAGCAGGATGCGGGCGGGCTTGCCGGCCTGCAGCAGTTCAAGCGCCGCTTCCATCATCGGAAGTACGGTCGCTGCTTCCTTGTCCTTGCCGGCGGCACGCTTGCGGATCTGCACGATGCGGCGCTCAAGGCTGTCGAGGTCGGCAAGCATCAATTCGGTTTCGACGGTCTCGGCATCAGCGACAGGATCGATGCGGCCCTCGATATGGGTGACGTCGTCATCCTCGAAGCAGCGCAGCACATGGACGATGGCGTCGACCTCACGGATGTTGGCGAGGAATTGGTTGCCAAGCCCTTCGCCTTTGGAGGCGCCACGCACCAGGCCGGCAATGTCGACGAACGAGATGCGGGTCGGGATGATCTCCTTCGACTTGCCGATCGCGGCGATCTTCTGCAGGCGCGGGTCGGGCACCGCCACCTCGCCGGTATTCGGTTCGATGGTGCAGAACGGATAATTGGCGGCCTGCGCCGCCGCCGTCCTGGTCAACGCATTGAAGAGCGTCGACTTGCCGACATTGGGCAAGCCAACGATGCCGCATTTGAAACCCATTTTTGTCTGGTCCTATCGGGAAATCGAAATTTGATCAGGGCTATGGGCGAAAGCGCCGATGATCGTCAAGGCGCAATTCAATTCAGACGCTGCGCGATGTCATCGGTGCCTATCGCCAACGAACGAACGCCGGACCTGCTCAGTATTTGTAGAAGATGCCAGAACGCGTCGACCTCAGCGGTTCCGAAATCGATGGTCAGTTGCCCGTCGAGCAATTGCGCACTGTGAATGACGTTTCCGACGGTCTCCGATGTTTCACGCTCGCCATCGATATCGAACCAGCCGCGAAACCATTCGTCGAAGAGATCGCCGTCGAGCTCATTTATAGGGAATTTAAAATGAACCTCATCCCACCTGAAAGGTGAGATGAGGACATCCATTCCACCCATCCCGGCGTGAATATCCGGAGAGAATTTCACATAGGAATCGCTGTTGATGAATTGCGGATTTGGCTGTCCGTCATTACTGACGAAATCAACCGCGATGAAATTTCGATAGAAGGAATCGACGTTCGAAAACTTGATTTCGGTCGCATGCGATCCTTGGCTGTTGCGAGCAAGTTCGCCGGCAGCGGCGACGAAATAATCAACATACTTCTGTCTGATGAGACGGACCAATTCCTGAATGTCATCCAGATCCATGGCTCAGTCCTTGCCGCCAAAAAGCTTCTTCAGCATGGCCGCCATCGGGCCGGTTTCGGGCAGCTTGGCCGCCGGCTGCTGCGGCCGCGCCTGGCGGACGTGGCTTTGCGCCTTTGGCGCCTTGGGCGGCGGGCGATCGTCGTCGTCCGTCGGCGTGAGCTTGTCGCGCAGCGCCAGCGTCACGCGGTTCATGAACGAATTGTCGTCGCCCTTGGCAAGCAATCCGGCACCATCGGCGATTGCGTCGAGCAGCACGTCCAGCCATTCGCGGTCGCCCTTGGCGAAATCGCCAAGCACATGGCCGTGCACCATTTCCTTGACGCCGGGATGGCCGACGCCGATGCGCACACGGCGAAAATCCTTGCCGACGTGCTGGTCGAGCGAGCGGATGCCGTTGTGGCCGCCGGAACCGCCACCGACCTTGACCCGCACCTTGCCGGCGGCAAGGTCGATCTCGTCATAAAAGACAGTCAGCGCCGAAGGGCCGAGCTTGTAGAAGCGCAAGGCTTCGCCGACCGACTGGCCGGACAGGTTCATGAAGGTCTGCGGCTTGATCAGGATCACCTTTTCGCCGGCAAGCGTGCCTTCGGCGATCAGACCCTGGAATTTCTTCGACCAGGGCGAAAAGGAATGGCGGCGGGCGATCGCGTCCGCCGCCATGAAGCCGACATTGTGCCGGTTGTTGGCGTATTTCGCGCCCGGATTGCCGAGGCCTGCAAAGACAAGCATCGTCGCCTCCGGGCGGGAAGGGGTTACTTCTCTTCGGCGGCAGGAGCCGCTTCGGGCGCAGCCGCTTCAGTCGTCTCTTCCGCAGCCTCCGGCTTCATCGCCGAGGAGCCGGCAATGGTCGCGATGGTGAAGTCGCGGTCGGAGATCACCGGCTTGACGCCGGCCGGCAAGGTGACGGCCGAAATGTGGATCGAATCGCCGATATCGGTACCGGTGAGATCCACGATGATGAAATCCGGGATCGCATTGGCCGGGCAGTGGAACTCGACCTCGTGGCGCACGATGTTGAGCACGCCGCCGCGCTTGATGCCGGGCGACTTATCTTCATTGATGAAGTGCACGGGCACATCGACGTTGACTTCGGTATCCTTGCCGATGCGCAGGAAATCGACATGGACAGGGAAATCCTTGACCGGGTCGAGCTGAAAATCCTTGGGCAGAACCTGGATCTTGTTGCCGTCGACATCGATCGTGGCGACCGTGGTCAGAAACCCGCCGCCATGGATCTTGTAGTAGATATCCTTGTAGGTCAGCGCAATCGCCAGGGGAGGCTGCTTGTCGCCGTAAATCACTGCAGGCACTTTACCGTTGCGGCGAACTGCACGGGCGGACCCCTTACCGACCTGTTCGCGCGCTTCGGCCTTGAGCTCGTAAGTATCGTGGCTCATGGCATTTCCTTTCGCGTTGTTCTGGAGCGCTCACGGCCGGCAACGTGCCGGGGCCGTAAACGTCGAAAGCCGCCGGGCCTGCATATCCGAAAGCCGGCAGCCGCATAAGCAAGCGGACCTTTGTTCGGGATCACAAGGGAAGGCAGCCTTCCGCCGCGTTGCCTCCAAGGGTGTCTACGCGGGTGGCGGCTCTATAGCCGAAGGCGGGAAAGGGTGCAAGTCATGGCAGGCGACAGGTCTACAAGGGTTTCCCCCATAGTATGGCGACCACCCATGCCGATGTTATAAACACCGACATGCTGGCCTTCTTCAGGGCGTAAGGCCTTTCAGAACGCAACAAAAAACCCGCCATCTGCGGGTGATCTCGTGTCAGGTCGTGCCGATGTCAGGCGATGCTCAAGCCGCCATCGATCAGCATTTCCGCACCGACCATGAACGGGCATTCGTCCGAAGCAAGAAAAACCACCGCGTTGGCAATTTCCTCGGCGGTTCCGAAACGACGGGCAGGCACCAGGCCGACCACAGCTTTCGCACGCGCCTTCGCCGCTTCGGGGTCCAGCCCAAGTTTGTCGTTGAGCGGAGTGTCGATCGGACCCGGGCTGATCACATTGGCGCGAATACCGCGTTCTATCAGTTCGCCCGAGAGCGTCCGGGCGAGCGAAATCATGCCGGCCTTGGCCAGCGCATAGACGTGCGTTCCAGCCATTCCCATATGCGCGTTGACCGAGCCGCTGAGGATGATCGACGACGGGTTCGAAAACAGCGGAACGAGCGCCTTGACCAGGAAGTACGGCCCCTTGAGGTCGACGTCGATGCTCCTGTCAAACGCGGCCTCGGTCCAGTCGCCAAGCGGGCGCAGGTCGGCGATACCGGCATTGAGGAAGAGAGCGTCGAGCTTGCCGAAGGTTTCCTCGATCCGCCGCGCTATGTCGTTCTGGGCAGCAGCATCTCCGGCGTCGGCGGCAATGACAAGCACATCACTGCCGAGGATGGTGCGCGCCTCCTCGAGACGGCTCGCATTTGTTCCGGTGATAGCGACGCGCGCACCTTCCTCGATGAAACGTCGCGCCGTCACCAGGCCGATGCCGCTGGTGCCGCCGGTAATCAATGCGGCCTTGCCTTTTAGTCTGGACATAAGCGAATTGCCTTTCCTGGCGCGGAGCGCTGCGCAGCATCAGGGTTGAGCCCGGTGTATGTTCAACTTGAAGGCGCTGCTGACCAAAATTTTGCCTTCAGGGGTGACCCTCTCTAACAGGCTTTTCACCCGGCGTATGGTGAAAGAGTCATCGAGGGCGCGGCAACTGTCGCGCACTCGTATCAATTCCGAAAGATGAACTGATTTTTAGCTGGCCGCCGCCTCCATCTTCCTCGCTTCCTTCATGTTAGGCAGGAGGACCGTCAGCAGCCCGAGCAGCGGCAAATAGGAGCAGACCTGGAAGACGAAATCGATGCCCTTCATGTCGGCGACGACACCAAGCACGGCGGCGGCGATGCCGCCCATGCCGAAGGCGAAGCCGAAGAAGATGCCGGCGATCATGCCGACGCGGCCGGGCACCAGTTCCTGCGCGAAGACGACGATGTTCGAGAAGGCCGAGGACAGGATCAGGCCGATCAGCACGGTGAGAACCATTGTCCACTCGAAATTGGCGTAGGGCAGGGCCAGGGTGAAGGGCAGCACTCCGACGATCGAGAACCAGATCATCGCCTTCTGTCCGTAGCGGTCGCCGAACGGGCCGCCGAGCAGGATGCCCAGGGCCGAGGCGCCGAGGAACAGGAACAGCATGACTTGCGACATCTGCACCGAAACGCCGAATTTATGGATGGCATAGAAGGTGTAGTAGCTGGACAGGCTGGCGATGTAGGCGTTCTTGGTCAATACCAGCAAGGTCAGCATCGCCAGCGCGCCCAGGACCTTGCGGCGCGGGAAAGGCGAGACGAAGCCTGCCCCCTTGCGGGTGCCCTGTGCGGCGCGCAGGCGGCTGTACCAGCCGCCAACCTGCCACAGCACGATGATGCCGATCAGCGAGCCGCCGGCAAACCAGGCGATGCTGGTCTGGCCGAAGGGCACGACGATGAAAGCTGCCAGCAGCGGACCCATGGCCTGGCCGAAATTGCCGCCGACCTGGAACAGCGACTGTGCCAGACCGAACCTGCCACCAGAGGCGAAGCGGGCGATGCGCGAGGATTCCGGGTGGAAGATCGCCGAGCCGATGCCGATCAGCGAGGCGCCGATGAGGAGCAGCGAGTAATGTCCGGCATAGGCCAGCACGACCAGCCCGATCAGCGAAGAAGCCATGCCGTAGGGCAGCGAATAAGGCATCGGCCGCTTGTCGGTAATCATGCCGATCACCGGCTGCAGCAAGGATGCCGTCACCTGGAAGGTGAAAGTCAAAAGGCCGATCTGCCAGAAATCGAGACCGTAATTGTCCTTCAGCAGCGGATAGATCGCCGACAGCAGCGACTGCATGATGTCGTTGATGCAATGGCAGAAGCTCACCGCCAGGATGACGGTGAAGGCCGTCGCCTGAGCTGAAATGTGGCTGGCCGCTGCCGGCTTGGCGTCGGCGGTTGCTGTGGTATCGGTCAAGGCAGGCTCCGTGGTCTTTTTAGCGGGCGCTTCCGCAGGCGGTCTTATAGGCCGCAGCCTTATACGTTGCTTGTCACGCGACTTCTTTCGTGGTTTGGTCCAATAGTTTCGCAAGTGGGCCATAGCTGATGCCGCATGGCAGGGAAATGTTCAGAGCGGGCGACACCGATCTCGGGCTGTTGCATGAGCGTCGCTGGCAATGGCTGGAGCAGGCCGTAGGGCCGGCAGTGGCGCTGCCGACCGAATATCCGGACGGCTACCATGTGCCACGGCACCATCATAGCCGCAGCCAGTTGCTGCACGCGCTGGTCGGTGTCGTGCTGGTGACGACGCGGCATGGGCGCTGGATGGTGCCTCCGGACCACGCGATGTGGATCCCCGCCGGCACCGAACATTCCGTCGAGATGCTGGGCGACGTCAGCATGCGGTCCGTCTATGTGATGCCGGAGGCCATTCCCGGCCTGCCGGACGGGTTGCGTGTCGTCGGCATCACCGACCTGATGCACAGCCTGATCGTGGAATCGGAAAAGCTGCCGCAAGGCGCCGAGCTGGAGGGGCGGGGCGGGCTGATCATGAAGCTCCTGCTGCACGAAATCCCGCACCTGCCGGAACGGCCGCTCGGCCTTCCGTTCCCGTCCGATGCAAGGCTGGCGACGCTGTGCCGGCGCTTCGTCTCGGCACCGTCACCGCATGCGACGATCGACGAGTGGGCCGCTATCGTCGGCATGAGCCGCCGCTCTTTCACCCGCGCGTTCCACCGCCAGACCGGATTGTCGCTGTCGACCTGGCGTCAGCAGGCCTGTCTGTTCGCGGCGCTGCCACGGCTGGCCGACGGCGAGCCGATCACGAGGGTGGCGCTCGATCTCGGCTATGACAGCGTGCCGGCGTTCATCACCATGTTCAAGCGCATGCTGGGAGCCTCGCCACGCGGTTACATGCGGGGCGCCCGTGATGCTGGCGAAGGTGTGCGACGAATAAGCGGTCCGGCTCGGCCTGAGTCGCAGCCCTGAAGGGCGTCGCGTTCGACCGGCCTCATGCGAGGCGCTTTGGGTTCTTGATTTTATGCATGTCGTTATCGCAAAACCGCTGCACTTTGCGCGACACGCATCAATCGAACAGGCTCGACACCGATTCCTCGGTCGCCGTGCGCGAGATCGCCTCGCCCATCAATTCGGCGATGGAGATGACGCGGATATTGGCGGCGTCCAGCACTGCCTGGGTCGGCTGGATGGAATCGGTGATGACCAGTTCCTGCAGTTTCGAGGCGCCGATGCGGGCGATGGCGCCGCCGGACAAAACGCCATGGGTAGTATAGGCGGTGACACTGGTGGCGCCGTCGGCAAGCAGCGCATCGGCCGCATTGCACAGCGTGCCGCCCGAATCGATGATGTCGTCGATCAACAGGCAATCCTTGCCGCGCACGTCACCGATGACGTTCATGACTTCCGATTCGCCGGGGCGCTCGCGGCGCTTGTCGACGATGGCAAGCTGGGCGTCGATGCGCTTGGCGAGCGCGCGGGCGCGGACCACGCCGCCGACATCCGGCGACACCACCATGACATTGGCAAGCTGCTTGTATTTCGCTTTTACGTCGCGGGCCATGACCGGCACGGAAAACAGATTGTCGGTCGGGATGTCGAAGAAGCCTTGAATCTGGCCGGCATGGAGATCCAGGGTCAGCACCCGGTTGACGCCCGCCCTCGTGATCATGTTGGCGACCAGCTTGGCCGAGATCGGTGTGCGGCCCGAGGCACGGCGATCCTGCCTGGCATAGCCGAAATAAGGAATAACCGCAGTGATGCGCTTGGCCGAAGAGCGCATGAAGGCGTCGATCATGATGAGCAGTTCCATCAGATGATCGTTGGTCGGGAACGAGGTGGACTGCAGGATGAAGACGTCCTCGCCGCGCACATTCTCCTGGATCTCGACGAAGATTTCCTGATCGGCGAAGCGCCTGACGCTGGCCTTGCCCAGCGGAATGTTGAGGTAGCGGGCGACTGATTCGGCCAGCACCCTGTTGGAATTGCCCGCGAAGAGCTTCATGCACCGTTCCTGGCGAAGGATTGAGAGACTCCGATAGCACTCCAGCCTCTTAGTCGGGCTTTTAGCGGCCCGCGCCGGTATTGCAAGCGTCGTGAATGGGAATCCGCCGGCTAATCTCAATAAACGCTTACGGCTTGAGCATGCGGCGATAGAGCCAGTTCCATGCCGACGGAATCGGGATAGCTTCTAACTTTCAGTCTGAGCATGCTCTTTTCCGAAAACCGGATTCCACTTTTCGGAATCACGCTCCAGGTCAGCCGGCGCCGCCGCCAAGCCAGGTGGCGAACTGGTCGATTGTCTGGTCGGCAATTGCCTGCATGGTCGCCGGCTCGACCGCCGCCCAGCCTTCGCCGCCGCCAACAGAGGGCGCCTTCTGTTGGCCGTTGATGCGATGCAGCCGGTTGCCGGCCGGGTCATAGATGTCCCAGACGTAGATGACGGTGGTGTCCTTGCCTTCCGTCATGGTCGAGAAATAGCCCTTGAGCACATGCGTAGGGGTCTGGTCGGTGCTGCCGGCCAAGGTGATGCCGCGCTGCCTGGCGCGTGTCTGAAGCTCGGCGGTCAGCGGTGTCGCGGCTTCTACTGAGGCGCCGACGATCGGCGCCACCTGCAGCCGGGTCCGCGCAATGGCAGCCGCGCTTTTGGCGGGCGGCACGGCTGCTGCAGCGGAAGGCTGCGCTGTATCTGCGGTTTGCGCGGTGCCGGCAGGCTGAGCCGGAGTTGCGGGGGGCGTTGCGGCACCTCCGGCTCCGGAGAGCGATTGCGTCGATTGCGGGGCAATGGCCGAGGGTTCGAGAACGTCCTTCGCATTGGTGCAGGCCGCCAGTGCCAGCGCCACGAGCAATGACACGGTCGTCACATGCGATCGTCTCATTAGCCTGAAAACTCCTTGGCGACGAACGCCCCTCACACTCTTTCCATTATGGATTCACTGCACGATCAAGTCGAGATCATGGCGGGACAGCGGCTTCGGCTGGGATTCGGTGGTCAGATAGGTGCGGCCAAGCGTCATCGCGGTTTCGGTTTCGGAGTCCATGATGATCATATGGGCGAACAGCGTCATGTTCGGTGCAATCGGTTCGGGATTACCCTGATAGAACATCGGCATATCCATCCAGGACGGGGTGAAGCGGGCGCCGAGCGAATAGCCGCAGGCATTGAGCCGGTGCTTGGTCAAATTGTGGGCTTCGAGGGTGCGGGCATGGGCGTCGAACACGTCGCCGAACGTATTACCGGGCGTCATCGCCTTCTCGACTGCAAGTAGCGCGGCGCGGGCGGCATCGAACAATTCCTGGTGGCGTTTCGATACCTTGCCGGTCAACACCGTGCGCATCATTGCCGCATGGTAGTGGTGGAAGACACCGGCCCATTCGAGCGTCAGCTGGTCGTTCTTGGTGAGCTTGCGGCGACCGGCCTTGTAGCGGCAAAGCAGGGCGTCGACTCCGGAGCCGATGATGAACTCGTTGGCCGGATAATCGCCGCCGCCGGCAAAGATCGCACCTTGCATGGCGGCGAGGATCAGCGCCTCATCGCCGCCCTGCTTGATCAGCGGCAGTGCTGCGTCCAGCGCGTCGTCGGCCAGATTTGCGGCTTTTTCCGCCTTGGCGATTTCTGCCGGGCTCTTGAACAGCCGTAGCCGGCTGACAATGCCGGAGGCATCCGCGATCTGCCCGAAGGTCTGCAACTGCTCGTCGAGGCGCCGGCCATTATAGGCGGTCAGGCCGTGGGTGTCGTATTCGACGCCGATCCGGGCGCCGAGCAGGTCAAGCTCGTTGAGCAGATTGCGCAGATCTACCGCCGGATTGGCGCCGTTGCGGTCCGTCCACAAAACGATGTTGTCGATGATCGAGGTGTGGCGCGCCTGGCGCAAGTCGGCCGAACGCGTCAGCAGCACCATCGAGCCGTCGGCCTTGACCACCAGGCACTGGAAAAAGCAGAAGCCGAAGGTGTCGTAGCCGGTTAGCCAATACATGCTTTCCTGGGCAAACAGCAGGACGGCGTCGAGCTTCTTTTCGGCGATCTCGATCATCAGTCGATCGCGCCGCGCGTCGAATTCCGAGCGTTCGAAATGCAGCGCCATCAGTCAGCCTCCAAAACGATTGCCGAAACCTGCCGCCCGTAGTCGGGCTCGTTGCGATGCGTGCTGCGCCGATAGGAGTAGAAAAGCTCTTCCTCGGCATAGGTGCAGCGGCCAAGTCCTTCGGCGTTGACGCCGCCCTTGGTCAGCCGGTCGACCGTGTAGCGGTTGAGATCGAACATCGCGTGTCCGGCATTTGCGGAGGGCGCGAAATAGCGAGCATTGCCGGCATCGGCGTCGACGAAACGGGCGACGAATTCCGGTCCGACTTCGTAATTCCGTGGGCCGATCGAAGGACCGAGCACTGCGACGATGCGGTCGCGCCGGGCGCCGAGGCTTTCCATTGCCGCGATGGTGTTTTCCAGCACTCCGGTGAAAGCGCCTTTCCAGCCGGCATGGGCGGCGCCGATAATGCGCGCCTCGGCGTCGGCGAAGAGGACCGGTCCGCAGTCGGCGGTCGAGGCACCGACGGCAATGCCCGGCCGGTCGGTGACAATGGCGTCGGCCTTGGGCCGCTCGCCGGCAAAAGGCTCCCTGGCAATGACGACGTCCGGCGAATGAACCTGGTGAGCGGTCAGCAGATGGTTTGCAGGCACGCCCATCCATTCGGCGACCCGGCGGCGATTCTCGCGCACCAGCGTCTGGTCGTCGTTCGAGCCGGTGCCGATGTTGAGGCCCCGGTAGATGCCGCTGGAAATGCCGCCGACTCGCGTGAAGTAGCCGTAGCGGATGCCTTGCGCCGTTTCCAGCAAGGGCGACCGAACGGGATCCGGTTTGGTCTGATTCAGCATGGCGGCTTTGTTGTCCGTATGGGTGATTTCGTCAAGCGAGTTGAAGGGGCGCAGTTGAAGGCTGGTCAGTTGAAGGCTGGTCAGTTGAAGGCTGGCGCAGTTGATGTCGGGCGCTAGTCGGAGACGGGAGAGTGAGAGAGGCGGCAGCGAAAAGTCAATCCGTGCTTGGAAACGGCGGAACGGCAATGCCGGCGGGGAGGACGGCAAGCACCTTGAAGAGTTCGCCCATGGCCAGCGGGCCGGCCAGGCGCTCGACGTCGGCCGCGATCTTTTCGCGAGCTGCCTCATCGGCATTGGCGCCGAGCCGGCCAGCTCGTTCGAGAAGCCCCATCTTGAGCAGGAATTCACCTTGCGTTGAGAGGTGGGCATCGAGGCTGTGTGCCCGAACGGTTGCCGCGAGGGCAGCGAAATCGACATGGGCTGTGAGATCGGCCTGCCCCGGATTGGCCAGCACGTCCTCATGACCATGCTTGCGCAAGGCCTGCAAGGTGTCGCCGATCCCGGGCTGGAGGTGACCATAGTCGAGAAACAGGCCGGCGCCGCCAAATCCGGCAAGTCGCCCGGCGATGGCCGCCATCAGGGCGGCGCGGGCTGGCGCCACCTCGACGATGGCACCTTGCGGCGCATTCTCGGCACCCTCCGGCAGCAGCATCGGGTCAAGCGAGCCAGCGCCGACGAAAAAGCGCAGCCGGTTCGCATCGTCGAGACCGATCATCCGCTCGCGCCAGCCGGCCCCAGCGCGGACGAACTGGCGGATGGGCACCGCGTCAAACAGCTCGTTACCAACAATCAGAAGCGGCCCCTGCGGTAGTGTGTCGACGGCCTCATGCCAGGCGATGGTGGCCGACGTCCCGGCAAGCGTTCGTTTCTGGACCTCGGTCAACCGCAGACTGGTCTCGATCAAGGCGAACGATGCGCTGGCGGTAAGCGTCGGATCGAGCCGCGAAAGCGTGCGCAGCATATCTCTCATCAGCGTGCCGCGGCCGGGGCCTATTTCGGCGATGGCGACCGGCGTCGGCCGGTGGATCGCCAGCCACGCCTGATAGAGCCAGATGGCGACCAGCTCGCCAAACATCTGGCTGACCTCCGGCGCGGTGACGAAGTCGCCGGCGGCGCCGAACGGCTCACGTGTCGTATAATAGCCGTCCTGCGGATCGAACAGGCAGAGCGCCATGTATTCGCTGATGGGGATCGGTCCCACGGCACCGATCAGCTCGGCGATGCGGGTCTTCAGCCGCGTCATGCCGGCTGCGGTTTTGTCACCGGCTTGGCTGTAGCCATCGCCCAGATGCCGGCCAGCACCATCG
This sequence comes from Mesorhizobium sp. M0663, assembly GCF_040320585.1. Classification (NCBI taxonomy): domain Bacteria; kingdom Pseudomonadati; phylum Pseudomonadota; class Alphaproteobacteria; order Hyphomicrobiales; family Phyllobacteriaceae; genus Mesorhizobium; species Mesorhizobium sp. M0663. The sequence goes on from NZ_JAMYPX010000001.1 coordinate 588,978, forward strand.
GCAGTGACAGCACCATTCCCATGGTCAGCCAGCTCGTGCCAAGGAGGTAGCCAAGCTGCTGGTCGGGCTCGCGAAAGAATTCGACGAAGATGCGCGAGGCGCCATAGCCGGCGATGAAGGCGCCGCCGACGAAGCGCGGCGCCTTCAGCTTGAGCCGCGAATGGGTGAGGAAGCGCAGGACAAGGAACAACACCAGCCCTTCGAGCAGCGCCTCGTAGATCTGGCTCGGATGGCGTGCAAATGGGCCGCCATTGGGGAATTCGAATGCCCATGGAACGTCGGTCGGCCGGCCCCATAGTTCGGAATTGATGAAGTTTGCCAGGCGAACGAGGCCAAGCCCCACCGGCACGCCGGCGGCAACCACGTCGAACAGCGACCATGTGCGGATGCCACGAGACCGGGAAAACAGCGTCATTGCGAGAATGACGCCGATCAGGCCGCCATGAAACGACATCCCGCCCTGCCAGACGGCGACGATATCGAGCGGATTGGCAATGTAGCGCGGCAGGTCGTAGAACAGCACGTAGCCGGTGCGTCCGCCGAGCACCACACCGATGGCTGCCCAGACGATGAAGTCATCGAGGTCGACGGGCTTCATCGGCAGGGTGCCGTCGGGCCACAGTTTTGGGTTGGTGACGAGGCGCTTGGCATACCACCAGGCGAACAGAATGCCGACGATGTAGCCGACGCCGTACCAATGCACCGCCAGCGGTCCGATCCGGACGATGACCGGGTCGATGTTGGGAAAGGGCAGGGCGGCCAGCGGCAGCAAATATTCGCTCAACAGGGTCTCCGGGTTCCCAATCAGGTTCGGGCGCGGACCATGCGGCAGGCTTTTGGCGCGGTCAAGGCAAGCATATGCTTGCATTCCGAATCGCGCGCCACTACGTCAATTCGACCAAGCGAGGATTTGCCATGGCGACCGGACCGAACCGCATTCTCGATGAATTCGCCAAGCTGATGACCGATGCAGCCGGTGCCGCGCAAGGCGTGCGGCGCGAGGTGGAGACCGCCTTCAGGGGCCAGGCCGAGCGCATACTCAACTCCATGGACGTGGTGCAGCGCGAGGAATTCGAGGCCGCTCGCGACATGGCGGCGAAGGCCAGGGAAGAAAACACCCGCCTCGCCGCTCGCATCGAGGCGCTTGAGGCCAGGCTTGCCGAATTGACCGGTCAACCAGCGCCTGCGGCTGCGTCAAAGCCGCGTGCAAAAAAATAACAAGAAATAAATCGTTAAACTTTTCCACAAAGCCGGATCGCAAAAAGCGCTTTGTCGTGAATCGCTTACCGGTACTGCGTGAATCTTTGTGACAGCGCCTTTCCACATGCGAATGACGCAGTGCGAAAAATTTGGCTGGTCACGCGACTCCCGATCAATAGACTGAATTTGTTGCATGATTCGGAGCAGGGTCATGCGCCGGGCGGTGGGGTCCGGTCCGGGGTCTTTGCGTTGACGAAGTCCTGGCCGTCCGAGTTCTAGGCAGAATTGTTCGAGTGTGCCTCTCCAGCGGAGCGTGTGGTGGCGCTCCCAGAACGACAGGAAGCATTTCATGGAACTTCTCGAACTCGAATTCTCCCGCGAAATCCATCCGGTGGATGTTATCGAGCAGGTGGCGCACAACAACGATTGGTCCTTCGAGCGGGCCGGCGACGACGAGATCTCGATCTCTGTTGCCGGAAGCTGGACCGACTACCACGTTTCATTCTCCTGGATGGAGGACTATGAGGCGCTGCACCTGGCCTGCGCCTTCGACATCAAGGTCCCGGAGGCGCGCGCGCTCGAGGTGATGCGGCTGCTTTCGCTGATCAACGAGCAGATGCTATTTGGCCATTTCGACCTCTGGGAGCAGGAAGGCGCCATCATGTTCCGCCAGTCGCTGCTGCTGGCCGGTGGGGTCGAGCCGTCGAGCCAGCAGGTCGAGGTGCTGCTGTCGTCGGCGCTGGAGGCCTGCGAATGCTATTTCCAGGCGTTCCAGTTCGTCGTCTGGTCAGGCACTTCGGCCAAGGATGCGTTGGCCGGCGTGCTGTTGGAAACCTACGGAAACGCCTGACCGTCGATGAGTTCGAGCAACGCGCGAAAACCCGAGATCAGCTTTGCCGATTTCGACCGCATCGACATCCGCGCCGGCACGATCGTCGAGGCCGAGCCTTTTCCCGAGGCGCGCAAGCCGGCGATCAAATTGAAAATCGATTTCGGTCCCGTGATCGGGGTGAAGAAATCCTCGGCCCAGATCACGAAATATTATACGCCCGAAACCCTGATCGGCCGGCAGGTGTTCGCGGTGGTCAATTTCCCGCCGCGTCAGATCGGGCCATTCATGTCGGAAGTGCTGACGCTCGGCTTTCCTGACGAGGAGGGCGCCGTCGTCCTTGGCGCGATCGAGCGCAAGGTGCCGGACGGCGGCAGGTTGTTCTAGCTGCGCTGTTGTTCACGCAGCCAGTTTACGCCTGGTACCCAGCGCCTCTTCGACCGTTTCCATGAACATTTCCGCGCAGGCCTTCCAGCTGTAGCGCATCGCGCGTTGCCGCGCCTCGGCGCGGTCGACGTGAAGGGCGGCGAGCGCTGCTTGCCGCAGGTCGTCCGACACCGCGCCGCCGATGCCGTCGCCGACGATATCGATTGGTCCGGTGACGGGATAGGCTGCGACCGGCGTGCCGCTGGCCAGCGCCTCGATGATGACGTTGCCGAACGTGTCGGTACGGCTGGGGAAGACGAAAACATCGGCCGAGGCGTAGATCTCGGCCAGTTCGTCGTTCGGACGATGGCCGAGGAAATGGGCATCGGGATATCTGGCCTTCAGCTTCGCCAATTCCGGCCCTTCGCCTACGACCAACTTGCTGCCGGGCAGGTCGAGGTCGAGGAAGGCCGGCAGGTTCTTTTCGATCGCGACGCGGCCGACGCAGAGGAAGATCGGTCCGGGGAATCCCAGGTCCTTTCTTTTGTCCGGCCGAAAATGATCGGTGTCGACGCCGCGCGTCCACGGCCGGAGCTTGGTGAAACCGCGCGCCGCAAGATCGTTGGCAAGCGACTGTGTGGCAACCAGCGTGCCCTGTCCTGAATTGTGGAAATCGCGCAGCCAGCGATAGGCCCATGCTTCAGGCACCGGCAGGCGTGCGCTCAGATATTCCGGAAAACGTGTGTGATAGCTGGTCGTGAACGGGCGGCCGGCGTTGCGGCAGTAGCGCCGGGCCATAATGCCGAGCGGTCCTTCGGTGACGATATGGATGTGGTCCACCTTGCGCGCCTCGATCAGCCGCGCCACGCGGTGCGGCGTCGTCAGCGCCAGCCTGATATCGGGATAGGTCGGCAGAGGCAGGGTGCGAAAGATATTCGGCGTCAGGAAGTCCGTCTCGATATCGAAGGATTTCAGGGTCTCCGAGAGGCGCTCCAGCGTGTGGACGACGCCGTTGACTTGCGGGCGCCAGGCGTCGGTGACCATCAGGATGCGCATGGCGGTCCCTTGGCGGCAAGCTTGATTGGCTTGCCGCGATGCCTGAACGGCGACCACGCCGCAGCTCTGGCGTCGCACCAGCGCACCCGGGCAGGCGCGGGGTCGAAATGAGGCCGCAGGGCCGAATCAATCAGGATTGCGCGCTTCATTGGCGCTCTTCACCATGGTTTCATGACGGGCCGATGAAGGCCGGGTGTCGCTGCCGTCAAGCGGGGACCTTGATCACCGCCCGAAGGCCGCCGAGCGGGCTGCGTTCGAGGACGATGTCGCCGCCATGGCTGCGGGCAATGTCACGTGCGATGGAGAGGCCAAGGCCGGTGCCGCTGGCGTCGAGGTTGCGGGCCTCGTCGAGCCGCACGAACGGCTTGAATACATCCTCCCGCTTTTCGGGCGGAATGCCCGGACCGTCATCGTCGATGGTGACGAGCAGCGAACCGCGCCCATGATTGGCATTGATCTCCACCGTCTTGGCATAGCGGAATGCATTGCCGACGACGTTGGACAGCAGCCGGGCAAAGGCATTGGGGCGCACGTGCACATGCGGATCGCCGACAAGCACGGTCGACAGCTTGCGCTTGCGCAGCGCGGCTTCCTCGCGAAGCTTGTCGAAGAAGGCTTCGAGATCGAACTGACCTGCGTCTTCCGAAGCTTCGCCGCGTGCAAAGGCAAGGTAGCCTTCCAGCATCGACTGCATGTCGTCGATGTCTTGGTCGAGTGCCTGGGTATCGGCCGCCTTGGTCCCGGCAAGCGCCAATTGCAGTTTGAAGCGGGTGAGGATGGTCCTCAGATCGTGGCTGACGCCGCTCAGCATGGCGGTACGCTGCTCGAGCTGGCGTTCGATGCGTTCGCGCATCTGTATGAAGGCAAAGCCGGCGCGGCGGACTTCCTCGGCTCCGCGCGGGCGAAAATCGCGCGGCATCGGCCGGCCCTTGCCGAAGCTCTCGGCCGCCTCGGCCAGCGTCAGAATCGGCCGGATCTGGTTGCGCAGGAAGGGAATGGCGATCATCAGCAGCACCAGCGAGGTGCCGACCATCCAGATCAGGAAAATATGGGTGTTCGATGCATAGGCCTGGCTGCGGCGCACGAAGACGCGCAGCACCTTGTTCTCGAGCTGGACGCGGACCTCGACGATATTGGAATTGCCGACCGTATCGATCCAGAACGGACGGTTGATCTGGCGGGTGATCTCGGACGAAAGGATCTCGTCGAGGATCGAGAAGAACGGCTTTGGCCCGGGAGGCGGCAGCGGGTCGGGCGGCAGGAGGTCGACCTTCAGCTGCATGCGATCCTGGGCGATGCGGATGACGTTGGCGTAGTCGGCGTCGTGAGGATAGGTCTCTATCAGGTCGATGATGGCGGCGATGTCGCGCACCGTGGCCTGCGACAGGCGCTGCGTCACGGTCTGCCAGTGGCGCTCCATGAAGACAAAGGCGACGACCGACTGCAGCATGATCATCGGCGCGATGACGATGATCAGCGAACGGGCATAGAGCCGCTTCGGCATGTAAAGCGACACCAGGCGCCAGAAACGGTTCCAGGCGCGCGGCACGGCCTTGAGCGCCCGCGTCGCGCGAGCGCTCAAGCCGCCATCTCCCGGCCGTTCGAGTTGCGTGGTCGCCATTCGTCTTTTCGCTCACCGGCGGCCCGGCAAAGGACCGCTGTCGGCGACATTCTATTCCACGCTGAGCCGATACCCAATACCGCGCACTGTCTGCAGCCAGACCGGATTGGACGGATCGCGTTCGATCTTGCGGCGGAGCCGATTGATCTGGACGTCGATCGTGCGCTCGCCGACCTCGGATTCATCGCCGACAAGCTCATGCCGCGGTATCGTTTCGCCGGCACGCGCAGCGAAGATCGCCAGGATTTCCTGCTCGCGGTCGGTCAGCTTGAGCGCCTCGCCGCCGCGCTTCAGCTCACGCCTGGCGATCTGGAACGTATAGGGGCCAAAGACCAGCTGTTCGACCTTAGGCGTTGTCGCGGGGCCGCCGCGGCGCAGGATATTGTTGATACGCAGGATCAGCTCGCGCGGGTCGAACGGTTTAGGCAGATAGTCGTCGGCGCCGGCCTCGAGCCCGGTGATCCGGCTGTCGGTTTCGGACAGTGCGGTGAGCATCAGGATCGGCACGTTTTTCTCCGCCCGCAGCGCCTTGGTGAGGTCGACGCCACTTTCACCCGGCATCATGACGTCGAGCACGATCAGATCGAAGTCGAGGCCGGCGAGCTTGCGCCGCGCCTCGCCGGAATTTCCGGCGACGGTGACGCGAAAGCCGTTTTCGGTCAGATACTGTTTCAGAAGATTGCGGATACGGGTGTCGTCGTCGACCACCAGCAGATGCGGCGCGTCGTCTTCCGGTGCTGTCGGATGATCAACCCTCTCAATGGTCTCCATGGTTTTTCCCTGACATCTTTGCGGGCACAATGTCGATCTGCGCCCTTAGTTCCGGATTGACCATCGCTTCAAGGAACCGTTCGATAACGGCGCGTTCGGTGGCTCCGGAATCTTCCAATGCAGCATGGATGCGGCGCGACTGTGGCCGCGCCAGCGCCAGCGCCAGGGCACGGCCCTTGGCCGTCGGGTAGAGTTCGCGCTGGCGGCGGTCGCGAGGGCCCTGCAATTGCACGATATGGTCGGTGTCGATCAGTTGCTTGAGCACGCGCGCCAGGCTCTGCTTGGTGATCTTGAGCACGTCGAGGAGCTCGGCGACCGTCAGCCCGGGCCGGCGATTGACGAAATGCAGAACCCGGTGATGGGCACGGCCAAAACCGTATTCGGCCAGGATCTGGTCCGGATCGGAGGTAAAGTCGCGATAGGCGAAGAAAAACAACTCGATGATGGCGAAATCGATGCCGTCCTCGTCGGTGATCGCCGTCCTGATCGGTTCTGCGGCTGCGTGGCTCGTCATCTTTTCTCCGTGTGAAGCAGGAAATTATGTCAGCACTATTGACGTATTTTCCGCGCGATGGTAATTTTTGGCAAGCTTTTCGGCGGATTGCGAACGAAAAGGCAAGCGAAGCCGTTTTTTCCGGAACTTCCTGAGTTTGCCAGACCTTAAATATCCGCCTACGCTTTGACACAATGGCCGCCCGCAGCGGCCGAGGCGAAACACGCAACGACACAATGATGTGCGGGCTGCCGCCCGCGGGAGGTTACCATGGCATCCGTTCCCTTCGACCAACTGGACGGCTTTATCTGGATGAACGGCGAGTTCGTCAAATGGGCCGACGCCAAGATCCACGTCTTGACCCACGGGCTGCACTACGCCAGCGCGGTATTCGAGGGCGAGCGCGCTTATGGCGGCGAAATTTTCAAGCTGACCGACCACACCGAACGCCTGCATGAATCGGCGCGCCTGCTTGGCTTCAAGATACCCTACTCGGTCGCCGAGATCGACGACGCCTGCCGCACGCTGTTGAAGAAGCAAGGTTTCCAGGACGCCTATGTCCGGCCGATCGCGTGGCGCGGCAGTGAACAGATGGGCGTTTCCGCACAGAACAGCCGGATCAACTGCGCCATCGCCATCTGGCAGTGGCCAAGCTATTTCGACCCGGCGCAGAAGCTCAAGGGCATCCGGCTCGACATGGCCGAATGGCGCCGCCCCGACCCGCGCACCGCACCGTCGAAATCGAAGGCGGCCGGCCTCTACATGATCTGCACCATGTCCAAGCATGCCGCCGAGGCCAAGGGCTATGCCGACGCCATGATGCTCGACTGGCGTGGCCAGGTGGCGGAAGCGACAGGCGCCAACATCTTCTTCGTCAAGGACGGCAAGATCCATACGCCCAAGCCTGATTGCTTCCTCGACGGCATCACCCGCCGCACGGTCATCGACCTTGCCAAGGACCGCGGTTTGGAGGTGATCGAGCGCGCCATCATGCCGGAGGAGCTTGAAGGCTTCCACCAGTGCTTCCTCACCGGCACGGCGGCCGAGGTGACACCGGTTTCGGAGATCGGTCCGTACCGATTCGAGGTCGGCGATATCGCCAAGACATTGATGAACGACTATTCTGCGGCGGTTCAACCCAACCACGCGATTGCTGCAGAATAACGAAAGTCACAGGTTTTTTATCAAGTAGGGGCGGTTTTCGGGCCGCCCCTTTTATTTAAGCGTTTGCGCATTTGACTTTCATTCAATTCGGCGTCTCATGATGGCGTCGGCCTGGGAGGCTGGCAGCTATGGAGGGACTGGAAATATGGATATGAACACGCTTCTTCCGATCATTATTCAGGTGATTACGGGCATCATCGGTGGCCAGGCGGTGGGTGCGGCTATCAAGAGTGCGGCGATGGGGCAGCTTACCAAAATCCTGGGTGGCGCTGTCGGCGGCGTCGGCGGTGCGGCCATCCTCAACAGTCTGCTGGGTGGCGCGGTCGATCCGGCAGCAGCCGCCACGGCGGCAGGGGCCGGCAGCGCGTTGAACATTTCAAATATCGTTGGCGGTGCCGGCGGCGGCGCCATCCTGACCGGCATCATCGGTGCGGTCATGAACGCGATGAAGAAATAAGCTTCGACGTTTCAGGTTTTCAAATGGGCGGCTTCGGCCGCCCATTTCGTTTGCCGTTTGTGGGAGCGGTGGACGCCGTTCGCGTGTGTCTCTACATCAGGGCCTGGTTCAAGGTTGGAGCTCTCCTGACGCGTTCGAGGGGACGCGCAGCACTCCGACAGCGTGAAAGGACGAATATGGGTCAGCTCAACGCCGGCATCGTGCCGGTCACGCTGTTCCAGCAGAACTGCACCATCCTCTTCGACATGGACGACAGACAAGGCGTTGTCGTCGATCCGGGCGGTGACATCGACAAGGTGCTGGCGGCGCTCGAGGACAATGCGATCACTGCCGGCGCGATCTGGATTACCCATGGCCATATCGACCATGCCGGCGGGGCCATGGAACTGAAGGAGGCGCTCGGTATCGAGATCATCGGTCCGCATGCCGCCGACCGGCCGCTGCTCGCCAATCTCGAGAACCAGGCAAAGCGCTACGGCATCACCGATCCCGTGCGCAACTGTGTCCCCGACCGGTTCCTTGCCGAAGGCGAGACCGTTTCGTTCGGCTCACACGAGTTCGAGGTGCTCCATTGTCCGGGCCACGCACCCGGCCACGTCGTCTACTATAACCGGGCGGCGAAGTTCGCGCATGTCGGCGACGTGCTGTTCCGCGGTTCGGTCGGCCGCACCGACCTGCCGGGCGGCGACCACGCCGCGCTGATCGCCTCGATCAAGGAGAAGCTTTTGCCGTTGGGCGACGACATCGGCTTTATCTGCGGCCATGGTCCCGGCGGCCGTTTTGGTGAGGAGCGGCGGAGCAATCCTTTTCTGGTCTGAAACCGCTTGCCGGAAACAAAAAGCGCGGCCTGTGCGACCGCGCTTTTTTCCGACGGGAAACTGCCTCCGCTAATTGGCGGTGCAGAAATGCTGTTCGCCGTCATAGCCGGTGAACGTGCCGGTACGGGCGTTGAAGCTCCGGTAGCGGTCCGAGCAGTATTCGTACCAGCCGCGGGTCCACGGCTCCGCATAGCTTTCGGCATAGGCCACTCGCGGCTGCACGTAATAACGGCGTACCGGGGCAGGCCTGTAGTATTCATCATCATAGGCCGGGTCGTAATAGCGGGGCTGCGGGTTGGCGAGAGCACCGCCGATCAGGGCACCGGCCGCAAGGCCGAGCACGCCGGCCGCAACGGCGTCGCCGTGGCCGTGGTGGCGGCGGTGATGGCGCCATTCGTCGGCATTGGCCGCGGGCAAGGTCGCAAGCGTGGTCGCAACGACCGCGGCGGACAGGATGGCAGTCTTGAAAATTCGGTTCATGTCGGTCTCCTTCGTGCCGGCCCGGGTCGTTTTCGGGGGATGCGGTCCGGCTTTAACGAAGATTAATATGCGACCGTGGCTGAACGGGGGCTGAACGAAATTTGACCAGGCGGTTCATCTAACTGGGCGGTTCAAGCGTGCGGCAAACACCGCAGGCCAGACCGGCCCACGTCCATTCTGTCCGGGGGTGGTTCAGCCGATCGACAGGTTGACGGCTTTCGGACCCTTGCCGCGCTTGTCCGGCTCGGTGTCGAATGTCACTTTCTGCCCATCCTCAAGACCGGGAAGACCCGACGCCTGCACGGCCGAAATATGGACGAAGACATCCTTTGCCCCGTCGTCCGGCGTGATGAAGCCGAAGCCCTTGGCGTGATTGAAGAATTTGACGGTGCCGGTCTGCGGCATGGGAAGCTCCTTTGATCCCACAAGTCCAGTCTCGGGCCGGCAAATGCCCGGACGGAAATTTGTCCTTTATTTTAGTGCCATCGGCAAGAGAAAGTTTTGCGGGTGCGGGCAAGCATCCCGGAACACAAAAGGCGCGACGAAAACCGCCGCGCCTTTACAGAATTCAAGTTCACTCCAAAAGCCTTGCAGCATCCTCACACCCCGAAAGGACGCGCGGCACGCTGTGGTTTCAGGCAGCGCGGAGATTGACCGCTTTCGGACCCTTGCCCATACGGTCGGGCTCGACATCGAAGGTGACCTTCTGACCGTCGACAAGCGTGCGCAGCCCGGAAGCCTCGATCGCCGAGATGTGGACGAACACATCCTTGGCGCCGCCATCGGGCGTGATGAAGCCGAAGCCTTTGGTAGCGTTGAAGAATTTAACGGTGCCGGTCTGGGCCATTGGGGAAACTCCTTCACCCGTGTCAGTCTTGGTGGTTCCGCCCGCCGCCTGGCGCCGTGGGCAAGTCCCGGTGGTTGCTTCGGCAGTCATGCATTGGCGCATGGGTAAAACCCCCCGCCGAAAACGGGGCTGTCAGAGATTCACAGTATCGGGGAAAGGTCGTCCAAAACGTTCCGCTCTCCGGGTCGCAAATGCCCGAACACAAAATTTATCGCACGGAAACGTGATGCTTGCAAGACACAGCCGCGGGCGGCCCCAACAGGCGCATCCCGACGCATCGCACCGATAGTCCCGGTTCTCTGCGCGGTCATCGGCCAGACTTCACCCAGGCATGGTCCAGCCAACGGGGCAGGTGCTGTCTTGGCTTGCGCCGGCATACCGCCCTGGCTCGCCAGTTGCAAACAGGGGTTGCATCTGGCAGCGGAATGACGAGGATCGGCCTGACCCAGGCACCATTTGTGCAGGCAGGAGTTTCGAGGGAGGGAACATTCATGCGGTTTCTTGCGGCAATCTTTCCGCGGCAGGTTTTTTCCATCCTGTTCCTGTCGGCAATTCTCGCAGCCTGCACCGTCGTGGTGGATGATGAGGGGCCGGGGCCGCGCCCGCCACGGCCGGGGCCGCAATTCTGCACTAGGCAATATGACCCGGTCTGTGCCCGGCGCGGCGGCGACCGCCAGACCTTCGCCAATGCCTGCCTTGCCGAACGGGCCGGATACCGCATCATTCGCGAGGGCGAGTGCCGCGGCGGTGGTGGTGGCGGTGAGGAGCAGACATTCTGCACCCGCGAATACCGCCCGGTCTGTGCCCGTCGCCATGGCGAACTGCGCACATTCCCCAACGAATGCGAAGCCCGCGCGGCGGATTATCGCGTCGTCGATGACGGGCCCTGCTAGCGCACCGACCTACAGCCTGGCCGGATAAGCACCATCTGGGGGCCGGCGTAGAGCTCAGCGCCGTTCCCGTTGGAGATGCGCAGGCGACGCAGATCTGCGGCACCATCAGCATGTGAAGCAGCGTTGCGGCGCGTCGGCTCAGTTGGCCGGGTTGTCGACCGGTTCGAGATTGTCTTCCGTGGTGACCCGCTCATAGGTCTCCTGATCGCTGCGGATGCGATATTGCGGCGAGCCGTCCTTGACCGGCAGCCGGCTCTTGATCTGGAACAGCTCCGCGGTCTTTTGGGCAAGGCCGGTGCGGCTCTTCATGCGGACGGTCTGGCCGACGGTGAAGATATGCGCCGGCGTGTCCGTGCGCCGCGCATTCTGCTGGAAGCGGATCATGTGACATTCTCCTGGTCGTGCCGAAGCGCTGCGTCGAGCTCGGCATGGTCAATGGCGACAAGCTGGCTGGTCGCGCTTTTCACTGTCCTTGCCGGCAGATGGATGAAAGTGGCGACGCGGCGCCAGGCAGGCCAGGACATGCCGTCGATCAGTTCTTCGTCGTGGTCGATGTCATAGTCGCCGGCCGGCTGCACGCCATCCAGCCCGCCAAGCACGAAAGGTGCCGCGAAATGCGCTATGGAATGGGTGGTGCGAGCAGACATTCTTGTGCCTCGAAGTTCTCGCTTGTGCCTTGAAGTTCTCGTGCCTTGAAGTTTCTTTCCGGCCTGCCCCGGAAGCGGAGCCTGCATTGCGGTACCAGGTGTCGGCGATTTGGATAAGTTTGGCGGGCCGAGAATCCCTGACACCGCGGGGCCAAGCATGGCCCAAAACGGTTTCATACCAATAGTCTGAAAATACGGCTTATTCAAGAAGTTTTCGGCCTCTTACCCCTACCAACGTCAAATTACTTTTCTATAGTTATCCGCAGAACGATGATACGGTCCCGGTGCACCTCAAAAATTGTTTGAAGAACTTCCGAAAAAATTCCTCCGGCATTTGTATTTATCTAGCAATGGAAGGAAGAGAGTCATGAACTCCGCAAGAACACCGGATGTCCCGACAGTTGCAGTCAGTCCTGTCGCAAAGCCGATAAAGGTCTTGTCGCCGCGTCTCACGATAAGAAGCGACGAGGCGGCAAGGCGAAGGATTGCCGACACCGACGGCACGGCGCGGCGGGCGCGCCAGCTTGCCGAAAGCAACCGCCTGATTTGACGCGCAAGCCATGACGCTCAATTTTCCCAATCCCAGCCGCTCCTATGACGCGGCGGCCAAGCGCATTCGTTTCGTCGGCCATGACGGCATGCTCGAAGTCCCGTTCTTTGTCGAGGTCGCGGCACTTTCGGCGGCAAACCCGGCAGCAAGCGGAGCCGAGGCCGAATTTCTCAGCGCCTTCGACGCCAAGCGTTCGTCGATCCACGAGATTGCGCGCCAAGCCTACTCGCACGGCCGCAGGAACATGTATGTGCTGACGCCGGCCGACTTTCGGTAGGCTCCCCCCGGGTTCGAAGGTTTGCTTCGCAGCGACCGCCGTCTGCTCTTGCACGCGCCGCAGCGATGGCCTAGATCGCGGCAGGCGGACAACACGGCAGGTTTCCCATCAACAGAGATCCGAGACAACCGGCAGGCGCACGTTACGGCTCAGGCGGACAGCCGCCGCTGGGGCTCGACCAGCACGTGCAGCAGGCGCTGCAGCTGCACCAGGCCGGGCGCCGGCAGGAAGCCGAGGCGCTTTACCGACAGGTGCTGGCGCAAAAGGCCAACCACCCGGCTGCTGCGCATTTCCTCGGGCTTCTGCTGCACCAGACCGGGCGCAGCGCCGAGGGGCTGGCGCTGATCGAACAATCGGTGCGTCTGCAACCGAACAATCCGGATTTCCTCAACAATCTCGGCACCGTGCTGCGCGACCTCGGCCGGGTCGCGGCCGCCGCCGATCTCTTCCGCAAGGTGGTGGCGATTCGGCCGGACCAGCTGGCGGCGCGTGACAATCTCGGCTCGTCGCTGAAGCAGCTCGGCCAATTCGAAGGCGCCGAGGATATTTATCGCGGCACGATCGGCCGCAACCCGTTCCATGTCCGCGCCCGCGTCGGGCTTGCCGAAACGCTGCAGGAAGCGGGCCGGCTGGATGAGGCACTGGCTGTCTTTCGCGAGGCGCTGACGATCCGGCCGAAGGATGCCGATCTTTTACACGGCCTGGGTGTCGGGCTGATGGAAAAGGGCAATCTCGACGAGGCTGCGGATCTTTTCAGGCAGGCGCTGGCTGTGGACCCCGGCATGGCGAGGGCCTGGCTGATGCTTACCCAGGTCAAGCGCCAGAAGGAGCGCGACGCCGAGCTTGCCCGCATGGAGGCGGAGCACGCCAAGGCGCCGCAAGGCAGCCTGGCGCGCATGCAGCTTTCCTTCGGTCTCGGCAAGGCCAATGACGACCTCAGGCAGTATGGCCGCGCCTTCGACTATTTCGCCGAAGGCAACGCGATCCGCCGCCAGGGCATCGACTACGACGCCGGCAAGACGCGCGGCGAGTTCGAGGCGATGAAGGCGGTGTTCGACAAGGCCTTTTTTGAAAGGCACAGGCCGAGCGAGATAGCCGACGACACGCCGATCTTCGTCGTCGGCATGCCGCGTTCCGGCACCACGCTGGTCGAGCAGATCATCGCCAGCCATCCGCAGGTCTATGGCGCCGGCGAGCTCAGCATATTGAAGACGGCGGTCGGCAAGCAGTTTCCGCTCAGCATGAAGGGCGGCTTTCCCTGGGGCATCGCCGACATGCCCGACAAGGCCTATGCCGAGGCCGGCCAGGCCTATCTCGACATGCTGCACGCCCGCTATCCGGGTTCTCGGCACGTCACCGACAAGATGCCCGGCAATTTCCTCTTGGTGGGCTTCATCCATTTGATGCTGCCGAAGGCCAAGATCATCCATTGCTCGCGCGATGCGGCGGCGACCTGCCTGTCGATCTACAAGGTGCACTTCCGAGGCGAAAGCCATCGCTACGGCTACGATCTCGACGAGCTCGCCGATTTCCACAATCTGTACACCGACATCATGGCGCACTGGCACGCCGTGCTGCCTGATGTCGTGCACGACGTTCGCTACGAGGATTTCGTCGCCGACCAGGAAGGCCAGTCGCGGGCGCTGATCGCCCATCTCGGCCTGCCGTGGGACGACGCCGTGCTGTCGTTCCACCAGACCGACCGGCCGGTGCGAACGGCGTCGGCTGCTCAAGTGCGCCAGCCGATGTATCAGGGCTCGGTCGACCTGTGGAAGCGCTATGGCGACCGGCTGAAGCCGCTGCACGACAAACTTGATCGAGGGGCGCCTACAGCTCGATGAAGGGCTGAAAACCGCCAAAGATCATGCGCTTGCCGTCGAACGGCATGGTCTCCCAGTCCGACTTGAGGCGCGGGTCGGCCATCACCTTGGCCATCGCCGCGTCGCGGCTCTGGCGCGATTCGTAGACCACCCATGAGAAGATGACGACCTCGTCGTCCTTGGCCTGTACGGCGCGCGGGAACGAGGTGAGCTCGCCATAAGGGACGTCGTCGCCGACGCATTCGACGTAGGCAAGAGCACCGTGCTCCTTCCAGACGGCGCCGCCGGTTTCCGCCAGCTTCTTGTAAGCATCGAGCTTTGCCTTCGGTACGGCAAGTACGAAACCGTCGACATAGGACATCTGATTTCCTCCATGCGATCGTTTTCCTCTCCCTCTGGAGCGGGAGAGGTGATTTCAGACACAGCCTGTGTGGAATGCTAAGCTGCTTTCACCGGTGCGTTCATTGCCCATTCGACGCCGAACGGATCACGCATATTGCCCCAGCGATCGCCCCAGAACATCACCTGCAACGGCACGACTTCCTTGCAGCCCGCCTCGACGGCTCGCTGCCACCAGGCGTCGATGTCGTCGCTGCCGAGGTGGAGCTGCATGGTGTAGCCCTGCGGCTTCACAGCGGCCATTCCATGCTCGGGATAGAAGTCGGAAAGCATCAGGGTCGAACCGTTGATATGGAGATGGATATGCATGGTACGGCCCTGTTCGTCCGGCGGATAGGCAAAGACCTGCTCGGCACCGAAGGCCTTTTGGTAAAATTCTGCGGCTTTGAAAGCGCCGTCCAGCTGAAGGTAGGGCGTCAATCCGCCAAGCACTTTGGCGGCGGGCTGGGTCTGCGGCTGGTCATTCATGTCATGCTCCTCTTTGCGTCTGGTTTGCCTTTGCGAACCACAGGACGAACGGAACGGCGACGATCCTACACGGCCGATGGTTTTTTGGATTCGAAATGGCGCCTGCCGCGACGGCCAACTGCCACCTTTCAACCTTCGATGCGAATCCGCGGGCTGTTTTGCGCGTCGACGACGATTTCCGGCCAGCCAATATCTTTGCGCAGCTCGATCGGCAATGAAAGGATGGCGCGTTCGCTGCGATAACGGGCGCGAGCCGCCGAGTAACGCGTCACGGCGTGACCTATGGATGACAGAATAGACATGATGCTTTCTCCTCAATTGGCGCCGGCATCACCGTGTCGGCAACCCAAGGACGTGGCATGCGATCATCATCCGACAGAGCGCCGGATTTTTTTCCGCAAGCCTTCAGCCGCCGGCTTCGGCAACCTCCCGGAAGAACACCTCCGGGCTGTCGATCTCGGTCAATCGCCGTTTCTCGATCAGCCAGATGCGGTTGCCAACCGCGCGGATGAAGGAGCGGTCGTGCGAGGCAAGCAGGCAGCTCGCCTGATGTTCCAGCGATTCCGCTTCCAGTGCTTCCTGACCATCGATATCGAGGTGGTTGGTCGGCTCGTCGAGCAAATAGAAGTTGGGGTTGGCGAGCCTCAGCGCCAGCATCATCAGACGCGCCTTCTGTCCGCCCGACAGCACGCCGATCCGACGCTCCTGCATGTCGACGAGCATTATGCAGTCAACGATGAATGGTACCTGAGAAGCCGACGTCCTCTTGCACCCATTGGGGTGTTCGGCAAAAATACTGCCGGACCAGCGTGGTGTTACGCGGCTGCGGATCTTCTGGATGCGACACAGAGAACCACTCTACCGACGGGAAAACACGCGAACCCACGGCGTTCGCCATGGCGGCGGCGACTACAAATTTTCCCGGCATATCAAGAAAGAGGACAAGACGAGCCGCGGCTCCATGCATGGCGAAAAACAATGGGGCCGCGACTACACGCCGTTGTTCAGATTCCTGCTTTCGAAAGTTGGACAGGATTGGTCCGATGTTCACAGTCAGGCAGTGGCGCGACTGGATCGACCGGACCCGATTTTCTGGATCGTTGCACTCAACGATGCCGACAAGCACTCGTTCGTCCGAGTGGGAGAAAATTCATATTACAGTGGCCTGTACTTGGATCAGGACAATCGCCTGGCGCTGGTCGATCCCGAACTCAGGTTGGAAGACATGAAGCCAAGCTGTTCCTGTTGTACACAAACGTTCAATGGTGTTCCATTCATCCGAAAATACGAAGCAGGTTAGGGCAGAGCCTCGCCGCGCCTTTCAGCCTCACCTGATCCCTGCGGCCCAAGCCACAGGTCGTCCTCGCCGCTGCGCAGTCGCTTCATCACGCGTTGCATGGGCCAGCAGGTAACGCCGCTTCCAACTTCGAGAGCCGCGTTGATTTCCCCTTCGGGATCATCATCATTCGTCAGCCAATGCCCACCAAGTTCCCTGCGGAGCACCTCGCCGCAATAGCTGCCCAACGCAAACAAGCGCGGCCCGATATCTTGCGACATCAAACCGGCGGAGATGGGCTCCCCGTCCTTCGTCTGCTCGCGAAAGAAGCGCTCCACCTCCGATATGCTCCGTGGTGTGAAATTCGCGTCATAGCCCGAACTTTGCAGTGCTTTGGATATCCACTGCGCGGCTATCGGAATGTCATCCTGCAAGCGCCGCGGCGCGTTCGTCGTTTGAGACGCCGCGCGGGGCGGCAGGAAAGCTGCGGCGACGGCTGCGAGAAGTCCAAAGAAACGACGCGTCATCATCTGCACCCACCCAAGCGATGGCATGAGAATAGCTGTGGCTTCAAAGGAGCGCCACGGCGGATTGCCGGAGGCAATGGCAATGACGGTTGGCATTCGGCAGGACTGTCACACGGACCTCAAGTGGCCACCGCTTACTCCGTATTCCTTGTTCAAATCCAGCAGGAAATGTCCGAACACCGAGCTTCTGCTGAGATCGACAACGATCACAAGAAGGGCGTTGAACCTGCCGGTGCCAATCAAAACCTGATCAAATCGGTTTTGGGCGTCTCGGTAGACATAGTGGACGTCGTTCAAATATGGCAGCCCGATCTCATCCAGATCCAGCGCCTCGACATATGGCCATATGTCTACTGCAGCCTCTGCCGTGGCGGTGACGTTCGTCATAGGCTCCGCGAAGCAAGCCTTGAATTCGTCTTCCTGAAGTCTGCGAGTGACGACCATCAAGCATTCTAGACACCGGTTGAGAATGCTCGCAACAGGTATGCAGCCCGTTTACCGCCCCGGCCGACCCGTCTTGCCGGGCCGGCGCTTTTCACGGCGGGCGTCGGCGGGGTCTTCGTAGGAGCCGATGCCGGCGCGCTGGCGGACAATGGGTTTTGCAAAATCGCCGTGTTCCTTCGCGCCCCCCTCTGTCCTG
Source organism: Mesorhizobium sp. M0663 (assembly GCF_040320585.1). NCBI lineage: Bacteria > Pseudomonadati > Pseudomonadota > Alphaproteobacteria > Hyphomicrobiales > Phyllobacteriaceae > Mesorhizobium > Mesorhizobium sp. M0663. The sequence goes on from NZ_JAMYPX010000001.1 coordinate 606,577, forward strand.
CCGGGCATCTCCCCCACTTGGGGGGAGATCGGCTGCGGCTTCGCCGGCACTTTTCCCTCGACCGGCTTCTCGGTCCGCCGCACGGTCATCTCATCGAGCGAGTTCTTCTTGAACAGCGGCTTGGTCGGTTCACCCGGGATGCCGAAGTCGGAGCCGTGCGCTTCTTGCGCCGACTGTTTCTTGAACAGCGAACGCGACACCGCGCCTGACGGCGTCGGCATGTCGGTGCCTGGTCCCATATCGTCCAGCGACGGCTTGGCAAACAACCGCTTCTTCACCGGCACGGCGCCGTCGGCGCCCATTTCGTCGAGCGCCGGCTTGTGGAAGAGGTTGGACCGGGTAGCCTTGGTCGCCTCTTCGGCGGCACGTGCCTCGTCGAGCTTGCGGAAACGCTCCTGTTCCTCTGATGTACGATGTTTGGCCACGCCCTTGTTGTGCTTGCCCTTTTCGCGGCCCGAGACTGGGCTTTCCATGTCGGCATATTTGGCCAGCGGATCGTCGGAGATGGACAGCTCCATCTCGCGCAGCCGCTTGATCTCGTCGCGGATGCGGGCTGCCTTCTCGAAATCGAGGTTGGCGGCGGCGTCGCGCATCTGCTTGTCCAGGGCGTCGAGATGCGCCTTCAGATTGTTGCCCATCATCGCGCCGGCGCTGTCGGTGAACTGCGAGATATCGGCGCGGACATGATCTTTTTCGTAGACCGAGTCCAGGATGTCCGAAATGCGCGACTTGACCGATTCCGGGGTGATGCCGTTGGCCGCGTTCCACTCCATCTGCTTTTCGCGACGGCGATTGGTCTCGGCCATTGCCCGCTCCATCGAGCCGGTGATCTGGTCGGCATAGAGGATGACCTTGCCGTCGACGTTTCTGGCGGCACGGCCGATGGTCTGGATCAGCGATGTCTCGGAGCGCAGGAAACCTTCCTTGTCGGCATCGAGAATGGCGACGAAACCGCATTCGGGAATGTCGAGGCCTTCGCGCAACAGGTTGATACCGACGAGCACGTCGAAGGCGCCGAGGCGCAGGTCGCGCAGGATCTCGATACGCTCCAGCGTGTCGATGTCTGAGTGCATGTAGCGCACGCGAATGCCTTGCTCATGCAGGTATTCGGTCAGGTCCTCGGCCATGCGTTTGGTCAGCACGGTGACCAGCGTTCGATAGCCGGCCCTGGTGGTCTCGCGGATTTCGCCGACAACGTCGTCGACCTGGCTCTTGGCCGGGCGCACTTCGACCGGCGGATCGATCAGGCCGGTCGGGCGGATGACCTGTTCGGCAAAGACACCGCCGGACTGCTCCATCTCCCAACCGCCGGGCGTTGCGGAAACCGCAACGGAAAGTGGGCGCATGGCGTCCCACTCCTCGAAGCGCAGCGGCCGGTTGTCCATGCAGGACGGCAGGCGGAACCCATACTCGGCCAGCGTCGCCTTGCGGCGAAAGTCGCCGCGATACATGCCGCCGATCTGCGGTATGGTGACGTGACTTTCGTCGACAAAGACCAACGCATTGTCGGGGATGTATTCGAACAAGGTCGGCGGCGGATCGCCCGGCTGGCGGCCGGTCAGATAGCGCGAGTAATTCTCGATGCCGGCGCAGGAGCCCGTCGCTTCCAGCATCTCCAGGTCGAAGCGGGTGCGCTGCTCAAGCCGCTGCGCCTCGAGCAACCGACCGGCCCGTTCGAGTTCGACCAGCCTGTGCTTGAGCTCTTCCTTGATCGATTTGATGGCCTGATTGAGGGTCGGACGCGGCGTCACATAGTGCGAATTGGCGTAGATCTTGACGCTCTTCAGCTCGCCGGTCTTCTGTCCCGTCAGCGGGTCGAATTCGGTAATCGCCTCGATCTCGTCGCCGAACAGCGAGATGCGCCAGGCGCGGTCCTCGAGGTGGGCCGGGAAGATCTCGATCGTGTCGCCGCGCACCCGGAACGAGCCGCGGACGAAGTTGATGTCCTGGCGCTTGTACTGCTGGGCGACGAGGTCAGCGAGCAACGCGCGCTGGTCGAGCCGGTCGCCGATCTGCATCTGGAAGGTCATCGCCGTGTAGGTCTCGACCGAGCCGATACCGTAGATGCAGGACACCGAGGCGACGATGATGACGTCGTCGCGCTCGAGCAGCGAGCGCGTCGCCGAATGGCGCATGCGGTCGATCTGCTCGTTGATCGAGGATTCCTTCTCGATGTAGGTGTCGGTCCGGGGCACATAGGCCTCAGGCTGGTAATAGTCGTAGTAGCTGACGAAATACTCGACGGCGTTTTCCGGGAAGAATTTCTTGAATTCGGAATAGAGCTGCGCGGCCAACGTCTTGTTGGGCGCCAGGATCAGAGCGGGGCGCTGCGTCTCCTCGATCACCTTGGCCATGGTGAAGGTCTTGCCCGAGCCCGTGACGCCGAGCAGAACCTGGGTGCGGTCGTTGCTGCTGACGCCCTCGACGAGATCCTTGATCGCCGTCGGCTGGTCGCCGGCGGGCTCGAAATCCGAGACCATCTTGATGGCGATGCCGCCTTCGGATTTTTCCGGCCGGGCGGGACGGTGCGGCGTCCACAGCACGCCGTCCTTATGCAACGGATTGCCGGATTCGATCAGCGCCGACAGCGCCGCGACGGTGGCGGTGACGCCGCCCGAGGCCATTGTCTCGGCCTCTTCCAGTGAGACATCGAGGCCGGCGACAGGGTTGAGACCGGCCGCAGTGCGCTCCCGCGCCGAAGCCGCGCCGCCCATCGAGGTACCGCGTGCCGTACGGCCGGGGGAAGAGGAGCGCTCGGGGATTTTCTTCGCCGGCTTCGGCGATTTGCCGCCGTCTTTGCCGGAAACGCGCCCTTCCTTCTCGGCTTCCTGCTCTATCTGCTCGGCCCAGTCGGCGATCGAGCCGGTCAGCGGCGCGCCGGTGAACTCGGCCTGCGGCGCCTCGGCAAAGCCGCCCTTGTACAAGGGCTCCGACGCATCGAGGAAATCGGTCAGCGGACTGCGCCGCTTGGGCGGCGAAGCGCGCTCGTCATTCGCCGGCGGAGGCGTTTTCTTGTCGGACAGTCTGGCCATGGCCCGAATATGGGAGGTATCGGCCAAAATGGAAAGAGCGGAGTGGCGGGTGGCGCGAGGCGCAATCCAGCTGCTGACAGAAGGGTGTCAGGAGCACCCTCCACGTTTCCCGCTCAATTAAACCAAAGCGCGAACGTCAGAAACCCGGCGCCGCCGAACTGGCGCTGGATCTGGTTGAACTCCTCGCTGGTGAGAATCTTCCCGCGCTCGAGATAGGGCGCGATGGCCGGGCCGGTGATCGACAGCACCAGGTCGAAGGTTTTTGGCTCATCAAAGAAGCGTTTCATGTTGATGCCTTTGTCGGCGATGCGGAAATGCGGCAGCAAGGTGCGTCCCTCCAGCAGATCCTCGGCCATGGCCAGGGCGGCGAGCCAGGCCTGTACCTGCTGCTCACCAACTTCGAGACCGGTCAGCGGGCTGGCGCCTTTCTGCTGCGGCCCGGGCAGCCATTCGCGGTCATTGTCGGTTTCGGCGCGGATGGCTTTCCAGTCCTCGCGCGACAGCCGGATCATTTCCATGAGATGGCGGCGCGCCGCCTGCCGGCGCTCCGGCTCGACCACTTGCCAGTTGATGAGATGCACCAGCGAGATGAAATCGGCGATGCGCCATTCGGACGACAGAATGCCGCCGCTCATGCCGCCGTCCGGCGGAACGAGCGTGTCCTGCAGCGGTAGTTTGGCGCGCGGGAACAGCATATGGAAGGAGCCGTCGAAGGTGTTGCTGAAGTCATGCGCCAGCCAGAAGTCGGCCTGCGCCATCAGGAACTCGGCATAGCCCTGCAGCCAATAGCCGTCGGCGCGGTCGAAGCGGAAGATGAGGGCGGGTGCGGCCGCGTCTGGCGCACCGCCGCCGCGTGACAGAGACGCCATGATCGCCGCGGCGCTTTCGTCCGGCGCGATCGTGCCGTCCTCGTTGAGGTCGATGCCGAGGCGGGTGAGGTCGATGACCATGCCGATGTCCGCGTCGGCGGGTACCGAACCCAGCGTGGCTGCGGATTTCTCCAGCCGGTCGCGGAAGGCGACGAGAATGGCGCGGAATTGTTCGTAGGTCAGCGGCTCGGGATTGGCATTGTCCGGCACCGGCAGCCGCATCAGCGGCAGCATGAACGATTGCGGGCTGTCGAAACCGTGGCGGTGCAGACCGCCGGCCAGGACCTCCAGCGCGGTGAAGAATTGGCCGGCGCCGGCGGCGTAGGCGGCTGCCGGATCGCTTGGTGCGGTGGCTTCCAGGGCGGCAAGAGCGCGGTCGCGTTCGGCTGCGGTTGTTGCCTCGAACAGGGCCGCCGCTTCGGGAGCCGCGGCGCTGGGTGAAGCCAGCGGCAGGAGAAGAATGATGGCGCACGCCACCAGCCTGGAAAAACGCGTCATCGTGATCGCCCCTTTTGTCGCTCCGCAGTGGATCATACACGCATTTGGCTCACGGCGCCTGTTACCTTCGGACGGGCCGGTCATCATTTCATTTATGCTAACAGTCGAAGCTTCAATCAATCCGGCAGACGGTCTACACAGGGCAAACCATTGGGCGTCGCGTGTCGAACTATCCGCTTTCCTACAAACTGTCGTGGCTGCCGCGCTTCCTCCGGCCTTCGCTCAATGGCGACGCGCGCGGCTTTGCGCCGGCGGCTGCAGCCCTGCTCGAACCACCGCCGGCGCGGACGGTGCGGCTGGCTTTCGTCGGCGATATCTCGGCGGTGGCCAATCGCCGCGCGCCGGACTGCGATCCGGCGATTGCGGCGCTGTTCGCCTCGGCCGATCTGGTGGTCGGCAATTGCGAAAGCCCGGTGGTGGAACGGCCGAGCGCTGTTTTGGGCACCAGGCTTGGCACGCACCACGCGATGAGCGAGCGGTTCCTTGCCGAGGCGCTGGCCGCCGTCGGCATTTCGCGTGAAAAACTGGTGCTGTCGCTGGCCAACAACCATGTGCTCGACCAGGGCATCGCCGGTTTCGATGAGACCGTCGCCGCGCTGGCGCGGCTCGGCATCCGTACTGTAGGCGCCGCGGCTCCGGTCGAGCGGTTTGCGGTTGGTTCGCTGACGATAGGCCTTGCCGCCTTTACCTTGTGGCGCAATACCGACGAGGCTCAGTTCGCGGGCCGAGTCTCGATGCAAGCCGATCCGACGCAATGGCCGCACGCTGCCGCTTCGGGTGTCGACCTCCTCTGCGCGGTGCCGCATTGGGATTGGGAATTCCGGCATTTTCCACGTGCGAAGACGCGGGCAATGGCGCGACTTCTGGTCGAACATGGCGTCGGCCTGATCGCCGGACATCATGCCCATGTCGTGCAGCCGATCGAGCGGATCGGCAAGACGCTCGTTGCCTATGGGCTCGGCGATTTCATCGGCACCGCCTTCGCGCGGCAGCCATGGCCCGGCCGCATCGGCGCCATTCTCGTCGTCGACATCAGCGACGATCCCGGCACGCGCGGGGCCATCGCCGCCTACCGGCTGCATGCCTTCATGCGGCTGCGCGCCGGCGATCACGAGCGGCTGGTCCCGGTTGAAACGCTGGCGGGAAAATCCAGGCAAAGGGTTCTAGCCCGCCTCGATGCGGTCTTCGGTGCCGTGCGCTGACGCAGTCCACCAAACCGGCTATCATGCCCAGCGCGGGCAGGCTTGTGGCGGCGGGTGGGTGATGGAAACTGCGGATTTCATGCCGAGCGAAGCGGTGATCGCCGGCCTCAGGAAGAACATCGAGGCCTATGAGGCGCAACGAGCTTCGGCCCATCGCCGGACGCGCTGGCGGGTGCCACTTTTCATCGGGCTGGTGCTGGTGTTCGTGGCGCTTGTGGCCTGGCTCTTCAACGGGGTTGCCGACCCCAACGAGCAGTGGTTCTCGACCCCGCATGTGTTCCTCTATATCGGCGGATTCCTGGCGGCGATCCTGCTCTATTTCCAGGCGATCAAGCCGGCGAGCAAATTGCAGCAGTCGTTTCGCAGCACGCTGTTGCCGATCATCTTCGGCTTCATCGACGAGATGCGGTACCGGCACAACGTCAAGCCGAATTCGTTCGACGGGCTGCCGCGCGAGACGGTTGGCCCGTTCAACCGGCAGTCTTTCGACGATGTTTTCTCCGGCCGCTACGACGAGTTTCCGTTCGAGCTCTATGAAGCAGATCTCCGGGAAGGGACGGGCGGAAGCATGACGGCGGTGTTCAAGGGCGTCATCGTCGCCTTCGAGACGATCGCGCCGTTCCCCGGCACATTGGTGGCCGCGCGCCGGACCAACAAGGCCGTCGGCTTCCTCCGCGGCATCTTCGGCAGCAAGATGCAGGAACTGTCCAGCGGCGTGCCGGAGCTCGATGCCGCCTACGAGTTCCGCACCGACAACATCGAAGCGGCGCGGCCGCTGGTAACCGGCCGGCTGGCGCAGGCGCTCGAATGGCTTGGCGAAACCCGGCCGAACGATCCGGCGCGCGTCGCGCTCAGCGGCAGCGACGGTTTCCTGCTGCTGCCGCAGACGAAGAACTTCTTCGAGCTGCCGGACATCTCTGTGCCGCTCGACTATGTCGAGCATGTTGCACCGATCATCGCCGACATGGCCACGATCCTGGCGACCGCGGCGCTGGTGCGCAAGATTGGGGCGCAGGACGAGGAGGCGGGGTAGCGGCTAAAGCGCCTCGCGCTCGGACATCAGCAGTCGAAGCCGTAATTGTCGCGGAGATAGTCCGCGTCTTCCTTCGACATCTTCTTGAGCATCACACAGACGGTAAAGCTGCCCACCTGATGGCCGTTCTTGGTGTATCCCCAGTCCGAAATTTCGTCCCGGGTGAATTCGATCTCCTGGCCGGCGACGACGTTGTGCACGGCCTGCGGCTCGTTTGCTAAAATTCCGGCAAATCCGCTCGCCGTTCGGTGAAAGGGAATGATCCAGAAATGTTCCGTCGCGGTTCCGTCTTCGATCCTTACCTTCAATTTGAACGTGGCTGTTCCGGACGGCGGCGCCTCGGACAGGATCAGGAAGTCATCCAGGCTGGCGCGGGCCTGCTCAATCGCCGCCGCCATCTCCGGATCGTCCCTTGCCACACCGAGGACTCCCTTCTCACCGCTTTGGGCGTCGGCTGAGACCGGAGCAGACGCGAGTAGCAGGGCAATCGTGGCACGGACGGCAAGCTTCATGGTGCGGCTGCTTTCGACGCTTTCGCCAGAACGACTGTGATCATCATTTGCCGAACGTCTGATGGCAACTGGTTTTTGTCTCCATCAGGCGCTATTCCTGGGATAGCGGGGGTGGGGCTATGATCGAGGAACGCAAGGGGTTTCGCCTGTCGCGGCGGCTGCTGCTGGGTGCGGCGGTGGTCGGCGGGGCGATGCTGTGGGGCGGGACAACCGTGGCGCGGCTGGCGCGCGGTCCGTCGGGGCAGAAGAATTCCGGGCGCATCGCCGACATTGACGGGATCGACCTGGCGCAGAAGCCGCTGGAGGGCCCGCCAGCCTACGATCCGTCGCTGCCATGGCTGACCAAGGGCGGCGACATCAACGATGCCAGCGGCCTGTCGATGACGCCGGTCTACGGCGTCGTCGAAGTCAGCGAGGAAGACCACATTGCAAGCGCGCTCGCCTTTGCCCGCACCAATGGCCTGAAGGTCTCGGTCGCGGCGGTGCGCCATTCGATGGGCGGCCACGCCTTCGACGATAACGCGCTGGTCCTCGACATGCGCAAATTCAACAAGGTCAGTGTCGACCCGACGGCGAAGACGATCACCTTGCAGCCGGGCGCGCGCTGGCACGACATCCAGAACCTTTTGCACCCGCGCTTCGCGGTGAAGGCGATGCAGTCGACCGACATCTTTTCGGTCGGCGGCTCGCTGTCGGTCAACGCGCATGGCATGGACCACCAGGCCGGCTCGGTCGCCGGCTCGATCCGTTCGATGCGGGTGATGCTGGCCGACGGCTCGGTGACGACCTGCTCACCGGCCGAAAATACCGAGCTGTTCCGCCACGTCGTCGGCGGCTACGGCCTGTTCGGCGTGGTGCTGGAGGCGACACTCGACATCGTCGACAACGCCGTCTACCGGACCTCGCGCGAGATCATCAAATCGGACGATTTCCCGACGTTCTTCGCCGAGGTTCTGGAGCCAAACAGGGCGATCGGTCTGTTTTATGGGCATCTGTCGACTGCGCCGGGCAATTTCCTCGAGGATATGATCGTCTACCGCTATGACAAGGTGGCCGACCAGCCGCCGGCCGACCAGCCGGCAATCGGTGAACCGGGTTCGGTCGGGCTCAAGCGGGTGATCATCAACCTGGCGAAATGGGGCAGCCTGTTCCAGGAGCTGAAATGGTTCACCGAAAAGACGCTGGAGCCGCAATTCGAGAGCTGCACAGTGGCGCGGACGACGGCAATGGCCGAGGGCGAGGCCTGCCTCGTCACGCGCAACAATCCGATGCACGATTCAGTGCCCTATCTGTTCAACGATCTGCTCGATGAGACCGACATCCTGCACGAGTATTTCATCCCGCGGGCGGCCTATAACCCGTTCATCGCGGAAGCGCGCGAGATCCTGCGCAACCAGACCCTGCCGGTGCTCAACGCCTCGGTGCGCATCGTCCACAAGGAGGATGTGGCGCTGAATTATGCGCCGGAGCCGGCCTATTCGCTGGTGCTCTACATCAATCAGCCGACAGACGCCGACGGCAATGCCAGGATGCGGGCACTGACAAGGGCGCTGATCGACGTGACGATCAAGCATGGCGGGCGTTTTTTCCTGCCCTACCAGCTCCACTACACAGGCAAGGAACTGCTTGCCTCCTATCCGGAACTGCCGTCCTTCCTGGCGAAGAAGCTGCAATACGATCCGGGCGAGCTGTTTTCGTCGATTTTTTATCGCGCCGTCAAGGCATTGATCGGCACGGCCTGAAGCGGCGGCTACAGACCGTCAGGCAGCTTCGCCGCCAGCCAGTTCGCCGAACGCCTGGCGATGCCGATCGTTGCCGATGCGGCGCGGCCGAGATCGGTCTTGACCACGGCGTAGCCGGCCTTCGTGCGGTAGAGCAGGGCGCTGCCGCCATCGACCGCCGCTTCATAGGCGACCGGCCGGACGGCTTCCGTTTCCGTCGCCGTGGCCTGCGTTCCGACCGCAGCACTGGGCCGATGGCTCAGTTCCGGTGGCAGCGGGTCTGTCGCTGCGGTGCTGGCCGTCGTCAATTCAGGCTCGGAAGCGGTCGCAGCGAGCTGCGATGACGAAGACGAGTTCTGTGTCCGGCAGATGCCGGAGACCAGCGGATAGTCGAAATTGCGCTCGTGCAGCATCTGGCTTTTCATCGCCGCTTCGCATTCGGCGATGGTCGACCATTTGGCGGGCGTCTCGCCGATATATTCGCAAAGCCTGGCGTCGCAGTCGCAGCCGACGATGGTCATGGCGACAAGGGCGGTCTTGATCACGGTCTTGTCCCTCCGAGTTGCCTGGCACATGTGCGCAAGACAACGTGTCTACGGCATCATCAATCGTTGCGGAACAAGGCGGGATTTGGCCGCGATTGTGGAATGAGCGTGGCGGAGCATCACGCAACGTCTTGCCGAGGCCGGCTGTGACCGAAAGGCCTCAGTAATCGTAGACATGCTCGAGCCTGGCGCCCGCCGTCATCAGCGCCGGCAGCACGATGTGCAGCTTGCGCACGGCGACGGTCAGGCCAGTGCGGCGCGTGGAGGGTTCCGCCGGAAGCGGGTAGCTGAACAAGGTGCGTGCACCTTCGGGAACATTGATCTCATCATTGGAAAGCATGGTGACCATGATCTCGTCATTGCCGCCGATCTCGACGAAGGAGACGCCCTTGCCGATCAGGCGCGGGATCATGTCGGTGAACACCTGATAACGCCTGGTGACGAAGATCGCGCCGTCGGCGCCGAGATCGCGCTCCAGCAAGGTGTCGGGTTCGTTGCGCGTCACCTCGCCGACCGGACCCTTGGCCCAGACATGAATATCGAGCAAGGCGGGATCGGTGGTGGCGGCGAGCGCCGACTTGATCAGATCGGCATAGCCCTGCTTGATGGTGTCGGCGAGGCCGAAGGCGAGCTTGCGTTCGCCGGTGCGGGCGGCGCTGTCGTCCGCTGCCGGCTGGACGGCAAACAGGCCGGCACGCTTTTCGGCATAGGGAAACTGGTACCACGGCACCTGGTCGAGAAAACCGGCATAATCGGCCGCCACCTTGGCCTGGTAGATGTCGACGGCGGTGCGCTTGCCGGCTGTCGCTTCGGTGACGCGGCCGATCGTATTTTCATAGGCCCACTGGATGGCGTGCTCGATCGTGTGGCTGGTGCCGATGATCACCAGCATCTGGTGGTTGTCGAGGTTGAACTTATAGGTGGAACTGGCGCGGGTGACCATCGCGTAATCCTGCCAGAAGCGGCCGATATAGGAGAGATAAGGGAAGCCGCTCGGCTGGTTCTTGTCGACAAAGCCGGCATATTCGCGGGCGGCGTAGACGATGGCCCATTCCGGATAGGTGAGAAAGGTCGATTCCTCCGGCCGCTGGTAACCGGGGATCTCGGCGCGGACCTTGTCGGCCAGCGCCTTGGGCGGGGCGCCATCGGCGACGCCCGGCATTAGTGTTGTGTCGAGCGACGGCGTCGTCAGGAAACCGTAGGCCAGCCCGGCGATCGGGATCAACACGACAATGACGACGAGCCAGAGGATCGCCTTGATGATGCGCTTCAGCCAGCGGAACAGGAACATGGCCGGTCAGGCCGTGGCGAAATGGTCGTACACACGTTTCGACAGCCAGAACCCGACGTAGACGGCGAAGCCGCCGATGAAGATGTGCGGCAGGTTGGCGAAGAAGCGGGCCGGGAATTCGATGTCGTTCAGGGAGCGGAAGCCGTTGATGAAGATGCCGCCATCGAGGCAGCCGGAACCGGTGACCAGGCCGAGCACGCCGTCGAACAGATAGACCGAGCCGAACAGCTTGAAATAGAACACCGCCTGGCGGTGCGAGATGAAGGCGGCGGCCAGCGCCCAGACGCCGGAGAAGGCGTGCAGCAAATCGTCGTACCATTGCAGCGAGAACAGGCCGAACAGATTGCCGCCGGCGTCGTTGAAAGCCGGCACATAGCCGATGGCAACAACGCCGAAGAACAGGAAAGCATAGGCAACAGCAAGCTTCTGGATGAGCGTCATGAAATGTCCCCCTGCCGTCAGCCCCTTTAAACGGCCCCCGACGACAAATGGATAGTAGCTGATTTTGGCGCAGCGTGAAGCGTCGCCGGCAAAATCGTCAGGCGGGGCCACAAAGACAGTCGGCGCCGGGATTTCTCCCAGCGCCTCCCTGTCAGATCAGGACACGGTCGCGGCAGCAACTCCCGAAAGATGTCGCGCCATGCCGGCCTTGATTTTGACGGTCCTGCCAGTCGCCACCCGAGGGCAGCGTCCGTTCCGGACCACGCCGGTCTCCACTCTTGCGAGCTTTGCCCAGCGCGCCATCGAAGGTTTTTGCCGTCCTTCATGGCAGCATCGGTCCGCCGTCGGCGTTCGCACGCTTTCCGCGGCCCCGTAGGTCTCGGCGTCCATCCCTCCAACAAGCAAGCCTGTTCTCGTTCAGGGCCGTACGGGCCTCAGGAAATCCGCCGTTCCGCTTTGCCTTTCGGCGTGGCGATCGGTAGCCGCCTGAGATGGGTTTTAACGTACGTCGGATAAGCGTTTGGCGGAACTGCCGCATGCCTGTGGATAGCGGGATTATCGGGGACTGACCCTGCCAAAATAGCGACTTTCCGATCTCTGCCGCCGCCGGTCGGGATTTGCCGCCTCGATGCCGAAGCCGCATTGTCGGGTAATCGACCCTTGCCCCGCAGGCCGGCGCGGGCTTCAATGCCGGCAAATGATTGGAAGGCGTGTTCGATGGCCTTGGGGAGGCAGGCTTGAAGGTCGCGGTGGTTCTCAATCCGATCGCCGGCGGCGGCAGGCTCAAGCGGCATTGGCCCGAGGTTGCGGCTTCGCTGAAAAGACATTTCGGTGATTTCGAGCTGCGTGAAACGCAGGCCGAGGGGGATGCCGAACGGCTGGCGCTCGACCTTGCCGCCATCGGCTTCGAGCTGGTGATCGCGGCCGGCGGCGACGGCACCGCAAGCGAAGTCGCCGACGGGCTGCTGAAGGCTTTCCGGGAAAGCGGCCGGACGGCCGAACTCGGGCTGCTGCCTTGCGGCACCGGCATCGACTTTGCCCGCGGGCTCGGCCTGTCGAACAATGTCGATCTGACGCTGAAGCGGATTGCCGAGGCCAAGCCGCGCAAGGTCGATGCCGGCTGCATCAGCTATGTCGACGACCATGGCGCACTGGCCAGCCGCCATTTCATCAACATCGCCAGCCTCGGGCTTTCCGGCGCTACCGACCGTGCCGTCAACGCCGACAGGCGCAAGGGCAAGGTTTCGGCCAAGGCACTGTTCTACTGGCGCACGGTCTGGGAATTCCTCCGCTATCGGTTCCAGGAGGTTGCGATCACCATCGACGACGGTGCCCCGGTTGAGGCGCGCATGGCATTGGTGGCGGTGGCCAACGGCAAATTCTTCGGCGGCGGCATGATGATCGCGCCCGACGCCGAGCTTAACGACGGCGAGTTCGACATCGTCATCCTGCGCGCCGCCGGCAAGCTGAAGCTGATCTGGGACATCCGCCTGCTCTATGGCGGGCGGCACCGCAACCATCCTGCGATCACCATCCTGCGCGGCAAGAAAGTGGTTGTCGAGCCGCTCGGCGATCTGCAAAAGAACGCCGCGCTGATCGACATAGACGGCGAATCGCCGGGTCGCATACCAGCGACCTTCGAGATCCTGCCCGGCGCATTGACGCTGAGATATTGAATCAAGGCGTTGAGACTTTGAATCCGGTCGTTACCGCCTTGATTCCGGAGATACATTCAGCGCTTTGAAATTGCTGATATTCTGCCTGATGTCAGACAACCCCGGTCGGGCCAGTTGAAACGGACATGAATGTTCTCGATCATTGAATACACCGACAGTCATTTTGACGGGGTTGATACGCTTTGGCGGGACGCATTCCCCGATGACAGCCCTTGGAACGCGGCTCATATTTCGATTCCCGAGAAGCTGAGATATCAGCCGAACCTCTTTTTGGTTGTGCTTGAATCTGGCCGGGTCGTCGGTTCGATTATGGCCGGATACGATGGCCACCGGGGCTGGATCTCCCGGACCGCCGTCCTGCAATCCCATCGCCACAAGGGGATCGGCGAGGCCCTCATCCAGGAAGTCGAAAAACGGCTCGCTGCCCTTGGCTGCGTAAAGATCAACCTCCAAGTTGTCGCTTCCAACTCAGCGGGCCTCGGATTCTACCGCAAGTGCGGGTATGAGGTCGAGCAGCGCGTGAGCATGAGCAAACTGCTCTCCAAGGCCTGAGCTGGCATGGACGGTGACGGCAAAGCCGTTGTGGATCAGGTTGGCGGCGAGCTGGCCGCCGAGATGGCCAAGACCGACGAAGGCATAGCTCTGACGCGCGCTCACGGCATCAACGGCGTCTGCATCATCTGCAAATGCAGGTCCTTGCCGGTCCAGGGATGCGCCTCGCAGACGGCTTCGTCGAGTTCGACGCCGAGGCCCGGCTCCTTTGACGGGATGACGTTGCCGTCCTGCCATTCGATCTTCTTCTTGAGCAGCTTCGCGTGAAAACCGCCCCACTGTTTCAGCGATTCCAGAATGAGGAAATTGGGCAGCGTCACCGCAAGCTGGATGTTGGCGGCGCCGACGATCGGTCCGCAATAGCAGTGCGGCGCGACCTGGATGTGGTAGGCTTCGGCCATGGCGGCGATCTTCTTGGTTTCGAGAATGCCGCCGGAGCGGCCAAGGTCGGGCTGAAGAATGGTCGCCGCACGGTTCTCGATGACGCGGGCGAACTCAAATTTGGTTGTTAGCCGCTCGCCGGTGGCAATCGGGATCGAGGTCGCGCGGGCGACCTGCGCCATCACCTCGGGCATGTCGGGCGGCACCGGCTCCTCGAACCACAGCGGATCATAGGGCTCGATGGCGCGGGCGAGGCGCAGCGCGCCCGATGCGGTGAACTGGCCGTGCGTACCGAACAGGATGTCGGCTCTTGTGCCGACCGCCTCGCGGATCGCCTTGACCATGCGGGCGGAGAGGTCGATGTCGACGAGGCGCGGCTGGTGGCCGTCGAAGGCGGTGTAGGGGCCGGCTGGGTCGAGCTTGACCGCGTTAAAACCCTGCTCGACATATTCGAGCGCGCAGGCGGCGGCCAGATCGGGGTCGTTGTAGACGTTCTTGCCGCGGGCGTCCTCCGAATGGACGCTGCCGCTGTGCGGGTAGAGGTAGGTATAGGAACGCAGCGTTTCGTGCACCTGGCCGCCAAGCAGCTTGTAGACCGGCTTGCCGGCCTCCTTGCCGATAATGTCCCAGCAGGCGATTTCGAGCGCCGAGAAACAGCCCATGCCCGACACGTCGGGGCGCTGGGTGAAGCCGGATGAATAGGCGCGGCGGAAGAAGTTTTCGACGTCGTGCGGATCGCGGCCGACGAGATAGCGCTCTGCCATGTCCTCGACCATTTTTGCGGTGACATGTGCCGAGAAGGTGGCGTTGTAGGCCTCCCCATAGCCGACGACGCCGCCATCGGTGGTGAGCTTGACGAAGATGAAATACTTGCCGCCGATGCCGGGCGGCGGATTGCCGACCACCCAGGTCTTGACGTCGGTGATTTTCATTTCTGATCCTCCAGAACCAGTTCGGCGCCCTTCCATCCGGTCATGATCGCGGCGGCGTTGGTGTTGCCGGTTATGTTGTCGGGAAAGATCGAGGCGTCGATGACGCGCAACGCCTGGATGCCGTGTACCTTGAGGCGCGGATCGACGACGGCGTGCGCCGCGTCCGGCCCCATGCGGCAGGTCGAGACCGGGTGATAGACGGTGCCCGAGCGCTTCCTGAAATCCTGAATGAGATCCGCGTCGGAGGTGATCGAGGGACCGGGCAAAACCTCTTCCTCGATGATCTCGGCCATCGCCGGCATCGAGGCGATCTTCCTGACGAATTTCACCGCCGCCAGCATTTCAGCGACGTCCGCCTCGGTCGAAAAGGCATTGGCGACGATTTTGGGATAATCGCGCGGATTGGCGGAACGGATCATGATTTCGCCGCGGCTCGACGGACGGCAATTGGACAGCCCGATGGAAAAGCCCGGCCATGGATCGGGTGTCAGGATCGGGCGTTCGCCGCTCTTCGGAATGACGGTTGAAAACGCCTGGAAATAGAGCTGCATGTTGGGCCGTGCCGTGGCCGGATCGGTGCGAAAGAAGCCGCCGGCATTGTTCATCGACAGCGACAGCGGGCCTGAGCGCAAAAACACGTATTGCATGCCGACCAGCAGCTTGCCCCACCACGGGCGCAGGATCTGGTTGAGCGTCGGCAGCCTGCCCTTGAACGTGTAGTTGATGCCGACATGGTCCTGCAGGTTTGCCCCGACATTCTCGTTGGCGTGAACGACGGGAATGCCGAGCGCGCCAAGAAGCGCCGACGGGCCGACACCGGAAAGCTGGAGAAGTTGAGGCGAATTGACCGAACCGCCCGACAGGATGATCTCGCGGCCGGCGCGGGCGGTTTTCGTCGCGCCATTCTGGAGATATTCGATGCCGACGGCGCGTTTGCCCTCGAACAGGATTTTTGTCGCTAGGGCGTTGATCTCGACGCGGACGTTTTTGCGCTTCATCGCCGGGCGCAGGAAGGCGCGCGCCGCCGACATGCGGCGGCCGTTCCTGGTGGTGATCTGGTAGGCGCCGACGCCTTCCTGCGAGGCGCCGTTGAAATCCGGGTTGAGCGGCAGGCCGGCCTGGTTGGCGGCGGCGAGATAGCGCTTGGTGAGCGGATGGACGGAGGTCGAGCAGTCGGTGACATGCAGCGGCCCGCCGACGCCGCGCCATTGGTCGGCGCCGGCCTGGTTATCCTCCAGCGCCTTGAACGCAGGCAGCAGGTCGTCGAAGCCCCAGCCGGGATTGCCGGCCGCTGCCCAAGCGTCGAAATCCTCACGCGCGCCCCTGATCCAGACCATGGCGTTGATCGAGCTCGAGCCGCCGAGCAGCTTGCCGCGCGGCCAGTGGTCGACATTGCCGGCCAGGCCCGAATCCGGCTCGGCCTTGTAGTTCCAGTTGACCGCCGGGTCGAAGAAGGTCTTGCCGTAGCCGAGCGGCATCTGCACGTAGAAGCGACGGTCGCTGCCGCCGGCCTCGAGCACCAGCGCCGAGAAGCGGCCGGAAGCCGACAGTCTCTCGGCCAGGACCGAGCCGGCCGAACCGGAGCCGACGATGATGAAATCATAGGTCTGCATGATGGATGCGGCTGGCTCCGAATTTCAGGCTGCAGCCTAGACGCCGCAAGCCGCCGTCATCACCGGAGCTTCCGGCATCGCTTGTGAAAAAAGCGACTGGCGATACCCGGTTTGGATTTCGGCGTGTTGCCGGAGCTGGTTTGGAAGCTCAGCTATCAGAATCGCATCTGCGCCCATCCGGGTCGAACAAGGCCGCAACCTCATTGGCTTCTTCCAGCAGGAAGGTGAACACGCTTGAGTAGGAGTTGATCGAACCCAACAGAGGATCATCACTCTCCCAGCGAAAGACCCTCCCGTCCGGATTCATGGCAATTAAATTCCTATTATCCCCGAGTGAACCAATAAAGAGAACATCGTCTGGTGCATTGCCTGGCCGTCTCTGTACATTCGGTTCCAGTATGGAGAAGGGTTGTTGACCCGCCTCCACTAAATTTGTGCGTGACCAGCTGCGTCGCAGCCCATAGACGTTTATATAATTCGCAAACAGACCTATCCCGTTGTGGAGCATGAGAAAGCAACGGAAATTATCTGGGAGTCGACGCGAAATTTCAGACTCCATCTGCCCAATTCCTATGGCGTCAAGCGGCGCATACAGTTGATGCAAATACGCTTCAGGCGCTCGATCAGGAGTATGCCCGATCCACTCTGTTCCATCCGGATATGTCTTCGTCCCGAGGCGTTTCCATTTATCGACTAGGGTTCGGAGCTCTCTGTATGCACGAGCGTCTTCATTGCTTGACCATTCTTCCTGCGAACGCATTGTCCCTAATAGCTCCATTTACCCACTTTTGACGGGTTCTAGGGTCTACCTTGTCAACCTGATCTATCACATCGAAAACAACGGGCGAACATCACAGAGTTGGTAATCACGCCCGACGGTGACTTTCGCGCCTACAACCTAAGGTCGCCAGCCAGTTCGTTCGGCCGGAGACGTGAGACTTGCCAAGCTGCGATCCGCTGCGGAAGTCTAGTCTTGCTGTTGCAATGTCGGTGAGCCTCGCTACGGCTTTGATTAATCTGTTTGCGTTCAGTAATGTTCGCCGGTGACAGCGAAGCGGGCGCAATAGCGGCTGGATGGCAACTTTCCACCCATAGCCGAAACTTCAAGCTGCGATCACAGGCGATGATCGGCAATCTGCTTGAAATCATAGCGCATGATCGGGCGGGCCGGCGTTCTGCGAGCGACGACCCGGAACCCGGCGCGCGCGAAGGTGGAGGCATATCCGCTGCCGGAAGCACTCGGCGATACGTCGGCCTCGAAAGGATAGGCTTCGAGTGCCGGAGCATTTGCGCGCCTTGCGACTTCCAGTGCTTCCGCAATCAGCTGGAATGTTACGCCCCGCCTGCGGTATCGTTTTCGCACGTAGAGGCAGGACAGGGACCAGACCGGCCTGTCGTCCACGCGCTTGAGCTGCCATAGCCGATCGAGCCAGGGCAGGGCATCTCGCGGCGTCAACTGGCACCAGCTGACAGCGGTATCGCCGTCGAAGGCGAGGATGCCCGGAGGCGGACCATGCTGGACGGCCTGCCGGAACGCGGCCTTGTTTTCCTCGCCGGGTCGCTTTCGATAAGAACTGCCGATCCGTCCGTACATACACCAACAGCGACTGCAGACGGCGCTGTCACCGAACAGGTCCTCGAGCGCCGGCCACAGATCGGGCGTTAATGGGCGAAAGCCAAGTTCCATGTTAGCCGTCATCCGCTATCGATATTGCCCAGTCTAGCCTGAGCTACGCGTTAGTGCATCATAGGTTGCGGTCCATGCGGGTGATGTTCGAAACGGGGTTCACTCAGCATCCCCGTCGTGCTCCGGCTCAGCGCAGAAAACCGAGCACGGCCTGCATGAACTCGGCAGGATACTCGACATTCGACAAGTGGACCGCGGGCAGGACAACCAGTTTCGCGCCGGGCACCGTCGCCGCGATCAGCTCGCTATGGCTGGCGGCTGTCACAGTGTCGTGCCGGCCGGCGATCACCAGCGTTGGCCTGGAAATCAGCGCTACGGTTCGGCGAAGGTCCGCATCGCGAACCGCCGCGAACAAGCCAGCCAAGCCTTGCCGGTCGATGGCCAGCAGCATGGTGCGAAATTCTTCGATGACGGGCTCGTTGGCCGCCAGCATACGCGCAGGAAACCAGTTGCCCAGGAACATCTCGGCGGTTTCGGACATATCCGGCGCCTGCAGCACGGCGGCAATCCGCTCGTCAAACTGCTTTGCCGGTCCGAGGTAGGATGAGGTGTTGCTCAGGATCAAGCGCTCGATCCGCTCGGGCGCGTGGATGCCGAGCCACTGCCCGACGAAGCCGCCCAACGACAGACCGAGGAAGTGTACGCGTTCAATGCCCAGGGCGTCGAGCAACTCGATCACGTCGCGGCCAAGCCGGTCGAGCGAATAAGCGCCGGCCGGAACGCTCGACCCTCCGTGGCCACGAAAGTCATAGCGCAGAACACGGAAATGCTTCGACAGTTCGTTGACCTGCATTTCCCACATCCGCAGTGTGGTGGCGATTGAATTCGACAGCATCAGCACGGGCTTCCCGGCGTCGCCGTCGATGCGGTAGGCGATGCGGGTACCATCGCCGACGGTCACGAAATCCAGCTCATTCATGGTGAATACACCTTCCTTCTTGGAGCGTTGAGTGTGGCAAAGCCTAGCTGCGGCGCGCTTTTGATGATATTACAAAGATAGGACTATCTCTGTAATAGAAGCTGACATGGCCGAATTCACCCTGCACGACCTGCAATGCTTCGATGCCGTGGTCCGCTGCGGCGGCTTTCAGCCTGCGGCGGCCATGCTGCATCGCTCGCACCCGGCGGTGTTCGCAGCCGTCGCAAAGCTGGAGCGGCAACTCGACCTCGTTCTTTTGGATCGCAGCGGCTATCGCGTGCGCCCCACCGAGGCAGGGCTGTCGTTCCATCGCAGGGCACAATCGCTGCTGCGCGAGCTCGAGGGCTTGCGGCTTCATGCTGCTCAGCTGTCAATGGGCGAAGAAAGCGAGATCCATGTGGTGATCGGCGACCTTTGCCCGCGCCCGCAGGCACTGGGCATGCTCGGACGGTTCTTCGCCCAGTGTCCGGGCACACGCCTGCACCTGCATTTCGAGGCGGTGGGCGGCCCGTGGGAGCGCCTCTTCGATGACGAAGCCGATTTGATCCTGCACTGGATCGACAAGAGCGATCCGCGGGTGGAATGGATCGATCTGTGCAAGGTGCCATTCGTTCCCGTGGTGGCTTCGGGCTTTCTGCCGGAGCGCATCAAGCACCCCATCACGCCGGATCAGATGCACGCGTTCACCCAATGTGTCATGCGCGACACGGCCCGCCATTCACCGCAACAAGACTACTTCATGATCGAGGGTGCGCCTCAATGCATGGTGGCCGATCAGGGCATGAAGAAGGAAATCATCCTGCAAGGCCTCGGATGGGGCCACATGCCCCGCTTCCTGATCGAGGAAGAACTGCGCGACGGACGCCTGCAATCCATTGCCGGTCGTCATCTGCCAGGCCGCACCGAGGAGTTGGTGGTGGCGCGCCGCCGCGACCGGCCGCACGGGCCGATCTCGAACCGTCTGTGGGATCATATCGAGCAAGAGGCGCCGACGTTGCGCCGAGCGCTCGAACCCCGGCAACCTGTCCAGTAGGCGAAGCCAGGGCTCGGCGAGGCCGTTTAGCGGACGGCCGACCCAGCAGCCTTACCCGCTTAAGTCGATTGCTGCATAAGCTGCAGCAGTGAACTGCATCCCATCGCTATTCCCGCTGTTTATGAGGCGGATTATTGATGTCGCAAGGAGTTGGCCATGACCCGCGCCGACCACCGCCGAAGGGTGGGTCCGAGCGGTCGGCATCCGCCCCGGCAGCGACGACGTCTGGGACTAGCTTCATCTGCAATTCGAAGGACAAGACCATGAATATCGACCGTCGAACGTTCGGCATCGGCACCTTTAGTGCCGGCGCCCTGCTGCTTTCCCCGATCAGCCTCTTTGGGAGCAACGCTGCGGCTATCGCCGCCCGGTCTCCGGCTTCGCTTGCGAGCGCCCACAGGTTCATGCTCGGCGACCTCGAGATCACAGCACTGAGCGACGGCTACCTCAATCTCGGCCTCGAACTCTTCCCTTCCGCAGATACGGCTGCCGCCGAAGCGCTGCTGGCAAAGGCATTCCTGCCAAAACCACTCCCGACCTCGGTCAATGCTTACCTTGTCACCAAAGGTGACAGACGGGTGCTGATCGATACCGGCACGGCATCGGCGATGGGGCCCATACTGGGACATATACCTGAGGCGCTCGCCGCCGCTGGCGTCAGGCCGGAAGAAATCGACACGGTAATCATCACCCATCTCCATCCCGACCATGCCAACGGCCTTGTCGGTATTGGAGGCAAGGCCGCCTTCCCGGCAGCGGAGGTCGTGGTTGCCGCGCCGGAATTCGCTTTCTGGCACGATGACGGGATCCGGTCCAAGGCGCCCGACCAGATGAAACCGTACTTCGAAATAGCGCGCAAATCGCTGGTGCCTTACCATGGCAAGGTCCGGAAGATCGAAGGCGAAGTCGAGATCGCGCCCGGGATCAGGGCGTTGCCTGCGCCTGGACACACGCCGGGGCATCTCGCGCTTCGAATTGGCTCTGGTGACGCCAACCTGCTGCTCTTCACTGACGTAATCCACGCCTCCGCGCTGCAATTGGCGCATCCGGAATGGGCAATCGCCTTCGACGTGGACCAGGAGGCCGCAATCGCCACACGCAAGAAGGTGCTCGACATGGTGTCGGCGGATGGCCTGCTCGTCGCAGGCATGCACCTGCCCTTTCCAGGCATCGGTCATGTTATTCGCGAGGGCAACGCCTATGGCTACGTCCCGACGCCCTGGCCCGCTTTGTGAAGCACGCCTATTGGTAAGCTTTCTTACCTCGACCATGGAATGCAATCCTGCTGGTGCGCTCGTCTAGCTCCGCACAGCATCTTTCAACACTGTCGACCGATAGCCGAACCTCAGGCCGCGACCTGTTCAGTGGCGCGTTGACCTGTCCGTGCCATGACGATACGGGATCGGGACAATCGGCTTCGAGAGGATTGGCCAAATGGTGCATTACGCGGACGGGCGGCCGATCGGCGATCTGACGCTCAGGACGCTGGCCATGCCTTCCGACGCCAATGCGGCAGGCGACATTTTTGGCGGCTGGGTGATGGCGCAGATGGATCTCGCCTGCGGCATCCGTGCCGCCGAGCGCGCCAAGGGCCGCGTGGTGACGGCGGCGGTGAAGGAAATGTCCTTCGCCAAGCCGATGAAGATCGGCGACACGCTGTGCATCTATACGCATGTCGAACGCGTCGGCCGCACCTCGATGACGCTCAAGGTCGAGGCCTGGGCGCAGCGCTATCTCTCCGACCTGATGGAGAAGGTCACCCATGCCGACTTCGTCATGGTGGCGCTGGACGGCGAAGGCAAACCGAAGGCGGTTCCGGCCGAAGGCTGACCCGGCCTGATTCCAGAAGACGGATTTAAACAGCCGTCTCTCCCGCGCGGGGGATGCGGACAGCGATCCCGCGTGGTCTTTGGCTAACGGGTTCCCGCATGCGCGCCTGCAGCGCGACCGACGGGATCTTGGGAGGAAAGACAATGCGTCAACACATGCTGAACGCTGCCCTGGCGGGTGCCTTTGCAGCCTTGCTCTGCCTGTCGTCCGCAAGCGCTTTGGCCGAGGTCAAAAAAGGCGATCCAGGCGCCACCTGCACGTCGGAAAACCGCACCATCAACGGGCAGGCGGCCAAGTGCGAGATCTGCTCGGCGACGAAATGCGACACCAGCGGCACGACGGTGAGCAATTGCCGCAAGGAGACGACCACGACCTGCACGATTGGCGGCAAGGTGGTCAGTCCCAACCCGAAATGGAACCGGATCGAGAAGCTGCCGAAGAGCAAGATGCAGTTACAGCAGTAGCGCTCATCCGGAGGCTCCCGGGCAGGTTCAAACCCTTGCAGCACAAGGGTTCAGCTGTGCATGGCGTCGAACTTCTCGCGCGCCGCCTTGACGCGCTCGGTGTTCTTGCGTGCCCATTCGCCGAGCGCATCGACCGGCACCAGCAGTTCGTAGCCAAGATCGGTCAATTCGTAGTCGACCCGCGGCGGGATGGTCGGGAACACGGTGCGCGTAACGAAGCCGTCGCGCTCGAGCCCGCGCAAGGTCGTGGTCAGCATCTTTTGCGAAATGCCGCCGACCGCGCTGCGCAACTCGTTGAAACGCAGTGGCCCGTTGCCAAGCTTGCCGACGACGAGCACCGTCCATTTGTCGCCGACGCGCTGCAGGATTTCCGAGATGGCGCGGCAGTCCTCGGTGCGGTGCGGGTGCCTTGGTAACAAAAAAGTGCCTCCTTGCACATTGAGCGGCCAGTTACTCATATAGCTCAGGTATCTAAACGATACCAGTATTCCCGTAAGGAGAGCCCCCTCTATGTCAAAACCCAAAATCGCCATCATCATTGGTTCAACCCGCGCGGCGCGCTTTGCCGACGTCCCGACCCAATGGATTGCCAAGATCGCCAAGTCGCACGCCGACATCGACGTTGAAGTCGTCGACCTGCGCGATTTCCCGCTGCCGTTCTTCGATGAGGTCGCATCCTCCGCCTGGGTGCCGTCGCAGAACGAAGTGGCGCAGCGCTGGCAAAAGAAGGTCGCCGGATTCGACGGCTTCATCTTCACCGCCGCGGAATACAATCATGGCCCGACGGCTGTGCTGAAGAACGCCATCGACTACGCCGCCAACGAGTGGAACAAGAAGCCGGCCGGCTTCGTCGGCTATGGCAGCGTCGGTGGCGCGCGCGCGGTCGAGCAGCTGAGGCTGCATGCGGTCGAGCTGCAGATGGCGCCGGTGAAGTCCGCCGTACACATCGCCTGGGCCGATTTCCTTGCCGTCAAGCAAGGCGACAAGAAGCTCGATGAGTTCGAGCACCTCAACCAGGCGGCAACCGCGCTGGTCAACGACATTGCATGGTGGGCCAGGGTGCTGAAGACGGCGCGTCAGGCCGATGCCGTCGCCGAGGAAGTCAAGGCGGCCTGAGCACAGGTTCGAGCAGTCCTCCCAAGGATTAATTCTCCCAAGCATTGGGGCGGCGCATGCGCCGCCCTTTTTGTTCACACGGCATGGGCGTCCTGGGCTTGCCGTGGTCTGATGACGCAATCGGCAAGGCGGTCCATCTCATTCAGCTCGTCGGCGTGATGCTGGCCCCACTGGCAAAGTGCCAGCAGGATCGGCTCGAGGCTGAGGCCGAGCCGCGTCGCCGAATATTCGACGCGCGAAGGTATCTCGGCAAAGATCTCGCGGCGGACGAGGCCGTGCTCTTCCATTTCGCGAAGCTGCTGGATCAGCACTTTCTGGGTGATATCGGGCATCAGCGCCTGCAGCGCCGACAGCCGCCGGGGCCCGTCGAAGAGATGGTACAGGATGACCGCCTTCCAGCGGCCCGAAATCACTTTCAGCGCGCGCTCCGCCGGCAGCGTCGGCAGTCTCTTGATCAGCTTGGCCATGGTCACCTCCCGGTCAGCAGCGGACAAATCGGTGTGTAGTCGAAGCCAGGCAGATAGTGGCAAACAGCGGCCGATGCCAACAGCGATCGGTGCATGCGATGAGAGCCATTCAACTGAGCCGCTTCGGCGGGCCCGACGTTCTCGACATAGTCACGGTGCCGAAGCCTGAGCCGCAAGCCGGCGAGGTCTTGGTCCGCGTTCATGCGGCCGGGGTGAATTTCTTCGAAGTGCTGATGCGCGCGGATCGCTATGCGGTGACGCCGCAACTGCCGATGATCCCTGGCGTCGAGGCCGCCGGGATCGTGGAGGCGCTTGGGCAGGGGGTGGACGCTTCCTTGCTCGGCACGCGCGTCGCCGCGCCGTTGTTCGCCTCGAGCCGCCCGTTTGGCGGCTATGCCGAGTATGTGACGATCGACGCAAGCCTGGCCGTGCCCTTGCCGGATTCGCTCTCGTTCGAAAACGCGACAGCATTGATGGTGCAAGGACTGACGGCATTGTATCTATCGCGGCAAAGCCCGCCGGCCGGCAGATCGGTGCTGGTCGCCGCTGCCGCGGGCGGCGTCGGTTCGTTGCTCGTCCAGCTTGCCAAGCGCGCCGGCGCAAGCCGTGTCATCGCGGCAGCCGGCAGCAAGGCCAAGCTTGACCTTACTTTGTCGCTGGGAGCCGATGCTGCCGTCGACTACAGCAACACGGATTGGCCGGTGCACGTCCGGGCAGCCACAGACGGCGCCGGCGTCGACATCATCTACGACATTGTCGGCGGCCGGCTGACGGCGGTTGCGCTGGAGGCTCTGGCACCTCGCGGAGAGTTGGTGTTTGCAGCACTCGGCAGATACGCGCTCGGCGCCCCGGAGATGGAGGCGATGATCGGCCGCAACCAGTCGCTGAAGGGTTTTGCCCTGCTGCCGTTGCTGTCTAGGGACGGGCTCCGTGACGGCCTTTTGGAGCTTTTCGATCTGGCCGCTGGTGGTCAGCTTGTGGTGACCAAAGGTGGCCGCTTCCCGCTCGACCAGGCCAGCCAGGCGCATCGCCTGCTGGAGGAGCGCGGCGCGACCGGCAAGGTCGTCTTGATACCTTAGTAGGTGCTCCGCAAGGATCCGGGGTTGTGCCGTACAGGCCGTCAGCGAACCCGGTAGAACGGATTTGGCAGCAGGAACAGCCTCTCGGCATGCCCGCCGAACAGGTCGGATGGCTGGTCACCGACATTGGCAATTATCGTGTAGCCGGCCTTTTCGATTTCGGCCCTTATGGGTGACTTGAAATCTGCGGCGGAGCCGTATTTGGCCCCAGGCTGGACCATGTAAAGGTGCTCGTAGCCGGCATAGCCGGCCGACTGCAGGTTCTGTTCGGTTGCCTGACGCTGGTCCTCCGGACGTCCGGTGATGAAGAACACCGCGACTTTCGCCGTTCGCGCCTGCCGGAAGACCTCCAGCACCGGGTCGATGGCCGGATCCTTCGCAAGCTGGTCCCAGGCGGCCCAGCCACAGGGACCGTCGATTGCGATGTCGCAGGCGCCGCCAATCGGGCGGCCGAAATTGTCACGTGTGATCACTTCCCAGTTGGCCAAAGCCGTCTCGTCGATATCGAGCACCAGTGCGGGCCGAGGCACCTCCATTGCGCGCTTGATGACCCAGTCGCCTGCCTGCTTCGCCACAGTGGCCAGGTCGCGGTCATAGTCGCCGGAATCATGATAATTGGCAGCCGCCAGCATCGCATCGCCGACATTGGCTGGCTGGGACGGGCTTGTGAGAAGGAGCGAGTCGGAACGCGCCGGCGCAGGAACATTTGTGCCGATCATCAGCACGATTGCCCCGGCACGCGCAATTCTATTCCAGCCAATCGCCCGCATCACGAGACTTTGCTGTCACGAGAAGTCGGCTGTCAAGCGAGGTCTTCCACAGGTCCTCGAAACTGCGACGCTGAATTGGACATTCCAGATGCCGAATGTCTCTATGGGTTGGTGTAACACGATTTCCGCCGTCGCGGTCTTTCCCTCCGACAGGTGACGCACCGCCGAAACCGCTAGCAGAAGCGCGTCACCCGAAATCATAGCCACCGCGGCCTTGGCCGTGTCCTACGCCGCCTGAACGATCTCGACCAGTTCAACGTCGAACACCAGATCCCGTCCGGCCAACGGATGATTGCCGTCGAGCTTGACGCTGGTGTCGTCCACGCCGACGACTGTTACCGGCATCGGGCGCCCTTCTGAGGTTCTGACCTGCAATCGAGTGCCGATATCGACGTTGATGTTGTCTGGCACGCGGCCGCGGTCGATGGTCATGACCGCTTCGGGGCGGTGGGGGCCATAGGCGGCCTCGGCGGGAACAGTCACGGTGCTTTTCGCGCCCACCTCCATGCCCTCGACATGGGTTTCAAGACCAGGGATCACTTGTCCTTCACCCAGCGTGAATTGCAGCGGTTCGTTGCCGGAAGAATCGAATTGGGTGCCGTCTGCCAGGCGTCCATTGTAATTAATGCGCACGGTGTCGCCATTCTTGGCCTGTGTCATGATAGCCATCCTTTGAAAGTTTCGAGGGGCCGGCCAAAGCTCACGGTCCCGTCCTCGATCATCCACGCACTTAGGTGCGCGGCGCGAAACGCTAAAACTAGGGACCTGGCTGCCGATGTAAACCCCGATTGAGCGACGCCGGCATGACCCGCCGGCGTTCGTCGCCTTCGGCAGCAGTGCACCGGACTAGCGGTCATGCCGGCTCAACCCATTCAGGCGGCGTGCAAATGGCGGCTAGATCAGGTTATGGCCGCCATCGATGCGGATCGTCTCGCCGGTGGTGAAGTCGCTTTCCATGAGGTAGAGGTAGGCGGCGGCGACGTCCGCAGCGGTCGGAATTTTTCTCGATGGCAACCGGGCAGCCATGTCGGCAAAGAAGCTGGATTTGGCTTCTCCAACAATGTCCCACATCGGTGTGTCGACCCATCCGGGCGACACGACATTGACGCGCGTCGGGGCCAGTTCGAGCGCCAGGGCGCGGGCGAAGTAGCTGAATGAACCGGCAATCGCGGAGACGACCGAGCCTCCCGGCACCGGCGGCCGATCCTTATTTATTCCCGAGGTGAAGGTCATCGAGCCGCCGGCTTTCAGGGTGCGCACAGCGTGCTTGGAGAGCAAGACGGCGCCAATCAGCTTGTTATCGACGAAGCCTCGCACAGCCTCCATGTCGGTACTGCCGATGGGATCGCCGGGCGGCAGTGTTCCGGCGGTCGATACGAGGTGATCGAAGGGACCGACCTCGTCGAACAGGCGAGCGACGTCCGCTTCGTCGGTCATGTCGGCGACCACGCTTGTCACGCGGCCCGCATTGAGCGTCCGTTCGGCAGCCAGCAGTTTCTCGGGCGAGCGTCCGACGATCACGACCTTCGCTCCGCCGTTGAGAGCAGCTTCCGCGACGCCGAGACCGATGCCGGAACTACCGCCGACGACGATGACTTTCCTGTCCACGAGCGATGTCATGAGGGTTCTCCGTTCGTTGCGATTGCGGTGGGAGAGTCAGGCCTTGCCGGCGTAGGCGGCTTCGAGCTCGGCGATGATGATCTTGCGCATCCCATACATCGCCTGCCGGACGCGGTTGGCCTTTTCGCGATCCGGATCGGCACTGAGCCGCGGCAGGATTTCCGGGATGACCTGCCAGTAGACGCCGTATCTGTCGGTGAGCCAGCCGCAGGGTTGTGCCCTGCCGCCGCCGGCGGTGAGCGCCTCATAGTAGTAGTCGGTCTCGGCCTGGTCCCTGGTCTCGATGTAGAGCGAGAGCCGCTCGTTGAAGGGCGGCTGCGGCCCGGCATTGAGCGCAGTAAGGTGCAGTCCTTCGAGCTCGAAATCGAAGGTGGCATGCGGGACCGTCTTGTTGGTTCCGGACACCCAGTCGGTGTATTCGATGGTCTGGAGCGCTTTGCTGTTCTTGAAGACCGAGAGATAGAAGTCGCGGGCTTGCTCCGCATCGGTGTTGAACCAGAGGAATGGGTGGATGGTGGCCATGTCCGTTCTCCGTTAATTCCTTGCGACAGCGATCTTTTGCGAAGAGCCTGTCCGCTGTTGCTTTCGTTCAGGCTAGCGGTAGTCCGACGGCCGATGGACCGAGCCGTCCCAGTCGCGGGCAAATCCGAGGTCTTCGAGCCGGCGGGTCGAGAAGCGTGCAATCTGCCGCCCGGTCCGGCGCCGGCTGCTCGAGGCGAGGATGCGGCCGGCCATGCCGGTCAGGACGTCGACGATGGGTTCAACTCGTTTGGCGTTCATGGTGCTCTCCCAGAGTGGCGGCAGTTTTGGTTTCAGCAGTTGCCCCGCGACTTTCGTCAGCGAGAGTATCAGTCACATCAAACTCGCCTTTTGCAGCGGTGGTGAATGACTGATTACGCGAGCAAACATGCCGGCTTCTGGCCTGGACGACAAACGACTTATCGGCGACAATGTGTGAGCATCACTCACACGTACAGGTATCGATCCATGCCCCGGAAGCTGCCTCCCCTCACCACCTTGCCAAGTTTCGAGGCCGCGGCGCGCCTGTTGAGTTTCTCCAAGGCGGCAGAGGAACTTCATGTCACCCACGGTGCGATCAGCCGGGCGATCAAGAATCTTGAGGATCAGCTCGGTGTGCAGCTGTTCGAGCGCGGTACGCGTTCGGTGAGCCTGACAGCCGTCGGCGAACCCTATGCGCGGGCGGTGCGCGAGGCGCTCGCCCAGTTGGCCACCGCCACCGCTGCAGCAACAGCCCGCTATTCGAGCTCGACATTGAACGTCAGCACCTCCGATGGCTTTGCGGGGAGATGGCTGGTGCCGCGCCTCTATCGCTTTCACCGTGCGCATGGCGACCTCGATGTGCGGGTTTCGACGAGCGGGAAGCTGACCAACTTCCTCGGCGACGGCATCGATGTTGCCGTCCGTTATGGCAACGGAAACTATCCGGGGCTAACGTCGGAGTTCCTCACCGGCGAGGAGGTGTTTCCAGTGTGCAGCCCAAAGCTTCTTGAGGGTGCACATCCGCTCCGCACGCCTCAGGACCTCAAACACCACACGCTGATCCGTGACAGCTTTCCGATCGACTGGGCGACCTGGCTAGCAAGCGCCGGGGTCGAGGGCGTTGACCCGCAGAGCGGGATTACCTTTGACTCTGCCACCTTTGCCATGGAGTCGGCCGCACAAGGCGAGGGGGTGGTGCTCGGCCGGACCATGCTCGTTGCGGCCGACCTTGCCGCCGGGCGGCTCGTCCGCCCCTTCGGCCACGCCCTGAAATCCCCCTCCAGCTTCTATTTCGTCTACCCGCCAGAGGCGATCCGTCAGCGCAAAGTCAAGGCTTTTCGGGATTGGCTGCTCTCAGAAGTCGCGCCGCAAATGGACTGACGGGAAGGCCGAGAGAACAGGATCGTCTACATCGCGCAGTCACCATCGGCTCGCCCGAAACGCGGTGACGATCCAGGCACGCGAGTCGAAAAGCACACCGTCCGCGGTCAAATGCGCGTCGAGCAGATCGCGCAACCGCCGCAGCGGCGCGTCGACATCCACATCTGCGCGGGCGAGCGGATCCTTGACCAGTTGCAGGCCAAGCAAAGCGTCATAGGCCACATCGACGTCCTGGCCGTAGAAGACCGGCTCATGCACTTCGGCAAAGTCGACCGAAACAAAACCGGATGCACGCAAGATCTCCGCGGTGATGGCGGGGTCGCCAAGCGAAAACGGGGTGGCGGCGCCCCCCGATATGGCGGTCCCCGGCGCAATTGCCCGCTGAATGGCAGTTGCCCACTCGTTACGGTCCTGGCATCGCCATACCATCCACACAAGACGTGCCCCTGGTCGCATCGCCCGGGCGATATTGGCGAACGCCGCCGCCGGATCGGCAAAGAACATCACTCCAAATCGACTAATGCACAGATCGAAGCCGGCAGGCGGAAATACCAGCAATTGCGCATCGCCGCGCTCAAAGGCGAGGTTTCGCAATCCCTCTTTCGCGCTACACTTCCGGGCGATCTCGAGCATCTCGGCCGATACGTCCACGCCGAGCACGCTGCCTTCCACCGCGACACGGGCAGCATCACGAGAGGATTGTCCCGAACCGCATCCGATATCGAGCACGCGATCGCGCGTTCCCACCTTGACCGCAGCCCTGAAGACCTCGTTGTGCCGTCGCAGTTCGGCGTCGTAAAACGCAGCGCAGTTCAGCACCATCGCACGCCTGCCTGGAGATGATGGGCCGGCAGCATTTCCGGCCGCTCTGCCCTGATCTTTTCGCGTCGGGCCACCCCCGAACTGTCAGCCGCGCCGCGCCGCCTCGATCGCTGCAACGTCGATTTTCTTCATCTCCATCATCGCCTCGAATGCGCGCTTTGCTTCATCGCCGCCGGCGGCCATCGCTTCGGTCAGCACGCGCGGCGTGATTTGCCAGGAGATGCCCCATTTGTCCTTGCACCAGCCGCAGGCACTTTCCTGGCCGCCATTGCCGACGATGGCGTTCCAATAGCGGTCGGTCTCCTGCTGATCGTCGGTGGCGATCTGGAAGGAGAAGGCTTCGTTGTGTTTAAACGCGGGCCCGCCATTGAGGCCGAGACAGGGGATGCCGGCGACCGTGAACTCGACCGTCAGCACGTCGCCTGCCTTGCCGGACGGGTAGTCGCTGGGAGCGCGGTGGACGGATTTCACCGAACTGTCGGGAAAAATCTCGGAATAGAAGCGGGCCGCAGCCTCGGCGTCCTTGTCGTACCAAAGGCAGATCGTGTTCTTGGCGATTGTCATTGCTGGTCCCTTTGCTTTCGAAATCAATCGGGGCTTTTGAAATCAACCCGGGTTTTTCACAGCTGGCCTCGGCGTTGCACCGGACATGGAAATGCGCTCGTGCCATCGACGTTCCGGCAGCAGCAGCTGCCCGGAATCAAGGTACCACGGCTGGTGCTTTCAGGACCAGATGCGGGCAGTGACTCGAATCGGCGATGGTCCGCCTGCTCCGACCGGCGGCCTCACTCTTTGCGTAGGGCAGCGCCGCTTTGCTCAAGGTCGCGCTGGCTTTCCGTTGGCGCGCCGTTGCCTCAGAAGGCGCATGAGCAAGTTCCGTCTGTCCTTGCGCGGGACGAGTTCGATATCGCTGACAAGTTTTGCGCCGCCCTTGTGCCGCTCCAATGTGATCTTGCGGCTGTGGAAGGCCTCCAGCTCGGCGCGGTGCGCTACGCTTATGATGGTGACCTTCGGCAGTTCGCGAATAATCATCTCCATCATCTTGTCCTGGCTCTTCTCGTCGAGTGCCGACGTTGCCTCGTCCAGCACGATGATATCGGGGCGGTGCAGCAGAAGACGCGCGAAGGCGAGGCGCTGCTTTTCGCCACCCGACAAGGTCTGGTCCCATGGCGCGTCCTCCTCGATCCGGTCGTTGAGGTAGTCGAGTCCCACCTTGTCGAGGGCAGCCTTGATCTTATCCAGCGTCCAGTTGTCGGCAGCGCCTGGATAGGCGACAGCGCGGCGAAGCGTCCCGGTCGGGATGTAGGGCCGTTGCGGCAACATGAACAACCGTCTGTCGGCGCGGATGTTGACGCTGCCGCTACCCCATGGCCACAGACCCGCGACGGCCCGCACCAACGTACTCTTGCCCGAGCCGGATTCGCCGGCGACGAGCACCCGCTCGCCTGGTTCGATCACGACCTCGGTTTCCTTGACCACGGCGGTGCCGTCGTCGAGCGACACGGAGAGATTGTTCAGGCTGAGCATCGCATCGCCGCCGGTCTCGCCGCGCTTTATGCGTCCCAGCGTGTTGCTCTGTTCCGCGCGCTCGAGCCCGTCGAGCGACATCATCAGCGAGGCGATGCGCCGTGCACAGGCGTTCCAATCGGCGAGACGGGGATAGTTGTCGACCAGCCATCCGAACGCGCCCTGCACGATGGCAAAGGCCGAGGCAGCCTGCATGACCTGTCCAAGTGTCATGCTGCCTTCGAGGAACTTTGGAGCGCAAAGCAAGACCGGCACGACAGGCGCAAACAGGCTCGACCCCTGAGACACCAGCGCCGTGCGCATGTGCTGGCCTGCAAGGAGCGCCCATTGCCTGAGCACATGGGCAAATGTCTTGTCCATGCCGCTGCGCTCCTCCTCCTCGCCGCCGAGCAATGCGATGCTCTCGCCGTTTTCCCGCACGCGCGTCAGCGTGTAGCGGAACTCGGCTTCCGCCTGATTTTTTCCCTCGGAGAGGTGGACGAAATGGCGGCCAATGACCGCCATCGAAGTGGACGTGATCGCGGAATAGAGCACTGCGGTGATGACCAGGAAGCCGGGAATGGTGACCGTCGAACCTGCAATCGTCAGGGTCAGGGCGCCGCCGATCGTCCACAGCACCACGATGAAGGTCGAGGCCGACAGAAATGCGACGATGACACCGGCGATGAAATCGACGGGCGATTCGGTGGCAATCCGCAAATCCTCGGCGATGCGGGCTTCGGGGTTGCTATGATCGCCGCCGACGAGGTTCAGCTGATAGTAGCGGCCGCTTGCGAGCCAGCGCGCGATGACCGCGGTGGTGAGCCAGGACCGCCAGCGGCGCTGTATCCTCATGCGAAAGAAGACTTGTGCCACCACAAGGCTGGCGCTTCCGATCACGAGTGGCAGGAATACGGCGCTCAGCCAATATACGGTGTGGGCATTGCGTTGCTCAATGGCGTCGAAAATTGCGCGATTCCAGACATTGATCCCATACTGGAAGCCGACATTGGCGACGATCAGGACCAACAGCCCGATCGTCAACGGCCAGGCGACCCTGTCGCCACTGCCGCTCCAGTAACCGCGCGCGCTGATCCAGAAGCGCTTAAGCAGGTATCTCTTGCGCGCCCGCTCGGCCTCTTCAGGTGTCAGCTCAGGATCGGGTTCGGTAACATCCGGCGGCGGCGCGGGCTCGCCGACGACCTCGGACGCGACTTCGACGGTCGACTGTTTCTCGCGGCGCGACTTCTCGGCATCGCGCGATTGGGCGCCGTCAACCGATTTCAGCTTAAATTTAGCCTCGGGCATCCGGCGATAACGGCTTAAAAATCAGAAGGTTTCATAGCGTCCGCTCGAGATCCCAGATGCCAACAACGCCAAGGCTTCTCAGCTGTTCCGGTGCTCGCAGCAGCCTATGGTCGTTCTCGATGACAGGCTTTGATCGTTGCGGGGCAGACCGCCGAGCGTCGGCTGCGGGTCAGTCTGCAACAAAGCATCACCTGCTGCGGTCTCGAGAATTCGCTTCAGGCTCTCAAGATTTGTCCGCATGCTGCATTCGAAGAGGCTGGACGCAAGCGGCGCGAGAAGTGCCATCGGCCCGAGTCAACAGGATCGAGGAGGAGAGATCATCTCGATTGCGATTGCGAGCATCTGCTGCCCAGCCGGACCGCGCCAGCCCCGAGTTCCGGAACAAGGGTGCGATTTTGCCGTTGAGCCAGAAACTGGAAGCGACCCGCATGTCCGAATTGCCGAATGAAGAGATCGAAGGGCGGCTGAACGCCCAGCGCGAGACTCTGGCGCTGGTCGTTGCGCTGCTTGCCAGCAAGGATACGGCACCCGAGCGAATATGGGCCGAACTGGAGGCCCGTTTTCAGTTTCAGAACAGTCAGGAGGACCCTGGCGTCCTGCCAAGCCGCGCATTCGCCATCGAAGCTGCGAAGATGCGGGAGTTCAAGCTGATCGCCGAAGAGGCGCAGGCGCGCAATGCGGAATGGAACCGCAGGGACAAGCCACAGGGCGCCAGCTGAAACCCCGGAGAGTGGATGCAGGACCGGCTATTTTACGATGACTGAGCAAGCGTCAGCTTTGCTGCAAAAGTGTACGTGCCAACTCTTGCCATTCCTCGTCAAGCGTTAAGGTCGACGGCGCCGCGTTGCTGCGGCGATACCAATATTCCGCATTCGACTGGTCGCCTTCCTTGCGGTGGAGATAGGCATGCACGTGCATGCCCGCCGTATCGTCGCGCTGCTGCGCGCACTCGTGCGCCTTAGCCCAATCGCCCTTTGCATCCCACCACAGCGCCTGCAGGGCAGGGCTCAAGCCGGCTGGCGGCTGTGGTTTCGCAATCGAATCCCTGAAGGCTTGCAGATCCATTTTTCCACCTCGGTAAGATGCAGAGCGCCAATAATACCCGCACCGGCAGCCGACCGAAAGCGTGCTTTGGGCGGGATGACCGGAATGGGCGGAAGTCCGATAACCGAACGGCCAGACGGTTGATTCGATGACGTGCATGAAATAGTGCGCGCCACGACACCATGACGCCTGAGACAGCGAGGATGAGCCGATGACAGCCTCCGACAAGCCGCGCCAATTCTACCACGGCACCCGGGCCGACCTTAAACCGGGAGACCTGATCGAAGCCGGTTACAGCTCCAATTACGGGGCGCGAAAGCAGGCAGCCTGGGTCTATCTAACCGGCACTCTGGATGCGGCTATCTGGGGTGCAGAACTGGCCGCCGGTGACGGACGCGAAAGGATCTACATCGTGGAACCAACCGGCCCGGTCATGGACGACCCCAATCTTACGGACAAGAAATTTCCCGGCAATCCGACGCAGTCCTATCGCTGCCGCGAGCCGCTCAGGATCACGGGCGAGGTCACCGAGTGGCAGGGCCACTCCCCCGAGCGGCTGAAAGAGATGAAGGACCATCTCGAACGGCTGAAGGCACAAGGCATCGAGGCAATCGATTGATCGCTGAGTTCTGCGATTGCCAAGCTTGGCTCTGACCTACGGTCGGCGGCAGTCCCCGCGAAATACGGCTCCACGTCCGCAATGGGTCCGCGAGTTGTCGTTGCTTGCAGGGCTGGAGAGCGGATGCTCCTTTTCATCTCGTCGCGAACGTGATGATCTCTGGGCTCGAAGGGCCAAGTGGGCTGCCGTCAAAGCCGCCGAATTGCTGTTCGATCCGTAGCCCCGCGTTCCCCAGCAGGCTCGATAAGGCGTCCGTCTCGAGGAATCGCAAGGTGCTGCGACTAACTTGCGGAAGGCTCGGATGCTTTCCGCCGAACCTGTGGGTGAATGTCACCGTCTGTCCATCGAACCGCATGATCACCTCTGTTGTGATCTGCACCAGCGACCCGTCAGGCAGCTCAACGACGACCGCATTTTCGGGTGTCCAGTGCTCCCACGCCCGCACCGAAGGGTTCCGCGTTTCGAACGCGAAGCATCCGCCTGGCACAAGGGCGTGTCGGACAGCCGCCATGAAATCCCTCAGGTCTTCGTCGCTGACAAGGGCCTGGAATGCGTGCCCCGTCATCACAATGAGATCAAACTCGGCTGTCCAGCCGGCCGATTGGAGATCGCCGAGAACCCATTCGATATCCGCGCGCGTTCGTGCGCGATTCAACACGCCGGGTGCTGGGTCGATGCCGCAGAGCCGCCCTGAATGTCCGGCCAGGCGTGCCTCGTGAAGGAGGGTGCCCGTTCCACATCCGACATCAAGCACCGCGTCTGCTGTTAGAATGCGGGGCAGGTAGAAATCATAGTCGTCGCGCGCAGATCTCGGGTGCCAGGCGTCGTAGACGGCAGCGAGATATGGGTCGGCGAAAAGGTGGTCGACCATAGGCGGTATTCCCAATCAACTTTGACTGTGCGAGCGGCGTCGCCGCGAGCATATAGCCCATAAGTCGCGTCGATCGTTACCGCACGACCTCGCGGTGGCGGCCGGGCAGGCGGGTGGCGATGAGCTTGTCGATGCGGCGGCCGTCGAGGTCGACGACCTCGAAGCGCCAGCCTTGCGCGTCGACACATTCGCCGGTCGCCGGCAGATGGTGCAAATGCGACAGCACATAGCCGGCGACGGTTTCGTAATCGCGGCTCTCAGGCAGGTCGATGCCGAGGACCTCTGCCATCTCGTCGGCCTGCATGTAGCCGGCGAGCAGCCATGAGCCGTCCTCGCGCTTGAC
This sequence comes from Mesorhizobium sp. M0663, assembly GCF_040320585.1. NCBI lineage: Bacteria > Pseudomonadati > Pseudomonadota > Alphaproteobacteria > Hyphomicrobiales > Phyllobacteriaceae > Mesorhizobium > Mesorhizobium sp. M0663. The sequence goes on from NZ_JAMYPX010000001.1 coordinate 642,254, forward strand.
GGCGTTTTCCTCGTCGCCGGCGTCGAGATCCGAACGGAAGACGCCGGTGATCGCTTCCAGAATGTCGGCCGGGGTGACGATGCCTTCGAAATGGCCGTATTCGTCATGCACCAGCGCCATCGGCACGTCGGATTCCTTCAGCGTCGCAAGCACGTCCAGCGCGTCGGCCTGGTCATGCACGATCGGCGCGGCGCGCACGTGCCGGCGCGGGTCGAGAGCGCGGCCGCCGAGCATTGCGGCCAGCACGTCGCGGGTCTGGACGACGCCGATCATGGCGTCGACGCCGCCGTCGCCGGCCGGCAGGCGCGAATGCTGGGTGTCCATCAGCAGCTTCCTGATGGCCGCCTCGTCGGATTGCAGATTGATCCAGTCGACCTCGGTGCGCGGCGTCATCACCGCGCGCACGGCACGGTCGCCGAGCCGCATGACGCCGGCGATCATCCGCCGTTCGTCGGATTCGATGGTGCCGTGGTGCTCGGCTTCGGCGACCAGCATCTTGATCTCCTCGTCGGTGACCTTATCCTCGCTCTGACCGCGCTGGCCAAGCAGCCACAGGAGGGCGCGGCCGGAAAAATCGAGCAGGAAGACCAGCGGCGCCGAGACGCTGGCGAGGATGGTCATTGCCGGGGCGACCCTGACGGCTACCCGTTCGGGGTCGCGCAATGCGATCTGCTTGGGCACCAGTTCGCCGATGATCAGCGAGCCATAGGTGATGAGGGCGACGACGATGCCGACGCCGAGCGGATCGGCGAGGCTTTCGCGGATGCCGGCCGACGCCAGGGAGGTGGCCAGCCGCTCGCCGAGCGTGGCGCCGGAAAAGGCACCGGACAAGACGCCGACCAAAGTGATGCCGATCTGCACCGAGGACAGGAATTTTCCCGGATTGGCGCCGAGCGCCAGGGCCCGGCCGGCGCCCTTGACGTTGCGGTCGATCATCGTCTTGAGGCGCGCCGGCCGCGACGAGACGATGGCGAGTTCGGACATCGACAGAAGGCCGTTCACGCAGATGAGGACGACCACGATGGCAATTTCAGCATAAAGCATGCCGGGTCCATAGCATTGCCGCGCGGTTTTCGAAAATAGGACGGTCGCGCTTTTTAAATTTAGCGAGCCGGGCAATCAGGCGGCACCCATGCCGCATCCCAGGGCGGCGCGGAAAAATGCTCGATCAGGGCGTCGACGACGACGCGCACCTTTGGCGCGAGATTGCGTGTTACCGGCCAGATGGCATGCACCACGGTGTTTTCGACAAGACAGTCCGACAGAACCATTTCGAGCTCGCCGCGCCTGATGCTGTCGGCCGTCAGCCATGTCGGCAGATAGACGATGCCGCAGCCGGCCAGTACCGCATCGAGCATCGGTTCGCCGTGGCCGAGCACCAGCCGCGCCTTGGGCGCGAATTTTTCGAGACGGCCGTCGACATGCCTGACTGTCCAGGGATGGACCGTGCCGTCGCGGCCGTAGCCGATGAGGCTGTGCCTGGCCAGGTCCTCGATCGATAGCGGCCTGCCATGGGCGTCGAGATAGGCGGGGGCGGCGCAGATGGCCGAACGTTGGGCATAGATGCGGCGCGCGGCGATCGACAAGCTGTCGTCGAGGTCGCCCATACGCACCGCCAGGTCGATGCCTTCCTCGATCAGGTCGACGCGCCGGTCGTTGAACGAGATTTCCATCGTCAGGTCCGGGAATTTTTTGGAAATGTCGAACAGCAGCGGGGCGACGCACCGCCGGCCGAAGGCCAAAGGCAGGTCGACGCGCAGCCGCCCGGAAGGCACCTGCTTGCGCGATGCCAACAGCGACCGGGCGGCTTCGATCTCGGCCAGTGCCCTGACGCAGGCTTCGTAATAGCTCAGGCCCTCGCTGGTCGGGCTGAGGCTGCGGGTGGTGCGGTTGAGCAGGCGGACGCCCAATCGCTGTTCCAGCTGCGCGATCGACTTGCCGACCGCCGATTTGGTGACATGCAGCCGTGCGCCAGCGCCGGTGAAGCTGCCGGCCTCCACCGCGTGAACGAATGCGACGATGCCTTGCAAATTGGCCGATTCCAATGAAGCGCTCCTATTGTAGAGTTTTGCTCCTTAATCTGTTGCAGAACATGCCACATGGAAGCACTTTTCTCCATAGTGAAACGGCGTAAATGTCTCGCGCAATCATCAACCACGGAGCGCGAACCAAATGAGCACCGAAAACAGATCCTGGCAGATGAACGGTTTCGGCCTGTCCAGGTTGAAGCCGGCTGATGGAAAGCTGCCCCAACCCGGGCCGCATGATCTTCTGGTACGCGTCACAGCGGTATCGCTGAATTACAAGGACAGGATGATCGTCGATGGCGTGCTGATACCGGACCTCAGCTTTCCGTTCGTGCCGACATCGGACGCGGTGGGCGAGGTGGTGGCCATCGGCAGCAAAGTCAGCCGCTTCGGCATCGGGCAGCGTGTGCTCGGCCAGGTGATCGCCGACTGGCCGGACGGCGACGCCCCGCCGGTGCTGCACAAGCACACGTTGGGATCGTCGCTGCCCGGCACTTTGTCCGAGCATGTGCTTTTTCACGAGGATGCCGCCGTGGCGGCGCCGCTATCGCTCAGCGATGTCGAGGCATCGACGCTGCCGATTGCGGCACTCACGGCGTGGTTCGCGCTGGTCGAGGCGGCAAAGCCAATCCCGGGCGAGACCGTTCTCATCCAGGGCACTGGCGGTGTGTCGCTGTTTGCGCTGCAGTTCGCCGCCGCCTTCGGCCTGCGCGCCATCGTCACCTCGAGCAGCGACGAGAAGCTCGAACGGGCGAAGGCGCTCGGCGCCTGGCAAGGGATAAACTATCGCAGCCGGCCGGCGTGGGACGAGGCCGCGCGCGAGCTGACAAACGGCGCCGGCGTCAGCCATGTGCTGGAAATGGTCGGCGGCGACAATGCGCGGCGCTCGCTCAATGCGCTGGGCGCCGACGGCCGGCTGTCGGTTATCGGCTTGCTGGGCAGCATGGAGCTCAATTTTCCGATCTTGCCGTTCATGCGCAACCGGATCGTCGTCCAGGGCATATCGATCGGTCACCGTCGTGCTTTCGAACGGATGAACCAGGCGATCGAGACGCTTGCCATCAAGCCGGTAATCGACAAGGTGTTTGGCTTCGACGAGGTGCCGCAGGCATTTGAGCGTCTGGAGACGGGACCGTTCGGCAAGATCGTGATCACCGTGCCCTGAGCCGGTCGGAAATGGGTCAGACGGGAAGGCTGATCGCGCGCCTACGGCAGTTGCAGCAGGACGCCGATGATGGCCTTGCCGTCGGTGAAATAGGGATCGCCTTCGCCGTTGCGCCCGGTCTTCGTGGCGCCGACGCCTGGTATCTCGCTGGTCGAGATCAGCATGCCGGCGGCGGAGAGGTCGCGCATCAGCCCATCGCGCTCGGCGTCGATGTTGGCGCCGATATGATGAGTGATCGCGCCGGTGTCATGGCTGAGGCCGACGCCGCGGTCAAAGCTTGCCGAGCCAAGCCAAAGCGGCCGGCCGTCGTCTCCGGTCGCATCGGTCTGCCAGAAGCGGACGTGATGGCGCCGGTCGGCACTGTCGCCGACCGGTTTTTCGAAGGCGAGGTCCTGGACGCGGCCTTCGAACAAAAGCCGGCTGACCGGCGCGTCGGGATAGGGGCGGTTAAACAGCACGCTTTCGCCGATCTCGATGGCAGTCTTCAGCGTGATGGCGTCTGCCGTATCCCAGCCGGCGACGGCAAAAGCATGGACAAGCTCCTTCTTGGTGCCGACAAGGCCGACATTGATCGGATCGCCCGGAATGCCTTGCGGCGTGTGCGTCATCATCTCGAATTGCTGATTGCGAAAATTGCGGTCCCGCAACGTCCAGAACTCAGGCGCGGCGAAATAGGCGAGCGAAAGATAAGCGGCACAGCATGCCACCAACCAGGTCGTTGCACGTCGTCGAAGGCTCCGTTGGCTCAAGAGGCACCACCCAAGCGTCTGCGCAACATCTTAACCGGCGCAGCAAGTCTTGGGCAGGGGCCGCAATCAGCGGCAGGCGCGATAGGCGTTCTTGCGGTTCTTGATGTCGAAATGGAAATGATTGCGGTGATCGTAATTGTAGCCGGGGCCGAGCACGGTGGTGAAATACTGGCAGCCGTCGGCGCGCACATTGTTGAGGAAGCCGCGGGTGCGGAAGGCGAACAGGCCGGGCTTGCGGACGTCGATGTCGTCGCCATTGTTGAGCTCGATGCTCATCACGTCGAGCGCATTGCCCTTGCCGTGTTCGGACAAAACACCTTCGCCGGCGATCCTGCGGCAGGAATAGCTCGAGCCCTGGTGGATGGTCTTGACGCCCGAGAAATAGCGCCAACGGGCCGACGGGACGAGTTCGTTCCTGGTCCAGCCGGCAAAGGTGGCGGCCATGTCGCAGGTCAGCGTCGCGGCCGGCTTCATCTCGACGCTGCCGATGGCCGAGACCTTGACAGGATAGTCGATGCCGCACTGGCCTTCATGGATCGGCGCCACGTCGGTGTAGACGACACCGAGGCGTTTCAGCTCCTTTCGGCAATCGATCTCGGTGGCCGGCATCTGTTCGGCCGGCGACATCGGATTGTCCATGCGCGGATAGGCGGCGGTCATATAGGGGTTGGACGGGACGAGGCGCTGCATGCCGGAATATTCCGGGCCGGAACTTTGTGGGTCGGAATTGGGCGCGCCGGAATTGGGCGGGACGGCAGCGGTCTGGCTGCCGACATCGACGGCCGGCTGCAGCGACAGCACGCTGCCGGTATTGCAGGCGGAGACCCCCGCAACGGCAAGCATGGCGGCAAGCCTGCCGGCCATACGCGCGCGCCTTGTTTGCCGCGCGGCGGCAAGCGCAGCGCGAAATGTTCCGGCCATCGGCAGGTATCCTGTCCCCAGATGGCACAGAGTTTAATCGCCAAGGGTAAAGGAAAAATCAGCGGCGCCGTTCACGCCTGCGGCCAAATTGCGGCGCCCCCATAGGCTAAGGTCACTGGCAAAACGTACCACCGTTGCGGCGCGGTTCGAGGTCGAAGTGGAGATGCTGCGAATGATCGGCGTCGCTGCCGGGGCCAAGCACGGTCTTGAACGGTCCGCAGGCTGCCTTGCGCACTGCGTTCAGGAATTTCGCGTCCTTTTCCGGCGGCGCCGGGCCGACATCGATCTCCTTCCCGTCCGAAAGCTTGAAGCTGGCGATGTCGAGCGCGTTGCCGAAGGCGTGCTCCGACAATTTGCCGCCGCCATTGCGCGACCGGCAGACAAAGGCGGAGGCCTGGCCGATCGATTTAATATCCGCGCCGAACTCGGCCTTTGCGGCAGGCTGGATGACGGACGCAGCAAAGCGGGCGGCCGCTTCCGCCATCTGGCAATTCAGCTCGGGCTCCGGGCCGATGGCGATGGATTTGCCGAGCGTCTTCAGCGCGATCGGGTAGGGGATCGAGCAACCGACTGACGTATCATGCTCTGGCTTGCGCTCCTCGAAATCGACGCCCATCGACTTCAGCCGCCTGCGGCAGGCCAATTCCTCGGCCGGCATTTCTCTCCCGGCAATGGCGGCCGATCGAGGATCAGGAAGGATTTTTTGCTCCGCCTTCTCGTCTGCCTCGGCCGGGTTTGGTGGCGCGCCTGGTGGGCCTGCCGGCGGCTCAGCCCGTGCCGGCTTTTCGGGCGGCTGCGGTGCAATCGCCGGCGGCTCCGGAGCATCCTCCGGGCGCGGTTCGGGGACCGGGATCTCGGTTGGTGGCGGCGGAGTGACTTGCTGGTTGAGCTGCGGAACTGGTGCAGTTTGCGGTAGGTCGGGTGCCTTGGCTAAAACGGGTCCCGCCAGCGGCGTAGCCGCAACGGCCAGCAGCAATCTGCCCAATCTGAAAAAGCCAAACGCCGCCATTACGTCGCAACGGCCAGAATGCAGGGAAGTTGCCTTGAGCGAGGGGGGCGGCCGATCACAATCGGTAACCGCGCCGTCACGCGCCGATCGCTTCCAAGCCTTCCTCGAGCCAGTCCGCCAGCAGCGGCATGCCGAGCAGATATTTTGCCGTGCGCTTGTTGGCGCGCTCGCGGGCGGCGGACAGCGCGTCCGTCCATTCCGTCGCGTCATAGTCGCCGCGGCCGACCCAGGCCAACGCAATCAGTTCGGCCGCTTCGTCGACATTGAGATCGTCGATCAGCTCGCGCAGTTCTTCTTCGGTGAGATCTTCGGAGCTTTCCTCGGCAAGGCCGTCATGATGGTGGTTGTCGTGCGCGTTGCCGTCGAGCTCTACCTCGTGCTCGGCGCCGTCGGCATAGTCTTCGTTGACGGCGGCGCTGAGCGCCTTCGCCTTCAGGATGAACAGGCGCACGGTGTCGGGACCGATCGAAAGCTCCCAGTCTCGTTCAACGCGTTGCTGCACCGGCCGTCTCCCTGCTTCGTGCTCGGTCGGCCCGATGATAGCGGATTTGCAGCGCTCGTCACATTATCTTGCGCGGCGGCGTTGATCGTGAAGCATGATTTCCGATGCCCTCTCTTCCCGGATAAGATGGCCTTGCTGGGAGAGATCGCGGTTTTGAGATAGGATGACATTTTCCGGGACGAAACGGCGTTGGGCCGGCGTTAGTGTTGCATTGTCAGGTTCAAAGGAGAATTCGATGCGCAGACGATTGCTGATTTACGCCATGGCCATCGCCGCCCTGCCGCTGATTGCGGCTCCGGCGTTTTCGGCTGGTGAAGGCGGGGGAGGTGGTGGTGGCGGCGGCGGCGGCAATGGCGGCGGCGGCGGCCAGTCCCAGTGCAAGAAGGGGGAGGCGTGGGACAAGAAACAGAAGAAATGCGTCTCGCCGAAGCAAGGCATGCTGGACGACGACAGCATCTACGATGCCGGTCGCGCGCTGGCGATGGATGGACGCTACGACGAGGCGATCGCCGTGCTCAGCCTCGCCGCCAACAAGCAGGATCCGCGCATCCTCAACTATCTCGGCTATTCGCACCGCCATTCCGGACGCGTCACCGTCGGCCTCGGCTATTACGAGGAAGCGCTGCGCATCGACCCGAATTACACGCTGGTGCGCGAATATCTCGGCGAGGCGCACCTGCAGATCGGCGATCTTGCCGGCGCCCAGGAACAGCTCCGCGAGATCGAGAAGCGCACGGGCAAGGGGTCTCGCGAATACGGCATGCTGTCGGAGCAGATCGATCATTTCATGAGGAGCTGATCCTCCGGAACGCTCCTCATAACCGGCTGTGAGCGATCGCAGCCGGTTTTTTGCTGTGCTGCACATGTTGGCCACAACCGAGATTTGGCATCACGGTACACGATACGATCTTGGAAACCCCCGCTTGACGTGGGGTCAGCCGCGCAATCGGTGGATGATTTTTCAAAAACCGACTTTTTGGACGTGAAAAACCCGCGAAGATTGCTATATCTTGCGAAATTGTGGTGACACGGTTCCGTTAGCCCGAGGCTGCCGGACCGTTTTCTTTTTGTACCATCGACAAGGTCGCTCCCGATTGCGGGGGCGGCGGCAGGAAAGGTCAGGCATTATGAACAAGGTCCCGATGACAGGCGAGGGGTTCGCGTCATTGAAGGAAGAACTGCGCTGGCGCCAGCAACAGGAGCGGCCGCGTATCATCGAGGCGATTTCCGAAGCGCGCTCGCATGGCGACCTCTCCGAAAATGCCGAATATCACGCGGCAAAAGAGGCACAGAGCCTCAATGAGGGCCGGGTCAACGAACTCGAGGACCTGATCGCGCGGGCCGAGGTGATCGACGTCACCAAGCTCAGCGGCGACAAGGTCAAGTTCGGCGCCACCGTGGTGCTGGTCGACGAGGATACCGAGGAGAAAAAGACCTACCAGATCGTCGGCGACCAGGAAGCCGACGTGAAGTCCGGCCGCATCTCGATCTCCTCGCCGATCGCGCGCGCCCTGATCGGCAAGGAAGTCGGCGATGCCATCGAGGTCAACGCACCGGGCGGCGCCAGGGGCTACGAGATCGTCCAGGTGCAATTTATCTAGGGGATTGGCGCTGCTCTGCCTTCTCCCCTTGTGGGAGAAGGTGGCCTCGCGAAGCGAGGTCGGATGAGGGGTGTTCCAGCTTGGCTCCCTCCGCACTCCGTCCAACACCCCTCATCCGTCTTGGCGCTGCGCGCCAATCCACCTTCTCCCACAGGGGGAGAAGGGAAGGGGCAGCGCTGACCTTTCCGATTGAATTGATTGAGCAAATCAGCGGCCACCGGCCTGACCAAGCGTCTGGCGCTCCACAAGCCTTTCGGCTTCCGCCATCACCTCCGGCGGCGTGACGCTGTGGCCGGGCCTGGCCAGCAGCGTCGATGAGAACGGCCCGCGCGGGCCGGTCAGGCCAGGCTCGGTAGCGAGGAATATCGCCACCGTCGGCAGGCCGAAAGCGCTGGCGAGATGGGTCAGGCCGGTGTCGGCGCCGATGACCAGCGCCGAGCCGCCGATAACGGCGGCGATCTCGGCTAGCGGCGACCTGGGAACCACCACGGTTTGTGAAATGGCGCGGGCGATCGCCTCGGCAACCGCCTGTTCCCGGTCGTTCGACCAGGTGGTGACTGGCGTCATTCCCATGTTCACCAGCAGGCGAGCGGTTTCGATCCAGTCCGCGACCGGCCATTTCTTGTCCTCGCGGCTGGTGCCGTGCAGCAGGAAGGCGGTCTTTTCGCCGACAAAAGTCGATCTTGCGGCCGGCGGCGCTATGCCGGAGTCAAGCCGGGAAAAATCCGGCTCGTAGCCGAGCGCCAGGCCGAACAGGCGTCTCGTGCGCTCGATGGCGTGCAGGCCGCGCGGCACGGGATACCGGTGGTCGTAGAACAAGGTCGCCGACGGCTCCCGAGCGCTCGACCGATCGAAGCCGGCGATCGGTGCTGCCGCCAGCCGCGCCACCAGCGCCGATTTCAGCAAGCCTTGCGCATCGAGGACGAGGTCGTAGCGGGACGCGCGCAAGGCGCGGCGCAAGCCGACCACTTCCCGCCATGTGCCGGGCTCGAGCAGCTTCCTGCGCCAGCGCCGGATCGCCACGCTGTGGATGGTTTGGATGGCTGGATGCAGCGCCACGATCCCGGCAAATGCCTCTTCGACACACCAGTCGAAGGAGATATCCGGCCGAGCGCGGCGCGCGTCCTCGATCGCCGGGAAGGTGTGGATGACGTCGCCCATGGACGATGTCTTGACGATCAGCACCTTCATGCGGCGGCCGGCATTTCCAGCAGCCGCTCCGCCGCCGCCACGACGCGTTCGACCTCCAGCGTCTTCAGGCAGTTGAGATGACCGAGCGGGCAGATTTTTTTGTGGCAGGGCGAACAGGACAGGCCGAGCCAGACCAGTTCGCGGCGCTCGGCGAGCGGCGGCGTGTTCTGCGGCGAGGTCGAGCCGTAGACGGCGACTACCGGCGTGCCGACGGCGGCGGCGACATGCATCAGCCCGCTGTCGTTGGAGACGGCGAGCCTCGCCGCCGCGATCAGGTCGATGGCATCCTCGAGCCGCGTCTGGCCGGCAAGATCGACGGCGCCCGGAGCCATCGCGGCGATTTCAGCCGTCACCCCAGCGTCGTTCTTCGACCCGAACAGCGCGACGCCAAACCCTTTCGCCATCATCTCACGGGCAAGGCCGGCATAGTGTTCGCTCGGCCAGCGCTTGGCCGGGCCGAATTCTGCGCCGGGCATGACTGCCACGAATTTCCCCGCTGTCAGCCCGAAACGGCTGAGCAGTGCCGCCTGGCTGGCTTGATCGACGGCGAGCTTCGGCGCCTGGAAGGCGCCACCACGGGCAAGGCTGAAATAGGCCTGCGCGGTGCGCCGTTTCAGGCGATCGGGCAAGGGCACGATGTCGGTCAGTAGCCCGTAGCGCATTTCCTTGAGATGGCCGACACGGCGCGGAATGCCGGCAAAGAACGGGATCAGCGCCGACTTCCAGCTTCCCGGCAGGACAAAGGCCATGTCGTAGCGGCCGCGCAGCAGGCGGCCGAAGCGCCTTCGGACGCGGAATTCGAACGCGCCGGATTGCAGCGGCAGGTCGATCTGCTGGCGGATTTCGGGCATGCGCTTGACCAGCGGTGCTGCCCAGGCCGGCGCCAGCACGTCGATGGCGGCGTTCGGATGAAGCTCCCTCAGCGCCTGGAACAGGCACTGCGCCATCACCATGTCGCCCACCCAGCGTGGGCCGATCACGAGGATCGTTGGGCTTTCAGCCATTCGACATAGTCTCTGACGCCGGTTTCCACTGTGCGGAACTGGCCATTGTAACCGGCTGCGCGCAAGCGGGACATATCAGCTTGCGTAAAGCTCTGGTAGCTGCCCTTGAGGTGGTCGGGAAACTCGATGAACTCGATCTGGCCTTGGCCGAGCGTATCGATCACCGTTTCGGCAATGGCGCGGAACGGCTGAGCCTTGCCTGTGCCGCAGTTGAAGATGCCGCTCGAGCCGCGTTTCCACAGCCACAGATTGACGTCGGCGACATCGCCGACATGGATGAAGTCGCGGCTCTGCTCGCCGGGCCCGAAACCACCATAGGCGCCGAACAGCTTCGGGTTCTGGCCTTGCTCGACCTGGTTGAACAGATGGAAGGCGACCGAGGCCATGGCGCCCTTATGCGCCTCGCGCGGTCCGTAGACGTTGAAATAACGCAGGCCCGCCACCGGCGAGTGGTCGGTATCGAAGACAGTGCGGCGGACATAGTCGTCGAACAGTTTTTTCGAATAGGCATAGACGTTCAGTGGGCGCTCGTATTGCGGCTCCTCGCGGAACTCGGCGCCGCTGCCATAGACGGAAGCGGACGAGGCATAGAGGAAGGGCAAGCGCAGGGCCAGGCAGGCGTGCAGCAGGCGCTTCGAATAGGCGTAGTTGACCTCCATCATGAACTTGCCGTTCCATTCGGTGGTGGTCGAGCAGGCGCCCTGGTGGAAGACGGCCTCGATGCGGCCGAGGTCGCCGGCCTCCATCCGCGCCAGAAAATCGTCCTTGTCGAGATAATCGGCGATCTCGAGATCGGCGAGGTTGGCGATCTTGTGGCCGTCGGTGAGGTCGTCGACGACGAGGATGTCGCTGAAACCCTCGGCGTTGAGCGCGGCGACGATGTTGGAACCGATCATGCCGGCGCCGCCCGTGACGATGATCATGAAAGCCTCTGGTCTCGCTTGTCGATTCCGGCCCTTATAGGGGAGGTCGATAGGGCTGTCGATAAAGCAGCAGAGAGCAATTGCTTCGGGTGGATGCAGTTCCAACTTCTGGCGGAGACATCGATTATCTAGTCGGCGCCGCCCCTCACCTGCCTGCCGGCATCCTCTCCCCGTATAGTGACGGGGAGAGGGGCGCTCTCGTCGACGGTTTCGCCGATCGCCAACATTACAGACGAGCGCTGAGATCGCGGGCAAGCCCCCCTTCTCCCCGTCACTACACGGGGAGAAGGTGCCGGCAGGCGGATGAGGGGCGGCGCCGACGCCTGCAAGAAGGGCAAGGGGGCGATTGCCCTGCGCCACAGTGAGGCCGCAAAGTTGCCGCTTCAGTCGATTCGCTACCCGGTGAGATCGTCAGGGACAAAGAATGCCGTCAACCGAACTGCTTGTCGCCTTTTTCGCCACCACGGCGATCTTCGCCTATATCCCCGGTCCCGCCATGCTCTATGCCGCCGCGCAAACCATGGCGCGCGGCCGCTGGTCCGGGCTGATGGCGGCGCTCGGCATCCATCTCGGCGGCTACGTTCATGTCTTCGCCGCCGCTGTCGGCCTGTCGGTGCTTTTCCATGCCGTGCCGGTGCTTTACATGGCGGTCAAGCTGGTCGGTGCGCTGTATCTGGTCTGGCTCGGTGTTTCTTTGTTTCGCGCCAAGGCGCAAGGCGACGTTGTCTTGCCGGGAATTCAGCCGAAATCCGCCCGCCGCGCGTTTTTGGAGAGCGTTGCCGTCGAGGTGCTCAACCCGAAAACGGCGATTTTCTTCATGGCGTTCCTGCCGCAATTCATCGATGCCTCGGCAGCGTTTCCGGTCTGGCTGCAGTTCGTCGTGCTTGGAACGATCGTCAATTTGATGTTCTCGTCGGCCGACATTGTTTGCGTGATACTGGCCGGCGCGGTGATCGCCAGGCTGCGGCAGTCGAGCCGGGCGCAGCGCCTGATGCGGCGCGCCGGCGGTGCGGTGCTTGTCGGACTGGGCGTGCATGTCGCGTTGCAGAAAAGCTGACGCACTGTCTCGCCGCGGCGATCGGTCGAAGGCCTGCCGTTGCGTCGGCTGAAATTGCGGTATATCGGCATCGCCATGAACGGCCGGCCCTGCCCATCGAATTTCCCGTCACCGAAAATCGGCCCTCCCACGCGTTGACATGATCAAGCTGCCCTCTCCCGAACCCCTTCACCGCGCCATCTCGCGCTTCGGCAGCGCCACTGTGCTGGTGGTCGGCGATTTCATCCTCGACCGTTTCGTCAACGGCGTGATCGAGCGCATTTCGCCGGAAGCGCCGATCCCCGTGCTGCACGGGCGCGGCGAAACGCTGGCGATGGGCGGCGCCGGTAATGTCGTCGCCAACATCGTTTCGCTCGGCGCTGCCGTCATACCGGTCTCGGTGATCGGCGCTGACAAGGCCGGCAAGAACCTCATGCGCATGCTCGGCGAATTTGGCGTCGACACCGGCGGGCTGGCGCAGGATGCCGATCGCATGACGTCGTCCAAAAGCCGATTCAGCGCGCTCAACCAGCAGGTGCTGCGTTTCGACGAAGAGGAAATCAAGCCGCTGGGCGATGCCGAGCGCGCGACATTGGTCGGGCATTTTCGCGAAGCGCTGGCGCGCGCCGACATCGTCATCCTGTCCGACTATGGCAAGGGCGTGCTGCTCGACGGCGCCGCCGGCGAGCTGATCTCGATCTGTCGGGAAGCGGGCAAGCCGGTGCTGGTCGACCCGAAGGGCCGCGACTATGCGCGTTATGCCGGCGCGACGGCAATCACGCCCAACCGCAAGGAACTCGGCGAGGCGGTCGGCCGCGCAGTGTTTGCCGACGACGAAATCGAGGCGGCGGCGCGCCAGCTGATTTCGGCGCACGGTTTCGATTTCGTCGTCGCGACGCGCAGCGAAAAGGGCATGAGCGTCATCGGTGCGGACGACGCCCGCCATATCGCCACGCAGGCGCGCGAAGTGTTCGACGTTTCGGGCGCCGGCGACACGGTGATCGCGACGTTTGCACTGGGACTTGCAGCAGGCGCCGACCGCGTCATGGCCGGATCGATCGCCAACGCCGCCGGCGGCGTTGTCGTCGGCAAGCGCGGCACGGCGCGGCTGACGATCGAGGAACTCACCGGTGCGCTGTTTCGCTCGCATGGTCCGGTCGCCCACTTGGATGCGATCCTCGATGCCGCCGCCGCCGCGCGGCTGGTGGCGGGCTGGAAAGACGAGGGCTTGAGCGTCGGCTTCACCAATGGCTGTTTCGATATCCTGCATGCCGGCCATGTCAGCCTGTTGCATGCGGCCCGCAGCCAGTGCGATCGGCTGGTGCTCGGCCTCAACAGCGATGCCTCGGTGCGCCGGCTGAAAGGGCCGGGGCGCCCGGTCAACGACCAGCATGACCGGGCCTGCGTGCTGGCAGCACTTGCCTCGGTCGACGCCGTCGTCATCTTCGAGGAGGATACGCCGCTTTCGCTGATCGAGGCGCTGAGCCCCGACATACTGGTCAAGGGTGCCGACTATACGGTCGATCAGGTGGTTGGCGCCGATGTCGTGCAGAAGGCCGGCGGGCGCGTCGTGCTGGTCGACCTCGTCGCCGGCAAGAGCACGACCGGCACTATCGGCAGGTTGCGCGCCGGGAACTGAGGGTTTCATGTCCGAACTGAACGATTACCTGGCCCGCTCGGCGGCCGCGATTTCGGCGATGGTCGAGCGCGACCTGACCAGCGAGATGGAGCGGGCGGTCAGCGCCGTCGTCGCCGCGCTTTCGCAGGGCAAGGCGCTGCTGATAGCAGGCAATGGCGGTTCGGCCAGCGACGCCATCCATATCGCCGGCGAGCTGGTCGGCCGCTTCCTCAGGGAGCGCAAGGCCTACAACGTCATCGCGCTGCCGGCCAACGCGGCGGTGCTGACCGCCTGGGGCAATGATTACGGCTTCGACACGGTGTTTGCGCGCCAGGTCGAGGCGCATGGTTCGGCGGGCGCCGTGCTGCTCGCCATCTCGACCAGCGGCAATTCGCCAAGCATCCTCGCCGCCGCCCAACAGGCGCGCATGATGGGCATGACGGTGGTCAGCCTGACCGGCGACACCGGCGGCAAGCTGAAGCCGCTCTCCGACATCCTGCTCAACGTACCCTCGACCTCGACGCCGATCATCCAGCAGGGGCATTTGTGCCTCTACCACCATTTGTGCGAAATGGTCGAAACGCGCCTCTGCGACGCAGGGTGATTGCGCCAGGCCGGGTAGAGGCCGTCAATTGTCAACGGGGAGAAGGGACTAGCCGCAACGCTGGCGACCCCTCTCCCCGTCCTTCACGGGGAGAGGGTAAGGTGAGTGGCAGCCCTAGCCTGTAGCGATTATTATTTGACGCATAGCCACATTTTGTTCTTGCTTTGTGCCGGCAGCTATGCTACTAATTTGGGTATGGTGATGATTTCCACCGACGATCCCGCCCGCCGAGGCGGGTTTTTTGTTTCCGGGTTTTTGTTTCGCAGCCGCTTTGCCTGCTCTCTTAAGCCGAAAACGCCACCAGCCCTTCGTCTTTGACCCGGCGGATGGTCAGCGCGGTTCGCACCGTATCGACATTGGGGGCCGAGGCCAGTTCCTCGATGACGAAGGTCTGGAAGGTGCCGAGATCGCTCGCCACGCAATGTAGCAGGAAATCGGACTCGCCCGACACCATCCAGGCGTCGCGCACGATCGGCCAGCCGCGGGTGCGCTCGGCAAAGGTCTTGAGTTCGGCGTCGGCCTGGTGATGCAGGCCGATCAGACAGAAGGCGACGACGTCGAGGCCGAGCGCCGGAGCGTTGAGCAAAGCGCGGTAGCCGCGGATGATGCCGGCCTCTTCCAGCCGCCTGACGCGGCGCAGGCACGGCGGCGCAGAAATGCCGACGCGGCTCGACAGTTCGACATTGGTCATGCGTCCGTCCTGCTGAAGCTCGCGCAGGATCTTCCAGTCGATGGCATCGAGATCGGCCTTGATCGGCATGGTGGCTTCCGTGATGACGCGAAAGAATCTTTCGCGACTTTGTAATTAAACGACTTTGCTGTCTATTCCATCCGCTGGATCGAGGATTTTTGCATCATCTTGCTGCGGGTTGCTTGTCGCCGTCGCCGGCGCCGAAGCTTTCCGGGGACGAACGGCAACTTGCCTTGCTCGCGTCGCAGGCAACACTTACATTACGCGCAACAATCGACGAGAGTTCATGCCACAATCCATGGCTGCTCCCCGCAGAGGTTTTTCATGATCACCAAGCATGCGCCTGTTCTCATCATCGGCTCCGGCCCCGCCGGCTATACGGCGGCGATCTATGCCGCCCGCGCCATGCTCAAGCCGATGCTGGTCGCCGGCCTGCAGCAGGGCGGGCAACTGATGATCACCACCGATGTCGAAAACTATCCGGGCTTCGCCGAACCGATCCAGGGTCCATGGCTGATGAGCGAGATGCTCAGGCAGGCCGAGCATGTCGGCACCGACATCGTCAACGACATCATCACCGAAGTCGACCTCAACGTGCGGCCGTTCCGCGCCAAGGGCGATTCCGGCACGATCTATACCGCCGACGCGCTGATCATCGCCACCGGCGCGCAGGCGAAATGGCTGGGCATCCCGAGCGAACGGACCTTCATGGGATTTGGCGTTTCGGCCTGCGCCACCTGCGACGGCTTCTTCTATCGCGGCAAGGATGTCGCGGTGATCGGCGGCGGCAATTCGGCGGTGGAGGAAGCGCTCTATCTCTCCAACCTGGCCAAGAGCGTCACCGTCATCCACAGGCGCAGCGATTTCCGCGCCGAGCGCATCCTGCGCGAGCGGCTGCTGCGGAAAGATAATATCCGCGTCATCTGGGACGCGGTGGTCGACGAGATCACCGGCAGGCCCGGCAAGGCGCCGCTGCCGCCATCGGTCGAAGGGCTGAAGCTGCGCAACGTGGTGACCGGGCAGGAGATGCATCTGGTGGTCGACGGCGTGTTCGTGGCGATCGGCCACGCGCCGGCGGTCGAGCTGTTTGCCGGCAAGCTGAAGCAGAAGCCGAACGGCTATCTGTGGACGGCGCCGGATTCGACCCGCACCGATATGCCGGGCGTGTTCGCCGCCGGCGACGTGACCGACGATATCTACCGCCAGGCGGTGACGGCGGCCGGGCTCGGCTGCATGGCCGCGCTCGAGGCGGAAAAATATCTGGCGGGGATCGAGGTTCACCGCGAAGCGGCGGAGTGAATGTTGAACAAGCGGCTGAGAAAAGCCGCGCAAAAGCCTGATTTTTCATTCAGACGCCAAAACAGGCGGACGCCAGAAAACAGGACGAGGGGAAATCATGGCGTTGGATTGGGACAAGCTACGCGTGTTTCACGCCGCAGCGGAAGCGGGGTCGTTCACCCATGCCGCGGAAACACTGCATTTGTCGCAATCGGCGATCTCGCGGCAGGTCAGCGCGCTCGAGCATGACGTCGGCGTGCCGCTGTTCAATCGCCATGCCCGCGGCCTGGTGCTGACCGAGCAGGGCGAGATGCTGTTCCGCACGGCACACGACGTGCTGATGAAGCTCGAAACCATCAAATCGCGACTGACCGAAACCAAGGACCGGCCCTCCGGCGTGCTCAGGGTGACGACGACGGTCGGCCTCGGCGCAGGCTGGCTGACCGAGCGCGTGCAGGAGTTCATCGAGCTCTATCCCGAGGTCAGCCTGCAGCTCATCCTGGCCAATGAGGAGCTCGACCTCACCATGCGCCAGGCCGACTGCGCCATCCGGCTGCGCCAGCCGCAGCAGCCCGACCTCATCCAGCGCCGCCTGTTCACCGTGCATTTCCATCTCTACGCGGCGCCCTCCTATGTGAACAAATACGGCAAGCCGAATTCGATTGCCGAGCTGAAGGCCCATCGTATCGTCACCTTCGGCGTGCCGGTGCCGGCGCATCTGTCGGAACTGAACTGGCTGGAAACGGTCGGCGATTTCGAAGGCGGGCAAAGGGTGCCGACGCTGCAGATCAACGACATATTGTCGATCAAGCGGGCGGTGCAGGGCGGCGCCGGCATCGCCATGCTGCCGGATTACGTGGTCAGCAAGGATTCCGGGCTAGTGCAGTTGCTGCCCGAGACCGAAGTGCCGTCCTTCGATACCTATTTCGCCTATCCCGACGCGATGAAGAACCAGGCGAAGCTGCATGTCTTCCGCGATTTCATCATCGCCAAGGCGCGCAGCTGGTCGTTCTGATTTAATGCATGTCGCGCAAAAGTGTGCAGCGGTTTTGCGATAACGACATGCATCAAACAAGAACCTAAAGCGCGTCGCATCAGGTCGGTCGAACGCAACGCGCTTTAGGAACGCGTATCCGCCAGCGTGCTGGCGCCGTAGCGCAAACCGTCGACCAGCAGGGCAACCATGCGCCGCGCCTGGGCAGGGCCGCCGCCATGTGCCGGCATGGCAAGGCTGGCGGCCGCCCCCAACAGATCGCCCGGCTCGATATCGGCGCGCACCTCGCCGGCCGCGGCCGCTGCCTCCAGCAATGTTTGGAGCGCGGGCCGGAGCCGTTGGTTGAAATAGGCAGGCAAAGTGTCGAAGGCCGGATTGCCTGAGTACAAGGCTGCCGCGAGGCCGCGTTTTGCCGTGATGAAATCCACATAGCGCTGCATCCACAGGGCCAGCGCTTCACCGGGCTCATGCTTTCCGGCCAGGATCGGCGCGGCGTCCGCACAGGCGTCAACCTCGTTGCGGAAGACGGCCACGATCAAGTCCGAGCGCTGTGGAAAGTGGCGGTAGACGGTGCCGACGCCGACGCCAGCCTTTTCCGCGATCTCTCGCACCGGAGCCTCCACGCCGGAGGTCGCGAACACCGCCATGGCCGCCCGGAGCAACGCGTCGATGTTGCGCCGTGCGTCGGCGCGCACGTGCCGATCCGCGCGGTCGCGGGGTTCCAGACTATCGCCTTGATCCGTTTTGCCGTTCGGCGTTTTTTCGCCCATCAAATTACCTCTTGCAAACGGAACCTTGTTCCGGATATATGTGGAACGTGGTTCCGTTTGACTTGTATCTAGCACGGCAAGGCGGTGTTGGCCACACATCGGTGCACAAAAGGAGATTACCATGCAGGACAAACCCGTCGCCCTGGTCACCGGGGCCAACAAGGGCATCGGTCTTCAGATCGCCAAGGACCTCGCGGCGAACGGCCTTACCGTGCTCGTAGGATCGCGCAGGCTCGAGCATGCCGAGGCAGCCGCAAAGAGCATCGGAGAGGATGCCCACGCCCTGCAGCTCGACGTCACCGACCAGGCCTCGATCGCCGCCGCGGCAGAGCGCATCCGCATCGAAATCGGCCGCCTCGATGTGCTGGTGAACAATGCCGGCATCTCCCACGCGGGAAAGCCCGGCACGTTGTTCGAGGAGATCATCAACTCGGGCCGCCCGAGTGTTGCCTCTCTCGACGACGTACGCGCGGTGTTCGAGACGAACGTGTTTGGCATCGTCGCCGTCACGCAAGCGATGCTGCGGCTCCTTCGTGAGGCGCCGGCGGCGCGTATCGTCAACGTATCGAGCGGCGCCGGCTCGCTGACATTGAACGCGGATCCGGCCTTTCCGTACCGCACTTCGTTTGGCGCCGTTTACAACCCGTCGAAGACGGCCGTCAACGCGATGACGCTCGCCTTCGCCATCGAGCTCGAGGAGACCGGCATCAAGGTCAACGCTGCGTGCCCGGGCTACACCGCGACGGAGCTGAACAACTTCGAAGGTCCGCGCACCGTCGAACAGGCCGCGCGGGAGCCCGTGCGCCTCGCGCTTCTCGACGCGAGCGGTCCGACGGGCACGTTCTCGAACGAGGACGGCCCGCTGCCGTGGTGACGTAGCGTTGGAGCCTGCTTCAGCCGCGCCAAGGTGTCAGGCGGGGCAGCCAGCCTGGTACGGCACGGCGGTAGGCCTCGTATTCGTCGCCGTAGCGGCGGGCAAGCGTCGGTTCCTCATATAGTCTCACGAAGGAGATCATGGCGGCCGCGGCGATGACTAGATAGGCGGCGACCGTCCAGCTCGAAAACAGCAGTGCCTGGCCGAGGACGATCGACAGCACGGCGACGTACATCGGATTGCGCACATGGCGGTAGATGCCGCCGACGACCAGCCTTTCGGTCGGCGCGACCGGGGCGGGGGTACCCAGGCCCTCTAGGGCAAACCGGGCAAAGGCGTGCAGCAGTATGGCTGTGCCGGCGACAACCAGCAGCCAGCCCACAGGAACGAAACCGGGCAGTCTCGACCAGGGCAGGCGATAGCGATCGGTCAGCAGCCAAGGCAACAGCCCGGCGACCACGCCGGGCGCTACAGCAAGGAAGATGACGCTGCCGGCGATCGCCGAAGTGGCTCGCATATAGCTCTCCTTACGGGCGCGGCCTTGAACGGTCTCCTGCAACGCGCTTCAGGTCTTGTCCGGCATGTAACCCAAACCGCTGCACCCTCAGGTCAAGCTCGATGGCGGGCTTTTGGGCGGCATGCACCAGCAAGGTCTGGCTGCCGAAAAAACAAACGCGTGCTGCACGATTCCACGTCATCCTGCGTTTTTCGACTTTCCGAGCAGGAATCGCTGCTGATTCGCGGCCGCGGATCGATTTTTGCCTTGCCGTAGGCTGTATTTCAGCGATTCAACTGGTCCTATTGCGCTTCGGGACGGATTAGACCACAGCCGGCGCCTTTTTGCATGTGAGTGTTGCAAAATAGATGCTTGTTTCTTGGGCATGAAGAGCACATATATAGACCATCTCCTGAGCGCGTTCTCCTCCCATTAGCGCTCTCGAGTGTTCCCCTCTGGAGGTTAGCCTTAACAGGCACTTCCAATCAAACTCAGCCGGGTCTTCATTGATCCGGCTTTTTTGTTGCCCGAAACCAACACATCGCCAGAAAATCGGCCGGAGCGGTCGCGTAACAGTGACATGTAACCTCGGGTAACATGCCGCGGGCGCGCCAAATCGATTAAGCAGAGCACAGGACGCGGTGTGGCTCGTCCGGGGGATGGGGGCATCACTCGGACGACCCGGGCTCAGGCAGCTACCGCGTCCGAACCTTCCTCCGCCGCCAGGCACCGGCGGCAAGCATGCGGCGGACCTGCCGTTTCGCCTCCCACGAAGACGGTCCGCAAGAAACGGCGCCCCGGTGCAGCGGGGGCCCGTTGCGGGTGGGGCGCCAAGGCAGAGAAGGCGGCCCTTCCCGTGGCGGTGAGCCCGTCGGCGGCCC